>NZ_NTGA01000022.1 GCF_002289575.1 Dietzia natronolimnaea
GCTTCAAGATCGTGTTCGCCCGCCGCAGCTCACGGTTCTCCTTCTCGAGCTGGGCGAGGCGAGCATTGCGATCAGCGGACACCGACGAGGCGTCCTGGCCCTCGGCCTGGGCTTTGCGGACCCAGGTTCGTAGCGCTTCGCGGTGCACGCCGAGTTGCTCGGCGACCCGCACGATCGCACCGTGTGAACGGTCGGGATCGGCCAGGGCTTCCAGCGCCATCCGCGTCGCGCGGTCGCGAAGCTCATCCGGGTATTTGCGTGGTGCTCCCATGATTCGATGATCCTTCCGGGTAATCGATGTCTCCATCAAACCCGGGGCGCTTCAGTCAGCGTTCTGGAGCGCGATCTGGCAGGCGTCGGGGCCGATCAGCGCGGTCCACGTGGCGCCGAGGAAGCTCAGCTCGGAGACCGGGCCGTGGTCGCGGTACCGGCGGGCCATCGTGGCCAGAGGATTCTCGACGTACTCGAGGGTCCCGCCCAGGATCGGCAGGTGGGAGCGGAGGGGGGCCGGACCCGGTCGGTAGACCGGATCTCGCGGATCGCCATCGATTGACATACTGCACCTCTTTGTCGGGTACTCCCAGTGTGTGACAGCACTCACATACTGTCGGCCGAATAGTGAAACCGACAGTGTCGTTTCTCCGAATTCCTCGCGCCTGGTTCCCATCTCGGGGTCACGGGGTCGCGGGGTGGCGGGTGCCGGGTGGCGTGCGCAGGGTGCCGGGATCAGGCGCGGGCGACGAGCGCGGCCACGTCCACGCCGTGGGGGAGTGCGCCGTACTCGGCTGCGCGCTCGTCACCGAGCCTGGCCAGGCAGAACGCCTCGGCGACCGCCGCCGGGGCGTGGGCGAGCAGGACCGCGCCCTGTTGGGCGAGGGCCATGGCCTCGACGAGTCGCCGTGCGAGCGCCGGTGCCGCGGCGGGATCGGCGGCCGCGCGCCCGATCAGCCCCCGGACCCGCTCGACGTGCCGGTCGAACACCTCGTGGGAGCCCAGCTGTGCGGAGATCTCGGCGTCGAAGGCGGCCACCGACTCGGGCTCGCGGGCCATCGCGCGAAGCACGTCGAGTGCGATGACGTTGCCCGAGCCCTCCCACACGGCCAGCACCGGCTGCTCGCGGTAGCGGCGGGCCAGCGGGAACGCCTCGGTGTAGCCGTTTCCGCCCAGGCACTCCAGCGACTCGTAGGCGTGGTTGGGGCCGCGCTTGCACGTCCAGTACTTGGCGACCGCGGTGGCAAGCCGGCGGTACGCGGCGGACTCGTCGTCGTCATACGCCGCCGACAGGCGGAGGGCGGTCCACGTGGCGGCCTCCGCCTCGAGCTGGAGGTCCGCCAGCACGGCGGCCATGGCCGGTTGGTCCACCAGGGTCGCACCGAACGCGGCCCTGTGACGGGCGTGCCACGAGGCCTCGGCCACGCCCTGGCGCATGCCCGCGGTCGCGCCCAACACGCAGTCCAGGCGGGTGCGCCCGACCATCTCGATGATCGTGCGCACCCCACGGCCGGGATCGCCGACCATCCAGCCCAGGGTGCCGTCGAACTCCACCTCGGACGAGGCGTTGGACTTGTTGCCCAGCTTGTCCTTGAGGCGTTGGACCAGGAAGGGGTTGCGCTCGCCGCCCGGGAGGACGCGGGGGACGAGGAAGCAGCTCAGTCCCTCCGGTGCCTGCGCCAGCACCAGGAAGGCGTCCGACTGTGGGGCCGAGCAGAACCACTTGTGGCCGCGCAGCACGTGCAGGCCGTCCCCGACCGGGGTGGCCGTGGTGGTGTTGGCCCGGACGTCCGACCCGCCCTGCTTCTCGGTCATGGCCATCCCGAACAACACCCCCGACTTGGTGGCGGGGTCGCGCAGCTCGGGGTCGTAGACCCTGGACATCAGCGCCGGCTCCCATTCCGCGGCCAGCTCCGGGCTCAACCGCAGGGACGGCACCACGGCGTGCGTCATGGACAGCGGGCACCCGTGCCCGGCCTCGATCTGTGAGACCAGCATGAAGCCGGTGGCCCGCTCCACGGTGGCGCCGGGACCCGGATCCGCCCAGGCGGAGGTGTGCAGGCCGCGGGACACCGAGAACTCCATGATCCGGTGATAGGAGGGATGGAACTCGATCTCGTCCACCCGGTTGCCCCACCGGTCGTGGGCGCGGTGCACCGGGGTCAGGGTGTTGGCCAGCTCCGCGTCGTGCTGGAACTGCTCCGTACCCACGTGTCGGCCGATCTCGTGGAACCGCTCGGTCGCGGCACCCGCCGCGCCGGGAGCGAAGACGCCCACGGCCTCACGGAGTGCGGGATTGAGGGCGTACTCGTCCACGTCCACGCGCGGCGGCGCCTGGTTGAGGACCTCGTGGGTGGTGTGGTTGCGCGTCGTCGACATGTGGTGGGTGCTCCTCCGGCCCGCGGTACTCAGGACTTGAAGTACATGAGTTGGTGGCTGGTGGCGAGCAGGGTGCCGTCGCGGCTCCACAGTCTCGCCGATTCATCGTGGTAGTTGCCGTGGAACCGGTGGGCGTGGACGCTGCCCAGGATGAAGTCCGTGCCCTGGGCCGCGATCTCGTCCGCGGTGGCCAGGTAGTGGATCGTCAGCGTGACCGTTCCCGCGGGGATCGGCCGGCCGAGCCGGAGGAACGACCTGGGGAAGAACGAATCGCACATCGCGGTGAGCGCGACGTGGTCGAGGGGGCGGGGCGGGGTGTCGCGGATCCACATCGTCGTCGTCGAATCCGGGCTCGTCTGTCCCTCCTCGACCGACTGCAACGCCCCCGTCACGAACCGCATGTCGTAGTTGTCCACCCACTTGACCCCACGGTCCGCCGCGGCCGGGGTCAGGTCCTCGGGTGCGGGGACCCCGGGCGGGCCGACCTCGGTCTCCGACCACGTCTCGCGCCGCAGCGCGGTGATCGCCGTGGCGGTGGTGACCACCTGATCGCCCTGGCGCATCTCGAGCCACCAGTGCTGGTTGGAGCGGTTGGTGCGGGTCGGCAGCACCTCGATCTCGAACTCGCCCTCGGCCACCGGGCCCGCGTAGTTCAACGTCAGAGCCAGCGGGTCACCGTGTAGCTCCGGGTGCTTCAGGATCGCCTGCAGCATCGTCGCCGCGGTCGTCCCGCCGAACGGCCCGACCATGTTGGCCCACGCGTCGACCGTGCGGCCCCGGACCAGGTTCTCGCCGCCGCGTTCGAGAGCGACGGCCTGATCCAGAGTGTGTCCAGGGGCGTATCGACCGGTCACGGCACTCTCCTCATCGGGCGGCGTGAGGGGTGCGCCGCCGGGTGGTCCCACCGTACCGAGGGGTCGGGGGGCGCCCGGTCACCACTCACGGTGGTTCTCCGGTGTGACCCGTGTCACCATGGGGTGTACTCGATCGGAGAGGCGATCTCGATGCCCGGAACCGTCAGAACACCGAACGTCAGAACACCGAACATCAGAACACCGAACATCAGAGCCCTGACCGCCACGGCCCTGACCGCCGGCCTGCTCGCGTCCTGGGCGCCCGCTGCATCCGCGGTCAACACCGACTCCCTCATGCCTCCGCCCGCCGGGTGTTCGGTGGACGTGCAGCGGATCGCCGCGCAGACCCCCGGGCCGTTCCCCGGGGTCGGGTGGACGGTGGGGCAGAGCGGGAACCTGTGCGGTGAACTCGGCTACCTGTTCCTGGAGACCGCGGGCGGGACGGTCTCGTCGCCCACCCGTGTCGTGCTGTTCCACCGGGGCGAGCAGGTCGCGACGCAGCCCGGCACCACGCCGCGTGTCCTGCTCGGGCAGCACAGCGACTTCCACGTGGAGCTGCGCGTGCAACAGGAGCCGGTGGCGGGCCAACCGAATGCGGAGGCCGTCTACGCCTCCACCATCTACGTGTGGAACCCGTTCGCCGGCGCGGGGGACGCGACCCCGATCGGTCCGCTACCGCCCGGGATGACCCTCTAGCCAGGGCGACGGGGTGGCGACGTGACCGGGGCCGACGGAGTACGGGGAGGCGGTCAGTCGCCGGTCTACGCGGCCCTCGCGGTGGTCGTGGTGGTCGGGGTCCTCGTCGCGACCGTCACCACCGTCGCGCTGATGCGATCGCGAGACGAGACGTCTCCCGAGGTGACCGCCCCGGCCGGCCCCAGCACCACCGCGACCTCGACCCGGGCCTCTCGCGCCACCACCACCGCTCCCGCCACGCCCACCGCGGTCGTCCCCGCACCCGCGGCGGTGTGTGACGCCGGGGTGATCAACACCGACCTGGGGTACCCGGACAGCGGAGCGCGGATCATCGACTGCGACGCCGGCTGGGCGGTCATGGCCGGCGACATCTCGGGAGACCCGTTCTGGGTGGTGTTCCGGAACGGCCGGTGGCGGCAGGCCGATGGGGTCTCGATCTACACCATGACCTGCCCGGACGAGGCCATCGCGATGGGCGCCCCAGCGTGGATGGCCCGCAGGCACCTCGTCACCTGCCGCACGTCGATGACCTCCGCCGTCGTCCCCACGCCGCGCGCGATGACGACCCGGGGCGCGGCCCCGCCGACGACGATCCGGACCACGGCGGCCCCGACGACGACCCGCGCGCAGACGTCGATGCCGACCTCGACGCCCGCGACCTCGCAGACGCCGACGGGGGCGCCCTCCGACACCTCGACGGCCACCGCGGGGTCAGCGACGGCGGGCACAGCGACGGTCGCGGCCCCCGGCGCCGCAGCGGACCGGGCGCCCTGACGTCCCGCCGGCCGGAGGGCGATCCCCGTCGGGGGGAGGGCGATCTTCCCCGGCCGGATGTCGATCCCCCCCCGGCGGTCAGATGCGCTCGAGGAACCCGGCGATCGCCGCCCATGACTCCTCGGGGGCCTCCTCCACGAGGTAGTGCCCGGCGTCGATCGCGCGGCCCTCGGCCCGGGGCAGCCGGCCGCGCCAGACCTCCAGCGGATCCACCTCCGCGCCCACCTTCCCCCGGGCGCCCCACAGCACGAGCGCGGGCAGGTCCGGCCGGCGGTGCAGATCCGCCTCGTCGTGGGCGAGGTCCACGGTGGCAGCCGCCTGATAGTCGCCGCAGATCGCGTGGATGACGCCGGGTCGAGCGATGGCCTGCTCGTACTCGGCCAGGGCCACCGGATGGAACGCCTCCAGCGGGGAGTAGAGGCCGGCGAGGGCCGAATGGAGGAATCGCACCGGGTCGTCGGCGATCATCGGCTCCGCGATCTCGGGCCGGGCCAGGAAGCCCCAGTGGTAGTAGGCGCGGATCATCTCCGGTGACATCTGCCGCCACACCTCGGTGGTGGGCAGGATGTCGAGCAGCGCCACGCCCCGCACCAACCCGGGCCGATCGAGCACCAGCCGATGCGCGGTCCGGGCACCCCGGTCGTGTCCGATGACGACAGCGGTGTCGTCGTCGGTCCCGTCGCGTTCCCCGTCGCCTGCCGGACCGGACCCACCTCCCCCGAGCTCGCCGATCAGTGCGGTGACGTCGGCGGCCATGGCGCGGAAGGAGAAGTCGTCGTCGAGGCACTCCGAGGCGCCGTATCCGCGCAGGTCGGGAACGGCGACGGTGTGCCGGGTGGCCAGCCCGGCGGCAATCCGGTGCCACATCGCCCCGGTCTGCGGGTACCCGTGCAGCAGCACGACCAGCGGTCCCGATCCGCCGACGCGCACCCTGATCCGGGCGCCGGGCGTCTCGATCACGCGGGAGCGGAAACCGGGGAAGAGATCGGGTCCGTCGGTCACCGGGTCTCCTTGGCCTGAAAGGGGGTCGCCAGGGCGACGCTAACAGGCACAATCGGTCCATGCACCGATCCCGGCGAGCCACATTCGTAGAGTTGACGCAGGGCAGGTCCTTCCCGCCGATGTCCGGCCGCGCGGCCCCGGACCTGGCGGCGGCCGGGTTCGGCGAGTCGGAGTGGGCGTGCAGCGGCGAGGCCGTCTCCTACGACACGGTGGCGACACCGGGCGACGGGCGCGTCGAGCTCACCGAGGCCGATTCCGCGCCGTTCGCGACCCGCGTACTGGTGCGGCAGCCGGAGCCGGGGTCGTTCAGCGGCGTGGTGCTGGTGGAGTGGCTCAACGTCAGTGGTGGACAGGACGCCGCGCCGGACTACACCTACCTCGCCGACGAGATCCTCCGGGCGGGTCACGCCTGGGTCGGGGTGTCGGCCCAGTTCATCGCGGTCGAGGGCGGGGACGCCGCGGTGGGCCTCGGCGGCCAGACCAAGGGACTCCGAGCCCAGCGGCCCGAACGCTACGGGGACCTGCACCACCCCGGCGACGCGTACGCCTACGACATCGTCACGCAGGTGGGGCGCTACGTGCGCGAGCCGGACGGGGAAGGGCCGCTCGCAGGTCTACGCGCGCGGTCGGTCATCGCGGTGGGCGAGTCGCAGTCGGCGTTCGCGCTGACCTCCTACGTCAACGGCGTCCACCCGCGGGTCGGGGTGTTCGACGCGTTCCTCCTCCACAGCCGTGGAGCCGGGTACCTGCCCTTCGACGACCGCGGCCGCGGAAGCGACATCGTCGCCGCCCTCGGTCGCGGCCCGGCGACGCTCCGCGAGGACGTGGGCGCGCCGGTGATGGTGGTGCAGGCGGAGGGTGACCTGATCGGTCGTATCGCCTCCCTGCCCGCCCGCCAGCCCGATTCGGAGTCCGTGGTGACCTGGGAGATCGCCGGCCAGGCCCACGCGGACCTCTACCAGCTGGGTGAGTTCGCACAGTTCGTCGACTGCCACGGCCCGGTCAACAGCGGCCAGCAGGTGTTCGTCCTCCGCGCCGCCCTGAGGCACCTGGTGTCCTGGGTCGCCGGCGGTGCGCGCCCGCCGGCCGCGCCGCCGGTGGAGATCGACGACGACGAGGTCGTCACCGACGAGCTGGGCAATGGCCGGGGTGGCGTGAGGACCCCCGTCGTGGAGGCCCCGGTCGAACAGCTCACCGGAGTGCCCCATCCCGAGGCCCAGCCCCTGTGCATGCTCCTCGGGCGGACCGTCGAGCTCTCCGAGCAGGCGCTGCGGGAGCGGTGGCCCGGTGGTGGGCAGTCAGGGGCAGCTCAGTCAAGGGGAGCGCAGTCGGGGCGTGAGCAGTACCTGGCGGCCTATCGCGCGGCCACGGACCGGCTCATCGCCGAGGGATTCCTCCTGCCCGAGGACCGTGAGGAGATCCTGGCCGACGCCCGCCCGGAGCGCCTCACCTGGTGAGTCGGGCGCGGGTGCCGCGGCGGGGTGCGCGGCCCCAGGTGAGTTCGGGTGATCGCGTGAGCAGGATGACCGCCACGAACAGCGCCTGGGCGCCCACATAGGTGGCCATCACCACGAGGTCGCGGTTCGCCCAGGCGACGAGATCGGGCCGGAAGGCCCCCAACGCGATCAGGCCGTCGGACAGGACGAACAGGGCGCCGCCGAGCGCGCCGACCCAACCGTGGCTCGAGGCGAGCCACGCCACGGCGAGCAGAAGCAGCCCGTAGACCACCACGGCCGGGGCGAGCATCCCGGCCTCCGGAACCGTCACCACCAGCAGCGCGACCGCCACCACGATGAGCAGCAGCGTCCACGCGAACGGCGACCGTCCCCGGTCCACGCGGGTGAACGCGACGATCCACAGCACCTGGGCCGCGGCGAACCCGCCGATCATCGACAGGAACTGCACGTCGGAGGGGACGATCTTCGGGAGTGAGTCCCCGACCCAGCTCGCGGCCAACGCTGCCAGGGCCCAGGGCCAGGCGGGCCCGCGGTCCTCGGGCGGCAGGACGAGCAGCACCACCGCCAGCGCGGGCATGAGTAAGACCTGCGACCAGGCTGCCACCGCGTCGGCGCCGGTCACCAGCGCGACCAGGTGGGCGAGCGTCACCCCGGCGACAGGGCCCCAGCTCAGTGCGCGCATGCGCACGACGCTATCGCCGCTCACCGCCCCGCGCCGTGGGATGCGCCACCTCGTCGTCGTCGCATGATGGCGTGCCACGTCAACGCCACCATCACCGCGGCGCAGCACAGCACGCCCACACCGAACGCCATGGTGATGCCCTCGTCGGTGGAGTAAGTCGACTCGGACGGGTGGGCGGCGAGCACGGCGGCGGACAACGCGGCACCCACAGCGCCGCCGACCGTGCGCAGGACCTGGTTGAAGCTCACGGCGCTGCCGAGTTGGTCCACGGCCACACTCCGGGCGATCAGCGCGGGCATGGCGGCGTAACCGGAGCCGATCCCCGCCCCGAACAGGAACATCCCGACGGCGAGCGTGAGGAAGTTGTCGTGAGCGGACCACAGCAGCAGCGATGCCACGGTCATCACGGCCGCGCCGACCGGCAGGAAGACCGCCATGTCGACCCGGCGCGCGAGGGCACGGACCGCGCGATTTGCCAGGAAGCTCCCCACGGACAGCGGCGCCATCATGAAGCCCGCCCACATGAGCGGGACGGCGAGCCCGAAGCCGGTCCCGGCGGGCGCTTGCGCCACCAGGCTCGCGATCGACAGGCCGATGTACAGCGCGGTGCCCAGCCCGATCGCGGTGGCGTTGGCCAGCAGCACCTCGGGTCTGCGCACCACCCGCAGGTTGATCAGCGGGTACCGGGTCCGCACGCTGTGCACGACCCACATGGACAGGGCGGCCAGGGCTACCGCAAGGGTCGACAGGGCGCGCGGTGAGGTCCAGCCCCACCCCTGGGCCTCGGAGATCCACAGCAGCAGGGTGGCCAGGCCGGCGCCCAGCAGAACTGTTCCCGGCAGGTCGAGGGGCGTGCGCGGGGCGAGCGGGTCGGGCCCGGCGGGCACGAAGCGCCACACCGCGGCTGCCGCGGTGGCCACGAACAGCGCGGCGAAGGCGAACGCGGACCGGTGGCCGAACCCCGCGGCGAGCAGGCCGGTGAGCGGGTATCCCAGCCCCATCCCCACGGAGACCGTGACCGACAGGGTGGAGATGGCCGGTTGGGATTCGGAGTAGCTCAGGTGCCGGCGGGCCAGGGCGATCGTGACCGGGACGGTCCCGTAGAGCAGGCCCTGCAGTGCCCGGCCGATCAGGAATACCGTGAAGCTCGTGGCCACGGTGGCGATGACCGATCCCGTGAAGATCACCGCCAACGACGCCAGGAGCAGCCGCCTGGTGTGGGGGCCGTCCGCCATCCGTCCCATGATCGGGGTGGCCACCGCGCCCACCAGCAGGTTCACGGTGAGCATCCACTGCGCGGCGCTGACGGTGATGCCGAACTCGCCGGCCACCGACGGCACGAGCAGCATGCCCAGGGAGCTGACGATCGCGCTGGTGAGCCCGGCGTAGACCAGGGTCTGGAGGAACCAGCGGGGCGCGGGCGCACGGTCGGTCGAGGTCACCTCGTGCCCTCGGTGTCCAGCCTGCTGAGCAGGGGCACGGCTGAGGCCAGCGTGGCGCGCTCGGACTCGCTGAGCTCGTCGGTGACCGCGTGGACCAGCCACTCCTGCCCGGCCGAGCGTTCGCTGACCAGGCGTGTGCGGCCGCTGTCGGTGAGGGTGATCAGGACCCGTCGGCCGTCGGCGGGGTCAGGGCTGCGGGAGACCAGGCCCATCTCTTCGAGTTCGCGGACCGCACCCGCCACAGCCTGGTGGCTGATCCGCTCGTGCGCGGCGAGGACGGTCGCGGTGAGTGCGCCGTGGCGGTCGAGGCGGGCCAGGATCCCGACCTTCCCCATCGACAGCGTCCGGTGCTCGCCGAGACGCCGCCACAGCGGGCGCAGGGCCTCGCGCAGGTCGGTGGCGAGCGCGGCCGGGTCGGTGGGGTCTGGGCTGGCCGCAGGGTGGGTCTGGTCGGTCACCCGGGCGATTCTACAAGCTGCTTGCGCAATCTACTTGCGAGACTGGGGTCCGAGGCCCGCACCTGCCCCTTGTGCCCCGGCGTTCCCCCGCGCCTTCCCGGCGCTCCCCATCGGCAGGCGCTCCCCATCGAAAAGAGCGTTCCGAACACCTGCTACTCGGCGGATGTGTTCGGAACGCTCTTTTCGATGCAGCGGAACGCTCGTCGCGACGCGCGGGGGTCGGCGGCTCAGTACGTCCCGCAGTTGACCGGCGCCGGGACGCCGTCGATCCGGTCGGCCAGGTACTGCACCGTCCCGCCGAGGCCGGAGAGCATCGGCACCGCGTGGTTGATGACCAGCCCGGTGGCCACCGGCGGGGTGTGGTCGATCACCATCTCGACCGCCGCACCCTGCGCGCACCAGTCGCGGCCGAGCCGCTGTGACTGGTGGCCGGGCACCACGTCGTCGTTCACGGGGGACAGGATCCGCACCGGCGTGGTGGGCGACATGCGGCCGATGCGCTGGCGCTCCAGGTAGTCCATGATGGCCGGATCCTGCCTGGCGATCTCACCGGCGGACTGGCCGGACAGCGTGAAGTTGTTGGTCCGCTGATGGAAGAACTGGATGGCGGTCTCGCCGATGCACTGGTCGGAGGTGGCGGCGAGCATCGCCCGGCCGTGGTCGTTGAGGTAGGCGTCGAGGAGTCGGTTCATCTCCGGGTAGGCGTCGACGAGGCTGTTGAGCGAGTACCCGATCACTCCGGCGATCGCCGACCCGTCCGCCCTCTCGAGGGTGGCCAGGAGGTCGGCGGGCGGCGATCCGGCGGCGGTACCGACGAGGTTCACCTCGGCCGCGTACCGCGGGTGCAGTTCGGCCGCCGCGGCCACCGCGCCGCCGCCCTGGGAGTACCCGGTGAACACGGTGCGCGGCGAGTCGCCGATGTCCGCTCCCGGGACCCGCGGCGCGGCGCGGGCGATGTCCAGCACGGCACGGGCCGAGGACTCGCGGTGGACGTACGGGTGGATGCCGGGCGTGCCCAGCCCCTCGTAGTCGGTCATCGCGACCGCGTACCCGCGGGCCAACAACGCGTAGGCCTGGATGATCTCGTAGCCGAAGCCCACGCCGGGCGGGTCCGTGCGGACCGTGGCCAGGTTCTGGAAGGTCTTCGACGGCGCGCAGTGGTCGGCCTGGCCCTGGGTGCCCGGCGCGAGCACAGCGAGCGGCCGAGTCCCCGGACCCGTCCACGGTGCGCGGGGCTGGAGGTAGGTCCCGGTCACGGCCACCGGCTGATTTCTCGACCCCACGGAGGTGTACATGATCCGCTGGGCGTCGGTCGAGACCGCGCCGGCGCCGTCCGAGAGGAACTCCGCCCCGGGGATGGGAGGGATCGCACCGGCGAGTGGGAACGCCTCGGACTTGACGAGCGCGCCCGCGCCCGCGGGCAGTTGGGCCGGCGGTTGGTAGAACGCGGGAGCGGGGTCGTTGGACGAGCCCTGTGCGGCGGCGACCGGGGCGAGCACGGCCCCGCCGCCGATGGTGGTCGCCAGAGCGGTGGCGAGTGCGGCAGCGCGCATCGCGGTTCGACGAAGTAACACGGTCCCCCCGGACTTAATGTGTCGTGAATCACTGATGAACGGAGTCTAAGTCGCCACCCTCCCGCGTGGGTCGGGCACCCTCCCGGAGCTACCGTCGTGGTCATGACCCAGCGCCCGGGCGGAACCTGTGGGAGCGCGCCCGCGATCGAGGCGCCGCCGACGCCGGACGCCTGCGGGGTGGTCACGCCGGAGGTCGGCCCGCCTAGGCCGACCTGGCCCGCGTCCGCGGAGATCCGGCGGTTCGAGTAGCCCTGAACCCCTCGTGCCCGACCTGCTGTGCGGCTCGACGATGCAGTACCGCCCAATGGGTCGCCAGTATCGATGCGCTGAATCCGAACACGACCCAGGAGAGCGCTGCGGAAACGGGTCCGCCGATGAAGAAGCCGAGCAGCAGAGCGATGACCCAGTTGACGATGAACAGCAGTGCGACCCAGAAGAACCCGAGCAGGGCGCGACCGGGAGTGCACGTGACGGTACGGAGTACGCCCGGGCTCGGCCTTGACGCAAGAGACGCGAGTAGCGGTACCGCAGCCACCGCGACGACGACTGGCAGAATCGGCGACACAACTCCGGCCAGGCCTCCGAGGACGACTGCCGCCGTCGCGCCTATCAGCACCGTCATCGGCGGTACTGAGAACCGTGCGTCGGCATCGACTGCGGCGGCCGACGCCCCCAGGATCAGCCAGAGCGCGAGGATCATCGCCAGTCCTGAGGCGCCCACGCGCAGTGCGAATCCCCACGCACCCTCGGGGGTTGGATCATCGACCACCAGCAGCGCCTGGAGAAGTGCGTTGACGATCACCACCGGGAGCACTACAGGGGCACCTCGGAGACACCCCCGCCACGTCCCGATCATCGCGCGCCCACCGTTCCATTTCGTTCGAGAACGGCCTGCACGGGACCCGAGTAGATGAGGCTCTGCCCGACTCTGAGGTCGAAGGACGCGCCGTCCTCGGAAGTCAGGGTCGCCGTGATGGTCTCGTTGCTGACGGTTTCTCCGACACATCGAAGAGCCGCGCCGTGGCCATCGCACACCGGCGCGACGAGAACGTCGACACCCTGCTCCAGCAGCACCTCGATCGCCGCGTACCTCAGGTCCGCGATCTCCGCTCCCCCGACGGGTGCGAGTGCGTCGATCTGCGAGCATCCCGCCAGGGCAAGCGTGAGGATCAGGCCTCCGGTCGCCCGCTTCACCGCTGCCCCCGTTGCTCGTGGGCGAGGAGGCGCGCGCGCTCGCGCAGGTGCTGCTGTTCCAGCGACGCGTCGGTGATCGCCTCCATCTCGAACGGGGCGGGCAGAAGGAGCTCGGTGTTGCGGTCCAGCGCCGAGCCTCTCCTCATCAGGGGGTTCTCGGCCCAATCGTTCGCGGCCAGCTCCCGACTCCGCGACGCCAGGTCCAGGTACCCGCCCGACGAGCCCGGGGTCACCGGCGACGCGTGATCGAGCACCGTCGTGAACAGTGACAGCGTTCCATCCCGGTTGTCGACGATCTCGACGGTCTGCTGTTGTTGTGGGAAGTCGATGCAGGACGCCGTCGTGATCTCCCAGAAGCCGGTGCGGTCGGCCCGGTGGGCGAGGATCTGATTCTGATGTGTGTGCCCGTTCAGCCAAGCGATCACCACCGGGTACGCCAACAGCATGTCGACGAATTCCTCGGCGCCGTGGAGCGTCATGTCCGAGCCCGGTCTCCGCGCCCGATTCTCCAGGGTCATGCTGTTGTGATGCGTCAGAACCAGGACGAGCTTCTTGTCGGACTGTGCACGGTCCAGCTGGCCCTTGAGCCACTCGAACTGGTCGGCCGGCACCGCACCGTCCGCCCCGGCGACGGCGTTGCAGGTATCGAGTCCGAACAGGCGCACGTGGGGTGTCACATCAGTGGTCCACCAGGTCTCTCCCGAATCGAGGTTGTGCTGGGTGAAGCCGTGCCCGACGGGGCCGGGTGTCGCCGTGGTGTTGAAGTGCTCGGCCATGAACTCGCGTTGCTCGAAGAGGTACCGCCGCGGATCCGAGGTGACTCCACGAAATCCCGGTCTGGTTCCTGACTGGACTCCCCATGCGTCACTCAACCGTTGCAGGGGACTCGCGGTCGCGGCGTATCCGGCCAGAATCGACGTCGAGGTGGCGGCGAGCGTATGGGCCTTCTGCGATCCGACCGCCAGCGAACGCAACTGGGAGGAGAGTCCGAACGTGCCGAGCAGGAGCGTGTCGTGGTTTCCGTACACCGAGTACCACGGCACCGGGAGGCCCACCGACTCGACAGGCCGGGCGATGGCCTCGGCCAACAACCCGGGCAGCCGGGGAAACCCGTAGTCGCCGAACGCGCCACCCGACGGCGACCCCGGTCGGTAGGCCCAGTGCGCGTCCTGCCATGCCTGCACACCCTCGAATACATGGGGGGACCCGCTGTTGGGCGTCACCGCCACCCCGTCGAGAACATCGATGTACCACCGCAACTCGAGATGGGAATGCATGTCGGCGCTGTCGCCGGTGACTATCGCCGCACCGAGGGGCGCCCCGGTCACCGGACTGGTCGAGTTGTCGGCGAAGGCCTTGACCATCGCCGCGGTCACATGAACGGTGAGTGGATCCTGCGGGTGGAACGCCGACCCCCATGTCGCGTGATCCTGAACGATCATCGGTTCGATACGGCAGGGGGACTGCGCGTCGATGACGTGCATATCGGACAGGTGTCCGAGATACAGGAGGGAACGGCGCGAATCCACCCGTGTTGGAGAGGGAGACGCGCGCAGGATGTCCGCTCGCGGAATATGGTCCTCACCAGGTCCCGCGGCCAGGGTCCGATACGAGTGGGCGTCGCCGCCGTTCCTCAGAATCGTCCCCGTCAACGTTGACGGTGGCGCGTCGGGAACCGTCCGAGCGGTCGCGAGCCGGCTGCTCAGCGAACCGGGAGCCACTCCCCACAACGCCGCCAGCAGGCCGACGCGGCTCACGAACTGTCGACGGGATAAACCGGGCATCGACGCTCCTCCGGCCAGGGGTAGCAGAAGAATAGCGCCGGAGTCGGCGGGATGGAACGGGGTGCAATGTCACCGGGTGGAACCCGTTCTGCGCCAACGCGACCTGCACGCACCGCATCCCGGCGGCGGGTCAACCGGTGCGCAGCCGGCCCGCCATCTTGTGCCGTTCCAGCTCGGTCATGCCGCCCCAGACGCCGTAGAGCTCCCGCTCCTCGATGGCGTACCGGCGGCACTGGTCGAGCACCGGGCACTGCCGGCAGAGCTGCTTGGCGAGTTCCTCGTTCTTCCGCCTCGTGCCCTTGAGGTCGTGGTCGTCGTTATAGAACAGGTCCTGGTGGCCGACGCAGTTGCCGCGGTCAGCCCATGCCCATCGATCGTCCACTGCGGTCGAGGCGGCCTCAGCCAAATGATCATCCCACTTCCCGGGTCGGCGACGAGTCGAAAGACCGTGCGCGGAACAACGTCCCATCATCCGTTGTATGAAAGCGGGCGGACTACACCCCCAGGGGTGTGATCGCCGTATCGGGGCATCCGAGGGTTCGTTGCTAAGGTCTGTCCATGCCGGTCAGGGTGACTGTGATCAACGACTACCTCGTCGTCGTAGCCGGGGTGAACGCCATACTCTCGGAGTACGCCGACCGCATCGAGGTCGTGGAGAAGCGCACGGTCTCCAAGGGGGCGGCTCCGGTGGACGTGGCCCTGTACGACACGTTCGCCGCGCCGGTCGGTAAGCACGCCCGCCTGGCCGCGTTGCGTCAGGACCCGTCGATCGGTGCGATCGCGGTCTACTCCTTCGCCGCCGGCCACGCTGCTGTGGAGGACAGTCTGGCGTTGGGGGCGAACGGCTTCCTCTCCAAGTCGCTGTCCGCCCCGGAGCTGGTCCGGGGGATAGAGGAGATCGCGGCGGGGCGCGTCGTGACGATGGTGGGGCCGGGGCTGTCCGCCACGGGGGCCAACGACTGGCCCGCCAAGGAGGCGGGCCTCTCCGCCCGCGAAGCCGAGATGGTGGGCCTGATCGTGCAGGGCATGTCGAACCGGGAGATCGGCGACCGGTGCTACCTGTCGGCCAACACGGTCAAGACCTACATCCGTGCCGCCTACCGGAAGATGGGCGTGAACACGCGCGCCCAGGCGGTGGCCTGGGGAATCGAACACGGCCTGAAGCCCGACCGCCAGGCCTGAAGCCCGACCGTCAGGCCTGAAGCCCGACCGCCAGGCCTGAACCGCGGGAGTCCGGTGGCGGGGAGACGTGGGCCTTGAAATGGGTACCCTAGGGGGGTACTGTATGTCGCATGGCCGAGCACGGATACACCCCGAACAAGGACGACCACCTCAAGCGGCTGCGCCGCATCGAGGGGCAGGCCCGCGGGCTGCAGAAGATGGTCGAGGAGGACAAGTACTGCATCGACATCCTCACGCAGGTCTCCGCCATGACCCGGGCCCTGCAGTCGCTCTCGCTCAACCTGCTCGAGGAACACCTGGGCCACTGCGTGGCCGGTGCGATCGAGCACGGCGGCCCGGAGGCACAGGCCAAGCTCGCCGAGGCCAACGCGGCCATCGCGCGCCTGGTCAAGTCGTAGTCCGCTCCACCGAGCCGCCCTCCACCCATCTGCCACCACCAGAGGAGAACCCCATGTCCGACACCGCCACCTTCACCGTCTCCGGGATGACCTGCGGCCACTGCGTCGCGTCCGTGGAGGAGGAGGTCTCGGAGATCCCCGGCGTCCAGTCGGTCGAGGTCGACCTGGAGTCGGGCCGCCTCGTCGTCGTCGCCCCCCATCCCGTCGACCCCGCGCTCGTCCGCGCGGCCGTGGACGAGGCCGGGTACACACTCCACGACGCGGAATGAGGGAGGACGCCATGACAGGCACCGATATCGCCGGCGGACCGGCGACCACCGTCGTCGACCTCCAGATCGAGGGCATGACCTGCGCCTCGTGCGCCAACCGGATCGAGCGCAAGCTCAACAAGCTCGACGGGGTGACGGCCGAGGTCAACTACGCCACCGAGAAGGCGCGCGTGGAGTACGCCCCGGGCGTGGAGTCGCAACTCCTGCTCGACACCGTCCAGCAGGCCGGGTACTCGGCGCGGCTCCCGCAGCCCCGCACGCCCGCCGCCACCTCGACCCCTCCCGCCGCCGACGGGGCCGCCGCCGCGACGGGACATGCCGGCAACGCCACCGACGACTCCGCGGCCCCTGACCGGGTGGAGAGCCTGCGCCACCGCGTGATCGTCTCCGCGCTGCTGTCGATACCCGTGATCGCGATGGCCATGATCCCGGCGTTGCAGTTCACCAACTGGCAGTGGCTCTCGTTGACCCTCGCCGCTCCGGTCGTCGTGTGGGGCGGGTGGCCGTTCCACCGCGCGGCGGCGATCAACATCCGGCACGGCTCGTTCACCATGGACACCCTCGTGTCGATCGGCACGTCCGCCGCCCTGCTGTGGTCGCTGTACGCCCTGTTCTTCGGCCACGCCGGGATGCCGGGCATGACCCACGGGTTCGAGTTCTCGCTCTCGCCCAGCGACGGCGCGGGGGACATCTACCTCGAGGCCGCCGCCGGGGTCACCACCTTCGTGCTGCTGGGTCGCTACATCGAGGCCCGGTCCAAGCGCACGGCCGGGGCGGCGCTCCGATCGCTGCTCGAGCTCGGCGCCAAGGACGTCGCGGTGCTGCGCGACGGCGTCGAGACGCGGATCCCCGTGGAGAACCTGCAGGTCGGTGACGAGTTCATCGTGCGCCCCGGCGAGAAGATCGCGACCGACGGCCGGATCGTCGACGGCGCCTCCGCCGTCGACACCGCCATGGTCACCGGTGAATCCGTGCCTGCCGAGGTCTCCACCGGCGACGCCGTGGTCGGCGGCACGGTCAACACCAGCGGGCGGCTGATCGTCCGGGCCACCCGCGTGGGATCGGACACCCAGCTCGCGCAGATGGCGCGGATGGTCGAGGACGCACAGTCCGGGAAGGCCGCCGCGCAACGCCTGGCTGACCGCATCTCCGGGGTCTTCGTCCCCGCCGTCCTGGTCTTGGCGGCCGCGACGTTCGCCTTCTGGCTGCTCACCGGATCCGGCACCTCCATGGCGTTCACGGCCGCGGTCGCGGTGCTCATCATCGCCTGTCCCTGTGCGCTCGGTCTGGCCACGCCCATGGCCCTCATGGTGGGGACCGGCCGCGGTGCGCAGCTGGGCATCCTCATCAAGGGCCCCGAGGTCCTGGAGTCCACCCGCCGCGTCGACACGATCGTGCTCGACAAGACCGGCACCGTGACCACCGGAACGCCCGCGCTGGTCTCGGTGACCGCCGCGGACGGCGAGGACGAGACGCAGGTGCTGCGCCACGCCGGCGCGGTGGAGGACGCGTCCGAGCACCCGATCGCCCGGGCCATCGCCGCCGGCGCCCGAGAGCGGGTCGGTGACCTACCGGCCGTAGCGGGCTTCCGCAACACCGAGGGGCTGGGGGTGTCGGGACGGGTCGGAGCCGACCCCACTGACGACACCCGTGACGACGACGAGGTGGTCGTGGTGGGCCGTCCGGCTCTCCTCGCCGAGCAGGAGATGCCGCTGCCCGCCGAGCTCGAGCGGGCGGTCGACGAGGCCTCCGGCCGCGGCCACACCGCGGTGGCGGTGGGCTGGGGTGGCCGTGCCCGCGGGGTGCTGGTGGTGGCCGACCAGATCAAGGACTCCTCCGCCGAGGCGGTCGGGAGGTTCCGCGGCCTGGGTCTCACCCCCATCCTGCTCACCGGCGACAACGCGAGGGTGGCCGCGTCGGTGGCGCAGCAGGTGGGCATCGACCCCGGCCCGGACACCGCGATCTCCGAGACGGTCATCGCTGAAGTGCTGCCAGCGGAGAAGGTGGACGTGATCCGCAGGCTGCAGGCGCAGGGCCGGGTCGTGGCCATGGTCGGCGACGGCGTCAACGACGCGGCCGCCCTCGCCACCGCCGATCTGGGGCTGGCGATCGGGACGGGCACCGACGCGGCGATCGAGGCCTCCGACCTCACCCTGGTCCGCGGAGACCTGCGCGCCGCGGCCGATGCGATCCGGCTGTCCCGCAGCACCCTGCGGACCATCAAGGGCAACCTGTTCTGGGCGTTCGCCTACAACGTGGCCGCGCTGCCCCTGGCGGCGGCCGGGCTGCTCAACCCGATGATCGCGGGCGCGGCGATGGCGTTCTCCTCGGTGTTCGTGGTGGCCAACAGCCTGCGGCTGCGCCGCTTCCGTGCGGCGGAGTAGCGGGTTTCGCACGGTTGCATCCGCGGTGAGCGTGGGTACGGTGACGGCCACGACGCCGACACGCACGACGCCGACACGCACGACGCCGACTAGGAGGTCCACCGGATGACCGCACAGAACCGACCTGGACAGACCGTTCCCGACCAGACAGTTCACGCCCAGACCGTGCCCACTCTCCGCCGAGCCCGCAGGGGCAGCGCCTTCGTCGCACTCACCGCAGCCGCGGTGCTGGCCGCCTCGTGCGGGACCGGGGAGGACTCTCCCGCCGCCGAGGGGACCACCACCCCCCAGGACACCGCCACCACCGCTGACGCGGGAGCCGGGGGCGGGGAGCAGGGCGACCGGGCCTTCGCCACCGCGGAGCTCACCGACCCTGAGGGCGGACCCCTGGGCACGGTGGAGTTCGTCGAGGCCGAGGGCGGCACCCTGGTCACCGTCGAGGCCAGCGGACTCGAGCCCGGATTCCACGGACTGCACATCCACACGACCGGGCTGTGTGAGCCGGACAGCGCCAATCCCAACGACCCCGAGGAGAGGGGCGCGTTCCTCTCGGCCGGCGGGCATCTGGCCGGGCCGGGCGGCGGGGCCGGGCATCCCGAGCACGCGGGCGACCTGCCGCCGCTGTACGTCGCCGGCGACGGGACCGCCCGCCTCACCACCCTGACAGACCGGCTGGACCGGGAGCTCCTGCTGGACGACGACGGTTCGGCCGTGATGATCCACGAGGACCCGGACAACCTCGCCCACATCCCGGAGCGCTACGCACCGGACGGGCCGGACGAGGACACGCTGATGGCCGGCGACGGAGGCAGCAGGATCGCCTGCGGGGTGGTCGTCGGCTGACCCCCTCCGACACGTGACCGGACAACTGTCCGGTCACGTGTCTGATAACCCCCCGATCAGGCGGCCTGCTCTGGTAGCGTCCGCCGCGAACAGGCGCGCGTCACCACGCGCCGCCTCAGGTCGGGAGGGGACACATGGCCATCCGGGTCGCACAGATCGCCACGGGGAACGCCGGGGCGATCGCCCTGCGCCACCTCATCGAGGACCCGCGCTTCGAGCTCGTCGGCGTCTGGGTGCACTCCGCGGACAAGGCGGGCAGGGACGCGGGTGAGCTCGCCGGTCTCGGGGTGGACACGGGTGTCACCGCCACCACGAGTGCGGCCGACATCGTGGCCGCGGCGCCCGACTGCGTGGTCTACTGCGCGATGAGCGACACCCGGCCGGTGGAGGCCGCGCGCGACATCCGCGAGTACCTCGCCGCCGGGATCAACGTGGCGGGCACCGCGCCCACTCCGCTCATCAACCCCGCCGCGGGCGTCCCCGGCAGCGCGCGCGCCAAGCTCGAAGCCGCGGCCCTGGAGGGCGGTGCCACCCTCTTCGTCACCGGCGTGGACCCGGGGTTCACCAACGACCTCCTGCCGCTCGCGATCACCGGCACCTGCCGCGAGGTGCGCCAGGTCCGCTGCACCGAGTTCTCCGACTACGCCACCTACGATTCCACCGAGTCGATGGTCGACGTCATGGGTTTCGGCACCCCGCTCGACCAGACCCCGCTGCTGTTCCTGCCCGGGGTGTTGACGGCGGGGTGGGGGGCGTCGATCCACCTGCTCGCCGCCGGGTTGGGCGTGGAGGTGGACGAGATCACCGAACACGTCGAGCGCGAACCCGCCCCGGAGACCTACGAGGTCGCGGCCTGCACCATCGCCGAGGGCACCCAGGCGGGGTTCCGCTTCCAGATCACCGGCATGGTGGCGGGCGAGCCCGTCATCGTGGTCGAACACGTCACCCGCACCCGGGGCGACCTGCGGCCGGACTGGCCGTACGCGGTCCAGGAGGGGCACTCGTACCGAGTCGAGGTGATCGGTGAACCGTCGTACGTCCTCGACCTGGCCGCGCAGAGCGCGGACGGCGACCACAACTACTCGGCGATCCTCGCCGGGGTCGGCAGGGTGGTCAACGCCGTACCCGCCGTCGTGGCCGCGGCGCCGGGGTTGACCACGACGCTGGATCTGCCGCTCACCGGCGCGCCGGGCATCGTCGGTACGCGCTGACGCGTCGACCGGCGTCGTCACCACAGCTGTTCACGAGTAGAGGGAGTCGTCATGGGTCGGGTCGAGGGCAAGGTCGCCATCATCACGGGTGCCGCGCGGGGGATGGGCGAGGCCGACGCGCGCCGGCTCGTCGAGGAGGGCGCGAAGGTCGTGCTCACCGACGTGCTGGACGATCAGGGCGAGGCCGTGGCGGCCGAGCTGGGGGAGGGCGCGCGCTACCGCCATCTCGACGTGTCCGATGCGGAGCAGTGGAAGGCCGTCGTCGAGGAGACGGTCGCCGACTGGGGCGGGGTCGATGTGCTGGTCAACAACGCGGGGATCGCCAACGGGGCCGAGCTGCACAGGTTCCGGCATGACAAGTGGCAGCAGATCCTGGACGTGAACCTCACGGGGACCTTCTACGGATGTCAAGCCGTCACCGAGACGATGATCGCCGCCGGTGGTGGGTCGATCATCAACGTCTCGTCGATCGAGGGCATGCGCGGTACGCCGTGGGCTCACGGGTACGTGGCCGCCAAGTGGGCCGTCCGTGGGCTCACCAAATCGGTCGCGCTCGAGCTCGCCCCGCACGGCATCCGCTGCAACTCGCTGCACCCGGGCCTCGTGCGCACCCCGATCACCGAGGGGATCCCGGACGACATGATCCCGATCCCCCTCGGCCGGCTGGGCACCGTCGAGGACGTGGCCAACTTCGTGCTGTTCCTGGCCTCCGACGAGTCCTCCTACGCCACCGCCACGGAGTTCGTGGTGGACGGCGGGACCATCAACGGGATCCCGCACAAGCAGCTGTAGGGCGTGACCGCGGCGGCCTACTTCTCCCGCGGCGCTCGGCCCATCAGGTAGAACTCCGGGTTCGGCCGCATGTCGGTGGCGTTGGCCACCCGGTTGCTCAGCCCGAACAGGCCGGTGATCGTCGCGATGTCCCACGCGTCCTCGTCGTCCAGGCCGTGCGCGTGCAGCGCGGCGAAGTCGGCGTCGACGAGCTCGTCGGACCGCAGGTTGACCTTGGTGGCGAAGTCGCAGATGGCGCGTTCCCGTGGGGTCAGCTCGGCCTTGTGATGGCTCACGGCCAACTGGTCGGAGAGGTACGGGTCCTTCTTGACGATGCGGAGGATCGCACCGTGCGCCACCACGCAGAACTGGCAGTTGTTCTGCGCGGAGATGGTCACGATGATCATCTCCTTGTCCGCCTTGGACATGTTCGAGCCCTCGCGGTCCATCACCGCGTCGTGGTAGGCGAAGAAGGCCCGCCACTCCGCCGGGCGGCGCCCGAACATCAGGAACACCTCGGGGACGAACCCGGCCTTCTCCTGCTCCGTCAGAATGCGCTCCCGCAGGTCGTCGGGGAGATCGGCGAGCTCGGCGAGGGGGAAACGGTCGGACATGTGCGGCTCCGGGGGAGTGGGGCGCCCGGGTGGGGCGCCTGGCTGGGGGGCGGGGAACTGAGCAGTGGAGGGGCTCAGGGCTGGAGGGGCTGGAGGTCTGCCCAGAGGCTATGCCGCGTCGCCCGCCGCCGGATCAGGATCGCGCCGCGGACCCCCACGTGTGTACCCGCTCGATCTCCAGCCAGGCGTCGACGCGGGCGCGATCGCGGACCGGGTACGGCTGGTCCGTGTAGTGCCGGGACAGCGCGTCGATGCCGGCCAGGTCCGGGTCCTCGGCGATCTCGGTGATCCGGCCCTGGATGCTCACGTGCGAGTACCAGTCGTCCGCGTCCAGCACGGACAGTGCCACCCGCGGGTCGCGCCGCAGGTGCTGGAGTCGGACCCGGCCGGCGTCCAGGTTGAGGTGGATGCGGCCGGCGACCAGCCGGTACCAGGTGGGCACGGTCACCGGGGAGCCGTCCTTGCGCAGCGTGGCCATGACGCACGGATTCGGCCGGGCGAGCAGGCGGCGCAGGTCGTCGGTCAGCGGGGAGTCGGACGGGTGTGATTCGTGCTGGTGCGATTCGGACTGGTGTGAGTCAGACACGGCGCGGGGTCCTCTCGTCGGTGGCGGGTACTCCGGTCCAGTGTGCGCGTCGTCCGCGCCGAGGGGTGGCGCTATACCCCCGAGGGTTTTACGGTGGAGTGTGTACCTGTTCCCCACGGAAACGGACACACACCATGCTCTTCGAGCGCATCTATGACTACGACCTGGCGCACGCCAGCTACTTCATCGGCTGCCAGAGCAGCAGTGAGGCGATCGTCGTGGACCCCAGCCGCGACCTGAGGCCCTACTTCGAGATGGCCGACCAGCACGGCATGACCATCGTCACGGTCACCGAGACCCACATCCACGCCGACTACCTGTCCGGCACCCGCGAGCTGGCCGCCGCCACCGGCGCCACCGTGTATCTCTCCGACGAGGGCGGCGAGGACTGGCGCTACGGCTTCGAGGGCGAGCGGCTCCGCCACGGCGACACCATCGAGCTCGGCAACGTCCGCCTCGAGGCCGTGCACACCCCCGGCCACACGCCCGAGCACCTGATGTTCCTCGTCACCGACGGCGCGTTCGCCGACGAACCCGGCTACGCACTCACCGGCGACTTCGTGTTCTGCGGTGACCTGGGCCGACCGGACCTGCTCGACGAGACCGCCGGCGGCAGCGACTCCGGCGGTGACGACTCCGGAGCGGACACCCGCGTCGAGAGCGCCGGGCAGCTGTTCGCCAGCCTGCGCGAGCACTTCCTCACCCTGCCCGACCACGTCCAGGTGTTCCCGGCCCACGGCGCGGGTTCCGCCTGCGGCAAGTCACTGGGCGCGCTGCCGTCCAGCTCGGTGGGATACGAGCGGAAGTTCGCGTGGTGGCCGAAGTACGTGGAGAACGATGACGAGGAGGGCTTCATCTCCGAACTCCTCGACGGCCAGCCGGACGCGCCGGCCTACTTCGGGCGGATGAAGCGGCAGAACCGGGACGGCCCCTCCGTCCTCGGCCATCCACTTCCGGAGCTGCCCGAGCTGCCAGCGGAGGAGGTGGCCTCCGGCATCGACTCCGGTGACCTCGTCGTCGTCGACCCCCGACCCGCCGACGACGTCCACGACGGCACCGTCGACCGCGCCATCAACCTCCCGGCCGGTCAGGCCGGCACCTACGCCGGCTGGGCCATCGACCCGGAGTCCGACACCCGCGGCCTGGTCCTCCTCGCCGAGGACGCCGAGGCGGCCGACGAGCTGCGGCGCCACGTCATCCGAGTGGGTGTCGACTCCACGCGCGGGTACGTCACCTCCACCGACGGACTGCCCACGTTCCGTCCGGAGACCGTGGACCCGAATGCCCTGGAGGCCCACGAGCACGCCATGGTGCTCGACGTCCGCGCCACCTCCGAGTACTCCGACGGCCACGTCCCCGGCGCCACCCAGCTGCACGGCGGCCAGGTGATGTGGGAGCGCGACGAGCTGCCCGACCCGGGCACGATCGTCACCTACTGCCAGTCCGGCACCCGCAGCTCGGTCGTGGCCAGCGCGCTGCGCAGCGTCGGGTACGACGTCACCGAACTCGAGGGCAGCTATTCCGCCTGGGAGGAGGCCGGACTGCCCACCGAGTGACCGGCCGGCCGCGGGTCCGCACTCGGCCGCGGGTGTGAACTCGGCCGCGGCCCCACGGCCTCGCCCGCGGGAAGGAACCGTCCCGCCGAGAACTGTCGGCCGTACCCCTCGGCGAACTCGCCGTCGGACCACACCACGTGGCCGCTGATGATCGTGGCGGCCACCGCGCGGTCGTTGCGGTTGACCATGCGGTGGATGCCGCCGAGCTCCGGCATCGCCTCCTCGTGGTAGCCCAGCGACTCGCCGTCGAGGCCGGCCGGGTCGATCACCACCACGTCGGCTCGACGCCCGGGTGCGATCCGCCCGGCGTCGAGCCGGTAGAAGTCGGCGAGTTCTCCGGTGAGCTTGAACACGGCCTCCTCGACGGACAGGAACGGGGTACCCCGACGATCCGCCTCGTGCACGCGCTCGAGCAGACGGACGCCGAAGTTGTAGAAGGCCATGTTGCGCAGGTGCGCCCCGGCGTCGGAGAAGCCGATGGTGATCCCCGGGGTCCGCGCGAGCCGGTTGGCGACCTCCTCGCGCGCGTTGGCGATGGTGGTGGTCCACCGCAGGTCGGCGCCGTGCTCCACGACCAGGTCGAGGAAGCAGTCAGCGGGGTGCAGCGACCGTGCGCGGGCGACGTCGCCGACGGTCCTGCCGACCAGCGACTCGTCGGGGCAGGCCACGATCAGGGCGTCGTCGAAGTCGCGGTGCCACACCCGTGGGCTGAACCGCTTCTCGAAGTCCCGCCGGAACCAGCGCCGGTAGCCCTCCTTCTCGAGCAGATCGGTGCGGGCCATCTCGTCCTTGAGGTGTAGCGCCTCGCGTCCGGAGCCGAACTCCTCGAAGACCACCAGGTCGATCCCGTCGGCCCACACCTTGAAGGTGGTGGGCAGGTGCTGCCACACGAACCTGCCCCTTCCGAGAGTGTTGGCCACCCATGCCAGCGGCCGGAAGATGCGGTTGACCCACGGCTCGGCCAGGGTGTCCGCGGCGGCGAGGAGTGAGACCCGCAGCGGCTTGCGGAAGAGTCCCGTGCTGGTGGCCACGTAGAAGGCCACGTCGACCTTGGTGTTGAGGTTCGGTACGCCCTGCAGGACCCGGTCGCGCCGGCGGAGGATCCGGCTGAGGCGCCGGAACTCCTTCCACGAGGCGTGTGTGGAGGGCAGGGTCCGCGAGCGGTAGCGGTCGCCGTCCATCTTGTCCCACGGGTTGGTCATGGTGGAGACCCCGAGGAAACCCTGGTCGAGGGCCTCGTCCACCCGCCGTTCGATCTCGAGCAACTCCTCCCGACCGGGGGAGTGCTCCGGGTCGGTCGCCCGGCCCAGGCCCATCACGGAGGCGCGGACGTCGGAGTGGCCGAGGAAGCTCGCCACGTTGGGCCCCAGCGGCAGGGCCTCGACCGCGCGCCGCCATGCCGCCGGGTCGGACCAGGACTTCGTGCGCTCGAGTGCCTCGAGGACGGCGTCCCGGGGCAGGGCCTCGACTCGGCTGAACAGGTCGGCCACGTCGACGGTGTCCGAGTAGACCCCGGACAGGGAGCAGTTGCCCACGAGCACGGTGGTCACCCCGTGCCGCACCGACTCGCCGAGCCCGGGGGAGACCAGCAGTTCGACGTCGTAGTGGGTGTGGGTGTCGACGAATCCGGGCATCACCCATCTGCCGTCGGCCTCGATGACGCGGGTGCCGGGCGAGATCGGGAGCGGGGTGGGGCTCACCGCCGCGACGACGCCGGACCGGATCCCGACGTCGGACCGGACGCCCGGCGCGCCGGTTCCGTCGTAGACGGTCCCGCCGTGGATCACGATGTCGAAGTCGGCGCCGCCCGGGCTGGCGTGATCAGTGGTGTCCACGAGGCACTCCCTGGTTTGTGACACAAAACACATACTTCACCAGGCTACCCGGACGCTGGTCCAAGTCCAGACCTCGTCGTAAATTCCCCTGCGCCGCCCGGTCGCCGTGGGCTCCGGCGAGAGGCCGCCGCCCCGGAGTGCCCGTGTCGTCGCGTGGTCACACCCGCTCACGTTTCCCCAGGTGGCGTTCCCGCTCAGGTGCCGTTTGCGACCACTCGCCGGAGGGCGCCCTGGAGCACCGGCGGCACGGCGCCGCCGCGCGGTATCGGCCGGTCGCCGCGCGAGTGAGGCGCCGACGGGCCGGGAGTAGCGTTGTCGCGCATGACCACACGCACGGAGCGCCTCGACGGCCTGCCGTTCACCCGCAAGCACCGCAGGCTGTTGCTCGGATCCGGGGTCGGGTGGGCGCTGGACGCCATGGACGTGGGCCTCATCTCCTTCGTCATGGCCGCGCTGGCAGTGCACTGGGCGCTCACCCCCACCGAGCTGTCCTGGATCGGGTCCATCGGGTTCGTCGGCATGGCGATCGGCGCCGCGCTGGGCGGTCTGCTCGCGGACAGGATCGGTCGCCGCCAGGTCTTCGCCGCGACGCTGCTGGTCTACGGACTGGCCACGGGCGCGGCGGCCCTGTCGACCGGCATCGCGGTGCTCATCGTCCTGCGCTTCATCGTGGGCCTCGGCCTGGGTGCCGAGTTGCCCGTCGCGTCCACGCTGGTCAGCGAGTTCGCGCCCCGCCGGATCCGCGGCAGGGTCGTGGTGATCCTCGAGGGGTTCTGGGCCGTCGGCTGGATCATGGCGGCGCTCATCGGGTACTTCGTGGTCCCGACCGGCGACGACGGATGGCGCTGGGCGCTGGCCGTGGGTCTGGTCCCCGCCGCCTACGCGTTGGTGATCCGGTTCGGGCTGCCCGAGTCGGTGCGGTTCCTGGAATCGAAGGGCCGGGTCGACGAGGCCGAACGGATCGTCCGCGACTACGAGGCCTCGGCCGGGGTCGAGCCGCCCGCCGACTCGGCCGGGGTCGAGCCGCCCGCCGACTCAGCCGGGGTCGAGCCGCCCGCCGCCGCGATCGACGGGGCGGCGACGGACCGGCTCGAGCCCGTCGAGGAGTCCGCCCGCGAGTCGATCTGGTCCCCGCGACTGCGACGCCGGACCGGTGCCCTGTGGATCGTGTGGTTCGGGATCAACTTCTCCTACTACGGCGCGTTCATCTGGCTGCCCAGCCTGCTGGTCTCGCAGGGTTTCGACCTGGTCAGGTCGTTCGGTTACACCCTCATCATCACGCTCGCCCAGTTGCCGGGGTACGCGGTGGCGGCGTGGCTCATCGAGGTGTGGGGCCGCCGCGTCACCCTCGCGGTGTTCCTGTCCGGTTCAGCGGTCGCCGCCGGCCTGTTCGGGCTCGCGGGCTCGCCGGCGACGATCATCGCCGCGGGCATGGCGCTGTCGTTCTTCAATCTCGGCGCGTGGGGCGCGCTGTACGCGATCGGCCCCGAGCTCTACCCCACCAGGACCCGCGGGTCCGGCACCGGCGCGGCGGCCGCGTTCGGGAGGATCGCCTCGATCATCGCGCCACTGCTCGTCCCGGTGATGCTCGGCGCAGGGGGCACCGCGATGGTCTTCGGGGTGTTCGCGGCGGCCTTCGTCGTGGCAGCGCTGGCGGCTTTCACCCTCCCGGAGCGCAAGGGCGTCGCGCTCGAGGAGACCTGACCCGCCTCGCGGCCCGTCGGCCGACCGAGGCGCGGATGCGGCAGCGGGCCGCGGATGTGACGATGACGCGGTGACCCCTCGCGTGATCGGTGCGCTCGTCTCCGTGCTCGGCCTGCTCGTCGTGCTCGGGGGGATCCTGCTGGGCAGCATCGGGGTGGCCACGGGCGGGTGGATCCAACGGGTGGACTGCGGCACCTACTTCAGCCCCGACTACCGCGAGGCCCGGGACAAGGACAACGCCCTCACCTCGTTGAGCTGGGCGGACCTCCTCCGGGGCGAGCGCCCCCAGCCGAGTTCGGAGGCGCAGGAGGCCTGTGACTCCGCCCTCGCCCAACGCAGGGTCCCCGTACTGGCATCGCTGGGCGTGGGGGCGACGATCGTGGCGGTCGGACTCGGTCTGGGAGTGTTCCCCGCGGCGGCGGCCCTCGGGAGGAGAGAGGGCGACGGCGGGCCGGGGATCGCGCACGGGCCGGGGACCGGGCACGGGTCGGGGACCGGGCACGGTCCGGGCAACCCCGCCGGGTAGAACCGTGGACGGCGGGACCCGGCCGAAGGGGTCAGTCCCGCGTCTCGCGCCCGTCGCCCAGCTCGCGGATCCGCTCGGTGGCCGCGCGGAGGCGTTCCTTGCGCGCCTCGTCGTCGGACTCCTTGAGCTCCTCGTAGAGCTCCTCGTCCGAGTCGGTGAACTGCAGGATGGCGCGCGGAACCCCCAGGGTCAGGACCAGCGACGGCCAGACGATCCACGCGTAATCCCAGCCCACCACGAACTGGAGTACGAGGAACGCCACGAGCGTCGCCCCCAGGACCAACCCGTCGAGCGTCTCCACCCTCTTGCCCCGTTTGCGGAGATCCTGGAGCTCGCGATCCGGGTCCGATGCCGCCGGCGACGACGAGGTGCGCACCAGCTCGCCACCGGCCGCCGTGGCCGACTGGACGATCATGCCGTCGACGCTGGTCAGGGGCATGCCGCCCGGGAGATCGCTGAACGACCCGCGCAGCTGACCCAGGGTGCGGGCCGCTGCGATGTCGCCCGAACGGGAGTGGAACTCCGGGTCGTCGAGGCGCCCCGCGGCATAGTGGTCGCCCAGCGCGGTGAGGGCGTGCAGACGCTCGGAGTCCGAGAGCAACAGATCATCGGGATCGGTCATGTGTCCAGGCTATGAGGGGACGCCTCCGACCGCCATAGGTGATCGCACCCATCCGCTGTCATTTCCGGCAGCGTGTCACATCCGGTGACGCTGGTGCGTCGAAGGGGAATGAGTACACATCAGAACGACCACGGACAGCGCAAACAGGTCAGCGCGGGCGCGATGGCACCCATGCTGGCGCTCGAGGCCTACACCCGGGCCCGGGTCTCCCGCTCCGACAGTCACCTCATCAGGCTCCGCGTCTCGGCGGTGAACGAGTGCCGCTTCTGCACCGCCATGCACCGGCGCGACGCCCGTAAAGACGGCTGGGACGACGCCCGGATCGTGGCCGCCGAGGACTGGCCCGCCCACGCCGGTGAGCTGTCCGAGGGGGACCTCACGGTCCTGCGGTTCGCCGACGCGGTCACCCACATCCACGGCGAGGACTCGGTCTCGGACGAGCTCTGGGACGACGTGGTCCGACACCGGGGCGAGTCGGGCACTGGACAGCTGCTGATGGAGGTCGTCACCATCAACGCATGGAACCGGATCGCAGTGGCCACCCGGAAGGATCCGGGCTCGCTCAGGGGCGTGCGCCGGGAGGACATCGATCCCGTTCGCCCGAGGTGACGACGGCCGGTGCGCTCGCCGGACTCGACCGGGCCGCGGTGGACCGGGTCCGGGGACGGCTCCTCGGGGTCGGGTACCGCATCACCGGGACGTGGGCCGACGCGGAGGACGCCGCCGACGAGGCCCTGGCCCGCCTGGTCGGTCTCGAGGCGGGATCGGCGCCCGACAACCCCGAGGCGTGGCTCACCACGGTCACCACGCGCCTGTGCCTGGACCGGCTGCGGCGACGCAGGCGGGAGGACTACGTGGGGGCGTGGCTCCCCGAACCCGTCGACACCGCCCTGTTGCCCTCGGAGCTGGCCGAGCAGCGCGACGACCTGCGGATCGCCGTCCTGCTGGCCTACGAGCAGCTCGGCCCCGAGGAGCGCGCGGCCTTCGTCCTGCGCGAGGCCTACTCCCTGCCCTACGCCGAGATCGCCGGCGCGCTGGACGCGGCCGTGCCCACGGTCCGTCAGTGGGTGAGCCGGGCGAGGCGCAGATTGGACACCGACCTGCGTCCGCCGGAGCGTGCACCGGATGCGGTGATCTCTCGGCTTGTCGAGGCCGTCCTGGCCGGTGACCTCCAGCAGACGATCGAGGTGCTCACCGCGGACGCCCGGGTGGTCTCGGACAGCGACGGGAAGGTCAACGCCGCCCGCAGGGACATCGTGGGGGCCCGCAAGTGTGCGTACTTCCTCATCAAGGCGGCGGAGCTGTCCGACGGCATGATCGCTCCGGTCGAGGTGAACGGGGAGTTCGCGCTGGCTGTGGTCTCCCGTGGGGTCGTCCGGGTGGCCCAGCTGGGTGTGGTCGACGGCCGCGTCACGCGGGTCTACTTCCACTCCAACCCGGCCAAACTCACGCGGCTCGCGTTGCCGGAGGGGTTCGAGCCGAGCGCGTGAGGCGGCGGCCCGCGGCAGCCCGGTCGGGGGCTACTCGGGCACCCACATGGCCATCTCGTTCCCGCCGGGCTCGCGGAAGTGGAACCGTCGGCCGCCCGGGAAGGAGAAGGGCTCGAGGGTCACCACGCCACCCGCGGCCTCGACCCGTCCGCGCGCCTCGGCCAGGTCGGCAACCAGGATCACCATCAGCGGTGCCGGTGACTGCTCGTCGTCGTCGCCCTGGATCCCCACCTCGATCCCGCCGCCGGTGAGGTCGGTGTACGACGTCCCGTACACGGTGGGCGACCAGCCGCACACGGTCGCCAGGAACTCGGCGGTCGCGGGCATCGACGTACTGGGGAATTCGACCATGGTGATCTGGTCCGGGGTCCTGTCCTGCATGCGCCCGACGGTACGGGCACCATGGGTGCGGTGGCGCGGTTTCGATCCCTCTACCCGGTTCTGGCTCCCCCGGTCCTCCTCGCCGCGACGGCCTGCGCGGGCGGGGCCGCGCCGACCCCTGTGCCGTCCCCTCCGACGAGCACCGGCCCGATCGGCGCGGCGAACGTTCCGCTCGACACCACGATCGATGTCCCCGGCTCACGCGCGGCACTCGAGGCGGGACAGGCGGAGATCCGACGGGTCCTCGAGGGCAGGATCGGTGCGGACGGATGGAGAGAGGCGCGCGCGGCGCAGGAGGTCGCCTGTCCCAGTCGGAGCGACGCGGCCGGTGTCGGGGACACCGGGATCGGCAAGTACTACGCCCGCGAGATGCGTCACCCCGACGCGCTGGACCCCACTGGGTGGGACCAGGCCCTGGACGAGGTCGTGAGGGCGGTCGAGCCGCACGGTTTCCGGCTCAGGCCGACAGAGAACCCCGAGGCGACCGACGAGGCGTCGACGCGTCCCGAGATCCGCTACATCTACCTGGTCAACGACCACCAGGACGAGCTGACGCTCTCCACTCACCCGACGATCGGCACCGGCTACGGCGGGTTCGGCGTCTGCCACCCCTGGGGCGACTGACAGTGCGGGACTGACCAGGCGCGGTCCGACAGGCGCGGTGCAGGGTCAGCCTCGAGCCCGATCGCGGGACCGGTCCCAGTGGGCGAGCAGTTCGTGGGCGGCGGCCCGTGGATCGGGCGCGCCCATCACAGCCGACACCACGCACACACCGTCCAGGGCGGTGCCGGCGAGCAGGCCGACGGTCGCGGCGGTGATCCCGCCGATGCCCACCGCCGCGACGCCCCGTCGGTGGGCCGCGCGGGCGATGCGGTCGGCTCCTGCCGGACCGAGCGCCGCAGCGGTGTCGGTCTTGGTGGCGGTGGACCAGACCGGGCTCACCCCGATCACGTCCGGTGCGGGCCCGGGACCGGCCAACGCGACACCGAGTTGCTCATCGGACTCGATCGACAGGCCCACCATCAGGTGGCCCGGGAGTGCGGCGCGGGCCCGCCGGAACGGCACGTCCCGCTGTCCCACGTGCAGGTGCAACCCCAGCTCCCGCGCCACGTCCAGGCGGTCGTTGACGAACACCGGCACGTCGCGGCCCACCCGTGCCCCGGCCCGTCGGGCGGCGTCGGCCACGGCTGCGGCGCGGGTGGCGAACTCGTCGTCGTCGCACTCCTTGTCCCGGACCTGGACGACCCCCACCCCGCCGAGCACGGCCTCGTGGACGATCCGGGGCACCACGTCCCGACCGCCCCCGAGGTGGGGATCGGTGACCAGGTACACCCGCCAGTCGACGGGGCCGTGCGGATCGCCGTGCCCACCAGGGGCGCAGGCGCGGCGCCCGGGGGCCGGGTGGGTCACGGCGAGGCGTCGAGGAGCGTGACCGACTCCGCGATCTCCTCGGGTGTCAGCGTGTACAGTGCGTCGAGCCACGCCACCGCGAACAGGCCCGGCCCGGCGGCGACCCGCCCGGCGGCCGTTCCCGCCGCACCGACGTGGGCGTGGGCGGCGACCACCGCGTCGTGGTCGGGGAGGCCGGCTGCCCGGGCCGCGCCGAGGTAGGCGGCCGTCAGCGCGCCGAGCGCGCAGCCGGTGCCGATCACCTTCTGCAACAGCGGGTGCCCCGAGGTGATCCAGGTGGCGACCGTCAACCCGCCGGAATTGGTGACGACCACGTCCTGCGCACCCGTCACCGCGACCACGCCGCCGGTGCGCTCGGCGAGTATCAACGCAGACGGCAGGGCGGCAGCCACGTCATGTGTCGAGTCCACTCCCCGGCCACCGGCCCCGGCACCGGCCAGCGCGACGATCTCCGAGGCGTTGGCCCGGATCGCGGCGGGGACGTGGTCGAGCCAGCCGGTGGCGAGCCCGGTGCGCAGAGTCAGACCGCCCACCGCGACCGGATCGAGTACCCACGGGGTGCCGTGCTCCCTCGCGGAGCCGATCGCGGCGTGCATGCCCTCCACCTGTTCGGCGGTCGGGTTGCCCACGTTGACCAGCACCCCGGAGGCGACCGCCGCGAAGTCGGCGGCCTCCTCGGGATGGTCGACCATCGCGGGCGCCGCGCCGGCGGCCAGCAGGACGTCGGCCGTGATCTGGCGGACCACCGAGTTGGTCAGGCAGTGCACCAGCGGTTCGGCCCTGCGCATCTCCGAGACCAGGTGCGCGATGTCGACGGAGCTGGAACTGGGGCTGGAACCGGAGCCGGGTGCGGTCATACCCCCAGTGTGCCGCCCCCGGCCGGACGCGGGACGGAATAGGCCCCGCAGGGCGTGGGTTGGACCGGTCATGACCCCCTCCCCGATGCCCCTGTCCGTGATCGACTTCGCCTCCGTCCGCCCCGGTCAGTCCGTCGGTGAGGCGTTGCAGGACTCGGTGGCGTTGGCGCAGAAGGCCGAAGAGCTGAACTACGAGCGGGTCTGGTATTCCGAGCACCACAACATGGGGTCCATCGCCTCCTCCGCGCCGGCGGTGCTCATGGCGCACATCGCCTCGCAGACCGAGCGGATCCGGCTGGGTTCCGGCGGCGTGATGCTGCCCAACCACTCGCCGCTCGTTATCGCCGAACAGTTCGGCACGCTCGCCGAGCTGCACCCGGGCAGGATCGACCTGGGTCTGGGCCGCGCGCCCGGCACCGACCCGCAGACGTTCCGCGCCCTGCGCCGCGAGCCGTCGGCCGCCGAGCACTTCCCCGACGACGTGCGAGAACTGCAGGCCTTCCTGGGAGACTCGCCGTCGGACCTCGCCCGCACCCGCGGGATCACCGCGACGCCCGGACGAGGGACCAGGATCCCGCTCTACATCCTCGGGTCGTCGTTGTTCGGCGCCCAGCTCGCCGCGAAGTTCGGTCTGCCGTACGCGTTCGCCTCGCACTTCGCCCCCGACGCGCTCGAGCAGGCCTCGGCGGTGTACCGCGACCGGTTCGAGCCCAGCGAACAGCTGGCCGAGCCCTACATGATCGCCGCGGTCAACGTGGTGGCCGACGACGACACCGGGCGCGCGGCCCGCGAGCTCCACTGGTATCGCCGCCAGCGCGTCAAGCTGATGGCCGGACGCGGGCGTCACTTCTCGGACGAGGAGCTGGACATGGTGATGGAGTCGGCCGCCGGTCGCCAGATCCTGCACATGATCAGCTGCACCGCCGTGGGGGACGGCCCCGAGGTGCGCGACTACCTGCGGGAGTTCGCCGAGCGCGCGGGCGCGGACGAGTTGATGATCGCCCCTGTGGGGTCGACCCGGGAGCGCGTGCACGGCACGCTAGAAGTGCTGCGTCGGGCTTGGAGTGACTGAAGTAGGCGGATCGTGGTGCGCTTGGTCACGAATTCATCGTCAGGACGTCCCACGGGTGGTTAAGGCCCCCCGTACCGGCCTAGAGTTGATCCATGGCCATTTCTGATGTAGGCGAGTACGCGCATCTCACTTCCGGGCAGATCGACGAACTGGGGCGGGAACTCGACGCGATCAGGGCCGACGTCATCGCCTCGCGCGGTGAGCGGGACTACCGCTATATCCACAGCGTGATCCGGCTGCAGAGGGGGATCGAACTCGGAGCCCGCGCCGTCCTGTATCTCGGCGCGCGGAACCGCACGGCCTGGGCTCTCGGCACGGGCGCGTTGGCCGTCGCCAAGATCCTCGAGAACATGGAGATCGGGCACAACGTCCTGCACGGACAGTGGGATTGGATGAACGATCCGGAGATCCACTCCACCACGTGGGAGTGGGACCTGGTCGGCAGCTCCGCGGACTGGAAGCACACCCACAACTACCTGCACCACAAGTTCACCAACATCGTCGGCTTGGACGACGACGTGGGGTTCGGCGTCCTGCGGGTCACGCGCGACGTGCCGTGGGAGCCCAGGTACTCCGCCAACCTCCTGATCAACACCGTGTTGATGCTGGGGTTCGAGTGGGGGATCGGGATGCAGCACGTGCGGTTCCAGGACGCGTTCCCGAACTCCGGTGCCACGCCCGCCTACCGGCGCACCGCCAAGGCCTTCCTCCGCAAGGCGGGCAAGCAGGTCCTCAAGGACTACATCCTCTTCCCCGTGCTCGCCGGCCCGGCGGGTCGGCAGGCGCTCACCGCCACCGTCACCGCGAACATCATCCGCAACATCTGGACCAACGCGGTGATCTTCTGCGGTCACTTCCCGGACGGGGCGGAGAAGTTCACCCCCAAGGACGTGAAGAACGAGACCCAGGCCGAGTGGTACCTGCGCCAGATGCTCGGCAGCGCCAATCTCGACGGCGGCCCCGTCATGAACCTCATGTCGGGCAACCTGTCGTTCCAGATCGAGCACCACATGTTCCCCGACCTGCCGTCCAACCGGTACTCGGAGATCTCGCTGCGGGTGCGCGACCTGTGCGAGCGGTACGACCTGCCGTACGTGAGCGGGCCGCTGTGGAAGCAGTACCTGCAGTCGTGGCGCACCATCGCCCGACTCTCGCTGCCCGACCGTTACCTGCACCGGACCGCCGACGACGCGGCGGAGACGCGCAGCGAGAAGATGTTCGACCGGATGCCGCAGATGCCCGGCCTGGCGACCGCGCTGGCCGCGTTCCGGCAGAAGGGGCGCGCCCAACTGGTGCACTGAGCGCTTTGGCAGACTGTCCGGCATGTCGCTGAAGAGCATGCTGGAGGCCGCCTCGCGCGGTGGGACCGTCGAGATCACCGACGGTTGGACGCAGGGCCGCGCGATCTACGGCGGGCTGACCGGGGCGCTACTACTCGCGTCGATCAAGGGCCGCCTGCGGGATGCGGCAGGAGACGGGGCCGGAGACGGTGCCGACAAGGCGTCTCCACATCCGTTGAGGTCGTTCACGGTCTCGTTCGTCGGCCCCGCCACGACGGGCGCGGTCGAGGTCCACGCCGAGGTCCTGCGGGTCGGGAAGAACGTCACGCAGGCCCAGGCCACGCTGCGGCAGGACGGAGCGATCGTGGCCACGGCGCTGGCGGCGTTCGGGAAACACCGCGAGTCCACCATCGTCGTGCCCCCGAGGCATCCCATGCCGCAGTTGCCGGAGCCCGGGACCATCGAGCCGTTCCCCTACATCGAGAAGATGACCCCGGAGTTCTACCGCTTCCTCGCGTTGAGGCAGGTCGGTGGCGCACTACCGTTCAGCGGAGCCGAGACCGGCGACCTGTCGGGGTGGGCGCAGCTACGCGAGGCCCCGGAGGAGTTCCACGAGGAGCACCTGCTGGTGCTCGCGGACGCGTGGCCGCCGGCGACCATCCAGATGCTCTCCGGGTTCGCACCCGCCAGCAGCCTGACCTGGACGCTGGAACTGGTGACGGAGATCGGTCCCGACACGATCCCGCCGGAGGCCGTCTTCGCCTACGAGGCGACCACCGATGCCTCCCGGGACGGGTACGCGCACACCCACGCCATGATGTGGCGACCGGACGGGGCGCTGACGGCGATCAGCCGCCAGACCATCACCGTGTTCGGGTGACAGCCGGCGGCTGATCGGGAGGAAGGCCGGACTCAGCCGGCGGCGCGGCTGGCCCTTCGGCGATCGCCGCCACGCGGCTGGCCCGCGCTCTGGGCGATCGTGTGGGTGGCGGCCGAACGCTGACCACCGGAACCCTGACGCGACGAACCCTGGCCCCCGGAACCCTGACGGGTGGAACCGTGGCCACCGGTCCCCTGGGCGCCGGCGCCCTGTGGACGACGAGGACGACGACGGGTGCCATCTGAACCGGACGACTCCTGCCCGCGACCTCCGCGCTCCCCGCCGTCGCGGCCCTGTCCCTGGCGGTTCTGGCCCTGCCCACCCTGGGAGCGGCCCTGGCGCTGCCGGTTCTGGCTCTGGCGACTCTGGCCCTGGCTCGGACGGCCCTCGGGGGCATGGTCCCCGGGGACGTGCGCGGGGGCCTCGGGGGCGTCGGCCAGTGCCGTGGCGGCGTTGGCCCCCACGGGGAGCACGATCTCGCCCGCCGTCACGCCGGCCGACCGCAGCAGTGAGCGCACCTCCCGGACCTGGTCGGAGGTGGCCACGGTGACCACGGTGCCGACAGCACCCGCGCGCGCGGTCCGACCCGAGCGGTGCACGTAGGCCTTGTGCTCGGCGGGCGGATCGGCGTGGACGACCAATCCCACGTCGTCGACGTGGATGCCGCGTGCGGCGATGTCAGTGGCCACCAGCACGCTCGCCTGACCCGAGGAGAACGCGTCGAGGTTGCGGACGCGCGCGTTCTGCGAGAGGTTGCCGTGGAGGTCCACGCTGGTCACGCCGCGGCCGGACAGCTGCTTGGCCAGGCGCTTGGCGCCGTGCTTGGTGCGGGTGAACATGACGGTCCGCTCGTTCACCCCGGCGAGGTCCGCCAGTGCGCGGACGCGGTCGTCCGGGTCCACGTGGAAGACGTGGTGCGCGGTCGCGCCGGGGGTGGCGGAGCCGTCGTCGACCTCGTGCACGACCGGGTTGTCGAGGAACTTCCTGACCAGCTTGTCCACGCCTTGGTCCAGGGTCGCGGAGAAGAGCAGGCGCTGCGCACCCGCGGGCGTGGCCGCCAGGATCCGGGTGACTCCCGGGAGGAAGCCCAGATCGGCCATGTGGTCGGCCTCGTCGAGGACGCTCACCTCGATCGAGTCCATGCGGCAGTGCTTCTGCCCCATGAGGTCCTCGAGCCGGCCCGGGCAGGCCACCACGATGTCGACGCCCTGGTCGAGCGCGCTGACCTGGCGGCCCTGCGAGACGCCGCCGAAGATCACGGTGGTCTTGAGGCCCATCGCCCTGGCCAGCGGCGCGAGCGTCTCGTCGATCTGACGGGCGAGCTCGCGGGTGGGGGCGAGGATCAGCCCACGCGGGGAGTTGCGCTTACGTCGGCCGCCGGCGGGCGCCGAGGCGGCGAGGCGGGTGACCAGCGGGAGGCAGAAGGCGTAGGTCTTGCCGGAGCCGGTGCGGCCGCGGCCCAGGACGTCGCGTCCGGACATCGCGTCGGGCAGCGTGGCCGACTGGATGGGGGTGGGGGTGACGATGTCGACGCCCGTGAGGACGTCGAGCAGGGATGAAGGAACGCCGAGATCGGCGAAGGAACGTGACAAGGGAGGAATCTCCGTACATAGATGGGGCGTCTTGCCCGGCGCGCTCCTGGGTTCCCGCGTCGCTCGGAGGCGACGCGCCCGGTGCGCGACCACGGGAGGTCGACATCCGATTCGGCCCGAGGCAAGAGTGGTACGGGCCGACTCGCCTACCCTACGCCCCATCGGGGTCTCACCCCCACTTCCCCGGGCCGAGTGTGACGAGGTCCTCACTTCCGGGCCCACAGATGGCACGATGTTGTGCGTGCGACTCGACCTGTCTCTACTGCGACGCCCGGAACTGGGCTCGGTGCTGCTCGGGCGGGAGACCGAGTCGCCGCGCCTGAGAACCCTGCGCGTCCGGGTCCTGCTCGTACTGATGCTGCTGGGCTCCAACCTCGTCGGCGTGGCCGTCGCCGCTGTGCTGATCCTCTTCGTCCTTCCGGGTCCCACCCTTCCCTCTCGTGAGTTCATGGTCCCCACGGCGATCGTCGTCCCGGTGTATGTGGCGCTGGCGACGATCGTGGGGACGATCTGGGTGCGTGGTGCCGTCCACCGGCGTGTCGGGTGGTTCCTCGACGGCCGCGAACCCACGGATCGGGAGCGGGTGTGGACTCTCCGTCTGCCCGGCCGGATGACCCTGATCCAGGCTTTCCTGTGGCTGTTGGGCGCGGCCGTGGTCACGCCCGCCTTCGGGGTGATCGACCCCGAGGCGATCCCGTCGGTCGGGTTCACGATCGTCTTCTCCGGGATGGTCGTCTGCGGTGTGGCGTTCCTGTTCGCGGACTTCGGACTGCGTCCCGTCGCCGCGGTCGCCTTGTCCGGAGGCCCGGTTCCCCGCGGCCGGTTCCTGGGTGCGATGACGCGGCTCCGCGTGTCCTGGGCGGTCGGCAGCGGGGTTCCGATCGCGGGATTGATCATCGTGGCGATCTACACGTTGGCGGGTCGGGCCCTGTCGCTGGAACGCCTCGCCGTCATCGTGATCGTGCTCGGCGCCACCTCGCTCCTCGCCGGATTCCTCCTCATCTCCCTGGCCACCGGGTCGGTGCTCGGACCGCTACGCAGTCTCCGCTGGGCCATGGAGGACGTCACGGACGGCGCGCTCTCCCGGCGCGTGGTGGTCTATGACGGCACCGAACTCGGCGAACTCCAGCGTGGGTTCAACCGTATGGCGGCCGGGCTCCAGGAGCGCGAACGGCTCCGGGACCTGTTCGGCCGCCACGTGGGTCGCGACGTCGCGGAGGCGGCCGAGGAGCGGGACCCCGAACTGGGCGGCAGCGCCTCACATGTCGGCGTCGTCTTCGTCGACATCATCGGGTCCACGGAGATGGCGGTGCGGTCCGAGGCGTCGGAGGTCGTCGACGTCCTCAACCGGTTCTTCCGGGTGGTCGTGGAGACGGTCGAGGAGTATGACGGCATCGTGGACAGCTTCCTCGGCGACGCCGCGCTCGTGGTGTTCGGCGCGCCGCGGCCGATGGACGACCCGGCCTCCGCGGCCCTGGCCTGCGCCCGGGTGCTCGGTGAGCGGCTGCCGGCCCGGGTGCCGGGGTGCCGGGCCGGGATCGGAGCCTCCTACGGGGGCGTCGTCGCGGGCTACGTCGGCGCGGACGACCGGCTCGAGTACACGGTGATCGGCGACGCGGTCAACGAGGCGTCCCGGCTGTGCGAGCTGGCCAAGAACCGGTCCGGCCTCGTCCTGGCCTCCGGCACCGCGGTCGCGTCGGCGGGCGACGCCGAGGCCGCCCGGTGGAATCGCGTCGGGTCGGAGGTGGTCCGGGGCCGTTCCGATGCGACGGAGCTGTGCGTGCCGGTCGCCGCCGGGAGCGAGGACCAGCCCGCGGACCACGGCGGTGGCGCTACCTCAGCGTGACGTCCGTGCCGATGAGCGCGACCTCGAGACCGCCGGGCACCACGCGGGCGCCGTGGATCGACACCCCTTCGGGCAGGGAGGCGACCGTCGAGTCGACGGTGCCGGTGATGCCGGAGAACAGCCCGTCCGGCAGGGGGATGCCGATCAGCTCGGTCTGCTCAGGGGTCAGGGTGAGTCGGCCGCCGGAGACGCCCGGGGCCACGCCGATCTCGGCGATCCCGCCGATGTCCGCACGCAGCAGACCGGCCTGCGCGTCCGGGCGCACGGAACGGACCTCGGTCAGGCCGGCCACCGGGGAGTCACCGGCCGGGTTCCCCTCCGCAGCCGCTGCGGCGAGCTGGTCGCCGCTGAGCGTCGCGGTGCCGTCCGCCGACGCGGCCAGGATCGCACCGTCCACCATCCTGACCGAGTAGCCGGTCACGTCGATCCGGGGCACGCCTGCGTCACCGGGGGAGGTCATCCGGACCGTGTCGACGGCCCGCGTGGTGGCCAGATCCCAGAGGATCGGCGTGGGTCCGAACCCCACCGACACCGGGGCCCCGAGTCGCGCCGACGCCTCGCGCTCCGCCCGATCCGCCAGGTACCACCGGGCGCCGAACTCGGCGGCCACGGCAAGCCCCAGCACCAGGAGCAGCAGCACGAGCAGGGAGCAGCCGCAGCCGCCTCGCCGGCGGTCGCGCCGTCCTCGTCGGTCGATCGGGTCTCGTCGTCGCATCCACGTATCGTGCCGGACCGTCGGGCCGGGGGCCACCGGCGGTCCGGTTGCGGGCCTGGGGGGTCCGGCCCCACGATCAGGCTATGACCGAGACCCAGGACGCACGCACTGACACCAGAACCGTCGTATTCCTCGTGGCCGGCGAGGGGATCGAACGGGTCGAGCTGACCGAGCCGTGGGGGGCCGTGACCGAAGCCGGTCACACGGCGCTCCTGGTCAGCACATCCGACGGCGAGGTCGACCTGGTCGACCACCTCACCCCGGCCGGCACCCAGGCGGTCGACCGGACGAGCGCCGACGTGACCGCCGCCGACGTCGACGTCCTGGTCCTGCCGGGTGGCGTCGCCAACCCGGATGCCCTGCGACAGGACCAGCACGCGGTGACCCTCGTCCGCGAAATGGTCGAGGCGGGCAAGCCCGTCCTGGCCATCTGCCACGCGCCGTGGGTCCTGATCGAGGCCGAGGTCGTCCGCGGGCGCCGCGTCACCTCCTACCCCAGCCTGCGCACGGACCTTGTCAACGCCGGTGCCGAGTGGGTGGATGAGGAGCTGGTCAGCTCGGACGGCGTGTTCACCAGCCGCAACCCGGACGACCTCCCGGCCTTCTGCGACGCCCTGCTGGGAGCGATCCGCGGAGTGGACTAGGGCACCGGAGACCGGTCGGGCGCGGCGGAGGGGGGCGGGAGATGATCGGCATCTACGTCCACAACCGTGGGCGGGGTCATCTCCACCGCGTGCTCCCCGTGATGGGTGCCCTGCGGGAGCGGGGCCTCGATGTGACGGTGCTGATCGCAGGACAGTTCGACGACGCGCTCCTCCCCCCGGGGGCCCGGGTCGTCCACCTCCCTCCCGGCATCGACGACGAGGAGGACGCGGAGGAACTCACCCTCTCGGCCCGCCGCGCCGCCGTCGCCTGGATCGACCACGCACGCCCTCGCGCGTTCTGGGTCGATTCCTCGCCCGCCATGTCGCTGGCCGCGCGGATGACCGGGATCCCGATGGTCAGCACCCTCCCTCCGGGGGTGAGGGAGGACGAGCCCCACCTGCTGCGCGTCCGCGCGGCGGAGCGTCTGATCGGGGCGTGGCCCCCGGGCGTGCACCAGGCCACCCTGCGGCGGACCGAGAGCCCGGTGGCGGAGATCGGGGGCGTGTCCCGGTTCGAACGACGGGACCGTGAACCACGGGACCGTCGTCGCCGACCCCGGGTGGTCCATCTGAACGGCTCCGGGTCGGGCGGGGACCACAGGTTCTGGCGGGCGGTGAGGACCACCGCTCGCGACCTCGGGGTGACCGAGTGGCTGGAGATCGGCGGCCCGGACGGATCGTGGCACGAGGACCCGTGGCCCGAGTTGTGCTCCGCCGATGTGGTGGTGACCGGTGCCGGGCAGGCGTCCGTGGCCGACGCCGCCTGTGCTGACGTCCCACTGGTGGTGGTCCCGGGTCGCCGGCCGTACGGGGAGCAGGACGCCACGGCCGAGGCGCTCGACGGGATCCCGGGGGCGTCGGTGATGCGATACGGCAACGGCCCGACGGCGGTCGCCCGGGCGGTCATGGAACAGGTCGACCGCTTCCGCGACGGGGAGTCGACCGGGATCAGGTCGTGGTGGGGTGTCGACGGAGCGGCGTCCCGCGCCGCCGAGGTGATCCGGGCCGCGACGACGGGGCTCGTCAGGTGACGAAGTGCGGTCCGCGCCGGATTGCCGAATTCTCACTTCCGCGACAATCTTGCTGACCAAGCAAGTAGCACAGGGGTTCTCAGGTAGTTAGGCACGCCTTGGTGTGCCGGTTTCCGTTTGACCTCTCCCTGTCGGCTGACAGGATGAAGGTCCGCGTTCTGAACATCCAGGGCTCATGGCAGGGCACTTCAGCCGCGCGGAAAGGAGATGCCGTGCCCCGATACAGAAACCTCGAGCCGACCGCCGAGTTCTGGTCCTGGCGGGACGACGCCGCCTGCATCGACCTCGAAGACCTGTTCTACAGCGCAGACGACGAATCCAAGGGGGAGCGCCGCCGCAAGGAGGAGAAGGCCAAGGCCGTCTGCCAGGGCTGCCCGGTGTTCGACCCCTGTAGGCAGTTCGCCATGGAATCGAAGGAACTGTACGGGGTCTGGGGTGGCACGACCGAGTCCGAACGGCACGCCATGGCGGGCCGGCACCGGACCGGCTGACACCGGCCGACCGACCGGCTGACGCCGGCCGACCCCGCGGGGGTTAGAGATCCTCCCGCGGGGTCGCCTCATGACCGGTGATACCCGCGGACCGGTTCCGCTCCTTGAGCTCGGCCTCGTAGACGTGGCGACGCCCTCCGGTGACCTCGTCGCGGACGGCCTTGCTCACCTCGCGGGCCGTGGTCCAGAACCCGTCGTCGAACTCCTCGACCATCTGGAACGTCCACCGCCCGTGGAGGACGTTCACCCCGACCATCTCGGTACGGATCAGCTCCGCGAGCTCCGTGCGGCCGACCGCCTCCAGCTGATCCGCGGCCTGCTGGTAGAGGATGTCCGCGCGCCCGATCAGCTGGTGCAGGTCGTAGAGGTGGCCACGGGCCCGCTCGACGTACTCCAGTGCCTCGGTGGCGGTGCCTGCGGCCTCCACCTCGGCATCGGTCGCGCCGGGGGGTCGCCGATGCGTCTCGTCGACGCTCGGCGTCCGGTCTCCGCCGGCAGCCCCTTCGTCCCCCCGGTCGTCCGCCACCGTCAGACCGTGCGGGTCAGGCGACGGAGCTGGTTCGGGGCGGTCCGGTGCTTCAGGGCGGTGACCAGGCCCGACCGGGGGCCCGCGTGATCGTCGTAGGTCCGCGGCTCACCCTCGAACATGCGCTCCGACCTGGTTTCCGGCGCGTCGTCCGTGGTGGCCTTGAGGAAGCGGTCGGGCAGCGAGAGCTTGGCGATCGTGCGCCACGACTGCCAGTACTGCTTGTAGAGCGGACCCGTCGTGTACGGCAGATCCCAGCGACGGCAGACGTCCTGGACCTTCTCCGAGATCTCGCCGTACCGGTTGGACGGGATGGTGGGGAAGAGGTGGTGCTCGATCTGGTAGGAGAGGTTGCCCGACATGAAGTGGGTGAGCTGGCTTCCGGTGAAGTTGGCGGAGCCGAGCATCTGACGCAGGTACCACTGCGCCTGGGTCTCCTCGGAGAGGTCCTCCAGGGTGAACTTGTCCGCACCGTCCGGGAAGTGCCCGCAGAAGATCACGGCGTTGGACCACAGGTTCCGGATGACGTTGGCGGCGGCGTTGGCGGCCATCGTCGACTTCCAGTTGGGGCCCGACAGGAGCGGGAACCACACGTAGTCCTTGCCCACCTGACGGCGGGCCTTGCGCAGGAACTGCCCGATGCGCCGCTTCTGCTCGGCCCGGCCGGACGAGTTGATGGTGCCCGGCGCGATCTCGAGGTGCTGGACCCCCACGCCCCACTGGAAGGTGAACGCCAGGATGGTGTTCCACACCAGGTTCAGTGAGTACGCCGGGTTCCACGGCTGGTCACGCGTCACACGGACCACGCCGTACCCGACGTCGTCATCCATCCCGATGATGTTGGTGTACGTGTGGTGGTGATGGTTGTGAGTGGCCTTCCAGTGCTCGGAGGTGCCCACGATGTCCCACTCCCAGGTGGTGGAGTGGATGACCGGGTCGTTCATCCAGTCCCACTGCCCGTGCATCACGTTGTGGCCGAGCTCCATGTTCTCGATGATCTTGCCCGCGGCCAGCATCCCGGTGCCCACCAGCCACGCCGGGCGGTACCCGGAGAAGAGGAGGACCGCCCGGCCACCGGCCACCAGGCCGCGCTGGAGCCGGATCGTGTTCTGCACGTACCGGCGGTCGGATTCGCCGAGCGAGTCCACGACTTCCTGGCGGATCGCGTCGAGTTCCTCACCGATCGCCTCGACGTCCTCGGCGGAGAGATGGGCGTATTCCTTCACGTCTGATATCGCCATGGGTTGACGGTACGGAGGGCCGGTGGAGTTGTCGACCGGAAAGGTCCAATCGGCGAGTCGATCCTCGATGAATCCTCAGCCGCCTATGATCCCTCCCATGGCACTCGTCGAGATCTCAGGCGTGAACAAGCACTTCGGTGACTTCCAGGCGCTCAAGGACATCACCATGTCCATCGATCAGGGCGAGGTCATCGTCGTGATCGGCCCCTCGGGCTCGGGCAAGTCGACGCTGTGCAGGGCGATCAACAGGCTCGAGACCTTCGAGTCGGGCTCGATCACCATCGACGGCAAGGAGCTGCCCGAGGAGGGCAAGGCGCTCGCCAAGCTCCGTGCGGACGTCGGCATGGTCTTCCAGTCGTTCAACCTGTTCGCGCACAAGACGATCCTCGAGAACGTCACCCTCGGCCCCATCAAGGTGCGCAAACAGTCCAAGGCCGTCGCGGAGAAGCGGGCGATGGAACTGCTGGAGCGGGTGGGTGTCGAGCACCAGGCGTCCAAGTACCCGGCCCAGCTCTCGGGTGGTCAACAGCAGCGTGTCGCCATCGCGCGGTCCCTCGCGATGGACCCCAAGGTCATGCTCTTCGACGAGCCCACCTCCGCCCTGGACCCGGAGATGATCAACGAGGTCCTCGACGTGATGACCGGGCTGGCGAGGTCCGGGATGACCATGGTCGTGGTCACCCACGAGATGGGATTCGCGCGCAAGGCCGCCGACCGCGTCATCTTCATGGCCGACGGGGAACTGGTCGAACAGGCCACCCCTGAGGATTTCTTCACCAACCCGCAGAGCGCCCGTGCCAAGGACTTCCTGTCCAAGATCCTGACCAACTGAGTCGGCTCGGGTCCGCTCACCACCCCCGAACCGGGCCCCCGTTCCAGAATCACCTCCCCCAGATCTCGACCCACCCATTTCACGAGGAGAACACATGAACTTCCGACGGATCGGATCGGCCGCAGCGGCGGTCACCCTGGCTCTCGGCCTGGCCGCGTGCGGGAACGATGACGGGGGCGAGAACCAGCTCCGGATCGGCATCAAGTTCGACCAGCCGGGCCTGGGGCTGAAGGTGGGCAACGACTACAACGGGCTCGACGTCGACGTGGCCACCTACGTGGCCGAGAAGCTCGGCACCCCCGCCGAGGACATCGAGTGGGTCCAGGCACCGAGCGCGCAGCGCGAGACCCTCCTCGAGACCGGGCAGGTGGACATGATCGTGGCCACCTACTCGATCACCGACTCCCGCAAGGAGAAGGTCGACTTCGCCGGACCGTACTTCATCGCCGGCCAGGACCTCCTGGTCCGCGCGGACGACGACAGCATCACCGGGCCGGAGTCGCTCGACGGCAAGCGCCTGTGCTCGGTCTCCGGGTCGACCTCGGCGCAGAACGTCCAGGAGGAGGTCCCGGGGGTCAACCTCCAGGAGTTCGGCACCTACTCCGAGTGCGTCTCGGCACTGGTCTCCAACGCGGTCGACGCACTCACCACGGATGACACGATCCTCGCGGGTTACGCCGCGCAGGACCAGTACCAGGGTCAGCTCAAGGTGGTCGGATCCCCCTTCTCCGAGGAGCTCTACGGGATCGGTATCCAGAAGGGCGACACGGAGAAGTGCGAGCAGATCAACGAGGCCATCCGCGAGATGATCTCCGACGGCAGCTGGGACGCGGCCGTCGAGGAGAACCTCGGAGCGGCGGGCTTCGAGCCGGGAGAGGGCAACCCGCCCAACCCGGACGCCTGCGCCTGATCTGACCTGACAACTCCTCCGCGCCACCGGTGAACGGTGGCGCGGAGGCCCTCCACACCTCATGACGGAAGGTGGACCATGGGCGATATCTTCGCCGACTATGACGTCCTCGGGGCGGTGTGGGTCACCATTCAGCTCTCGCTCCTCGGGACGGTGGGCGCATTGGTGCTGGGGACGATCATCGCGATCCTGCGGGTCTCCCCGGTGGCCGTCCTCCGCGGACTCGGCACCTCCTACGTCAACATCTTCCGGAACCTGCCGCTGACGCTGCTGATGGTGTTCAGCATCCTCGGCCTGTCCTTCATCCTCCAGCTGTCCGTCTCGGACGACTTCGCCCGCAACGCCTTCTGGTGGGCCGCGATCATGCTCGCTGTCTACCACGCGGCGTACGTCTGCGAGGCCCTGCGCTCCGGTGTCAACACGGTCCCGGTGGGCCAGGCCGAGGCCGCCCGGTCCATCGGACTCGGGTTCGGGCAGTCGCTGCGGGAGGTGATCCTCCCGCAGGCGTTCCGAGGGTCCATCGCACCCATGGGTTCGGTGATCATCGCTCTCATCAAGAACTCGACGGTCGCCGCCGTCATCGGCGTGGGCGACTCGGCCGGGCTGCTCCAGGTGATCACGGAGAACGAGGGCGCGAGCCTGCCGACGTTCTTCTTCTTCGCCATGGTGTTCGTGATCCTCACCCTCCCGATCGGACTCTGGACCACGTCCCTCTCACGGAAGCTGTCGGTGAAGCGATGAGCACCCAGGCCGTCCTGTTCGACGCCCCGGGCCCCAAGGCCCGCCTCCGCCACAAGATCTTCACGGTGATCGGTGCCCTGATCGCCGTCGGCATCGCCTACGTGGTCTACATCCAGTTCGAGGCCGCCGGCCAGCTGCAGGCGTTCATGTGGGAGCCGTTCGTCACCGACCCGGAGGTGTGGACCTCCTACCTGATCCCCGGTCTCAAGGGGACGTTCACCGCGGCGGCCATCTCGATCGTCCTCGCGGTGATCTTCGGGCTGCTCTTCGGCATGGGCAGGCTCTCGCCGTTCGCCCCACTGCGGTGGTTCTGCGGCGTGATCGTGGAGTTCTTCCGCTCGGTCCCGGTGCTGCTGATGATGGTGTTCGCCTACTTCGGCTACTTCGCAACCTCGAACCTTGTGCCCAACCAGCACGCGCCGCTGGCCGCGGTGGTCACCGCCCTGACCCTCTACAACGGTGCGGTCATCGCGGAACTCGTCCGCTCCGGAGTCCACGGACTGCCCAAGGGGCAGACGGAGGCCGGGCTCGCCGTGGGCCTCACCCCGGGGCAGGTGCTCCGCTCGATCCAGCTACCGCAGGCACTCACGGCCATGCTCCCGGCGCTCGTCGGCCAACTCGTCGTGGTCCTCAAGGACTCCGCACTCGGCTACGGCATCACCTACCTGGAGTTGCTCAACTGGTCCAAGACCCTGGGGTCCGCCTACGCCAACACCGTTCCCGCGTACATCGTGGCGGGCATCCTCTTCGTCGTCATCAACTACTCGCTCACCAAGTTCGCCGTGTACCTCGAAGGTCGGCTGAAGAAGCGCCGCGCCAGGGCCTGAGCCGCCGCGCCGCGCACCGCCAGAGACCCGCACCGTCGAGACCCGCGCCGCCAGAGACCCGCACCGTCGAGAAGGACGTTCCGCACACATCGCCCGAGAGGGCAGGCGCGGAACGTCCTTTTCGATGGCGGGGCGTGCTACTTCCGTGGCGGGGCGTGCTACTTCGGTGGCATCCGGATGCCACCGTCGACGCGGACGGTCTGCGCGTTCATGTACGGGTTGGTGAGAAGCTCCATCACCATCGACGCCAGCTCGTCGCCCGAGCCGAGGCGCTTGGGGAACAGCACGCTCTCGCCGAGCTTGGCCTTGAACGCCTCGGAATCGGGGCCCTCACCGTAGATGGGGGTGTCGATGAGGCCGGGGGCCACGGTGTTGAGGCGGATACCGGCGGCCGACAGGTCTCGGGCGACGGGCAGGGTCAGGCCCACGATGCCGCCCTTGGACGCGGAGTACGCGGCCTGGCCGATCTGACCGTCGAACGCGGCGACGGAGGCCATGTTGACGATCGCGCCCTTCTGGCCGTCGTCGTCGGCCTCGCCGCGGGACATGGCCGTGGCGGCCAACCGCAGCATGTCGAACGAGCCGATGAGGTTGATGTCGATGACCTTGCGGAACGAGTCGAGGTCGAAGGCGGAGGCGAACTCGCCGTCCCGGCCGATCGTGCGCTGCGCCCACCCGATGCCGGCCGAGTTGACCAGGTACCGCAGCGGACCCAGTTCGAGAGCGGCCTCGACGGCCTTGACGTTGTCCTCGGTTTTGGTCACGTCGACAGCCACGAACGCGCCCCCGACCTCGTTCGCCAGGGCCTCGCCCTTCTCGGCGTTGAGGTCGGCGACGACCACCTTCGCCCCCTGGGCGGCGAGCTGACGGACGACGGCGGCGCCGATTCCCGACGCACCGCCTGTGACGATTGCACTTGCTCCGGAGATATCCATGCCAGAACCGTAACAAGCAGACGAGACCGACATCGCGGACACGGGTCGTTCAGTCGGGAAGTCAGCCTGCCTCGCCCTCGACCACCACGTCCCACCGGATGCCGAACCGATCGTGGACCTGCCCGTAGAGGTCCCCCCACGGGGCGACCTCGAACGGCATCGCCATCTCGCCCCCGCTACCGGTGACCTTGTCCAGGAACGCACGGGCCTCGTCCTCGGTGTCGAACCCCAGGAGGAACGAATAGACATCGTTCCTCGGCTGCGGGAGGGTCTCGCCCATCGCATCTCCACCGGTCAGGGTGATCCCGGGGGCCTCGAGGGTCGCGTGCGCCACCGACCCGTGGGGCGGGTCGAACGGGAAGTCCTCGGTGGAGGGGAACTGGTCGTAGGTCATCACCTCGAGCGTCCCCCCGAAAAGTTCCTGGTAGTAGGGGAACGCCTCGGCTGCGTTGCCGGGGAAGGAGATGTAGGGGACGCAGGTCATGGCCATGGTCGGAGCCTCTCGTCACGGGTGACCGCGTGCCGGTGCGACCCGGTAGACGCCACGCTAGACCTACTCGTGGCACAGGTCACGTTAAATCTCGCCGTCGTCGTCTCCGGTCTCGGCGTCCTCGCCGCTCGGTCCGGCCGACGCAGGTCGCCGGCCGGCCAGTGCGAGCAGGCGGGCACGCGAATCCGCCCCGAGCGAGACCGGGCCCGCTTCGGCGAGCACGTCGAACGACCGCATCAGCTCCACCACTCTCCGGGCGTGGTCGAGGGTCCAGGCGGCCAGGTCCTCCGCCTCCTCGGACTCCCACGTCCGCGGCTCGAGATCGTGCGCGTGGACCAGCAGTTCGAACACCCGCAGCGCGAGGAGGTCGCGAACCGGTATCTCGGCCAGTCGGTGCGGGACCAGCGCGTCGGCGTCCCGGGCCCGCGCGAATTCCTTTCGCAGGCCGGCGGACGTGCGGTGCAGGGCGGGGACCGGCCTCTCGCCGGCGTGGTCGGCGGTGCGGGTCCACGCGATCTCCGCTTCCGGCAACCGCGGGAAGTAGGCGGCGTAGCGCAGCCCGCCGCCCAGGACGTGATTGGCGCAGTCGCGTCGGCTCCATCCCGGGCAGGCGCCGCAGTCGCCCTCGAGACCGCCGGAGAGCGCGCGGCCGAACAGGGTGGTGGCGCGGTCGAGGACCGCGAGGTCCTCCGGGCTCAACGGGGTCGGGGTCACGGGCACCTCATCTGCAGGAATGTCTGGCCCTCACACTAGGTTGACTGGGACGGTGTGACCAGATCGCGCCAGCCCTTCAGCCGTGACGAGAAAGGACCGATACCCGCCATGAGCCCGCAGACCTCCGGTGCAGCAGAGACCCGGGAGTTCCAGGCCGAGACCCGGCAGCTGCTGGATCTGATGATCCACTCGATCTACTCCAACCCGGACACCTTCCTCCGAGAGGTCATCTCCAACTCCTCGGACGCGCTGGACAAGGTGAGGCTGGCCGCGATTCAGGACTCCTCGCTGGGGGTCGACACCTCGGACCTGCACATCGAGTTGATCCCCGATGAGCAGGCCCGCATCCTGACGATCCGCGACAACGGCATCGGGATGTCCCGCGACGAGGTGGTGGACCTCATCGGCACGCTTGCGAAATCGGGCACCGGGCAGATGCGGGAGGCTCTCGCGGCGGCGCGCGCGGCGCAGGAGGCGGGCGAGGCCAGCGAGCAGGTGACCGCCGATCTCATCGGGCAATTCGGTATCGGGTTCTACTCCACGTTCATGGTCGCCGACGAGGTCACGTTGGTCACCCGTAAGGCCGGCGAGACCACCGGCACCCGCTGGACGTCGGGAGGCGAGGGGACGTACACGATCGAGGAGGCCCCCGATGCTCCTCAGGGCACCTCGGTGGTCCTCCGGCTCAAGCCCGCCGGCGGGGACGCGGCGCTGCCGGACTATGCCGCGGAGTCCACGCTGCGCCGGGTCGTGCGCACCTACTCTGACTTCATCTCCTGGCCGATCCGCATGGAGGTGCAGCGCCCGGCACCGGAGCCGACGGGGGATGACGACGAGGGGAACGACCCCGCCGCGGAGAGCGCGCTCACCGAGACCGTGACGCTCAACTCGCAGAAGGCGCTGTGGACGCGGCCCCGCTCCGAGGTGACTGATGAGGAGTACGCGGAGTTCTACCGTCACGTCTCCCACGCCTGGGACGAGCCGCTGGAGACCATCACCCTCAAGGCGGAGGGGACGTTCGAGTACCAGGCGCTGCTGTTCCTGCCCACCCAGGTGCCGTTCGACCTGTTCTCGCCGGACGCCAAGCGCGGCGTTCAGCTCTACGTCCGCAGAGTCTTCATCATGGACGACTGCGAGGAGCTGGTGCCTCCCTTCCTGCGCTTCGTCAAGGGCATCGTCGACGCCCAGGACCTCTCGCTCAACGTCTCGCGCGAGATCCTGCAACAGGACCGTCAGGTCCGCGCGATCCGCAAGCGACTGGTCAAGCGGGTGCTGCAGACCATCGAGCAGCTCAGGACCGAGCGTCCCGAGGAGTTCCGTTCGTTCTGGAAGAACTTCGGCGCGGTTCTGAAGGAGGGCCTGATCTCCGATGTCGACGCCCGCGAGCAGCTGCTGGCCGTGAGCACGTTCGCGTCCACTCGTCCGCGTCCGGAGGAGTCCGACGGGGTCACCGAGGTTCCAGAGGGTTCAGAGGGCACCGAGGGCACCGGGGGCGAGGACGAGGCGGGCACGACGATCGCCGAGTATGTCTCCCGGATGGTCGAGGGGCAGGAGGAGATCTACTACCTCACCGGCACGTCCCGTGCGGCGGTGGAGAACTCCCCGCATCTGGAGGCGTTCCGGGCACGGGGTGTGGAGGTGCTGGTGCTCACCGACCCGGTCGACGAGGTGTGGGTCGACGCGGTCGGCGAGGTCGACGGCAGGCGGCTGCGCTCGGTGGCCAAGGGTGATGTGGACCTGTCCGGTATCGGAGCCGAGGGCCAGGACACGACGGGCGAGGCGGATTCCGCGGAGTTCGCCGGGTTGCTCGGCTGGCTGGGCGAGGAGTTGGCCGACGAGGTCAAGCAGGTGCGACTCTCGCATCGTCTGACCGAGTCCGCCGCGTGCATGGTCGGCGACGAGTTCGACATGACCCCGCAGCTCGAGGCCATGTACCGGGCCTCGGGCATGGAGTTGCCGACCAGCAAGAGGATCCTGGAACTCAACCCGTCGCACCCTCTGGTCGAGCGGTTGCGGACGCAGCATGCCGAGGACCCGTCGGCCCCGGGGCTCGCCCAGTCGGCGCGCCTGCTCTCGGGTGCGGCGGTCCTGGCCGAGGGCGGGACGCTGTCGGACCCCGCTGCGTTCGCCCGACTGCTGGTCGACCGGATCTGACGAACGGTCAGTCGATCGTCGCCCCGCGGGTGTCCGGGTCGGATCCCGCGGGGCGCCGGCCGCCTCCCCAGTAGCCGCAGACAGCTCCGATCACGCCGCCCAGTGCGGTCTCCACCGGAGTGTGGTGATCGATCCGGACCCGGGCCCAGGCCACGGGGGGAATCAGAGTGAGCAGCCGCCAGTAACGGTGCGACAGTTCCCGGGCCAGCACCGCGATGACGCCGGCCAGGACCGCGATGTGGAAGGAGACCTTGACCCGAGTGGTGGCGGCGCCCGCGACGCCCAGTGCCACGAGGGCGGCCCGGGTCATGCGCCTCAACTCGGGCGGTGCTTCGCGACGTCGTTGGGCCACCATCAGTGTCACCACCGACCCGGCGATGCCGGCGATCACGAGCGGGCGGTCCTCCCGCCGGGTGACGTGGTGATCGGACAAGGCCTTACGTCGGACCCTCCAGGCGATGGCCGCCTGCGGCACCAGCCCCAGCCCCGACGCGGTCGCGAGGCCCCAGCCGGGCGAGCCCACGCGGCGCCCGAGGTGGAGCGAGCCGACCGTGAGCACCACCCAGGGAGCGAAGGCCTCGGTCAGGATCACCTCCGGGGCCGCCCTCCGGTCACCCCGCGGGTGGGGGTCCATCACGCCTCCGGGCGCGAGAGCAGCCGCGGGACGTAGTCGAGGCGGTCGGCGAGCCACATGATCGTGGCCACCTCGCCCACCCAGGCCAGGCTGACGCACCAGCCGGCGAGGACATCGCTGGGGAAATGGACCCCGAGGTACATGCGGGTCACCCCGACCGCGGGGACGTACGCTGCAGATCCCGCGATCACCGGGTACCGCCATCCGGTGGGCCAGGCGAGTACGCAGGCGCACCCGGCGAGGGCCGCGCTCGCCATCGCGTGTCCGCTGGGGAACGAATAGCTCTTCTCCTGCACGATGTGGGCGAAGAAGGTGGGGCGGTCGCGCCGGTACAGGAGTTTGAGGACCGAGTTGATGATGGTGGACCCGACCAGGGACACCGTGAGCAGCGCGGCCGGGCGACGACTGCCCCGCACGTACGCCAGGTAGCCGGCGGCGGTGAGGGCGAAGACGGGAACCGCGGTGACCCCACCGAGTTCGGTGACGGCCCTGACGATCCGGGTGGTGCGTGGTGTGTGCCGCCGACGCAGCCACAGCATGACGGGCCGGTCGAAGGGAAGTTTGGCGCCGGACCTGATCCTCTCGGCCAGTTCCACGAACCCGATGACGGGCACGGCGAAGCCCGCGAAGGCCACCCCGAAGACCACCCAGGTTCCTCGAGGCAGGGGTTCCTGGCCCCTGTCGATGATGCTTCCCAGGAGCCCGTCGGAGGGGGCCAATGGTCGCAGGACGTCTTTCGCCGCGGTCAGGGTCCGGGTGCGACGGGAGGTCGTCGTGCGGGACATGACCACACCCTAGGCACAGTGGCGCGGCGGCGGGGGATCCCCGCGAACAGCGACACCGCCCGCGGGCCGGGGGGCGTGGCTACTGTGGATCGTGGCGACCCGACCAGCGGAGGACGAATGACCCAGACCCGTGTGGAACGAGACCTCCTCGGCGAGAGAGAGGTTCCGGCTGACGCCTATTACGGGATCCACACCGTGAGGGCGGTCGAGAACTTCCCGATCGCCTCCACGACCATCAGCGACATCCCGGACTTCATCCGCGGGATGGTCATGGTCAAGAAGGCCGCGGCGCTGGCCAACGTGGAGATGGGTGTCCTGGACCCGGACGTCGCCGAGGCCATCGTCGGTGCCTGCGACGAGATACTCGTCGACGGCCGCTGCATGGACCAGTTCCCCTCGTGCGTCTACCAGGGTGGGGCAGGGACGTCGGTCAACATGAACACCAACGAGGTGGTGGCCAATCTCGCGCTGGAGCGGATCGGGCAGCCGAAGGGCGCCTACGACGTGATCAGCCCCAACGACGACGTCAACCGTTCGCAGTCCACCAACGACGCGTACCCGACCGGGTTCCGGATCGCCCTGTGGCACTCCCTCGAGCGGCTCGAGCCTGCCATCGTCGCGTTGCGCGAGGCCTTCTACGACAAGTCGGAGGAGTTCCGCGAGGTCCTCAAGATGGGTCGCACGCAGTTGCAGGACGCGGTCCCGATGTCATTGGGGCAGGAGTTCGGCGGGTTCGCGGTGACGCTCGACGAGGAGCTCCACGTCCTCGGCGCCGCGGCCCGGATGCTGCTCGACGTGAACCTGGGCGCCACGGCCATCGGCACCGGGGTCAACACGCCACCGGACTACCGGCGTGCGGTCATCGAGCACCTGCGGCTCGTGACCGGTCTGCCGGTGACCGGGGCGATGAATCTCATCGAGGCGACCAGCGACACCGGCGATTACGTCAACGTCCACGCGGCCCTCAAGCGGACCGCGTCGAAGGTGTCCAAGATCTGCAACGATCTGCGCCTGCTGTCCTCCGGTCCGCGGGCGGGTCTCAACGAGATCAACCTCCCGGAGCTCCAGGCGGGGTCCTCGATCATGCCGGCCAAGGTGAACCCGGTGATCCCGGAGGTGGTCAACCAGGTCTGCTTCAAGGTGATCGGCAACGACGTCACGGTGACGATGGCGGCCGAGGCGGGCCAGCTGCAACTCAACGTGATGGAGCCGGTGATCGCCCAGGCGATGTTCGAGTCGATCTCGTTGCTCACGTCCGCGATGGAGACCCTCACGGAGAAGTGCGTCCGGGGCATCACCGCCAACGTGGAGGTGGCGCGCCGCAACGTCATGGACTCGATCGGGATCGTCACGTATCTCAACCCGGTCATCGGGCACCACAACGGTGACCTGGTGGGGCGGGAATGTGCGCGATCGGGTCGCGGCGTCCGCGAGGTCGTGTTGGAGATGGGTCTGCTCTCGGCGGAGGAGGTCGATGACATCCTCTCGCCGTCGAACCTGTTGCGGCCCCGGTACAAGGGCAAGTCCAGCGGTCAACTTGCGGCCGTACCCTCCGAGGACCTGTCGGACCCCACCTGAGACACCGGGCACCCCGGTCACGGGTGAGGGTGGCCGGGGGTTCTGCGGTGCCGGTCGGACCGGGACGTTAGCCCCGAAATGCACTGAAACCTGTTACCGCAGCGGCTAACGTCGGGGTATGAGTTCTCCCACCACCCGTGTCGTCGCGGGTCGCCAGATCACGTTCCCGGTCCCCGTCGTCTCCGCCTCGATTTCGGGCGCCGCATTCCTGTCGCGGACGACAGTGGCCCGGCGGCTGATCGCCGCCGGGCCCCAGTCCGCCGTCCTGGACTCCGCCGGGGCCGAGCCGGTCTCGCTGCCGGGTGGCCGGACGCCGGTCACGATGATCCACGTCCGCTACCACGATGTCCCGGGCAATGTCCTGGGCGGCTATCACGAGGTGGGGTTGGCGTTCCAGGTCAAGGTCCCGGGAGTCGGGGTGCGGCAGCACATCCACGAGCTGCCGGTCGACCAGGACTTCACCCTCGCGGCCGGCAATGAGCTCTGGGGTTTCCCCAAGTGGAAGGGCGACATGGTCGGCACGGCCGGCGGCGCGCTCGACGACGCCCGTCTGGGGGCTGTCGGGTCCTCCGGGACGGGGGGGATCGACCTCAGGCTCGACACCCGCATGGGAGTGCCGGTGCCCGGTCGTCACTCCCTCGGGATGAACTGCATCCAGGTCCTCGACGGCAAGCCGGTCCTGGTCAGCGCTGGCGCGAAGGTCGCAGGCGGCCGGTTCCGTCCGCTGGGGGGTGCGCGCGTGTCTATCACCGCCGGGGCCGAGGACGGAGACCCACACATCGCCCGGCTCGCCGGGGCGATCCGCGAGCTGGGACTCGATCGGGCTCGGGCGATCGGGGCGTTCTCCTTCGAGCGGTTCGAGGCCGAGTTCCAGGCACCCCGCACGCTGTCCTGACGCCGGTCCGCAGATCACCGCGCGGCGTCGAGGGCCTCCCGCGCGACGGGTTCGGCGGCCGCGCGGTCTGCGGGCACCAGCCCGACACGGCTGCGTCGGTCGAGGATGTCATCGACCGTCAGTGCGCCCTCGTGCGTGACCGCATAGGAGAACTCCGCGCGGGTGACGTCGAGCCCGTCCGCGACGCGCTCCAGGGGCCGGTCCAGCAGACTCTCGGTCACCACGGTGGCGGACTCCTGCCCGAAACGCGCCACCAGCGACGCCGGTAGGCGGCCCCGGGCGGCCGGAGCAGTGGGTCGCCCGTCCGAGGGGGTGGCGGGGAGCGCACTCGCCGAGGCGCTCGGTCGCACGCGCTCGTGGTGGCCGGGGGCCCCGACCAACGGCAGGTCGGCGGTGCGGCACGGTGCCGCGGCGACGCCGGTCTTCCGTACGACCAGGTCGACCGCCTGCTCGGCCATGAGTCGGTACTCGGTGAGCTTGCCGCCGGTGATGGTGATGAGACCGTTGTCCGCGGTGATCAGCGCGTGTTCGCGCGAGAGGTCCGCGGTGTCGCCGTCACCCGAGTCGACCAGCGGGCGCAGTCCCGCGAACGTCCCGATTACATCGTCCCGGGTCAGTTCGGTCTCGAGGGCCCGGTTGATCACGTCGAGAAGGAAATCGATCTCGTGTCGGTCGGGCGTCGGCACGTCGGGGATCGGCCCGGGGGCGTCCACGTCGGTCAGGCCCACGTGGAGCCGATCGAACTCGGCGGGGATGGCAAAGCAGAAGCGGTTGGTCTCGCCCGGCACGGGCACGGTGAGGGCGCCCGCGGGATCGCCCAGCGCGGCCGACCTGATCACGAGGTGGGTGCCGCGCGAGGGTCGCACGCGCACGCCCGGTGTGGTCTCGCCGGCCCAGACGCCGGTGGCACTCACAACGGCTCGCGCGGAGATGGTGAACTCGTCGTCTCCCTCCTTCTCCCCGGGGTTCCGGCCGAGCTCGTCGCGGACGGTGACCTGCGTTCCGGTCGCCTCCAGGACGCGCACCCGTGTGAGTACCCGGGCTCCGTGCCCGGCCGCGGTCCGTGCCACCGCGGTGACCAGCCGTGCGTCGTCGACCAGTTGGCAGTCCCAGTTGAGGTGTCCGAACGCCAGCCCGTGGCGCCTCACCCCCGGGACGTACCGCGCGACCGACCCCGCGCGCAGGACGCGCGCGCCGGGCAGCCTGTCGGCCCGCGTGCCGGCGAGGCGGGACAGTAACGTGCCGGCGGCGAACCCCAGTCCGGGGAGGACCGCCCCCAGCGGCGGGGTGTCCCGGTACACGGGGACGACCTGTGCCAGGGGGCGCACGAGATGGGGGGCCGTGCGCTCGAGCAGGATCCCGCGCTCGACGGCCGAGCGGCGGGCGATTCCGACGTTGCCGGTGGCGAGGTAGCGCAGCCCTCCGTGGGCGAGCTTGGAGGACCACCGGCTGGTGCCGAACGCCAGATCGTGTGCCTCGACGAGGACGGTCTCGAGCCCGCGGGAGGCGGCGTCGAGCGCGATCCCGGCACCGGTGATGCCCCCGCCGATCACCACCAGATCCACGGGGGTGTCGCGCTCGCGCAGTTCAGCGAGCTCGCGCGCCCGCCGCGCGGCGGACAGGGCGGTGGTGTGCGGCGACTCGGCGCGAGCCGAGCCGCCCGGTGCGGCGTGAGCGGTCATAGGCCGAGGTACCCCCTGATGAGCAGGTGCAGTTCGGTGCGCCAGCCGTCCGGGTCGAGCGGGGGATCGGCGAGCGGTGCCGACAGGACCAGGCCCTGGACGGCGAGGAAGAGCATGGCGGCGGTCCGGTCCGCGTCGCGTCCCGCGAGTCTGGGATCGCTCGTGATCACCTGAGAGAGCAGGGCTCGGAGCACCTCGATGAGGTGGCGCTGTGAGGTGCCGAGCCTGTGGAAGACGTACTCGGAGAGCATCGCGGACTCGTGCCTGCGGAACGCGTCCAGCAGCGGGTTCGTCCGCACCTCGTCGGCGAAGGTGCACAGCAACCGGACCAGGTCGTCCGCGTCGCGGGGCGCGGATCCGGGTAGCGCGGGGTCGACCCGCGCCGTGAACTCGGTGACCGCCATGCCTTCCATGCCCTCCATGCCCTCCATGACCTCGGTGAGCTCGCGGGTGAGCAGGTCGGCGAAGAGGGCGGTGGCGTCCGGCCAGTGGCGGTAGAGGGTGGTCCGTCCGACTCCGGAGCGGCGGGCCACCTCGACCATCGTCGTCCGCGTGGCGCCGATCTCGAGGATCGAGGTGCGGGCGGCCGTGAGCGCGCGGTCGCGGGTGCCGACGGTGCGGGCGGCCGACGGTGCCGGGGCGGTCGAGGTCACCGGACCTCCTGAGGGGAATAGTCGAAAACGGAACAGATTGAGGTTTACTGTTCCAGTATGAGCGACATGAACTCCGCTGACAACCTCCCGCTGCCCCCCATGGCCCTGTCCCGGTGGGGCACCGAGGCGGAGGCCAGGGACCTGGGCGAGGGCATCCGTGGCCTGCTGCGCGACGTGCTCGGGGTGACCGCCGAGAGCGGCCTACGCTTCGATCCCGGCGCGGTGACGGCCTCCCCGTCCCGCCTCACCGAATCCGACCTGATGGCTCTCGCCGACATCGTGGGGGAGGGCAACGTCTCCGCGGACGACGCGCAGCGACTGCCGCGGGCCAGGGGGAAGTCGACACCGGACCTGCTGTCCTGGCGGCTGAGGCCGCAGGTGGACTGCCCTGACGCGGTGGTCGCACCCCGCGACGACGACGAGGTGTCGGCCCTCCTGGAGTGGTGCGGACGCGAGGGGGTCGCGATCGTCCCCTTCGGCGGCGGCACTTCCGTGGTGGGGGGCCTGAACCCGGACGCCGGCGACCACCGGGCCGTGATCTCGGTGGACCTCGCGCACTTCGACGCCCTGGAGTCGATCGATCCCGAGTCGGGGGAGGCGGTCCTGGGGGCGGGCCTGTCGGGCCCCCGGGCGGAGGCGTTGTTGGCCGACCACGGGTTCTCGCTCGGCCACTTCCCGCAGTCCTTCCCCTACGCGACCCTCGGCGGGTACGCCATGACCCGGTCGTCCGGGCAGGCCTCGGCCGGCTACGGGCGCTTCGACGAGATGGTCCGCGGGGTGACCGTGGTGACGCCGGTCGGCGTGATCGAGGCGGGCCGCGCTCCCGCCTCGGCCGCCGGGCCGGACCTCCGGCAGTGGCTGCTGGGGTCCGAGGGCGCGTTCGGTGTGTGCACCCGGGTGCGGTTGAGGATCCACCCGGTGCCGGAGACGGTCCGACACGAGGCGTTCCGCTTCCCGGACTTCGCCACCGGCGCGGCGGCACTGCGCGCTGTCGAGCAACAGGGCACGGGGCCGACCGTCATCCGGTTGTCCGACGAGTCGGAGACGGCCGTGAACCTGGCCACCGCCACCGAGGCGATCGGCCAGGGGCCGGACGACGGGGAGGGGCAGGCCGCCGGATGCCTGTGCCTCACACTCTTCGAGGGCACGGCCGACCACACCGGGTCCCGCCACGCCGAGACGCGGGCGCTGCTGCTCGCCCACGGGGGCGTGTCGCTGGGTGCCGGACCGGCCGAGGCGTGGGAGCACGGCCGCTTCGGTGCGCCCGTGCTGCGAGACTCGTTGATCGATAACGGCGCTCTGGTCGAGACCCTGGAGACCGCCACCGACTGGTCCAACCTGCCCGCGTTGCGGGAGGCCGTCGCCGGGGCCCTGAGCGCCTCGCTCGAGTCCAGCGGCACCCCCGCGCTGGTCATGTGCCATATCAGTCACGTCTACCCCACGGGGGCCTCGCTCTACTTCACCGTGGTGGCGGGCCAGCGTGGCGAGGACCCCATCGCCCAGTGGACGGACGCCAAGCGGGCGGCGTCCGAGGCCATCGTGCGTGCAGGCGGGACGATCACCCACCACCACGCTGTCGGAGTGGACCACAAGCCCTACCTCGCGGCCGAGATCGGCGAGGTGGGGGTGCGCATGCTGCGAGCGGTCAAAGACGCCGTTGACCCGCGGGGCGTGTGCAACCCGGGGACACTGGTCCCGTGAGCGCGACACCGTCCGACCGCCGGATCCGGACGGTCGCGATGCTGGTCAACCCCGCCGCCGGTGGGGGGCGCGGCGAGCGGATCGCGGAGAGGGCGGCAGCGAGGCTGCGCTCGTATGGGCTCGAGGTCGTCTCCCTGAGGGGGGCTCACGCGCAGGAGTCCCTCGACCTCGCCCGACAGGCCGTCGCCGACGGGGTGGACGCCCTCGTCGTGTGCGGAGGGGACGGGATGGTCTCGCTGGCCGTGCAGGCGCAGGCGTTCTCGGGTGTCCCGATCGGCATCATCCCGGCAGGCACGGGGAACGACCTCGCCCGTGAGTACGGAATCCCGCTGACCAGTCCCGAGGACGCCGCCGATGTCGTCGTCGCCGGTCGCGCGGAACAGGTGGACCTGGGCCAGGCCACCCCGGACGGTGGCGAGCCCCGCCTCTTCGCGTCCGTCCTGTGCGCGGGGCTCGACTCGGCGGTCAACCGTCGCGTCAACGAGATGTCGATTCTCCGGGGACCCCTTCGATACGTCCTGGCCTCGGCCATCGAGTTCCCGACCTACCGGCCCCGTCCGTTCCGCATGACCTTCGACGCCGGCGAGCCAGGGGAGGAGACCGTCGAGACGGAGGTCCTGCTCAGCGCCTTCGCCATCACCCGGACCTACGGCGGAGACATGAGGATCGCCCCCGACGCCGATCGGTCCGACGGTCTGTTCGATGTGTGCTACGTCGGCAGGATCTCCAAACCGCGGCTGGCGTGGCACTTCCGCAGGATCTACTCCGGCACCCACGTGGGCCTCCGTGGGGTGACCACGAGGCGGTGCAGGACGGTGCGCATCGATGCTCCGGAGGTGGAGGCGTTCGCCGACGGTGACGCCGTGGCACCACTTCCGGTGACCGTCGAGGTCCTGCCGGGGGCCGGCCTGTTTCTGGTACCAGGTTAACTTTAGTACCATCAGTAACACTGATTTACGCAGGTCACGGCTGTTACGCTCGGGCGCTACCTCATCCGTCAATCGACTCGCTTCAGGCGCGCCGGAACGGCATGATCACCTCCATGCGCTCCAGGCTCACCGCGTCACTCGCGACAATCGCCGTCACCTCCGCCACTCTGATGAGTGGTGGGGTCTCCACGGCCTCCGCCCAGGCCCTGCCGCCGTTCATCCCGCAGCATGTGGTCGACGGGCTGATCTCACAGGCCCGTGCCGCGGTGCCCGCCGAGGTGTGGGCCGCGGTCGGGTCGACGGAGATGATGTACCAGAACGTCTCAGGGGGCTTGCGAGAGGGCATCGTCCGCGAGATCGACTCCTACCGGGTGTCGAAGGGCCTCCGGGCCCTCGCCCCCAACTCCGATCTGGACCGCGAGGCGCAGGCCTGGGCCGACAGGCTGGCCGCCCAGGACGCCGTCTACCACAACCAGGCCCTGCTGAGCCGGGGCTTCGGGGAGAACATCGTCGCCGCGGGGACGCACTGCGGGGCCGTATGTCTGGTCGACCTGTGGAAGAACTCACCCGGCCACAACGACAACCTGATTGACCCGGGGTACCGTTCGGCGGGAATGGGGATCGCCTACTCCGCCGGCGGCAAAGTGTTCGTGGTGCACAACTTCGCCTACTGAGCACGGGGCTCCGGGGAGCGGGTCCGCCGCCAAGCACACCGAACAGACGAGGGAGACCATGTCCGAACGGATAACGCGAGCACTGAGACTCAGGACGGACCCGGGGATCTTCCTCACGACGGTGGCGGTCATCGTCGCCTTCGTGGTGGTCACGTTCGTGGCGGGGGACTGGGTGGGAGAGGTGTTCGGCGCCGCCTCGGGATGGATCATGACCAACCTCGGGTGGTTCTACATCGCCGGGGTCTCGATCTTCCTGCTCTTCCTGCTGTGGATCGCGCTGAGCCGGTTCGGCCACGTCCGGCTCGGTGCCGACGACGAGGAGCCTGAGCACTCCACGGCGGCCTGGTTCGGCATGCTGTTCGCCGCCGGGATCGGCACCATCCTCATGTTCTGGGGTGTGGCCGAGCCGATCTCGCACTTCGCGACCCCGCCCCGCGGCGGGGTGGACCCGGGGAGCAGGGAGGCCGCCCAGGAGGCCATGGCCTTCACCCTCTACCACTTCGGGCTGCACACCTGGACGATCTTCGCGCTGCCCGCCCTGGCCTTCGCCTACTTCATCTACAAGCGCAAGATGCCCCCGCGCGTCAGCTCCATTTTCGCGCCCATCCTCGGCAACCGCGTCTACGGACCGATCGGCAAGGCCATCGACGTGGTGGCGCTGGTCGGCACGGTGTTCGGTGTGGCGACCTCCGTCGGCCTCGGCACCCTCCAGATCAACGCCGGACTCAACGAGCTCTTCGGGATCACCGTGTCGCCGCTGGTGCAGGTGCTCGTCATCGGTGTCGTCACCACGATCGCGTGTATCTCGGTCGCGGCCGGGTTGGACAAGGGGATCAAGCGGCTGTCCACCTTCAACATCGCCATGGCCGTCGCGTTGCTCGCCTTCATCGTGATCGCCGGTCCCACCCTGTTCCTGCTCAAGGGGACGGTGGAGACCTTCGGTGTGTACGCCTCGACCTTGCCCGAACTGGCGTTCTGGAACAACGTATTCCCGGCCGACGGTGACCTGGCGACGTGGCAGAACACCTGGACCGTCTTCTACTGGGCGTGGACCATCACGTGGTCGCCGTTCGTCGGCATCTTCATCGCCCGCATCAGCCGCGGCCGGACCATCCGCGAGTTCGTCTTCGGTGTACTCGTCCTCCCGGTGGCCTTCTCCATCGTGTGGTTCGGCGTGTTCGGCATGGCCTCGTTCGACATCGAACTGAACGGGCCCGGCGGACTGGTGGAAGCGGTGGTCGACGACGGTGACATCCCGGGTGCGCTGTTCGCGTTCCTGTCGAACTACCCGCTGGCGACACTCGTCTCCGGGATCGCAGTGCTGATCGTCGTCATCTTCTTCACCACGTCGGTCGACTCCGCCGCGATGGTCGTGGACATGATGGCCTCGGGCGAGGACGACACGGTCTCGCCGTCGCCCATTCACCAGCGTGTGATCTGGGGCGTCCTCATGGGTGCTGTCGCCGCGACGCTGCTCGCCGGAACCGGGACGGGCGGACTCACCGCTCTCCAGGAGGTCATCACCGTCATCGGTCTGCCCTTCTTCGTCATGGGCTTCGTGATGATGTACAGCCTGGTCAAGGGGATCTCCGCCGATCTGGGCGAACGTACGCCCACGGTGACCAGGCAGTGGGACCGCGCGTACTCGCCCGAGGAGTTCGAGAAGAACGAGACCACACCCTCGCCGGAACCGATCGGCCCGCTGCACCGGATCCCGAACGGTGAGGAGGACGACGGCGCGCCGAACCCGCTCGCGCAGTCCACCGACCCCGACTGAGGTAGCTGTCTGTCGCTGTCTGTGGCTGGGAGTGACTGTCAGTGCCCTCTGACGTCGAGCATCGTCATCCCCGCGTGCATCTCCCACACGAGGATCTCGGCACCGTCTGTACAGTCCGTGCCGGCGGTGACCCGTCGGCCGCCCGTGGCGGTGAGCCGGGCGGCGTCGCCGGTCGACAGCTCTCCGCAGCCCTCCAGGTCGACCGAGCCGACGGGTACGTAGAGGTGGAGGTAGGGCGCGTCGGGGAGCTGTACCGACCTGCCCGGCTGCAGGCGCGCCGCGAGTAGCGCGGAGGTGTCGTTCCGGATGCGGATGGCGGCCCGGTCGGCGTGGGCGCGGAGGCCTCCGGCGACGACGGCGAAGCGGTTCTCGAGCTCGCCGTGTTCGATCTCGCGCTGGTCGTAGCCCGGGTCCCCGCCCGTGGAGTCGGGGACGACCCACATCTGGACCAGGTGGACCGGCTCGGTGGGCGGATCGGAGTGCTGGATCGATCCGTCGCGCCAGCCGTCATTGCGCTCGGAGTGCAAAATTCCCGATCCCGCGCTCATCCGCTGCGCGAGCCCGGGGTAGATGATCCCGCTGTGGCCCTCGGAGTCCTGGTGGACGAGAGAACCGGACAGGACCCAGGTGATGATCTCCATGTCGCGATGGCCGTGGGTGTCGAACCCGCTGCCCGGCGCGATCCGGTCGTCGTTGTTCACCAGAAGCCGCCCGAAGTGGGTGTTCATCGGGTCCTGGTGGCGGGCGAAGGAGAACGAGTGGCGCGAGTCCAGCCATCCCCCGCCGGTGTGGGAACGCGTGGACGAGCGATGGATTCTGACCCCTGGACCGGACACGGCACCCCTACCCTTAGCTGATACAACAACAATAGTATCGTGGATCTCGCCCGGGCCGGGCCGGTCGACCAGAACGGTCGTCCAACATTTTTCGCTGATACGGCTACGGTCTTCCGCGCCCGGGCGTACGGTGACACTCGGCAGTGACCGCAGTCACATCTTTCGCTGGGAGGTTTCGATGCTGCAGAACGCTCTGGTCGCCACGCTGCGCGTGGGGGTCGCCACGACCAACGAGGTGGCACACCTCGTCGTCGACAACACGCTGGGTCGCTTCCTCGACACCAACCCGGACAAGGTGCGCTGACCCTCGCCGTAGGAACCGCCGTGGGCCTACATCCCGTCGGCGGTCCCCTCACTTCCGCCCAGGGCGTGGTCGGGTTGTTCCGGGGTCTGGTAGATCCGCTTCTGCTCCTCCAGGCCGCGCGAGCCGGTAGTCACGGTCCCGTCCTGGCCGACGCTCTGCCCGTCACCATGACCGTCACTGTGCCCACCGCTGCCCGGCGCATCCGGGTCGATGCCGGAGGCGTCCTGCGCGGTCGCCGGATCCGGCACGCTGCCGTCGCCGACCCGTGTGCCGTCGATCGTGTTGCCCAGGTCCTCCGGGGTCTCGGGGGATTTCTCTGAACTCATGCGGTCCTCCTGTGGTGGTGCGTGCGGGGTGGTGCGTGCGGGGTGGTGACGACCCTAACCGTGAGGAGCCCCGCGTGCCTCCGGTCGTCCGCGGCGGGGACGGCGCCGGACCAACGATCATCCGGGAACGCCTATCCTGGTGCCCATGTCGGACAATCCCTTCGGTCGGGTCATCACCGCGATGGTGACCCCCATGCACGATGACGGCTCGATCGACTTCGACGGCCTCCAGCGACTCGCGGTCCATCTGGCTGATCACGGTCACGACGGGCTGCTGGTCAACGGCACGACCGGCGAGTCCGCCACCACCACCGACGAGGAGGACTACGACGCGGTCGCCGCCGTCGTCGAGGCGGTGGGGGACCGCGTGGCGGTGATGGCCGGGTGCGGCACCAACGACACGGAGCACTCGATCCGCGCGGCCACCGAGATGGTGAAGCGGGGCGCCGACACCCTCCTGGTGGTCACGCCGTACTACAACAAGCCCACGCAGCACGGGATCGTCGAGCATTTCCGTATGATCGCCGACGCCGCCGGCCGCCCGGTGATGGCCTACGACATCCCGGGGCGGACCGGTACCGCGCTTGCCACCGACACGATCCGGCGGTTGGCGGAGATCCCGGAGTTGCGTGCGGTCAAGGACGCCAAGGGCGATCTCTTCGAGGCCAGCCGGCTCATGGCCGAGACCGACCTGCTGTGGTTCTCCGGAGACGACGTGCTCAACCTCGCGTTCCTCGCGCTGGGGGCCACCGGGGTCGTGTCAGTGGTCGGGCATGTGGCCGGAGACGACTACCGGGCCATGATCGACGCCGTGGACGCCGGCGACCTGCCCCGGGCCCGCGAGATCCACACCCGCCTGATCCCGGCCGTCGACGCGATCATGCACACCTCGCAGGGGGCCATCCAGATCAAGGCCGCTCTCAAGATGCAGGGCCTGATCGACTCCGATCGACTCCGCATGCCCCTGCTCCAGGGCCCGCCTGAGCACCTCGACCGCCTCCGCGCGGGGCTGGCCGCGTCCGGGCTCGCCTGACCCCACCGCGGGGACCTGTCCCCACCGCGGAGCCCTGCCCCCGCAGCGGAACGGGCTACCGGAACGCTGCCATCTCCGAGCACCGCTCCCAGAGCGCCGCGGCGACGGCCCTGTCGTGGGAGGCGCGGCTCGATCGGACGAGGGCGGGGTGGCCCCTCAGTCCACCGAGGCGATCGGGGCCCACGAACGTCGCGCCCGGCAGGTCCGGCACGGTCGCGGCGTAGAGCACGGACAGCGCGCCCATCTCCGGGGTCAGGCCGGCCCACGAGATCGAGTTGCCCAACTCGAAGAACCGGTCGGCGGCTGGGCGACCGCTCTGCCGGAGGAGCTCTGTGGCGGTGTACCCGGGATGCGCGGCCATCGACCGGACCGCACTTCCCTCCCGGTCGAGTCGCCGTTGCCACTCGTAGGCGAGCATGATGCAGGCCAGCTTCGAGTTGGCGTAGGCCGCCATGGGTCGGTACCCGCGCAGGTCCATGCTCAGGTCGTCGGGTTCGACACGCCCCCGCAGGTGCGCGAGTGACCCGAGCCAGACCACGCGATCGGTGACCTGCGGCAGCAGACCCTGGGTGAGTGCATGGTGACCGAGTGCGTTCACGCCGAACTGCATCTCGTGGCCCTGGACGGTCCGTGAGTGCGGGAGGTTCATGACGCCGGCATTGTTGATCAGGACGTCCACCCGGCCCGCGGTTCCAGCGATGAACTCGTCCACCGAGTCGAGGTCGGCCAGGTCCAGCTGACGGACCTGCGCCCTGTCCCGGTCCCGGGCCGGCAGCGAGGCCCGGGCGGACTCGGCCTTCTCGAGGTTCCGGCACGCCATGACCACTCTCGCGCCACGTGCGACGAGGGCCTGCGTGGTGGCCAGGCCGATCCCCGCGTTGGCCCCGGTCACGACGACCGTACGTCCTGTCTGGTCGGGGATGTCGGAGGCGGACCATCGGGGCGTGCGGCTCATGTGTGACAGTCAACCAGTCGCGCCTGCGCCGTGGTCCGGCACCCGTGTGGTAACGCGGGGGGAGACGCCGCGATGTTCTTGTGACACACTCGCGTGAGGCGGGTGGGATCCCACGCGTCACACCCGCCCTTCGTCTTAGACCGAGATCTCGGAGTTCCGCCATGACGTTCGACCGCCGTACCTTCCTCCGTCGCGCCGGCCTCGGCGCGGCCGGAGCCGGTGCCCTAGCCGCGGGTCTCACCCCTGCGGCCGGTGCCCAGTCATCCATTCCCGAACCGCTCGGCGCGCTCCCCGGCGCGGGCGCGGGCGTCCCGATCGGCACCCTGCTCGACTACGCGTCGGGCCCGCCGTCGGCCGCGTCCGTCCGAGCGGCCGGTCACATGGGCGCGGTGCGGTACTGCTCGAACCGCCGTCCCGGGGCCGAGTGGATGACCGGCAAGCCGCTCCTGCGTCGTGAGGTCGACGACTTCCGGGCGCACGGCCTCAACATGGTCTCGTGTTACCAGTTCGGCAGGGAGGCCACCGCCGACTGGAAGGAGGGTGCCGCGGGCGGCGACCGCCACGCCCCCATCGGACTCGGTATCCACCGTTCGGCGGGTGGACCCGGCGGCGTGCCCATGTACGTGGCCATCGACGACAACCCCACCCGGTGGCAGTTCGACAACCAGATCGCCCCGTACCTCGAGCGGTGGCGCGTCCACCTGCACGGCGCGGGGATGAAGCTCGGCGTGTACGCCAACGCCCCGACCATTGACTGGTGCCGGCAGCGTGGGCTGGGCCAGTACTTCTGGCAGCACGACTGGGGTTCCGGGGGGCGCCTCAACCCCAGCGCCACGATCCATCAGCTCCCGATCCGCCAGCAGGTGACGGTCGGGGGCGTGGTCTCGGACCTCAACCGGGTCTACGCGATTGACTACGGCCAGTGGTGGCCGACGGACCCGGCCGCCCTCCTCGGCGCCGCCCTGGGCAGCGTGGGCTGAGTCCGCTCGCACCACGGCCCGCTCGCACCACGGCCGGTCGCAGCGCACGCCCGGCGGGGGGTCGCCACCCGGTCCGGCTAGTCGACGGTGATCTCGCCCATCGTCCCCCACTGCTCGCCGTCGACCGTCGTGTTGATGATCCGCGGGGTGCGCTGGAGGTACTGCGCGGCGGAGCCGGTGAACTCCGTGAAGTGGGACGACCCGACGTGCTCGGCCGGAGCGTCTCCGTCCCGGAACGCCTCGCACAGCATGAAGGTGGTCGGGGCGTCGGGCGAGCGGTACCAGTCGAACCACAGGTTGCCGGGTTCGGCCCTGGTGGCCTCGGTGAAGTCCCGGGTGATCTCGAGCCACGAGTCGGCGTACTCGGGCTTGACGTCGAATACCACGTTGATGAGCATCATGACCCCATCCTGCCCGAGCCGGCGGGACCGGTGCGACCGGCGGTGAGTGCCGCGCGCGCTGTGCCGGATCGGCGAGGTGACTCGACCAGCAGAGCGGAACGGGCCTACCCTGTACCGGGTGACCATCGAGCTGAGCATCGAGAACCCCTGCGTCCCGCAGACGGAGGCCGACGCCTCCGTCCGCGCGGTCTGGGACCGGTTGTCCGTGGACGCCACTCAGAGTCGCGACGAACCCCTCATCGCCGGCCTGGTCCTGGATCTCGTCGACGGATGCGACGACCTGGGGGAATCCCTCGCGCGACTCGCGGCCTCGCGGATCGCGACCCCCGAGATCGGCCGGCACGTCCTGGAGAAGGAGATGCGGGCGGTCCTGGTCGACCATCCCCACGTGCTGGAGGCGGTCGCTGCCGATCTCGTGGTGAGCTTCGAGCGCAACCCGGCCTACCCCAACTACCTGGTGCCCTACCTGTTCGCCAAGGGTTTCCTCGGGCTGCAGATCCACCGTGTCGCGCATGAGATGTGGAACTCGGGACGGGTGATGGCGGCCTCGTTCCTCCAGAGTCGGGTCTCCGAGGTCTTCGCCATGGACATCCACCCGGCCGCGCGCGTGGGTTCCGGGATCCTCGTGGACCACGCCACCGGCATCGTGGTGGGCGAGACCTGCGTGATCGGTGACGGCGTCTCGATCCTGCAGGGGGTCACGCTCGGGGGGACGGGCAACGAGGACGGCGACCGCCACCCCAAGATCGGCTCGGGGGTGCTGCTGTCGGCCGGGTCCATCGTGTTGGGCAACGTCCACGTGGGCGACTGCTCGCGGGTGGCCGCCGGATCTGTGGTGCTGGACCAGGTGCCGCCGCACACGACCGTCGCCGGGGTGCCGGCCAAGGTGGTCCGGCGTCATGCGGATTCGTTGGTCCCCGCCGACCAGATGGACCACGACATCGACCCGGGCGCCGAGTAGGCGTCGCGGTCCACTCGGGCGAGCGGGATTCGGGCGGAGGGCACTGCATGCGGGTACTCGTGGTCGACGACGAACCGGCGCTCCTCGAGAGCGTCCGGCGTGGGCTCGCCGCCGGGGGATGGGCGGTCGAGACGGCCCCGGACGGGGAGGCCGGCCTCGAGAGGGCCTCCGACGGGGACTTCGACGTGGTGGTCCTCGACATCATGATGCCGCGGCGCAGTGGCTACGAGGTTGTGCGCGAGATGCGCCGCCGCGAGATCTGGACCCCCGTGCTCATGCTCACCGCCAAGGACGGGGAGTACGACGAGGCGGACGCGTTCGACCTGGGCGCCGACGACTACCTGGTCAAGCCGTTCTCGTTCGTCGTCCTGGAGGCCAGACTCAGGGCGTTGGTCAGGCGAGGGGCCCCCGAGCGGCCCGTCTCGTTCGTCGCAGGTGACCTCGAGGTCGATCCCGCCGCGCGGGAGGTGCGTCGGGGTTCCGAGCGGATTCCGGTGACGGCGCGGGAGTACGCGGTGCTGGAGTACCTCATCCGAAACCGGAACCAGGTCGTGTCCAAGGCCCAGATCCTGCGGGCGGTGTGGGACGCCGCGTACGACGGCGACGACAACATCGTGGAGGTCTACGTGGGGTATCTCCGCCGGAAGATCGACACCCCCTTCGGCACGCGAGCGATCGAGACCGTGCGCGGGCAGGGGTATCGACTGGTGGACAGTGCGGCGGTGGGGGCCGGGGGCTGATCGCCCCCAGCCCCCAGCCCCCAGTCCCCGGCTCCCGGTTACCGGCGCTCGGCCCCGGTCAGTCGGCCAGCGCCAGCGCCTGCCGGTAGGTCAACTTGCCGCCGGTCTGCATGATCGACCGTCGGTAGACCCGTTCCGCGACCACCATCACGGCCCCGGCGGCGATCAGGGTGATCACCGCGGCGATGACCGGCTCCCACCAGTGGGCTGTGCCCTCGACCAGACGGATCGGCATCGTCACCGTCGACATGATCGGCACGTACGAGCCGATGACCTGCCACGTGCCCTGGAGGAACAGTCCTGCGAAGGACGCGATCATGATGAGGGTGAGCAGGGGGGACGAGGTGGACTGGACGTCCTCCGCCCGGGTTGCCAGCGCCCCGGCGACGGCGAACAGGCAGGCCAGTGCCACGAAGCCGATCACGAACAGCACCAGGTACCAGCCCGCGGCGCCGGCCAGGGACGGCAGGAGCGCCGAGTAGTCGGTGAACGTCAGACCGATCAGCCCGATCGCCACGAAGATCGCCATCTGGCCCAGTGCGAGCGCCGTGGCTCCGACGACCTTGCCGACGAGCAGTTGGCGCAACGGGATGGCGGCGGCGAGGATCTCGACGATCCTCGACTGCTTCTCCTCGACGACGCTGTTGGCGATGGCGTAACCGAAGAGGATCGCGGCCATGTAGAAGAGGAAGACAAAGACGAACCCGGCGACGAGCTGGACGCCCTCGTTCGCGGCCCCGTCCGGGTCGAGCAGTCGTTCCTCGACGACGGACCCGGCGGTCAGCTCGGCGACGGTGGCGCCCACGGCGGCCGCGTTGCGGTCGAGCGCGTCCGCGGCGACCACGGAACCCACCGCGGCGGCGATGCCGGGGTCGACCCCGTTCGACCCGACGAGGGTCCATGCCCCGGGCCTGCCGAGGAGCGCCGCGTCCGCGTCGCCGTCCCGCACCGCCTGTTCGGCGGCGGCGGGGTCGGCGACCTCGGTGACGGACAGCTCGATCGGGGGAACACCCGCCTGCGCGCCGGACCCGGTCCCCTCCTCGGTTGCTTCGCCATCCGGGGTGGCCGCGGCAGCTGCGGCGTGCACGATGGCCGAGGCGTCGTTGGAGGCGACGGCGACGGTCTTCTCATCGTCGCGCCCGCCGAGGAGGAACGACAGACCGAAGGCGACGACGAAGATCGCGATGGTGGTCAGGGTGGAGATGATGAAGTTGCGATCGCGGAGTTTGACCATGATCTCGCGACCGGCGACGATGCGCCAGGCGGACTCGGTCGCCGGCGGCCGGGTGGGGGTCGTGGATGTCATGACGTCACCTCGCGGTAGATCTCGGAGAGGGTGGGAACGACTTCGGCGAGCTCGCGGACGCTGCCGCGCGCCATCGCCTCGCGCAGGACGAGGTCGGTTACCTCGGGGCGGTCGAGATCCAGCAGTGCGGTGGGGCCGTCGACGTCGACGACGTGGACGCCCGGCAGGCTCCGGACCCACCCGGCGTCCGTACCGGCGACCAGCCGGTGCAGGACGCGGCCGCGTCGGCGGAGGTCGTCCACCGTCCCGTTGGCCACGACCCGCCCGCCCGCCAGCACGACCAGGTGGTCGCAGAGGCGTTCCACCAGGTCGAGCTGATGTGAGGAGAACAGCACGGGTACGCCCTGGCTCGTGTACTCGCGCAGCAGGTCGACCATGGAATCGACCGCGACGGGGTCCAGGCCCGAGAAGGGTTCGTCGAGAACCAGCAGTTCGGGCCCGCCGATGACCGCGGCGACGACCTGGACACGCTGCTGGTTGCCCAGGGACAGCGATTCGAGCTTGTCCGCGGTGCGGTCGCCGAGCCCGAACCGGTCGAGCAGCTCCGTCGCCGAGCGCCGAGCCCCCTCCGGGCTGCGCCCCTGGAGCCTGCCGAGGTAGACGAGCTGGTCGAGGATGGGTTGCTTCGGGTACAGCCCACGCTCCTCCGGCATGTACCCGAAGGTGCGACGATCCGCGACGGTCACCTCCCGGCCCTTCCACGTGACCGTGCCCGCGGAGGGCTGCAGCACGCCCATGATCATCCGCATGGTGGTGGTCTTCCCGGCGCCGTTGCCGCCGACGAATCCGGTCATCGCGCCTCGCGGGACCTCGAATCCGACGTCGTCCACGGCGAGGGTCTCCCCGAAACGGCGGGTGAGCCCGTCGAGTTCCAGCATGGTGTCCTCCCTGGTGTCCTGTACCGCGTCAACGCTATGGCTCCAGGGCGGTCCGGCGGATCAGCCGGGAGGATGACATCTCCGGGGAGGGTCGGGCCGGCCTCCCCCTCAGGGGGGAGACGGAGGACGCGGGCGGACGGCCGTCGGTTCGTCGCAGCTCACTCGCCGGGCTGGACCAGACCGGCCTCGTAGGCCAGGACGACCGCCTGGACGCGGTCGCGGAGGTGGAGCTTGGACAGGCACGCGGACACGTGGGTCTTGACCGTGGCCTCGCCCACGACTAGCGTGCGAGCGATCTCCGCGTTGGACAACCCCCGGGCGACGAGTCGCAGGACCTCGGTCTCCCGGGCGGTGAGCTCGTCCAGTGCCGCCGGACGGGATCCCTCGGGCGCGGGTGACCCGTCGCCGGGGTCCGGTGCCGTGGGAGCGGTGAGCCGTTCGATGACCCGGCGGGTGACCTCGGGCGCGAGCAGCGCGTGGCCGTGCCCCACCGCGCGGACCCCGTCGACCAGATCCTGTGGGTCGGAGTTCTTGAGAAGGAATCCGCCGGCACCGGCGCGCAGTGCGTCGAACAGGTAGTCGTCCCGGTCGAAGGTGGTGAGGATCAACACCCTGGCAAGGGCTTCACCGGTGATGAGTCGGGTCGCCTCGATGCCGTCGGTGCCCGGCATCTGGACGTCCATCAACACCACGTCGGGCCGCAGTCGCCGGCACATCTCCACCGCCTGCGCACCGTCCGCGGCGTCGCCGATCACCTCGAGGTCGGGTTCCACGCCCAGCATCATCGAGAAGCCGGAACGCATGAGCGGCTGATCGTCCACCACGAGGACCCGCAGGACGGTGCTCATGTCCGGTCGCCCTCCACGTCGGGGTGGTACGGCAGGCGCACCCGTACCCGGTAGCCGCCGGTCACCCGCGGCCCGATCTCGCACTCCCCGCCGTGTGACCGCACCCGTTCGCGCATGCCCAGCAGACCCAGACCGCTCCCGGAGGTGCCGGCCCGGGGGCGCCCGGCGTCGAGGATCTCCACCTCCGCGTACGGGTTCCCGCCCGGCCCCTCACCTGTGCGCAGGACCATGCTCGCGCGGTCGGCCGTGGAGTGTCGGCGGACGTTGGCCAGGGCCTCCTGCGCGGTCCGGTACAGGGACAGTCCGACGACCGGTGGGACCTCCTCGACCGGATGGCCGGTGCCCGTGACCACCGAGACGCTGGTGGTGAAGTCGGCCGAATCGTGGGAGGCCGCGAGGCGGCCGAGGTCAGCGATCCCGTGCCCCGCGGACCGGGAGTGATCCGGGGAGGCGGACGGATCGTCGGGGAAGGCGGCCCCGGAGCCACCGGGGGGCCGGGCGGCCGCGGTCGTGCGGTCGGCCGACCGGAGTGCGCCGAGTAGGGCGCGCATCTCCCCGACCGCCGAGCGGGAGGACTCCTCCACGGTCCGCAGGGCACCCGCGGCCGCGTCGGGGTCGTGGCCCATGACCCGTCGCGCGGCACCGGCCTGGACACCGATGGCCGCCACGTGGTGCGCGATCACGTCGTGCAACTCGCGGGCGATGCGCAGGCGCTCTTCGACCACGGCGCGGTCGCGCAGGGCCTCGGCCTGCTCCTCGATGGTCTCGGCCTGGTCGGCCAGGGCGTGGCGGCGGCGTGCACCCCGCCACGAGGCGATTCCGAGGGCGGCCGCGCCGCCGAAGTAGACGATGTTGATGAGCGCGGTGTAGACGAGATAGGCGGGAACCGGAGGGACGAGGCCCGACAAGCGGTCGGCGTCGTCGAGCGAGTCGAGGATCTGCTGCATCCCCGAACCCAGCGCGAGGTACCAGGTCATCCACACCACCAGAGCGGCGGCGATCGCCACCGCTACCCCCACCAGCGCCCTCCGGTCGCGGGCCCACGCCACCGCGGAATAGACGGCGATGAAGTACAGCACCTGCTGGGAGACCTGCCCCATCACCAGTGGCATCACGCTGCCGATGATCAGCAGGTGCGCGGTCGCGCCCAGGCCGGTGAGGAGGGGCAGGCGGCGACGGAGGGCGAGCAGGGCCGCCGCGCTCGCCATCGCCGTGTACTGGGCCCAGAGCGGGGCGCTCTCCCCGCCGAGCACTCCCATGCTCCGCAGGATCTCCAGACCCAGCGCCGAGCAGGCGAACATCGCCAGGGCGAGGATCGCGTCAGCCCGGAGGTAGTTCTCCGGCAACGGCCGGGTCCACGCGTCCTCGGCGTCGAAGAGGTCGGAGAGGCGTTTCTGGCGGGCCCACACGACAGACGAGCCTATCCGCTCACGGCAGGTCGGGGAGTTCACCGAAAGTCTCGACGGGCAGATCCACGACGAACCGCGCTCCTCCCGCGGGGGAGTCCTCGACCCGCACCGTGCCGCCGTGGGACCGGGTGATCTCGGCGACGATCGCCAGACCCAGACCGGAGCCCCCCGTGCCCCGGGCGCGATCGGCGTCCAGGCGGGCGAAGCGGTCGAACACCGTGGCCCGCTGGTCGGGCGGCACCCCCTCGCCGTCGTCGTCGACGGTGATCACGGCGCGTGGTCCCGCGGGGCCCGTGCGATCCACGGTGAGCCCGATCGTCACGGCCTCATGTGCATGCCGTCGGGCGTTCTCGACCAGGTTGCGCACGACCCTCAGCAGGGCGTCGGGGTCGCCGACCAGACGGGCGGGCTCCACCGTTCCGGTGACCTCGAGCCCACCCAGACCCCGGAGCCGGGCCACCTCGGAGAGGACGATGTCGTCGAGGTCCACGTCCTCGCGGCGCAACGGGACACCGCGCTCGTCGTTCTTGGCCAGCAGGAGCAGGTCCTCGACCATCGACCGCATCCGCTGGACCTCGGGCAGCAGGAGGTCGTCCACGGTCTCCACGTCGACCGGGGTGCCCGAGGTCGAGGACAGTTCCAGCAGGGTCGACAGGGTGGAGAGCGGACTGCGTAGTTCGTGGGAGGCGTCGCCGACAAAGGCCACCTGCGCGGTCCGGGCGGCATCCAGTCGCGCGAGCATCGCGTTCATCGTGCGGGCCAGGCGTGCGATCTCGTCCTCCGCCTCGGGCACTGGGACCCGCTCGCCACGCCCGGAGGCGGAGATCTCGGCGACCCGGGACCGGATCGACTCCACCGGCCGCAACACGCGCCCCATCGCGTAGTACACGAACACCGCCGTGGCGAGCCCGGCCACGGGAACGAAGGACAGGAACAGGATCGCGCCGGCGGCGAGAACGGTGTCGTACCGGTCGGTGTCCGTACCCACCTCCACCGCGAACGTCACGCCACCGAGGTCCACACCGACCGACGTCACCCGCAGGTCCGCTCCGCCTGGCGACTCGATCTGGTATTGGGTGATCTCGCCGGCCGCCGGGGCGGGCACGGGGGGTACGTCCTCCAAGCCGCGGGTGACCTGGGCGGCGAGCAGGCGCTCCCCGGGCCCGACGATCCTCACCAGATCGACGCCTGACAAGGGCTCGGCCACCAGGTCGAGGGCGGCCCGGGGTCCGCGCTCGGAGAGGACCCCCGCCACGTCGACGGCCCGGGCCCGGTCCACGGTGTCGATCGCGTTGTGGGCGGCGGTGCGCAGCAGCAGCCACGCGCCTCCGGCCGCGGCGGCGAGAACGAGGATGACGATAGCCGTGGCGATTACCGTTGTGGCCGTGCGGATGGGCCAGCGACGGGGCGTGGTGAGGACCTCGCCGGTCAGGGGCGCTGCTCGTGGGGGCACGGCTCCATTGTGCGGCCAGCACCGGACCACCGTGCGGTCACCACCGGACCACCGTGCGGCCAGCACCGGACCACCGTGCGATCGTCGGGGTCCGGCAGGGCGGCTGGATCACGCGGTGGCGTCGGTCACTGTCGACGGCTCGCGGTGGATTGGTGTCGTGTCACTCAAGTACGGTCGGGGTGTCCACCACATCGACCGACCAAGGAGAAGACAGTGAAGATCGGCATCATCCTGGGCAGCATCCGCGACGATCGGGCCGGTGCGGCGGTGGCCGACTGGGTCACGGCGGAGGCCGCGTCGCGGGAACTCGCGACCTACGACCTGGTCGACCTCAAGTCCTTCGACGTTCCGCTCCTCACCTCGGCCACCGTGCCGGGTGCCGCGAACAAGCAGTACGACGACGAGCGGGTCACCCGGTGGAGCGAGGCGATCGACTCCTACGACGCCTTCGTCTTTGTGACCCCCGAGTACAACCACGGAGTTCCCGGCGCCCTGAAGAACGCCTATGACTCCCTCGGCGAGGAGTGGGCGGACAAGCCGGTCGCCTTTGTCTCCTACGGCGCCGAGGGCGGCGTACGTGCGGTGGAGCAGTGGCGCCAGATCGTCGCGAACTTTCGGATGTTCGGCGTCCGCCAGCAGATCTCGCTGAGCCTGTTCACCGAGTTCGGCGACGAGGGCCTCCAGCCGAACGATCGGCGCGCGGGGGAGCTGGCCACCCTCTTCGACCAGCTCGAGGACGCCGCCCGCCGGTTCGCCCCGGTTCCCGCGGGCAGCGCCTGACCGTCGCCCCGCCTGACCGTCGCCCCGCCTGGCTCGCCCCACCCGGCTCGCGCCGGGTGAACGACCGCCGGCCCGCCTCCATCTGGAGGCGGGCCGGCGGTCGTGTCGATGCGGGTCAGCCGAGCGCGGCCAGGGCGGAGTCGTAGTCGGGCTCGGTGGTGATCTCGTCGACCAGCTGGGTGTAGACCACCGAGCCGTCGGCGTCGAGCACCACGACCGACCGTGCGCACAGGCCCGCCAGGGGGCCGTCCGTCATCTTGACGCCGTACGCCGAGGCGAAATCGCTGCGGAAGGTGGACGCGGCGGACGCGTTCTCGATCCCCTCGTCGGCGGAGAACCGCTTGAGCGCGAACGGGAGGTCGGCCGAGACGTTGATGACCGCCGTGTTGTCCAGGCCCGTGGCCTTCTCGTTGAAGGTCCGGACCGACTGGGCGCAGACGCCCGTGTCGACGCTCGGGAAGATGTTGAGCACGACGCGCGTGCCCGCCAGCGACTCCGAGGTCACGGGAGCGAGGTCGGTGCCGACCAGGTCGAAGGCCGGAGCGGTGGTGCCGACGGCGGGGAGCTCGCCGGACGTGGTGACGGGGTTTCCCTTGAATGCGGTGGTTGCCATGCGTCCGTTCTACCCGACCGGGGGCGGGGGTGGCGCGGGCACCGCCTGACCTGTCTGGTCGACCGCCCGCCACAGGTACCAGGACGCGACCGAACGGTACGGGGCCCAGGCCTCGGCGCGGCCGAGCATCTGGGTGGCGGTGGCCGGTCCGTCGAGTCCCGTGACCCGTTCGAATCCCCGGCGGATGCCGACATCGGCCACCGGGAACACGTCGGGTCTGTCCAGCAGGAAGATCAGCAGCATCTCCACGGTCCACCGGCCCACTCCGCGGACCGTGGTGAGGGAGGCGACCACCTCGTCGTCGTCGAACCCCTGTAGTTCCGTCAGTGTGGGGATCCGTCCGGTCCCCACCGCGTCGGCCAGGTCGCGGAGCGCGGCGATCTTGGGGCGGGAGACCCCGCACGCGCGGATCTCGTCATCGGAGAGGGTGTCAAGGAGGACGGGATCGAGGTGCCGGGGCCCGGCCGCCCGCTCCCGGAGACGGCCGGCGATCGTCGCCGCGGCCTTGACCGACAGTTGCTGCGACAGGATCGAGGAGGCCAGCCGGTCGAACAGTGCGTGCGGCCCGGAATCGGGGGCGGGCGCGAGGGTGCACGGACCGACGGACTCGATGTGACGCCCGAGTTCGGGGTCCGCCCGGCAGAGATACCGGACGGCGGCCGATCTGTCGTATCCTTCGAGCATGCCGAGCACGTTACCCGGCGGTTTTTCCACCATCCTGCCTCACAGGTAACAGCGGTACCGTGCCCGACGATAACTATCGGGTCACGAATTCTTCATATCGTTATCGGGGGAGGAACGCCATCGTGCGTAGGACACACACCCGTCTCGTCGCGGCCGCGTCCGCGGCGGCACTGACACTCACACTGGGCGCCGGAGTGGGGACCGCGTCCGCCGGTTCCGCGGAGATGCCGTCGGGCACGGCGCTATACAACGGGCTGACCATGGTGGGGTGTCAGCACGTCGACCCCTCGATGCTCCAGATGTGCGGCGGCCTGGACGTGCTCACGAGTGACGATCCGGCGGTGCTCACGATCAATCCGTTCACCACGGACATCGTGATCCTGGGCGCCGGACTGTATCCCGACGGGGGCATCCGGCCGGTGCTCGAGGAGCGCCTGCGGACCGGTTTCCGGCTGGCCCGGCAGTACCCGACCGCCCGCGTCATCGTGACCGGGGGTGTCCCGCAGAACGGTCGCACGGAGGCCCGCGCGATGGGCGACTGGCTCCGCGGTGCGGGCATCGCGCCGTGGCGGATCACCGAGGAGGGCAACTCCAACTCGACGGTTCAGAACGCGCAGTTCACGGACCGGATCTTCCGCGAGCGCGGGACCACCGGTGCGGTCGTGGTCTCCACCGGCGACCACGTCCAGCGCGCCGTGCTCAACTTCCGGCAGGCGGTCGCCGGGCGGATCCCGGTGACCGGGGTCGTCGCCCGGGGCTGAGGCGCGGGCGGGAACAATTCAGCGCCCGCCGAAGTTGTATGACGCGACAGCAAATATCGTCCCGTCACAGGAGAAGCCAGTGTCCGCCATCCGCCAGGTAGTCCCGCTCGGAGCGCAGTGGCCGGGCGTCGACCCGTTCCTGTTCGCCGTCCACCACCGCGACGAGTTCCCCCCGGCCGACGGCAGGACCATGCGTCCCGCGGCCTCGCTCGAGGGACGGTCCATCGGGGGAGACTTCTCCGGCAAGGACGGGTGGTCGATGTACCACGGCTCCGAGGTCCCCGGCTTCCCCCAGCACCCGCACCGTGGCTTCGAGACCGTGACGGTGGTCCTCGACGGCGTGGTGGACCACTCCGATTCGTTGGGCGCCGCCGCGCGATTCGGGCACGGCGACACCCAGTGGCTCACCGCGGGTGCCGGCATCTCGCACTCCGAGATGTTCCCCCTGCTGGATCCCGACGCTCCCAACACCATGGAGCTGTTCCAGATCTGGCTCAACCTGGCCCCCGAGGACAAGTCCGCGGAGCCGTACTTCGACATGTTCTGGTCGGAGGACACCCCCGTCGTCGTCCGTGGCGAGAAGGGATCCGCCGCCCGGTTCCGGGTGATCGCCGGTGAGATCGACGGGGTCAGGGCGCTCGACCCGCCACCGCACTCCTGGGCCGCGCGTCCGGACAGTCACCTCGCCATCTGGATCGTCACCCTCGATGCCGGTGTCAGTACCGAACTCCCGGCGTTCGACCCCTCCGCCACCCGGGTCCTCTACAACTACGGCGGCGACCTCACCGTCGACACGCAGCGACTCGGCTACGACGCGGCCGTGCTCGCCCCCGAGACCGTCACGGTGACCGCGGGTCCGGACGGCGCGGCGTTCCTCGTGCTGCAGGCCCGGCCGATCGGCGCGCCCGTCGTCCAACAGGGCCCGTTCGTCGGCACCACCCGCCAGGACATCGTCACCGCCATGGAGGAGTACCGCGCCGGCGTCTTCGGGGCCTGGCACCTGGAACGGAACGATCCCGTGCACCCGCACGAGGAGACACGCTTCGCGAGGTACCCGGACGGCAGCGAGAGGCGGCCTGTCGGTTCCCGGTAGCTCGGCCGCCCGGCTCGCCGATCACCCGGGCCAGTGGCCGGTGCGCAGCAGCTCCAGGCTCTGCGTCTGATCGAGCAGCGGCTGGCGCATCTGGTCCTGCAGGAATTCCAGGAGCGCCTCCGAGAGCGGGGAGTTGTCGGAGGAGATGGCGCCGCGGGCCACCGCCACGTGGAGGTTCTCGGCAAAGCCGTCGATGGCCGTCTGCGCCACGCAGCTGTGCGTCGAGACCCCGCACACGAGCAGGTGGCTCGCGCCGAGCCGGTCCAGTCGGTCCCTGAGGTCGGTCCGGAAGAACGCGCTGTCCCTGGTCTTGACCACCTCCACGTGGTCCCCGGTGGCGAGCCCGTCGAGGAACCGCGCCTGCTCCGTGCCGGGGAAGGCGAACCCCTGGTCGTCCTCGTGCATGTTGAGGGTCCAGGTGGAACGGTCCTCGGCGTGCTCCGTCCGGACCAGCACCACCGGTCGTCCGGCCTCGTGCGCGGTCCGGATGAGCTCGTTCACCGCGCCGACCAGCTCGTCCCGCACCGAGGCCAGTTCGGGGAACTCGAAATACGAGTTCTGCATGTCGATCACCACGAGCGCGGTCTGCCCCTGGGTCCGATCGCCGGCTCTCGCGTCCTGCCGCCACCAGGTGTCGGCGACCTCGACCGGGGTGGTGCGCTTGTGGCGGTTGGTGTGCCAGGCCGCCTCTATCCTCTGGGCGGCCTCCTCGGGGACCTCGCGCCCCTCGAGGTAGTCGTCGATGTGGTCGTAGGAGATGCCCAGTTCCTCCTCGTCGGTCTGGCCCTCGGCCTCGTCGAGGAGGTCGGCGGTGGGCACCTTGTCCCACAGCTGGCGCGGCGCCTCCAGATGGCGGAGCAGCGCCCGGACCTGGCGTTTGTTCAGGCCCGACAGGGGCAGGAGGTCGGCGGCACCGTCGCCGAACTTGGTGAAGAACCCGGTGACGTTCTCGGCCGCGTGATCGGCACCGATCACCAGCAGGCCCCGGTCCCCTGCCACGGCGTACTGCGCGACCATCCGGTGGCGCGCCTTGGTGTTCCCCTTGGTGAAGTCCGTCAACTCCGTCCCGGTCGCCTGCCGGATCTCGCCGTCGAGCCCGTCCACGCCCGGGGCGACGTTCACCGTGAGGGTCTGGTCGGCGCCCACGAACTCTACGGCCATCGCCGCGTCGTGCTCATCGTGCTGCACGCGGTAGGGAAGTCGCAGGCCCACGAAGACCGCCTCACCGCCGTCGGCGCGGATCGCCTCCACCGCCAGCTGTGCCAGGCGTCCCGCCAGAGACGAGTCCACCCCGCCCGAGATCCCGAGCACGAAGCCCTTGGCCCCGCTCGCGTGCAGGTAGTCGACCAGGAACCGCACCCGGCGTTCCACCTCGTCGGCGGGGTCGATCCGGGGACGGACGCCGAGGGCGTCGATGATCTGCCGTTGTGTCGCGTGCATGGGCCCAGTGTGCTGGCGATGCCCGCGGGCCTGCCACCGGACGGACGGGCGGTCAGTCCCCGGCCCGGTGCACGAAGTCACCCACCACCCGAGGCCACCGCGCCACCTCGGACGGGGTCCGCGCCACCTCCAGGCGGGCGTCGGGGAGCAGGGCCTGTAGTTCCTCGGCCACCGCCAGCGGATGCGAGGCGTCGTCGGTCCAGGCCAGGAGGAGCACCGGGACGTCGACCTCGGCGACCTCGGCTCGCGAGGGGAGATCCGTCATGGCCGCGCCCCGGAACGCCGCGGGCAGATACTCGTCCGCCACGTCCGGGACGGTGAACGGGCGTCCGGGGTCGATCGCGGGAGAGGTGGGCGGCTGCCGGGTCTTCTCGGCCCACCGGGCCCCTCCCCAGCGTTCGACCTGGCGGGCCGCCAGATCGTAGAGGGCTGCCTGCTCGCGCCGCCACTCCCACGCGGTCGGCGGGATCCCGAGGGTGAGCGAGGCGAACCGGTCCGGTTCCGCCACGGCCGCAGTGATCAGGGTCGCCGCGCCCATCGACTGCCCCACCCCGTGCACCCGTCGGCCCGGGAAGAACTCGTCGAGCATCCCCAGGAGGTCGCGGGACAGCTGCGGCCAGGTGTAGTCCGTGGGGTCCACCGACCCCGGTGACCCGCCGTGGCCCCGGGCGTCGTACCGCAACACGCGCAGACCGTCCTCGCCCGCCGTGAGGTCCAGTCCGAACACCTCGTCCCGTCGGCGGCTCGAGGACAGCCCGTGCAACTGCACGACCGGGTGTCCGTCGCCTCTGAGGTCGTGGGCGAGGGCCGTCCCGTTGCCGCCGGCCCGGGCATACGGCCGTCTCGTCGTCGTCACAATCCGCGCCTTTCCCCGTAACACGCCGCTCCTACCGTGCGGACCATGAGGCTCACCACCGTAACGCGGATGTCGCTCCCGTCCGGCGTCGTACACCGGTTTGCGACACACGTCACCCCAGTTCAGGGCCAGGACACGACGCCGTCGTTCGACCAGGCGCGGCACGCCTCGCTCGGCCGTCGCGCCGGGTCGTGGATGGCGGTGGCGTTCGCCCTGCCGTTCCCCGCCGACCGCGAGATGGTGGCGCGGGCGTGGCTCGCGGTGGTTTCCCGGCACGGGACCCTGCAGACGGTTCTCGACGGTGGTGCCGGGGGCGGCGAGGAGTTGCGGCTCCGCCCCGTCACCGTGGGGCCCGTCGGCTGGCGGGTGGAGGAGCCAGGGGACGGTGAGGACCCCCGAGCGGTGCTGCGCAGGGTCTTCGACCAGGCCTGTTGCCCGTTCGCGACGCCGTCGCACGCGCTGTGTCTCGTGGAGCCCGAGGACCCGGACGAGCGCCCGGTGGTGGTGATCGGGCTGGACCACTCGCACGTGGACGCGTGGTCGCTGCTCGTGCTGCTGCGGGATTTCTGCTCCTGCCTGGACGATCTCGCGTGCGGCCTCGAGCCGGGGACCTGTCTGCCCCCGGCGGCCGCGTTCGCCGAGCACACCCGGGAGTTGGCGCAGCGTCCGCCCGCCCCGCCTCGGGTGCACGACAGGTGGGCTCAGATCCTCGCCGGGGGTGACATGCCGGTGTTCCCGCTCGATCTGGGTGACATCTCGGCCCCGCGGCCGGAGGTGGTGGAGGTGCGCGACGTGCTGGACCCGGACGGGGTGGCGGCCCTCGAGGACGTGGCCGCGGCGGGCGGTGTGCGGATGGTCGCGGTGGCGATGGCGGAGATGACGACGGTGTTCCGCAGGCACGGCGGGGTCGGCCTGCGCGCGGTGCTGCCCGTCCACTCGCGTCACCACGAAAAGTGGCACGACTCCGTGGGCTGGTTCATCACCAACTCGGTCATCGAATGCTCGGACCCCGACCCGAAAGCGTGCGCGGCAGCGGTGCGCGATGCCGTCGAGCTGGGGTCCCACGCCCTGGGGCCGGTGCTCGAACCGTACGGCGGGATGCCGCACACACCCGGGATGTTCGCCATCTCCTGGCTGGACCACCGTCGCCTCCCGATCGACGTGGACCTGAGCCTGGCCCCGCAGCACGTGTCCGCGGCCATCCGGACGGACGGGGTGATGGTGTGGTTCGTGGTCAACGGCTCCGGCCTGCACGTCCGGTGCCGCTATCCGGACACCGCCCGCGCCCGCGTCACGGTGGGGGGCTGGTTGGACGAGCTGTGCGCGGGGTTGGTCCGGCGGTCCGTCGACGGCCAGGGACCCCGAGCCCGGCGAGGCGTGGCCGGGCCGCGCGATCCGGACGCAGCCACGCGCCCCACGACCGGACCACACCGGTCCATCGTCCCGGCCTGATCCGGATCCTCCGCGGTTCCCGGGCTGGTAAGTCCCCGGGCCTGGGGGCCGCCACTCTCACACCTCCGGGCCGCCTGGGTTGCAGCCCTCGGCGAGCATCTGTTCGGCCGCCACCACCGGCCGCCAGGGCTCCAGATTCCAGGTCGGCTTGTCCGGTTCGAGGATCCGCGCCCACGTCCAGTGGCAGTCGAACTGCTCCCGCATCCCCGGGGTGTCCCCGTCCGGGGCGATCGTCACCACCTCCTGCCAGGCCGCGTCCGCATCGAGGGGGCCCCACGCCTGCCGTCCGGCCGGGGTGGGAGCGACCTTCAGGGTGACGCCGAAGTCCGAGTCCGCCCACCTGGCCGAGGCGATGAGCGGGGCCGCAGCGGGCTGGGCCCCGGGTTCTGGGGAGGCGGCGGTCGGTGGCGCGCTCGGACGCTGCTCGGCGGACGGCGGCGCCGGCTGCGACGACGAGGTGGTCTCCTCCACCGCGGGGCTCTCCCTCTGTCCCGGCCCGGTTCCGGAGCAGCCGGTCACGGTCGCGATGACGAGCGGTGCCGCGGCGGCGACGAGCGGGCGGGCGGGGCGGGAAGGCATCGATTGCAGTCTGCCAGTTGGTGGATCGTCGACCCTGTGACGAGACTCGCGGGACGCATGGGGTTGCGCGACGGGTGCCCCTGCCGCGATCCTTGGTGCTGGGGAGACCCGGTGACCGCGGAGAGTCCGTACGCCGCCCCCGTGCGAGGAGTGTTACCGATGCCCATGTTCGACTTCAGCGAGATGCAGGCCTTCTGGGACGGGATCTTCCCGGCGGTCTTCGGGCCGCTCGCGGCCTTCGTCGACACGATCGGTGCGTCCGTCGAGGGGCCCTGACCCAGCCCTGACCCAGCCCCGGCTCACCTCTGGCTCACCCCGCAGCGAGGATCCGCGCCAGGGTCTTGAGGTTCCTGGTGGTGAGGTGACGCTTGTTCTCTCGGCCGTCGAGCACCTTGTAGGCGTCGGAGGTCAGCGTCGAGCCGCGAGGGACCCGCCAGTACACGCAGCCCGCGCCCTCGGCGACCGCCTCCGTGCCGGCGGTCCTCCCGGCGCGGGCATGCGCGTCGGCGCCGGCGCCCGCGTCCGTGCCGGTGGCCGCCTCGCCGACGTCCCGGATGGCCGCGCGCATCGCGACCGTCACCCGGGTCGTCACCTCCGGGTCGTCCGAGAACACCACGTAGTCGTGGTGTTGGGGCAGCGTGTCGAAAGGGTAGGAGGACGCCATCGCCGCCACGTCGTCGAGCGCGAGAACCTGCACCACCGACCGGTAGCCGAACCTCTGCGCATAGGAGGCCTCGAGCGCCGCCCGCAGCTCGGTCACCGGCCGCTGGTCTGTGACGATCACGTTGCCGGTCGCCAGCACCGTCCTGACCGAGCTCCCGCCCGCGGCCTCGGTGCACTCGATCAGGTCGCTCATGGCGATGCGGCCGCCCTTGCCGACGTTGATCCCACGCAGCAACACCACCCTGCGCTGCCGCGGGTCGTCCGCCTCCACGGATCGAGAACTAATCCCCCGATCTTCCTCCCGGACCGGCCCCGCGCGGGTAGCTTTCCGGCCATGGCAGTCTCAGTGCAGTCAGTGGTCACGATCGAGGCCGGCGTCCCCGAGATCATGGAGGTCCTGGCCGACGTCGACTCCCTCGTCGACTGGTCGAGTGCTCACCGCGCGGTCGAGGTCAGGGAGGCCGACGACGAGGGGTGGCCGATCGTCGTGTGGGAGCGGGTGTCCCAGTACGGCGTCACCGACGAGATGGTGGTGCGCTACGAGTGGTACGACGGCGAGGTGAGCTGGTCGCTCGTCGAGAGCGGTTCCCAGAAGGTCCAGAACGCCCGGTACGAACTCACGGACAACGGGGACGGCACCACCAAGGTCGTCTTTGACCTCGAGGTGGACCTCAAGATCAAGCTCCCGGGGCCGGTGGTCAAGAAGGCCCAGAAGCACATCGCGGACGTGGCCACCACGGGCCTGCGGAACGAGGTTCTCCGGCGACACGGCTGATGGCCGACCTCTCGTCCGTTCTGCCCGGCCGGACGGATGTCGATCAGGGGAACCGGCGGGAGGAGATCAGTCCCTCGGTCAGGTCCCGGCGCACCAGGTCGGGCACGGACCTGCGGCGTAGTGGTGCGCTCCCGGTGTGGGCGAGGTGCGCGATCCCGTCGAGCAGGTCGGCCATGGCCTCTCTCGGCGCCCAGGACGGTGTCCATCCGAGTTCGTCACGTGCGCGGCCGCAGTCCAGGAGGGGCACGCTGTACGCCAGGTCGAGCCACCCGCGGTCCACCGGCTGCAGTCGGGCCCGCCACGTCAGCCCGACGATCGCCCCGAGGAGTGGCAGTGGGACGTGGACCGACCACGCGCCGAGCACCTCGGCGAGATCGTTCCTGGTGAACGGTGGATCAGTCGCGAGATTGAACGGACCGGTGGCGCCCTGGTCGATCACTCTCACGAGGGCGTCGGCGACGTCTTCTGCATGGATGAGGGGCAGGCACAGGTCCCGGTCGAGCGGTAGTAGCGGCAGCCGTGGCATGAGGTGTGCCGGCAGATAGGCGGGAAGTCCGTAGCGCGTCAGTCCGCTCGCCGCCGCCCGCTGGACGACGAAACCAGGCCGCACCCGGGCCACGGGCACGGCATCGGCGCCATGGTGTCTCTCGTGCTCGTCGATGAGCTTTTCGGCCGCGGCCTTGTGTCGGCTGTAGGCCGAGCTCGGCACCCCGGTCCTCGCCCAGTCCTCGTCCACGTGTTCGCCGTGGCGGCCCGGCGCGTACGTCCCCACGGAGGAGATGTGGACCAGGTGGCCCACCCCGGCCGACTGCGCGGCCTCGAGGACCGCAGCGGTTCCGCCGACCCCGACCCTCTCGAGATAGTCGACCTCGCGGGTGGGCTGGAAACCCCAGGCCAGGTTGACCACGGTGTCCGCGTCGGTGAAATGGCGACCGAGTTCGCCGACGGCGTCCTGATCGGAGACGTCCAGCGCGTGCCAGTCGACGCCCCGGTACTCGCCGACGGGATCCGGCGGCCGCCGCACCAGCCCGACGAGCTCGTCGCCGGAGCGCGTCTCGCGGAGCCGACCGAGCAGCGCGGTGCCGACGTTCCCGCTCGCGCCGATGATGACGATCCGCACTCCGGCCTCCTCGCGCGGGAACTGCAGGGGCGTCGACGCTACCCGCCCTGTCATGACCGTCAACCGCTGACCGTCGGGGCCAGCACCCGCCGATTGTCAGTGTGGTCAGACCGTCGGTGTGGTCAGACCGTCGGCGAGATGAGCAGGACGCCGGCCAGTGCGAGGCCCGCGACCCATACCGTCGAGGCGGCGGCCAGGATGACCGGACGTGCGCCGACCCTGCGCATCGCGGCGAGCCGTACACCGGTCCCGAGCGCGAACATGGCGCACGTGAGCAGAATCGTCTGCGCCGCGGACGCGACGTCGAGGGCCGTGGCAGGGACCAGCCCGGACGAGCGCAGGCAGACCAGAACCAGGAACGCGACGATGAACGCGGGGACCAGCGCAGGCCGCGTGCCCGGGCCGTCGGTGCCGGTCACCCGGCGCCGGTGGAGGCTGATGACGGTGACGACGGGGGCCAGCAGCAGAACGCGGGCGAGCTTCACGACTGTGGCCACCGCCAGAGCGGAGCCGCCGATCGCGCCGCCGGCCGCGATCACCTGGGCGACCTCATGGATCGATCCGCCCGCCCACATGCCCGCTGCGGTGTCCGACAATCCCAGCATCGTCGACAGGACCGGCACCGCGACGATCATCAGGGTGCCGAAGACGACGACGAGGGTCACCGCTGTGAGTACCTCCTCTTCGTCCGCGTCGGAGACGCTGTCCACGGCGGCCACCGCCGCGGCACCGCAGATCGAGAACCCGCAGGCGATGAGAAGGCGCTGCGTCCATCCGAGACCGAGGGCGCCACCCAGCGCCAGGGTGCCGACGATTCCCATGACCACGATGACGACGACGAGCACGATGACCTGCCACCCCAGGGCGGTGATGTCGCCCAGCACGAGCTGGAGGCCGAGCAGGGCGATCCCGATCCGCAACAGGGTCCGCGACGAGAAGGCCAGGCCCGCGGCGGCACGAGTCGGAATCCGCCCGGTATTGCCGAGGGCGGCCCCGAGCACGATCGCCACGAGCATCGGGTTGAGCGCGGGCACCAGGTGGCTGACCGCCAGCGCCACGGCGGTGCCCGCGAGCGTCAGCGCCGCGCCCGGCGCCACCGCGCGCGCCGAGTGGGACGGCACCGTGTCCGTCGCCGACGACCGCCCCGGGGGTGCGTGGCGGCGCGGCCGCCTGGCCAGGGGGGCGTTCATAGCTCCAGAGTGGCTGCCCGGCACCTCCTCCGGAAGTCGGCAATACGGCATTGATCCATATCAGACGCACATGGCTAGAGCTGCTCCCATATGCTCATCGCATGACCAGAAGGTGGCCCGACCTGCTCGTGCTCGAGCTCCTGGTCGGCGTCGACGAGCAGGGCAGCCTGAGTGCGGCGGCCCGGAAGGTCGGGATGGCGCAGCCCAACGCGAGCAGGGCGGTCAAGGAGCTCGAGCGGAAGTTCGGCATGCCGTTGCTGCGGCGGCACCCGCGGGGCGCCACGCTGACCCCACACGGGACGGTGCTGGCCCACTGGGCGCGACGGGTCCTCACCGAGACGAGCAGCTTGCTGGAGGTGGCGCAGAGCCTGCAGTCCGAGCGGTCCGCCACCCTGACCGTGGGCGCGAGCATGACCGTGGCAGAACACCTGATGCCCCGCTGGCTGGGGGCGCTGAGCGGTGCGCGACCAGAGGTGAACATCCACCTGCAGGTCCACAACTCGGTGAAGGTCGCCGAGCTGGTGCTGGACGGCGCCTGTGATGTGGGGTTCATCGAATCCCCGACGGTGCCCCCCGGTCTGCACTCCGGCACCGTCGCCCGTGATCGGCTGGTCGTGGTGGTCCCGCCGTCCCATTCGTGGGCGCGGCGCCGGACCCCGGTGACCATCGCCGAGCTCGCGGCCACCCGGTTGGTGGTGCGGGAACCGGGGTCGGGAACGCGTACAACCCTGGACCGGGCCCTGCAGGAGTACGAGCGCCCCGCGCCTCTGCTCGAACTCGCCAGTGCCGCCGCCATTCGCACCAGCGTCCTGGACGGGGTGGGACCGGCAGGGATGAGCACGCTCGCGGTAGCGGATCAGGTTGCCTCCGGCGCCCTGAAGGTCATCGAGATCGAGGGCCTGGATCTGCATCGTGAGTTGCGTGCGGTGTGGCGGCCGCCGCGCCAACTGTCCGGCCTGGCGGGTGATCTGGTGAACCTCGCGCGGCGGAGTCAGCTGTAGACCGGCTCACCCCCGGGTGCGGACCCGCTGCTGAGCAGGTCCAGAGCGCGGCGGACCCCATCGGCGGGGAGCTGGCCGGGAGCGGAGGCCGCGCCCACCGTGGCGAAGGTGGCCGACGAGCCGAACGGTCCGCCGCCGAGCCGAGTGACCGCCCCGAGGGCGCCCATCGACATGGTGATCAGGGGGATGCGGGCGACCCGGTGGCGCTCCTCGGTGGCGGACAGCAGAGCCACCACGTCGGCGGCGGACCGTGGCGTCACGGCGATCTTGGCCACGTCCGCCCCCGCGTCCTCCATAGCGGCGAGCCGTGCCACGATCTCCTCGGCCGGCGGGGTCGCTGCGAAGTCGTGGGTGGACGCCACCACCGGGACCCGGTGGCGGTGGGCCGCGGCGATGGCCTGCGCGGCGAGCGGATGCAGGTGTTCCACGTCCACGGCGGCCGCGGCGCCGGTGGCGGACAGCGCCTCGACCACCGCGAGGTAGGACGCCGGGGAGATCTCCGCGCCCCCGCCCTCGCTGCGGGTGCGGAAGGTGGCCAGGATGGGCACCTCCGGCAGCAGCGTCGAGAGCCGCTCAAGGGCCTTCACCGCCCGGGCCGGGTCGCCTCCGGCCCCGGCGGTGAAGGGTTCGAAGAGGTCGACCCGCCACTCGACGACATCCACCAGCCGGTCAGTTGACCGGCCCGCCGACGAGCCCGCGTCGGGTGAGGCCCCGTTCAAAGGCGCCCCCACCTCGGGTGTGCACCGGTACTCGGCGTCGGCGGTGAGCAGCGCGTCGGTCTGAGACTCGAGCTCCGGGAGATCCCGTCCCGTGAGCGGGACGATGATCGACGGCGAACGTGAGTCCAGAAGGAGCCGATGGCGGGGCATGGATAAACCCTACGACGACCCCGCCGTGCTGGTGACCTCAGCAGCACCCCTCGCATGGACAGAGCCGACGAGCAGGCACCAGTTCCAGGGCGCTGAGGCCGCCGGAGCCGGCGGTGCGGTAGTAGCGGCCCGCCCACCGCAGTGTCCTGGAGGGGCGCCGAACCGGAGTGAGGTCCCACGTAGGCCCGTCGGGGCCCTCACACAGGAGGTGGCCGGCGTCGAGGGCCCCGCCGTCCAGGACGGACCCGCCCCACCGGGTGAGCAGCACCGCAGTCTCACGGGCGCCCAGGCCGCGGACCAGGAGCTCGGGGTGTCCGCGACCGGTGAGGCCGACCGTGTATCCGAATCGTTGGTCCGGCGGGAGGGGGGCGGAGTCGCAGTCCGCGCAGGTGCAGCCCTCGCCCACGTGGACCAGGTGGATGCCGTATCGGTCGATGTTGGCGGCGACGACGGCCATGTCGGGGTCGACGGAGGCCATGGGGCGGGAGGGGATGACGGTGTGAGACACGGGAACTCCTGGTTGTCTGGTGTGTGATCGTCCGCATCGAACAGGTGCTCGATACGGGGGTGACGATAGATCGCCGCTACGACACGCACGCCGAGGTGCCGTGATGATGCGTGCGGCCCCGGTGCACACTTGAATGAGGACGACGAAGGGGGACCGCATGAGGGTCGCGTTGGCACTGGGTTCCGGCGGGGCACGCGGATATGCACACATCGGGGCCATCCGCGAGCTCCAGGCGCGCGGACACGAGGTGGTCGGGGTGTCCGGGGCCTCGATGGGTGCGGTGGTGGGTTCGTTGCTCGCGGCCGGTGAGCTGGACCGTTTCGAGGAATGGGTGAGAGGCCTGGCACAGCGGGACGTCCTGCGGTTGCTGGATGTGTCCTTCGCCGGCGGGGGAGCAATCCGCGCCAACAAGATCATGGGCGTGATCGGCGAGATGCTCGACGACGTGCGGATCGAGGACCTCGCGATCCCCTACACCGCTGTGGCCACCGACCTGCGGGCGAGGCGGGAGGTCTGGTTCACCCGGGGACCGGCGGACATCGCCGTGCGTGCGTCGTTCGCCATCCCGAGCATCGTCACCCCGGCGATCGTGGGCGGGCGCCTGATGATCGACGGCGGCGTGACCAACCCGGTCCCGCTCGAGCCTCTGGCCTCGGTGGACAGCGATCTGGTGCTGGCGGTGTCGCTGACCGGTCGCCGGGAGGGTATCCGCGGTTCCACGTTCCAGGAGAGTTCGGATCCCGAGGAACCGTCGGCCGTGGCGGATCCGAAGATCTCGAAGAAGGGTGGCTCCGTCACGGCGACCACCGCCAGGCTCTCGGGTCGGATCCGGACGGCGGCGGCGGACGTCCGGGACGCCGACCTGGTCCGTCTTGTGGCCGCCCGCTTCGGTCAGGACACGTCCGGGGCGGACGCAGCCGGCGTGGAGGCGGCCGGGATCGACACGACCGGTCCAGGGGCCGGCACCGACTCCGCCGAGCGATCCCTCCCGGGGGGATCGGCGACACCGTCCCCCGAGGTCGAGGAGGCGGTCGAAGAGGGAGAACGCGAGGTCCGGGCCGACGCCCAGAGCGACGAGCGGGGTCTCGAGTCACTCCCGGGCACACTCCGGATCTTCGACGTGGTCTCCCAGTCGATCGAGGCCATGCAGAGCATCCTCACCGGCTACCGGATGGCGGGCAACCGTCCCGACGTCCTCGTGGAGGTGCCGTCGGACTCGTGTTCCGCATTCGACTTCCATCGGGCGGAGGAGATGATCGAACTCGGCCGTCGGCTCACCGTGGAGGCGCTTGACCGGGAGGGGTTGTGAGGGCCCGCCGTGCGAGCCCCCCTCACCGCCCGAGCGCCCCGATCCGGCCGAACCGACCTAGCTGTATTGACCACGCAGGTTGTGTCACCCGTC
>NZ_NTGA01000023.1 GCF_002289575.1 Dietzia natronolimnaea
CTCACCAACCCACCCGGCGCCCACCGCCCCCGCCCCGCCTGACAGGGTCGCCGGGCACCCACCGCACAGAGTGTGCCGCTGAACGGCACGCCCGATTGTGGTGGGCGGTCGGCGTCGAGAGACTGACGGCATGACAGTGAAGACCAAGCTCACCGCGGCGATAGTGGGATCGGGAAACATCGGCACCGACCTCATGTACAAGCTCGAGCGCAGCGAGTTCATCGAGCCCAAGTGGATGATCGGCATCGACGCGGAGTCCGAGGGGATGAAGCGCGCTGCCGACCACGGGCTGACCTGCATGTCGGGTGGCGCCGACGAGCTGCTCGACTCGATCGAGGCGGGGGGCGAGAAGCCGGACCTGCTGTTCGAGGCCACCAGCGCCTACGTCCACAAGGCCTACGCCCCCCGCTACGAAGCCGCGGGCATCACCGCCGTCGACCTCACCCCCGCCGCGGTGGGCCCCATGGTCATCCCGCCCGCGAACCTGCACGAGCACGTCGAGGCGCCCAACCACAACATGGTCACCTGCGGCGGCCAGGCCACCATCCCGATGGTCCACGCTGTCTCCTCGGTCGTCCCGGTGGAGTACGCGGAGATCGTCGCCTCCGTCTCCTCCGAATCGGCGGGGCCGGGCACACGGGCGAACATCGACGAGTTCACCGAGACCACCAAGCTGGCCATCGAGAAGGTCGGGGGCGCCAAGCGGGGCAAGGCGATCATCATCCTCAACCCGGCCGAGCCGCCGATGATCATGCGCGACACCATCTTCTGCGCGATCCCCGAGGATGCGGACCAGGACCTCATCACCACCGCCATCCGCAAGCGCGAGAAGGAGATCCAGGAGTACGTCCCCGGATACCGGCTGCTCCAGGAGCCACAGTTCGACCCGCCCACCGAGATCACCGGCGGTATGGCGCGGGTCGCCATCTTCGTCGAGGTCGAGGGCGCCGGCGACTTCCTCCCGCCGTACGCCGGCAACCTCGACATCATGACCGCCGCCGCCACGAAGGTCGGCGAGGACATCGCCAGGACCAGGCTCGCGACAACCACCCACGGAGTGTGAGGACCATGGACAGGACCAACCCGTACAACGCCGACGCCCGCGCGTACAGCTCGGAACTCGACATCCGGATCACCGACTCGTCGCTGCGTGACGGCTCGCACCACAAGCGCCACCAGTTCTCGATCTCCGACGTCCGCGACGTCGTCGCGGCGCTCGACGGCGCCGGGGTCCCCGTCATCGAGGTCACCCACGGTGACGGGCTCGGCGGCGCCTCCTTCAACTACGGCTTCGCCAAGTCCTACGACCAAGACCTCATCAGGGTCGCGGCCGAGACCGCCACGCAGGCCAAGATCGCCTTCCTCACCCTGCCGGGACTGGGGATCAAGGACGACATCCTCGCGGCTCGCGACAACGGCGGATCGATCTGCCGCGTCGCCACGCACTGCACCGAGGCCGACGTCTCGATCCAGCACTTCGGCTACGCCCGCGAGCTCGGCCTCGAGACCGTCGGGTTCCTCATGATGAGCCACACCCAGCCGCCGGAGGTGCTCGCCAAGCAGGCCCGCATCATGGCCGACGCCGGGTGCCAGTGCGTCTACATCGTCGACTCCGCGGGTGCGCTCGTCATGGACCAGGTCTCCGACCGCGTCGCCGCGCTGGTCGCCGAACTCGGCGACGACGCCCAGGTCGGATTCCACGGACACGAGAACCTGGACGTCGGCGTCGGCAACTCGATCATGGCCATCCGCGCCGGTGCGCAGCAGATCGACGGCTCGACGCGCCGCTTCGGAGCCGGAGCCGGCAATACCCCGGTAGAGGCACTGGTCGGCGTGTGCGACAAGCTCGGCATCACCACCGGTGTGGACTTCTTCAAGATCGCCGATGCCGCCGAGGACGTGGTGCGCCCGCTCATGCCCACGGAGTGCGTCGTCGACCGGTCGGCGTTGATGCTCGGCTACGCGGGGTGCTACTCGTCGTTCCTCAAGCACGCCGAGGGGCACGCGAACCGGTACGGCGTGCCGTCGTCGGAGATCCTCATCCGCGCGGGCGAGCGCCGCCTGGTGGGAGGCCAGGAGGACCAGCTCATCGACATCGCATTGGAGATCCAGAAGGAGCAGGCCGGAGTCTAGGACTCGCGCCGCTGCACCCAGTCCACGATCGGCCCCAGGGTGGACTCGTCGACCAGCTCCACCCGCTCACGTGGCAGCAGCAGGCGGGCCACCGGTTCGTCCGGGGTCCTGCGCAACTCTCTGCGCAGCGCGGCCATGAGCACCCGATCCCACCACCGCAGCCGGTCCGGGTCGAGGTCCCCGCGCAACTGGAAGACCGTGGCCGCGCGGCCGGTGGCCGCGACGAGCTTCTGCGCGAGGGCGCCGCGCCCGGGATCGTCGGCGGGGGAGAGGGCGACGACGACGAGCGCCGTACGGCCCGGAGCCGATCGGATCGCCCGGATGATGCGCCGTCGCCCGAGGATGGTCGTGACGTACTGGGGAGCGAGGACGATCAACGGGTCGGCGGAGGCCGCGTCCCCCATCGACGCGAGGTCCACGGCCCGCGTTCCGAGCGTCTCGGCGAGCGCGTGCGCGTAGCGGCGGGTGGAGCCGTACCTGGAGGTGAAGGTGACGAGGGGGTGGTTCACACCCTGGAGTGTGTCACTCGGAGTACGAGACCTCGACACGATCGGTCTTGGGTAGGAGCTGGCAACTGAGCACGTACCCCTCCTCGACCTCCTCCGGATCGAGGATCCCGTTGTGGATCATCTCGACCTCGCCGGACTTCAGGACGCAGGCGCAGGCGGAGCACTCGCCTTTGCGGCAGGAGAACGGTGCCTTGATCCCCTTGGACAGCAGCACGTCGAGCAGCGGGGTGTTGCGGGGCCACGAGACTTCGTGGGTCTCGTCGTCGAGTTCGACGATCGCCGTCGCCGGCCCGGCGCCGTCGTCGCCGGGCGAATCGTCGATCACGATCTCGGCGAACGGGTCGCCCTCGATCGAGGAGAACCCCTCGGTGTGGATGAGATGCATGTCGGCTCCCGCGCGGCGGAGGCCGTCCTTGACGGTCTCCATGAACGGCGCCGGGCCGCAGATGTAGGACTGGCGCTTGGTCGCGACCGGGTGCAGGAGGTTGCCGATCATCTCGGGGGAGGGGATGCCTGACACCGACTCGAGCCAGTGCAGGACGGTGAGTCGATCGGGGTTCTCCCGCTGCAGGGTCTGCAGTTCGTCCTTGAAGATCACGGACTTCTCGTCGCGGTTGGCGTAGACCATGACGATGTGGCCGGTGCCCTGGGCGAGCGCGGACTTGAGGATCGACATGACCGGGGTGACGCCGGAGCCGGCAGCCAGGAGGATGAAGTCCTGGTCGAGGTTCTTGGGCGTGAAGATGCCCGACGGTGCCAGGACGTGCATGGACATGCCGACCTCGGCGTTGTCGCACAGCCAGTTGGATCCGTAGCCGTCGACCGTGCGTTTGACGGTCACCTTGAGACGGGAGTCCTCGGTGGGGGAGCTCGACAGGGAGTAGCAGCGCGCCACGGACCCGGTCTGGTCGCTGGGGATCCGCAGGGTGAGGAACTGGCCGGGGGTGTACCGGAAATCGTCCTCCGCGCCGGCCGGGATCTCGAAGACGATCGACTTGGCGTCGGCCGTCTCCTCGATCACCTCGGCGATCGAGAGTTCGCGCACGAAGGAGCCGAGTTGTGGGGTGGCGGTCATGGGTTGGGAGCCTATCGCTTGCGTGAGGCGGTGCGGGAGATCACTCCGGACGTCCTACTCGGGGACGTACAGAGGGTTGACCATGTGATCGGTGTCAGCTGGATCGACGCCGTCGGCGAGCGCGATCAGACCCTCTGCGAAGGCGTACCGGATGCTCGCGAGCATCCGGGGGCAGGTGTCCTCGCCCTGCGGTCGTTCCCCGCCCGCTCGCCAGTCGGTGAGCACGGGGCACGCGCGGTCACTGCCCGCGGTCCACTGGATCGAGGTGTGCTTCTCGCTGTTCTTCCGAACTGATGCGCAGGTGCCGCACGCGCGGCACTCGACGGGTTGGAAACCCGCCCGGGTGTAGGTCTCGCGATCCAGATCGGTGTCGCCGTGCAGCCGCGCGGCGCGCGCCGGGTCGGACTGATCCCAGGTGGGCGCGCGCCGCGAGTCGTGTTGCTTGAACATCACTTCTCCGCGCGGGAGGCGCTCGCTTCCCCGGCGACCTCGGCCATGCCGGTGTACTGGGTCTGCTCGTCCGAGATCTCGGCCTCACCGGCCTCCTGCTTGCGCATGTTCTCGGCGACCTCGCCCTCCCAGTACTGGTTGGCGGCGGTGGTGTCGACCTCGAACTCGAACCGCTCCTGCATCTCGGGCTCGACCTTGTCGCGGTCCACGTAGAACTGCTCGTACCACCGGCGGAGCTGGTAGACGGGACCGTCCTCCTCGCACAGGAGCGGGTTGGCGATCTGCGATTTGCGCTGCCAGATGCGGACGTCCTGGAGGAAGCCCTCGCCGAAGAAGGTGGCGATCTTCGCGGCCATCTTGGCGGCCGTCGCGTCGTCGAAACCCGCCGGCTTCTTCACCGACAGCCCGTACATCAGCACGAACGAGTTCTGGTCGATCGGGTAGTGGCAGTTGATGAGGATCGCTTCGGTCTCGAAGTCCCCGTACATCTGCTTGAGGGGGTTGATCATGTACGCCGGACCGAAGTAGGACGCCTCGGACTCGAGCAGGGTGTCGCCGTACTTGCCGCCCGTCGGGTCGTGGTCCGGCCGGCCCTTGGTGTTGAGGTACTGGGTGGCGGTCTGACCCTCGAAGACGTTCTTGAAGTACGTGGGGAACGCGAAGTGGATGTAGTAGAAGTGGGCCATGTCGACCACGTTGTCGACGATCTCCATGCAGTTGGAGCCCTCGATCACGAGGCGGTTCCACTCCCAGTCGGTCCACTCGCCGGTGCCGTACTCCGCGACCACCGGGATCGCGTCCTCGTCGCGGGGCGGGTTGCCCTCGTGGTCGTGCCAGACGAAGACCTGGCCGGACTGGATGTTGGTGATCCAGGCGCGGGTCCTGGCGCGCAGCGGGACGCGCTTGGCGTAGGGGATGCCCTTGCACTTGCCGTCACCGCCCCACCGCCAGTCGTGGAACGGGCACGCGATGTTGCCGTCCTTGACCTCGCCGTCGGAGAGGTCGCCGCCGAGGTGCCGGCAGTAGGCGTCGAGGACGTTAATCTCACCCTCGTCGTTCGCCCAGACGACCAGCTTGGTGCCGAAGGCCTGGATGGAGTGTGGGGCGCCGTCGCTGAACTCCTTGACGGTGCCGATGCAGTGCCAGCCGCGCGCGTAACGATCCCGGGTCTCGCCCGTGTCGATTTCGCGGACAGCTCCGGGGGCCGAGCCGTGTGCGGTCATGATGATCCTCCTGAGGGCATGAGCCGGATGAGAACAGGTTATAGAATCGGGATGCCGGTCACAACCAATCCCTGTCGGCGCTGGCACGGGGTGCCATAGCCTGAGTTCCGGGCGGTTCAGTCTGGTGGAAAACTGTAACGTGTTCTAGTCTAAGGCCAAGCGGCCCACAAAAGCCAGAGAGGGATCACATGAGCGAGCACGCCAACCACGAGGTCATCGACCGGATCAAAGCACTGCTGCCCGGTTTCGCCGAGCGTGCGCAGGAGACCGAGGACCTGCGCAGGGTCCATCCGCAGAACATCGCGGAGCTCGACGAGGCCGGCTTCTTCAAGCTCTGTCAGCCCGCTCAGTGGGGCGGGTACGAGGCGGACATGGAGGCCTTCTACACCGCTGCCATGACCATCGCGACGGCCTGCCCGTCAACCGGATGGTGCGCCAGCATCCTGGGAATCCACAACTGGCACCTGGCCCTGTTCCCGCAGCAGGCGCAGGAGGACGTGTGGGGCTCGGACACCACCGTCCGCATCTCGTCGTCGTACGCCCCGATGGGCGCGGCCACGAAGACCGACGACGGGTTCCTCCTCAACGGCAAGTGGTCCTGGTCCTCGGGCTGCGACCACGCCGACTGGGTGTTCGTCGGCGGTCCCGTGCTGGACGGCAGCGGCAAGATGATCGACTTCTGCACCTTCCTCGTGGAGAAGTCCCAGTACGAGATCCTCGACGTCTGGCACGTCGCCGGACTCAAGGGCACCGGGTCCAACGACATCCTGATCTCCGACGCGCTCATCCCCGCCCACCGGGTGCTGTCCTTCGGGGACATGGCCAACACGACCAGCCCGGGTCTGGAGGTCAACACCAACCCGATCTACCGGATGCCGTGGGGCACCATCCACCCCACCACCATCTCCACGCCGATCGTCGGGATGGCGTTCGGGTGCTACGAGGTGCACCGCGAGCACCAGCGCGCGCGGGTCCGTGCCGCGTTCGGCACCAAGGTGAAGGACGACCCGTTCGCGAAGGTCCGGCTCGCCGAGGCCGCGGGTGACATCGACGCCGCGTGGCTGCAGCTGATGCGGAACGTCCGCGAGGAGATGGACCTGATCAAGGCCGGCGACGTCCCGGGTATGGACATCCGCACCCGCGCCCGCCGGGACCAGGTCCGCGCCACCCAGCGCTCGATCGACGCCATCGGGCTGCTGTTCCAGAACTCCGGCGCCCGCGCGCTCGAGGACACCTCGCCGATCCAGCGCTTCTGGCGCGATGCCAACGCCGGTCGGGTCCACGCGGCCAACGAGGCGACCAAGGCGTACATCATGTACGGACAGAACGAGTTCGGCGAAAAGGTCACGGATTCGATGGTCTGATCCGCCCGAGCGGATCGAGAGGACTGACTTGGCATGGCAATAAGCAACTTCGGATACGTGCGGATCTACGCCACCGACATGGACGCCTGGCGTGAGTACGGCACCAAGGTGCTCGGATTCGTCGAGGGCAAGGGCGACGACCCGGATGCACTCTACTTCCGTATGGACGAGAACCCGCACCGGTGGATCATCGTCTCCGGACCGGAGGACGCGCTCGCCGCGGTGGGCTGGGAGTGCGCGAACGAGGCGGAGCTCGACGATGTCAGGCGACGTCTCGACGCGGCCGGGGTGCCCTGGCAGGACGCCCTGGACGAGGTGAAGCGGGACCGCAGGGTTCGCGGACTGATCACCTGCCAGGACCCCGCCGGGTTCACGCTGGAGATCTACCACACCATCGCGCTGCAGCACCGCCGCATCCCGACGCCCTACGGTCACGAGTTCGTCACCGGCGACCAGGGGGCGGGCCACATCGTGCTCTCCACCCCGGACGAGGTGGCGGCGCTCGAGTTCTACCGGGACGTCCTGGGATTCTCCCTCCGCGACTCGATGAGTCTGCCGCCGGAGATCGTGGGTCGACCGGCCGACGGGGAACCCGCCTGGCTGCGCTTCCTCGGCTGCAACCCCCGCCACCACTCCCTGGCGTTCACGCCCTTCCCCAACCCGACCGGGATCATCCATCTCATGGTCGAGGTCGCGTCGGCCGACGACGTGGGGCTGGCGCTGGACCGGGCGCTGCGCAAGAAGGTCAGGATGTCGGCCTCGCTCGGTCGTCACGTCAACGACAAGATGCTCAGCTTCTACATGAAGACGCCCGGTGGTTTCGACTGCGAATACGGCTGCGAGGGCGTGCAGGTCGACGATGCGGACTGGGTCGCGCGGGAGTCCACGGCGGTGAGCCTGTGGGGCCACGATTTCTCCGTGGGCTTCAAGTAGGAGCCTAGGCTGGCCTCCCGGGCGCTACCGCCCGGGAGGCGATGATGCCCACGTACCACCCAGTCCAGGGAGGACCGACTTCACATGAGCAGCACCGACCATCCCCCGGAGGGGCAGAGCTTCTCCACTCGGGACCTGCGCGACGCACTCGGCCAGTTCTGTACCGGGATCACCGTCATCACGGCGGTCACGGACGATGCGCCGGTCGGTTTCGCCTGCCAGTCCTTCTCCGCCCTCTCCCTCGAACCGCCCCTGGTGCTGTTCTGCCCGATGAAGACGTCGGGCTCGTGGAAGGGGATCGAGGCGGCCGGCAGGTTCTGCGTCAACATCCTCTCCGAGGAGCAGGAGGGCGTCTCCTCCACCTTCGGCCGTCGCGGCGACGACAAGTTCGCGTCGATCGACTGGTCACCGAGCCCGCTCGGGTCGCCGGTGATCGACGGCGTGATGGCCTGGTTGGACTGTGAGATCGACCAGGTCCTCGACGGTGGGGACCACTGGATCGTCCTGGGACGTGTCGCCCACCTCGGACCGACCGAGCGGGACGTCCGGCCGCTGTTGTTCTACCGCGGTGCGTATCTGAGTATTGAGGAGGACGTCGTGGATCCGACGCCTGAGCAGGAAGAGCTCGAGAACTTCATCACGTCCGCCGACTCGTACACGTGGCTGTGAGCGGCGCGATGGACGGGGCGGCAGTCGACGGGCCGGCAGGGGCGACGGCGCCCCTGTCCCGAGCGCTGGCCGAGGCGGAGGAGATCATCCGGTCGGCGCCGCATGTGCGGACCGAGGAGGACGTCGCGGAGGGTCTCGACTATCTACTCGGGACCATCCGCGGTTCCATCGAGACCGGTCAGCACCGCGGACGCACGCACCCGCAGCTGTTCCAGGCCACGGGCCCGTACACCAAGATGGGCCTGGACAACCCGGACACCCTGTACTTCTACGCCAACCTCGCCGACGGCGCCGAGTACGTGATCGAGGGCCGTCGCGGCACCACCGCGGACCTGTCGTTCCAGGTCATGGCCGGGACGTACTCGGCCGATGAACGCGCCGCGTCGCACGCCGCGTTCGACGACCGTGCTCTCGAGATCGACGACGACGGACGGTATCGCTTCCGTCTGGGGCCACCACGGCACGACGACGACGAGGGCGACTCCGGCTACGTGGTACTGCACCCGGGGTCGTCCATGATCGCCGTCCGCGAGGTGTACTCCGACTGGAGCCGTGAGGTGGCCGGGTCGGCCATCCTTCGCAGGGTCGACACGGTGGGCACCGCGCCGGAGCCGGTGACGCTCGCCGGGCAGGAGAAGTTCTACGCCAAGCTCGCCCAGGCGCTGGTCGGGAGGCTGCGGACATGGATAGCGTTCCCGGAGTGGTTCTTCGGTGACCAGGAACGCAACACGCTGAACGAGCCCCGGCAGACCCCCGGTGGGCTCACGACCCAGTTCTCCTCGGCCGGGGTCTTCGAGCTCGGGGCCGACGAGGCCATGGTGATCTCCGTGCCCGTCGCGGGGGTTCCCTACCAGGGGTTCCAGCTGGGCAACATGTGGTACGCCTCGCTCGACTATGTCCATCACCAGACGAGTCTCACCGCCGACCAGGCACACGTCGACGAGGACGGGATGATCCACCTCGTCGTGGCCGACCGGGACCCCGGGCTGGCCAACTGGATCGAGACCCTGGGGCACCGCGAGGGCATCATGCAGTTCCGGTGGCAGCGGGTGAGCGAGCCCATCACCCCGGAGCTCGGTCCGGCGGTGAAGGTGGTGCCGTTCGACCAGCTCGCCGGCGAGGTCCCCGGCTACGACGCCCAGCGGGTGAGCCCCGAGCAGTGGCGCGAGCGTATCGCCGCGCGGCAGGACGCGTTCGCGCGGAGAGGACTCTCATGACCGGATCGGCCGTGACCGACGACGAGAGGGTCCACGTCGGGACCGTCGAGGACCTGCACGCGAGCGCCTCCCGGGCCATCGGACTGGAGGACTTCGGTGAGGGTCCGGACCACCACCGCGAGGCGTTGGGCGTGCTGCTGGACTCCCTGCACTCCGATGCCGGTCTCACCCCGGCCGGGAGCAAGTACTGGCGGTCGGTGCTCAAGGGCGCGATGGTGGCGCGGCTCGTCTCCCAGGCGGGCTTCGCGGCGGACCCGGCCCAGGCGGACATCGAGATCGTGCGGCCCGTCGTCGTCACCGGGTTGCCCCGGACCGGGACCACGGCGCTGCACCGGCTCCTCGGCGCCGACCCCGCCAACCAGGGGCTCGAGCTGTGGCTCACGGAGGTGCCCAAGCCGCGGCCGCCGCGGGAGCAGTGGGAGGACGACCCCACCTACCGCGGCCTGCGCGACCTGTACGCCGGGTTCATGTCGGAGAACCCCGACTACGGAGGGGTGCACTACATCTCCGCCGACGATCTGGAGGAGTGCTGGCAGCTGCTCCGCCAGTCCGCGACGTCGGCTTCGTACGAGTGTCTCGTCAGGCTCGACGGGTATTCGACATGGCTGCAGAGCGTGGACTGGGTCCCCGCGTATAGGCGGCACAAGCGGAACCTGCAGTTGATCGGTGCGGACGACCCCGGTCGCCGCTGGGTGCTCAAGAACCCCAGTCACCTGTTCGCGCTGGACGCGCTCCTCGAGGTGTACCCCGACGCCGTGGTGGTGCAGACCCACCGCGACCCGCGCAAATCCATGGCGTCCATGTTCTCGCTGGCGCACCGGACCGCCGCGGACTGGTCGACCCGGTTCACCCCGGACTACATCGGGTCCTCGCAGCTCGACCTGTGGGCGCGGGGCGTGGCCGAGTTCGACGCGGTCCGCGCCCGGCACGAGGCGGACCCGGGTTCGCGGGCGACGTTCGTGGACGTCAACCACCGGGAACTGATCGAGGACCCCGCGGGAGTCGTGGAGCGGGTGTACTCCGCGGCCGGCGCGGGGCTCGACGACGACGTGCGGGAAGCGGTCGAGGCGGAGAACGCCAGGAGCCTGTCCGGCGACCGGGCACCCGCCCACCGCTACACACTCGCCGACTACGGGGTGACCGAGGATCAGATCGCCGAGCGGTTCTCCGGCTACCGGGGCCTGGAGGACTAGGGGGCCGGTCCGGGGATCCGGATCAGAGGTACTGCCGGGCTGCCTCGATGATGCGGTCGGCGACGTCCTCCTTGCACACGAGCAGGTCCGGGAAATCTATCTCCTCGCCGTTGTAGACCAGCTCTGACCCGTCGAGTCGGCTGGCGTGCAGACCGCGCTGGCGTACCACTCCGTAGGTGGCGGCCGAGTCCCACTGGTGGTGGCCACTGGTGTGGATGTAGGCGTCACACTCGTCCTCCACCACGGTGGCGGTCTTGCCACCGCCCGAGCCGAGGCGGGCCAGCGACGCGCCCAGGGACTCGGCGAGTTCCTCCGCGAAGGCCGGCGGATCGGCCTCAGAGACGGCGATGCGCAGGCGATCGTCCTCCCGCGGGGGCACCAGTGGACCGGGGCGCGGTCCGCGGATGATGGAGATCGGCTGGTACGTGGTGGCCCCCCGTCCGGTGATCACGCGCCCGTACGCGGGCATGGCGATCGCGCACGCGGTGATCCCGCCGGTGCCGTCGGGTCCGCGCTCCCAGAGGGCCACGTGGACCGCCCAGTCGGGGCGCCCCGGGGTGCAGTACGAGCTGACACCGTCCAGCGGGTCGATCATCCACACCCGCTCGGCTTCCAGGCGCTCCCGCGACTCCGGGTTCCATTCGCCGAAGACCAGGTCGTCGGGACGGGCCACCGCGAGCCGGTCCACGATCACGGCCCGGGCCTCGCCTTCGGCGAAGTCGCCCAGTTCCTCCGGGGCCACGCGGGAGACCCTCAGATCGGTGAGCAGCCGTCCGGCCTGTGCCGCCAGGTCCTCGGCGAGTCGTTGGTCGTTGGTCCGTCCGTGCTCGGGGAAGGGGCTCATACGGGTGATTCTAGAGGCCCGCGGCGACCTCTAGCGCCGCCAGGATCTCGTGGGGCTGGCCGAGCAGTTGCGCGGTGCCGTGGGCCCGCTTGAAGTACAGCTGGACGTCGTACTCCCAGGTGATCCCGACCCCCCCGTGGAGCTGGATGGCCTCTCCGGTGATCCACTGCACCGCCTCGGAGCAGTACACCTTGGCCGCGGCGGCCTCGATCTCCGCGGCGTAGGCGGCCTCGTCGGCTTCTGGCCCCTCCCCGAGCGCGTGCGCCTCGGCGACCCTCGCCGCGGCGGCGTAGGACAGCGACGCCGCGGTCTCCGCCCTGACGTACATGTCGGCCATCCGATGCTTGAGTGCCTGGAACGACCCGATGGTCCGGCCGAACTGCGTGCGCTCCTGCGTGTACCTCACGGTCGCGTCGAGCACGGCCCGCGCGGCACCCACCTGTTCGGCGGAGATCGCCGCCCACCCCGCGGCGCGGAGCCGGGCCAGGAAGCTGGGGCGGGTCCGGATCGGGGTCGCTGAGACGGACTCGAACGCGACGCGGGCCATCGTGCGGGTGGGGTCCATGACGGGCACCCGGGTCACGGTGAGTCCGGTGGCGTCGGAGGGGACCTCGAACAGCCCCACCTGTCCGCCCGTGATCGCGACCACGAGAAGCGTGGAGGCGGTGTCGGCGCCCAGGACGTGGTGGGCCGTGCCGCTCAGGGTTGCCGTGCCGCCGCCGGACGCCGTGACACCCGGTGACGCCCAACCGTCCCCGGACGCCCAGCACAGGGCCACCTGCTCGCCGGCGGCGATGCCGGGCAGGATCCGGGCGCAGGCCGACTCGTCTCCGGAGGCCAGCACCGCCTGGGCGGCGAGCACCGCGGACCCGAGCAGGGGGGAGGGGGTGAGTCGCCGGCCCAGTTCCTCGCAGACGAGGTGGGTCTCCACCCAGGTGGCGCCGGCGCCGTCGTACCGCTCGGGGACCGACAGCGCCGCCGCCCCGATCTGCTCGACGAGAGTCGACCACAGGGCGGGGTCGTGACCGTGCTCGGAGACGATGGCGGCCCGTACGGCCGCCGGGTCGGACTTCTTGTCGAGGAGCGCGGCGACCGACTGCCGGAGCGCGGCCTGCTCCTCGGTGTCGACACCGGGGGACGCGGGCTCGGTCATCGGGCGTTCTCCAGACGGTCCAGCACGCGCCCGCGGTGGTAGCTCTGCGTGCCCCAGGCCGTCTGCAGCGCGCGGGTCTTGGTCAACCACAGGCCCAGATCGTGCTCGAGGGTGTAGCCGATCGCGCCGTGGATCTGCAGCGCCGTGCGGGCCGAGAGGTAGGCGGCGTCGGCGACGGCCACGCGGGCGGCCGAGACGTCGCGGACGGCGGCGTCGGGGTCGTCCGGGTTCTCGGCGATCGCCAGGGCGCCCGCCCACACCAGCGGGCGGGCCATTGTCAGCGCGATGGCGACCTCCGCGAGCTGGTGCTTGAGCGCCTGGTACTGGCCGATGACCTTGCCGTACTGAGAGCGCTGCGTGGCGTAGGCGACGCTCATGTCGAGCATCGCCTGTCCGAGGCCCATGAGCTGGGCGGCCGTCCCGAGCGCGCCGTGGTTGATCAGGTCGGTGGTGCTCACGGCGGCCACGCGGGCACCGGCTGTCGGTGTGGACACCGTGCGGGCCCGGTCGACCGAGCGACGAGCCTCGCCGGGCTCGGCGGCGAACACCTCGTCGTCGTCGGCCACCCACAGGTACTCCGCCACGTGCGCGTCGGGTGCGAACGGCGACACCCCGGGCACGGCGACCGACGCCAGCGTGCCGGAGGCGACGGCCCCGGCAACGTCCTCGCCGGAGTCGCGACCCAGCGCGGCGGCGATGCGCGGTGCCACCATGACGGACTCCACTACCGGCCCGGGTACCGCGTGTCGGCCCAGGGCCTCGAGGGCGGCGACCGCCTCGACTGCCGTGGCGCCGGCCCCACCGGACTCCTCCGACACGAGCAGCGCGGAGGCGCCGGTCTCGGCGACGCGGCCCCACACGGCGGTGCCGGGCGCGGTGTCACCGGCGGCCCAGGAGCGGATCACCGAGGGCATGTCCGACTTGGTCAGCAGCGAGTCGATGCTGGCGACGAAGTCGACGATCTCGGGATCGAGTGCGAACTGCATGATGGAAAACCCCGTTCTCAGCCGCGCGGCAGGCCGAGGAGACGCTCGGCGATGATGTTCTTCTGGACCTCGTTCGTTCCGGCGTAGATGGGCCCGGCGAGGGCGAACAGGTACCCGTCCATCCACTGCTCGCCGGCGAGCTCACCTGCCGTGCCGAGCAGGTCCAGGGCGGTCTCGTGGGTCGCGATGTCCCAGTCCGACCAGAAGACCTTGTTGATCGAGGACTCGAACCCCAGGTTGGCGCCGGCGGTGAGCGTGGTGACCGTGTTCCAGGTGCTCAGCTCGTACGCGCGGGAGCCGATCCAGGCGTCGACCACGCGGTCGGCCAGCGCGCCCCGGGTCCGGTCGTCCAGGTCCGGTGCGGCGGATCCCCACAGTTCGAGCAGGCGGTCGGTGGTGGCCAGGAACCGCCCGGGGGAGCGCAGGGAGAGCCCGCGCTCGTTGTTGGCGGTGGACATGGCCACCTTCCAGCCCTGGTTGGCCTCGCCGATCACTCCCGATTCCGCCGGGTTCGCCGGATCGTCGGGAACGAAGACGTCCTCGAGGAACAGCTCCGCGAAGCCGGGTAGGCCGTCGAGCTGATCGATCGGGCGCACGGTCACGCCTTCGGCCCGCAGGTCGAACATGAAGTAGGTCAGGCCCTTGTGGCGGGGCTCGTCGGGGTCGGTGCGGAACAGTCCGAAGCCCTTGTCGGCGAACGAAGCGCGGGTCGACCACACCTTCTGTCCGTTGAGGACCCAGCCGCCGTCGACCTTCCGGGCGGTCGAGCGCAGCGACGCGAGGTCGGAGCCGGCCTCGGGCTCGGACCAGGCCTGCGCCCAGATGTCGTCGGCGCGGGCCATGCGCGGCATGATGTGCGCCAGCTGCTCGGGGGTCGCGTGGTCGAAGAGGGTCGGGGCCAGCAGGAAGATGCCGTTCTGGCTCACGCGCAGGGGGGCGCCGGCGCGGAAGTACTCCTCCTCGAAGACCACCCAGTTGACCAGCCCACAGTCGCGGCCGCCGTACTCCTCGGGCCACGACACGACCGACATGCGGGCGTCGGCCATCGTCCGCTCCCACTGTCGGTGGGCCTCGAAGCCCTCGCGGGTGTCCATGTGCGGGAGCGACTCGGCGGGCACGTTCTCGGCGAGCCACTCGCGGACCTCGAGGCGGAACTCCTGTGTCGAGGCGTCCAGATCCAGATCCACGTCGTCAGTCCTTCTGCTTGCCGGTCGAGGCAGGGCCGCCGGTCGAGCCCGTGTTCGCGCTGTCGCGCATCGAGCGGGCGTCCATCCCGCCGAGCGAGGCGGAGAACGAGTCGGTGTCGTCGGGCTCGGCGTTGGCCGAGTGGGCGAACATGTGCCAGCCGAAGGCCGTGTCGAGGGAGGTCTGCAGGCCCATCTGGTCCTCGTTGGAGTTGATGACCTTCTTCGCGAGCGTCAGTCCGAAGGCGGGCATCGCGGCGATCTCCCCGGCGATCTCGTCGACCTTGGCCTGGAGCTCATCACGCGGGACGACGTGGTTGAGCATCCCCCACTCGAGCGCCTCGGCCGCGCCGAACCTGCGACCGGTGTAGAGGATCTCCTTCGCGCGCCGCGGGCCCAGCACGAAGGCGTGGGCGAAGTACTCCACGCCCGGGATGCCCATCTTGACCACGGGGTCGGAGAAGAACGCGTCGTCCGAGGCCACGATGAAGTCGCAGACCCATGCCAGCATGAGCCCGCCGGCGATGCACGCGCCGTGCACCTGGGCGATCATCGGCTTGGGAATCTCCCGCCAGCGGCGGCACATCTGGACGTAGACCTCGGTCTCGCGGGCCAGGCGCCGGTCTCCGCCGCCGCGGGTGGTGTGGTCCCACCAGAGCGCCGCGCGGTTGGGGTACTCCACGTGGTGGTCTCGCTCGGGGGTGCCGATGTCGTGGCCTGCCGAGAAGTGCTTGCCGTTGGCCCGCAGGACGATGACCTTGACCGCGTCATCCTCGACGGCCCGGACGAAGGCGTTGTCCAGGGAGTACGTCATGACCGAGTTCTGCGCGTTGCGGAAGTCCGGCCGATTGAGGGTGACGTAGGCGGTACCGCCCGTGACCTCGTAGGCGACCGGGTGCGTGTCCGGGCCGAGGTCGTGGACGCCGAGGACCGGGGGGATGGGCGCGTCGGTCATGAGCTGGGACTCTCCTCACCTAGCAAGTGCTTGGTTGGTACTGTACCGGACCCGCCCGCCGGATCGGATTCAGACGCCGTACGCACCGTCGTTCAGACGCCATAAGCACCGTCGACGTCGAGCTTCTGGCCGGAGATGAAGCCCGCGCGGTCGGAGGCGAGGAACGCCACGGCCTCGGCGACGTCGTCCGCGGTGCCGAACCGGCGCAGGGGGATGTTCGCGCGGGTGACCTCGAGCGCGCGGTCGTCGAGGTCGCCGGAGGCGATGAGCCGCTCGGCCATCCCGTCGGTGAGCATCCCCGGGCCCACGCAGTTCACGCGCACGCCGTAGCGGCCCTCCTCCGCGGCCAGCCCCCGCGCGAGTTGCTCGACCGCCCCCTTGGGGGCCGCCGACAGGCCGTCGCGGACCGGGTAGCGGGTGGTGGCGGCGGTGGTGACGACGACGACGTTGCCACCCACCTCGCGCAGATGCGGGAGCGCCGGGTGCACGATCGCGAAGAACCCGGAGACGTCCGCACCCAGCTGTGTGCGAAGCTCCGCCGGGCTGGTCCGGGACAGGTGGACCATGGGTACATGGGGCCCGGCACAGTGGGCGAGGACGGCGATCCCGCCGTGCCGGGCGGCGATGCCGTCGATCGCGGCCGCCACGTCGTCGTCGGACCCGTCGCGCCCCGGGGCCAGCCTCACGCACTCCACGCTTCGTCGGGCGGCGCCGGGGTGGTGTCCCGGATCGGCGGACGCGGGCCCGGACAGCTCCGCCGCCAGGTCCACCGGCTCGGTCGAACGGAACCCCAGCACCAGGGGGGACCGGGGGAACTCGACGGCCAGACGGCGCGCCACCGCGCCGCCGATGCCGCCGGACGCGCCGGTGACCAGGACGGCCCCCGGCAGCAGGCCCCCGCTCATCGGAGATCGGTCTTGAGGATCTTGCCCGAGGCGTTGCGCGGGAAGGAGTCCACGAACTCCACTGCCCGCGGGCGCTTGAAGTTGGCGAGGTGCTCGCGGCAGAACCCGAGGACGTCCTCCTCGGTGAGCGACGAGCCCTCGCGGCGCACCACGAACGCCTTGCCGACCTCGCCCATGCGGTCGTCGGGAACGCCGATGACGGCGTTCTCGACCACTCCGTCCAGGCGTGCCAGGGTCTGCTCGATCTCCGCGGGGTACACGTTGAACCCGCCGGTGATGTACATGTCCTTGAGTCTGTCGGTGATGCGCAGGTTGCCGCGGGAGTCGATCTCGCCGACGTCGCCGGTGTGCAGCCACCCGTCGGCATCGATGGTCGCGTCGGTGTTGTCCGGATCGTCGAGGTAGCCCTGCATGACCATCTCGCCGCGGGTGAGGATCTCACCCTTATCACCGATCCTGATCTCCATGCCGGGGTAGGCCCGGCCGCAGGTGGTGGCCACGGTGACGTCGTCGTCGTCCGAGGTGGTGGTGGTGATGAAGCCCATCGTCTCGGTCTGGCCATAGGCGGTGAGCACCGTCTCCAACCCGAGGTCGGACTGCATCCTCTCGACCAGGACCACCGGGACGACCGAGGCGCCGGTCACCGCCAGCCGCAGTGAGGACAGGTCGAACTCCGCCCTGTCGGGGGCGTCGAGGATGGTCTGGAAGATCGTGGGGGCGCCCGGGAGGACCGTGGCGCCCTCGTCCTGCACGAGCCGCATGGTCTCGGTGGGGGAGTATACGGCGAGCGGGATGACCGCCGCGCCGAAGAGGGTGCAGACCAGGAAGCCGGCCTTGTAGCCGAAGCTGTGGAAGAACGGGTTGACGATGAGGTAGCGGTCGCGCTCGGTGAGTCCGCCGTTCGATCCCCACGCCCGCGCCCCGGCGACGGTCTGCCGGTGCAGCGCCACCACGCCCTTGCTCTTGCCGGTGGTGCCCGAGGTGAAGAGGATGTCGGCGACATCGTCGCCCGTCACCGCGTCCGCCCGGGCATCCGCCTCCGCTATCGAGGCGGCGGTGGCCTCCGACTGGAGGGCGGTGATGTCGACGACGGTGATGTCGGCGCCCGCCGTGTCACCGCCGTCGAGGGGGATCCGCACGATCGTCCGCAGTGCGGTGGCCGTGGCGAGCGACCCGCCCGCAGCCGTGGTCAGCTCGGCGATCCGCTCGGCGCCGAGGAAGGCGCCCGCGACGATCGCGGCGGTCGCGTGGGTCCGCTGCGCCAGGTCGAGCGTCTCGCTACCGGTGTAGCGGGTGTTGGCGGGGACCACCGTCCCGCCGGCGTACTGCACTCCGAGCGCGGCCACGATCCAGTGGCGGGTGTTGGGCGCCCAGATCACCACCCGGTCACCGGCCTGGACCCCGCGCGCGACGAGGCCCGCTGCGAACCGGCGGGTCTCCTCGAGCAGCTGCGCCCAGGTCCACCGGGTGTCCTGGCCGGGCTGGACGTCGGCCACCGCCTCGCGATCGGGCCAGAGGGCCGCCGCCCGGCGCAGGGCCGCGACCGTGGTCTCGACCTCGCTGCCGGTCTGGGCGCGGTCGGCGGAGGCGGGGCGGGTGGCGGCGGAGCGGTCGGTCATCGCGGACTCCTCGGGTGCTGCGGGGTGTGGCCTCCACCACGGTACCAAGCACCTGCTTGGTCGACCCGCGCGCTCAGTGCCTGAGGGCGCCCCGGTCGAACGGGATCTGGACACCCGAGACGGACCGGGATCCGTCCCCGGCCAGGAACGACACCATGTCGGAGACCTCCTCCGGCGGCATGAAGTCGGCCAGGGTGCTGGCGCCGTCCGCGAGTACGTTCTTCAGGGGCATCGGCGAGAAGCTGTGCAGATATGAGGGGAACCGGCCGAAGATCTCCGCCATCCCGTCGGGGTCGATCATCGGCGTGTCCACGGAATAGGGATGGATCGAGTTGACGCGGATGCCGAATTCCCCCACCTCGAGGGCGAGCGAGTTGGTCAGCGCCACCAGACCTGCCTTGGAGGCCGAGTAGTGGCCGTTGCCCGGCGTCGCCTTGAGTCCCGCCGAGGAACTGACGATGATGATCGAACCGCCGTTGCCCGCTTCGATCATCGCCGGCACGGCAGCGCGGATCGTCCGCCATGTACCGCTCAGGTTGACGCCGATGACCATGTCCCAGTCGTCCTCCGGCAGCTCCCACAGGCGGCCCCAGTTCAGCACGCCGGCGTTGGCCACGACGATGTCCAGCCGGCCGAACTCGGCGATGGTGCGGGCGACCAACTCTTGGAGCGGTCCGAGCTCCCGGATGTCCAGTTCCGCCGAGAGGGCCCTGCCCCCGGCCTGCTCGACCAGGCGGACGGTCTCGGCGAGGTCGTCGGGGCCGGGCGCCGGATAGGAGACGGAGGCGGACACCGGGGCGCAGATGTCGGTCACCACGACGTCCGCCCCCTCCGAGGCGAGGCGGACGGCGTGGGCCCGGCCCTGTGCCCGGGCGGCGCCGGTGACCAGTGCGACCTTGCCCTTCAGGGGGGTGTCAGGGGTGTTCATGCCGACCATCACACCCGACGACGTCCGCAGGGGCGGGCGGTTCCGGCAAACCAAGCAAGTGCTTGGTAGTGTGGTGGAATGACGCAGAGCACGGCATCCGACCCGCGCAGGCCGGCGTCGGAGATGACCGACGACGAGTTCGCCGCGGAATTCCGCACGTGGTTGGACGCCAACCTCACCGGTGAGTTCGCCGAGATCAGGGGGACCGGCGGGCCGGGCAGCGAGCACCAGTTCTTCGCGCGGCGTCTGGCCTGGGAACGGCACATGGCCGAGGCCGGGTGGACCTGCGTGGGGTGGCCGGTCGAGTACGGCGGACGGGGGGCGTCGCTCAGCCAGCAGGTCCGCGTCCACGAGGAGTACGCGAAGGCCGACGCCCCGGCGAGGGTCTCGCACCTCGGTGAGACGCTGCTCGGCCCGACCCTCATCGCCCATGGCACGCCGGAGCAGAAGGACCGCTTCCTGCCCCGGATCCTCGACGTCACCGAACTGTGGGCCCAGGGCTACTCCGAACCGGGAGCGGGGTCCGATCTGGCGAACGTGTCCACCACCGCCCGCCTGGGTGAGGACGGCAGGTGGCATCTGCACGGCCAGAAGGTGTGGACCTCCCTGGCGCATCTGAGCCAGTGGGTCTTCGTCGTGGCCCGCACCGAGGAGGGGACCAGTCGGCACAAGGGACTGAGCTTCCTCCTGGTGCCCCTCGACCAACCGGGCGTCGAGATCAGGCCCATCCAGCAGCTCACCGGGACCTCCGAGTTCAACGAGGTCTTCTTCGACGACGCGGTCACCGAGGCCGGGATGATCGTGGGGGAGCGCGGCGAGGGCTGGAAGGTCGCCATGACCCTGCTGGAGTTCGAGCGCGGGGTGTCCACCCTCGGCCAGCAGGTCGGCTTCGCCCGCGAACTCGACCAGATCGTGGACATGGCCCGGTCCAACGGCAGCGCGCACGTCCCCGCCGTGCGTGAACGGATCACGCGTGCCTGGGTCGGTCTCAGGGTGATCCGCGCCCACGCTCTGCGCACACTCGCCGAGCGTGACGCCTCCGGTGGCAACGCCTCGGCGGCCAAGCTCCTGTGGGCCACCTGGCACCGCGACCTCGGCGAACTGGCGATGATCGTGCAGGGGGCGGAGTCGCTCACCGGGCCCACCCACGACTCCGAGGGTGCGGCCACCGACCTCCACGACCCCGAGCACCTCGAGTTGGCGCGGTGGCAACGGCTCTTCCTGTTCACCCGCGCCGACACGATCTACGGCGGATCCAACGAGATCCAGCGCAACATCATCTCCGAGCGCGTGCTCGGACTACCCCGAGAGGCCAGGCCGTCATGACCCAGCACAAGTCCCCCCTTGCCACCTCCCCCCTCGCCACCGTGCCGCAGGAGACCCCTGGCCATGGGCTGCTCGCGGGCAAGAAGGTCGTGGTGACGGCCGCCGCGGGCACGGGCATCGGATTCTCGGCCGCCCGTCGCGCCGCGCTCGAGGGCGCCGACGTGCTGGTGTCCGACTTTCACGAGCGCCGGATGAACGAGGCCCGCGACGCGCTCGCCGCCGAGTTCCCCGACCAGCGCTTCGAGGCCATCACGTGCAACGTGCAGTCGACCTCCGATGTCGACGGGCTGATCATCGGCGCCGCACGGACGCTCGGCCGGATCGACGTGCTGGTCAACAACGCCGGATTCGGCGGCGAGGGCGAACTGGTCGACATGGCCGACGAGGACTGGGACCGGGTCCTGGACATCACGCTCAACGGAACCTTTCGCGCGACCCGTGCGGCGTTGCGGTACTTCCGCGAGGTGCCCCACAACGGGGTGATCGTCAACAACGCCTCCGTGCTCGGGTGGCGCGCCCAGCGTGCGCAGGCCCACTACGCGGCGGCGAAGGCCGGCGTGATGGCGCTGACCCGGTGCTCGGCGATCGAGGGGGCCGACTTCGGCGTCCGCATCAACGCGATCGCGCCCTCCATCGCCCGACACGCGTTCCTGGAGAAGTCGGCCTCCGCTGAACTCCTCGACGAACTCGCCGCCAAGGAGGCCTTCGGACGCGCCGCGGACGTCTGGGAGGTGGCCGCGACCATCGCCATGCTCGCCAGCGACTACACCACGTACCTCACCGGAGAGGTCGTCTCCATCTCGTCACAGCGGGCCTGACCCCCTGGCGGCACCCGGGGAGGGGGAGCGAAGCAGATCAGGCGTTGCGGATCTTCTCGACCTGCTTGGCAAAGGCGTCGACGGCCGTGTCCCGTTCCGCGTCCGACACCGGCCCCGCCGCGTTGGCGACCGTGACGGACACGCCGATTCCCCGCACGACCCCGGTGATCAGGACGTTGCCGGTGAGCAGCTCCTGGCCCATCATGTCCATCGCGTTGTTCTGCGTGATGGCCGCGAAGTGCTCCACGCCCTCCGGCGCCTCGAGGGGCAACAGCTGGTTCTCGGCGCGGGTCGTCACCTCGGTCCCTTCGAGCGGGATCGTGACGGTCATGGTGGGGCAGTCGACGATCAGCCGGTCACGATCGTTGAGGCCTGCCGTCACCGTCGTCACCGACACCGCGTACGCGGTGTTCTCGCTCTGGCCCGCCTGGATGGCGATCGCACCCGGCTCGGCCTGGGCGAGGAACGCGTCCTGGCTGAAGTCGGCGCAGCGCTCGGGGTCCACGCGGACGCCGGCGGCGATGTCCTCGAGGGCGCCGACCCCTCCGGCGATCTCCTCGGCCGAGACGGGGGCGAGACCGAGCTCGGGAGCGTCCTGGGCGTTGAGGACGAGTTGATCCACGCCGGCCTCGGGCGCACCCGGCGCGCCGGTGGGTTGCTCCTGACGCATCTCGCTCGTCGCGGGCGTGGTCTCCGCGGGGGCCGCGTCGTCACCGCTCTCGCCGATCGTGCAGGAGGCCAGGCCCAGGGTGAGGCCCACGGCCGCCGAGGCCGCGAGGACCCGGCGACCCGCTCGGCGCGGGCCGGAGGAGCGAGGGAAGGAGAAGACGGTGGAGCGCATGGGGGGAGTCTAGGCAGAACGCGTCGACGACGGGTGGACCGACGCGGCCATGCGGCCACCGGACCGTCCCTAGCAAGTGCTTGGTTGGTAGAGTGGCCGGATGACCAGCACGACCAGACGTGAGGAGCTCCTGGCGATCGCCGCCGGGCTCTTCGCCGAGCGCGGCCTGCGAGCCACCACCGTGCGGGACATCGCGGACGCCGCCGGCATCCTCTCCGGCAGTCTCTACCACCACTTCTCGTCCAAAGAGGCGATCGTAGACGAGATCCTCCGCGGGTTCCTCGACTCCCTCTTCGGGGACTATCACCGGATCGTTCAGGCGGGCTCCTCGCCCCGGGAGACCCTCGAAGGGCTGGTCCGCGTCTCGTTCGAGGCCATTCACCGTCACAGGGACGAGGTGGCCATCTACCAGGACGAACTCAAGCATCTCCGGGGCAACCCCAGGTTCGATTACCTCCGCGAGCGCAACACCGAGTTCCGTGAGATGTGGACCGACGTGCTGGGCCGGGGCATCGAGTCCGGCCAGTTCCGTCCCGACCTCGACATCAGGCTCACCTACCGGTTCCTCCGCGACACCGTGTGGGTGGCCGTGCGCTGGTACAGGCCGGAGGACGACGACGACCACGCCGCGATCGCGGACCAGTACCTGCACATCGTGCTCGACGGCCTGGCCGTCGACTGAACCCACCTGACACCATCCACGAGGAGACACATGACCAGCGTGACCGGCCGCGAGGCCTACGTTATCGACGCCGTCCGGACGCCTGCGGGAAAGCGCGGCGGGAGCCTGTCCGGCCAGCACCCGGCGGACCTGGGCGCGCACGTCATCAGCGCGGTGGTCGAGCGCACGGGGATCGACCCCGAGGTGGTCGACGACGTGATCTTCGGCTGCGTGGACGCCATAGGCCCGCAGGCGGGCAACATCGCGCGCTCCGCGTGGCTCGCCGCCGGGATGCCCCTCGGTGTGCCCGGGACCACCGTCGACCGCCAGTGCGGCTCCAGTCAGCAGGCCATCCACTTCGGTGCCCAGGGGATCATGTCCGGCACCCAGGACGTGATCCTGTTCGGGGGCGTGCAGAACATGAGCGCGCTGCCGATCTCCTCCGCCATGCTCGCCGGCCGTGAGTACGGATTCGACGACCCGTTCACCGGCTCCACCGGATGGGTCTCCCGCTTCGGCTCCCAGGAGATCTCCCAGTTCAACGGTGCCCAGATGATGGCCGACAAGTGGGACATCTCGCGGGGGGAGATGGAGGAGTGGGCACTGCAGTCCCACACCCGCGCCCGCGCCGCGATCGCCGAGGGCCGGTTCGCGAACGAATACGTCCCGCTCGCCGGTCTCGAGGCCGACGAGACCACGCGCGAGACCACCCTCGAGAAGATGGCCTCCCTACCCGTGCTGGCCGAGGGTGGGTCGCTGACCGCTGCCGTGGCGTCGCAGATCTCCGACGGTGCGTCCGCCGGGTTGCTCGCCTCCGCCGAGGCGGTGGAGAAGTACGGCCTCACGCCGCGTGCCCGGATCCACCATCTGACCGTGCGCGGTGACGATCCGGTGATGATGCTCTCCGCGCCGATCCCCGCCACCCGGTGGGCTCTGGAGAAGACCGGACTGACGATCGACGACATCGACGTGGTGGAGATCAACGAGGCGTTCGCCCCCGTCGTGTTGGCCTGGATCAAAGAGATCGGTGCCGACCCGGCCCGGGTGAACCCCAACGGCGGCGGCATCGCGCTGGGCCACCCGCTCGGCGCGACCGGTGCGAAGCTGTTCGCCACCCTGCTGAACGAACTCGAGCGCACCGGCGGCCGCTACGGCCTGCAGACGATGTGTGAAGGCGGCGGCACCGCCAACGTGACGATCATCGAGCGACTCGACTCCTGACGCGCCGCCCCCGAGGCCCCGCACCACGAGACAGGCCCCGCACCACCCGGTGCGGGGCCTGTGACGCGTGAGGCCTGCTCTCGTGGTCAGCCCTCGGCCGAGAGGGTGTCCAGGCCGAGGCCGCCGCCCTCGCCGCCGCCGAGCAGGCCGAGGAGGCTGCCGAGTCCGCTGGCGTCGCCCTCGCCGGTCGCCGAGGACAGGGTGCCGAGGGTGTCCTCGGTCGACAGCCCGCCGAGGCTGCCCTGGATCGCATCGAGCGGATCGCCGACGAGCACGGGCCCGCCGATGTCCGACCCACCGAGCAGGCAGTAGCTGACCACGGCGTAGACGTTAGACGGCACGGTGGCCGACACCGTGACGTCAGCGATCGTCACGCTGGCGATCGGGCTGGGCACGAGGCCGCCGGTCTGGAGGAACGTCACGTCGGCCATGCTGTTGATCAGGTTGTTGATCGCGGTGAGGTCGAGGTTGTTGAGCGCCTCGAGCTGGGTGAGGAGAGCCGGGGCGCTCGACGTCGGGACCACCGCGGCGACACACGTGTCGGCGTCGACCACGAAGTCCTTCTCGAAGGTGACGGACACTGTGTTGCCGTTGACCACGGGGTTCGCGGCCGTGGCGGCGGACGCGGCGCCGGCGCCGGCGAGGGTGAGGGCGGCGGTGGCGCCGAGGGCGGCAGCGACGCGGACTGCGGTGCGGTGGGGGGTCATCGTGTTCTCCTGTGGGTGCGGGGCCGGGGTCCCCGATTGGGGGACAACGGCTCTCAGGGTAGGCCAAGAAAGTCCTGAGGAAGTGCTGATTGGGCTAACACGACCGCACCCGTCGGCGTTTCCGGCCGGCGGGTTGGTGAAAGAAGTTTCCCGTGGTTCTGGTGGGGTTACTAGTCCATCTCCCGCAGGGCCTTCAACCGCTGGTGCGCCTCCGTCATGATCCGCTGGATAAGCACGTCGCAGCTGGGTAAGTCCTCGATCATCCCCACGACCTGGCCGGACGCGAGCACACCGGCCTCGGTATTGCCCTCGACCAGCCCGGCCTTGAGCAGCATCGGGGTGTTGGCGGCCATGACGATCTGCTGCCAGGTTCGCTCGGAGGCCTTTTTCATGTTGAGGCCGTCCCTGGCGAGGGTCTGCCACTTCATGCCGGTCATCGACTTGAACTTGTTGGCGTTCTGGACCGCGGCCAGCATCCCCTTGACGGGGCTGCCGGACTCGAGCGCGTTGACCAGGCCGGTGCGCAGGACGCGGTGCGGCATCCCGTCGACACGGGTGGAGACGACGGTGTCCTGCAGTCCCTTCTCCAGATACTGCTTCTTCACCGCGTCCGGGACCCGGGAGTCGCTGGTGAGCAGGAAGCGTGTGCCCATGGCCACGCCCGCGGCCCCGTAGGCGAGCGCGGCCACCAGGCCGCGGCCGTCGAAGAAGCCTCCACCGGCGATGACGGGGATGGAGGTGTTCCCGGCACCACCGAGGGCGTCAATGACACTCGGCAGCAACAGCGTCGTGGCGACCTGGCCGGTGTGTCCTCCGCCCTCGCCGCCCTGGACTATCACCGCGTCGGCGCCCCAGGACGCCACCTTGACGGCGTGCTTCGCCGCGCCGATGGAGGGGACGACGACGAGGCCGTTGTCCTTGAGGCGCGCGATCAACTCGGGCTTGGGTGCGAGGGCGAACGACGCCACCGTCACCCCGTGTCGGATCATCAGCTCGCACCGCTCTGCGGCGTCCTCGGCATCGGCGCGGAGGTTGACCCCGAAGGGTCGGGTGGTCAGCTCCTTGGTGCGCACGATGGCGTTCTCGAGTTCCTGGTACGTCATCGTGGCCGAGGCGATGATCCCCAGACCGCCGGCGTTTGCGGTGGCCGCGGTCAGTTCGGGTCCGGAGACCCACCCCATGCCCGTCTGGACGATCGGGTACTCGACCCCGACGAGCTCGGTGAAGGCTGTGGTGATGGTCGGCGCACTCATGCGGACGGCACCTCACGGTCGCGGAACCCGCGCGGATCCAGCACCTCCCGGATGAGGCTCAGCTCCTCGGCGGACGGGGCTCGGGTGACCGCGGCCCCCGCCAGGCCCTCGATCTCGAAGCCGGTGTTCTCCGCGACCTCCTCGGCGGTGACGCCCGGGTGCAGGCTCAGCGCACGCATGCCGTGGTCGGTCCCGCCGAAGTCGAACACGCCGAGGTTGGACACCACCCGGTGCAGGTGGTGGTACCGGAACGCCGGATCGCCCGGGGTGTAGCGGTCGTAACCCACGCCGCAGACGATGTCGACCTCCTCGGTGAACACGCGCGTGGAGTGCTTGCCCACCCAGTAGCTGGTCGCGTGGTTGATCGAGTTGCCGGGCGCACCCCGCAGGCCGAACATCTGCCGCGTGGGCTGCTGGACGTCGTCGCCGAAGGCGGAGAGGTTCTGGTTGCCGAAGCGGTCGATCTGGTTGGCACCCATCACCACGTGGCGTGTGCCGGCCTGCAGGACGTCGAACACCCGGGGGAAGGGGATGTACCCCTCGAAATCGATGACCTTGCCCAGCGGCGGGGTCTGGCCGAGGAAGCGGTACTCCCCGTCGGTGATGAGCAGATCCGGCTCGGAGGTCAGACGCGCGAGCCGCGCCCCGATGGTGGCCATCGGGGTCATGGGCGAGGCGAAGATCTCCCCGGCACCGGCGAAGATCTCCGCGCACGCGATGGCGCAGTACTCGGCCCTGCTGATGGACTGAGCGGCAGCGGGCTGTGTGGTGGGGTCGGTCATCACTTGGCTCCCTTGTCTGCGGCAGCGGCGGCCTTCTCGGCGGCGACCTTCTCCGCGAAGGCGGCGACTGCCGTCTGGTAATCCTCCTCGGACCCGGACAGGAACTCGGAGACGAAGCTCGCCCACGACGCGTCGTCCTTGGCGGCGGTGGCGTAGTGGCGCTGGAACGCCTCATCGCGGCCGTATCCGCCGGCGAAAGTGAAGTGGGCGCCGTTCGGGGCCTCGGAGACGGTGTCCACGAACATGCGGCTGAGCAGCATGCGCTGCGGGCCGACCTCGTTCATCAGCGCGTCGGCGGAGTCCACGACCTCGTCGACCTCGAGCAGGACGGTGTCGGCGGCCATGGCGTAGAGGTCGTCGAAGTACCCGTCGACGCCGGTGAACGCGGCGTTCCCGTGCCTGTCCGCCTTGTCCAGGTGGATCAGGGCGGCGTCCATCCGCAGGGCCGGCATCGCCACGAGGGTCTCTGTCCGGCCGTCCACCGGATAGGGGGAGTCGACGGTCGTGAGCTCGTCCCCCCAGAACCGGAACACGTCCGAGCCGAGCCCGGCGCGGGTGGGCATGAACGGCAGGCGGTGCGCGGCGGCGGTGAGGCCGGCCCGGACCATGCCCTCGTCCATCTCACGGGAGAGAATCGATCCCTCGGTGCGCCGACGCGCGAACCACGGGTCGTAGAACGGCGCGGAGTCCAGGGACACGAAACCGTAATAGGCCTTCGACACCTTCCCGGCCGAGCAGAGCAGCCCCAGGTCGGGTCCGCCGAAGGAGATCACCGTGAGGTCGGTGAGGTCCTCCCGGCGGAGGATCGCCCGGACGAGCGCCATGGGCTTGCGCCGTGAGCCCCATCCGCCGATGCCGATGGTCATGCCGCTGCGCAGGCGCGACACCGCCTCGTCGAGACTGGTGCGCTTGTCGCGCGGGGTGGGGGTCGTCGTCACTTGTTCTCGCCCGTCCTCTCGGCTCGATCAGTTCGTCTGTCCAGGTTCGTCCCGCTCTTGACGAACTCGTCTCGGTGCTCGTCGGCCACGCCGGCGAGGTTGAGTTCGAAGGTGAAGCCCTGCTCCATCCGGTATGAGGACTTCACGTCGACGGGATCGATGTGGTTGATGGCTTCCTTGGCCGCGCGGATGACCCGGGTGTCCTTGGCGGCGATCGTCTCGGCGAGGTCCCGGGCGGCCGCGTCGAGCTGGTCGCGGGGGACCACCTCGTACACGGTGCCCCACTGGTGGAGCTGCTGCGCGGTGACGTTGCGGGAGGTGAAGTACAGGGTGCGCATCATGTGCGGGGGTACCATGCGGGCCAGGTGGGTGGCCGCTCCGAGCGCTCCCCGGTCCACCTCGGGGAGGCCGAACACCGCGTCGTCGGAGGCGACGATGCAGTCCGCGTTCCCCACGAGCCCGATCCCGCCGCCGACACAGAAGCCGTTCACCGCGGCGATCACGGGGACCGCGCACTCGTACACGGCGTTGAAAGCCACGTAGCAGCCGCGGTTGGCGGCGAGCAGGTGGTCGAAACCCTCGAAGTTCTGCATCTCCTTGATGTCCACGCCGGCGTTGAACCCGCGGCCCTCGGCCCGCAGGATCACCACGTGAACCTCCGGGTCGCGCCCGGCGGCGAGGATCTGCTCGCCGAGCTCGAACCATCCCGCGGAGGGTATGGCGTTGACGGGGGGGAAGTCGACGGTGACGGTCGCGATGCCGTCCGATCCCTTGTCGAGGGTGATGCCCATGGTGCTCCCTTCGCACGCCGACGCTGTGTGGTTCAGCGGCCGGGTGACTGACCAAACGCTTGCTTGGTAGGCTAGCACGCATGTCGCACATCGATCTGGGTCTGGCGGGCAGGGTCGTCCTCGTCACGGGCGGCGTCCGCGGCGTCGGCGCCGGGATCAGCAGGGTCTTCCGCGAAGCCGGGGCCGTCGTCGTCACCTGCGCGCGGCGCCCCGCCGACGAAGGGTCCGACGTCGCCGATCTCGAGTTCCACTCGGTCGACCTCCGTGACCCCGACGCGGTCCGCGCGATGGTCGACCGCATCGTGGATCGGCACGGCCGGCTCGACGTGGTGGTAAACAACGCCGGTGGGGCCCCCTTCGCCCTGGCCGCTGATGCGAGCCCTAACTTCCACTCCAAGATCGTCGCGCTGAACCTGTTGTCCGCGCTCACGGTGGCCCAGGAGGCGAACCGGGTGATGCAGCCGGCCGGAGGGGCGATCGTCAACATCTCCTCGGTGTCCGGGCACCGGCCTTCGCCGGGAACGGCGTCCTACGGTGCGGCCAAGGCGGGGATCGACTCCCTGACCCGATCCCTGGCCGTCGAGTGGGCGCCCGCGGTGCGGATCAACTCCGTCGTGGTGGGTCCGGTGAGGACCGAGCTCGCCGAGATGCACTACGGGGACGCCGACGGGGTGGCCGCGGTCGACGCCACCATCCCCATGGGACGGATGGCGGATCCACGCGACGTGGGCCAGGCGGCCGCGTTCCTGGCATCCCCACTGGCGGCGTACATCACCGGAGCCGAGCTCCTGGTTCACGGCGGTGGCGAGAAGCCGGCGTTCCTGTCGGCGTCCAACGCCAACACGACGTCCTGACATCACCGAACATCTATCCGAGGAGAACCATGGGAATCTGCGACGGACGCGTCGTCATCGTCACCGGCGCCGGCCGCGGAATCGGGCGGGAACACGCACTGGCCTTCGCCGCCGAGGGAGCCAGGGTCGTGGTCAACGACCTCGGCGCCGGTCTCGACGGATCGGACGTGGGGGAGTCCCCGGCCGAGCAGGTGGTCGAGGAGATCCGGGCAGCCGGAGGTGAGGCCGTGGTCAACGGTAACGACATCTCCTCGTGGGAGGGCGCACGCGAACTCGTCCATCAGGCGATCGACCACTTCGGTGGCCTCGACGTGCTGGTCAACAACGCCGGCTTCCTCCGGGACAAAATGCTCGTCGGTATGGGGGAGCAGGACTGGGACACCGTGATCAACGTCCATCTCAAGGGTCACTTCGCGCCTCTGCGCCACGCCGCCGAGTACTGGCGCGCCGAATCGAAGGCCGGCCGCCCCCGCCGGGCCAGGGTCATCAACACCTCCTCGGGGGCCGGGCTCTTCGGATCGGTCGGACAGGGTAACTACGCCACCGCGAAGGCCGGAATCGCGCTGTTGACCATCCAGACCGCCGCGGAGATGAAGGGGTACGGCGTCACCGCCAACGCGATCGCTCCCGCTGCGCGTACTCGCATGACCACCTCCGCCGGGGAGGGCATGGCGTCACAGATGGCGGCACCCGAGGACGGTTCCTTCGACGCGATGGACCCCGCCAATGTCTCGCCGCTGGTCGTGTGGCTCGGGTCGGCGGAGTCGGACGAGGTCACCGGGCGTGTGTTCGAGGTCGAGGGCGGGAAGGTCACCGTGTGCGACGGGTGGCAGCGGGCAGCGTCCGAGGACAAGGGTGCGAAGTGGGACCCGGTAGAGCTCGGGTCGGTGGTGCCGCGACTGCTCACCGCGTCCCCGTCGCCGGTGCCCGTCTACGGCGCCCGCTGAATCGCTCGGCCCGGGGCCGTCCTCCGGGATCAAGAGATGGAGCCCCGCACCGTCACGGTGCGGGGCTCCATCTCTGTGCCCGGGTCGACGCCCGGGGTCAGGTGCTCAGTTCTCGGGATCCGGGCAGTTCTGAGCGTCGACCGATCCGGCGCCTGCGAGCTGGTCGACCTGCTCCTGCGGGAGGTCGCAGATCGTGGGCAGGGGCGGCAGGCCCGGCAGGGGCGGCAGGGCCGGCAGCGCCACGCCACCGTTGATCGCGGCACCGGCGAGCACGAGCGTGCCGCCCAGCGAGAGGACCGGAAGGAGGGCGACCCCCGAACCGCTCTCGCCACCCAGGCTGGCCGCGGCCTCCAGGGATCCGGCCTGGCCGACCATCGATCCGAGGTTGGTCGAGCCCATGCTCTCGACAGACCCGTTCTCCAGCGAACCGGTGAGCGCGGTGAGCGACCCGTTGACCGCGGTGAGATCGCCGAAGGACCCGGTCAGGACTTCGGCACTGCCACCGGTCGAGCCGGTGATGAGATCCGAGCTCTGGCCCGTGGAGCCGCTGTTGCCCGAGAGGGATCCGGAGACCTCCTCGATGGAGCCGGACAGCGCGGGCAGGATGCCGCCCTCGGCGATCGACCCGATGATCGGGTCGGCGGAGTTGCTCTCCACCGAGCCGGCGAGCTGATTGGCGGAACCGTTGGTCAGCGAACCGGCGATCCCCTCGCCGACGAGTTCAGCGGAGCCGCCGATGCCGGCCGTCGAACCGTCCGGGAAGTTGGCGGACAACGGGGGGAGCTCCGCGGACCCACCGAGGAAGTTGAGCTCGGTGGACAGCGGGGTCATCCCCAGCGACCCCATGCCCTCGGACCCGGTGAGGGGCGCGAGATCGGACGAGGTGAACTCGGCGGAACCGCCGAGAAGATCGAGCTCCGTGGAGAGCGGGGTCATCCCGAGGGAACCGACCTCCGTCGAACCGAACTCGGCCGAGCCGCCCAGGAGTTCCGTGGACAGCGGCGTCATGCCGGTCGATCCCACGTCCCCGGAGCCCACCAGCAGTTCGGTGGAGAGCGGGGCCATGCCCACCGAGCCGACGAGCGGCGCCAGGTCGGAGGAGGTGAAGGTTGCCGAGCCGCCGAGCAGGTCGGTGGACAGCGGTGCCATCCCGGCGGAACCGACCTCGGTGGAGCCGAACTCGGCCGACCCGCCGAGCAGGTCCAGCTGGGTGGACAGCGGAGCCAGGTCGGAGGAGGTGAAGTCGGCCGAGCCGCCGAGCAGGTCGGTGGACAGCGGTGCCATGCCGAGCGAGCCGATGTCGGTCGAGCCGAACTCGGCCGAGCCGCCGAGCAGGTCCGAGCTGCCCGGGAGCGCCGCAGACCCGCCGAGCAGGTCCGTGGACAACGGCGGCAGTTCGGAGGAGGCGGGCAGTTCGGCGGATCCGCCGAGAAGCTCGGTCGACAGGGGCATCATGCCGAGCGACCCGATGTCGGTCGAGCCGAACTCGGCCGAGCCGCCGAGCAGGTCCGAGCTGCCCGGGAGGGCGGCCGACCCCCCGAGAAGGTCCGAGCTGCCGGGGAGCTCGGCCGAGCCGCCGAGCAGGTCCGAGCTGCCCGGCAGGGCCGAGGATCCGCCGAGCGGGTCCGAACTGCCCGGCAGGGCCGTGGACCCGGCGAGGGGCTCGGAGCTCAGAGCCGGCAGATCGGCTGAACCGCTGAGCGGATCCAGACCCGCCGAACCCCCGTCGAGGTCACCGATGGAGCCGGTGATCGGGCCGAGCGCATCGATGATGCTGCCCAGGTCCTGCGCGTTGGCCGTGCCGTGGACGCCGGACGCGGCGAGGAGTACTGATGCCGCGACCGCGGCGGCCCTGGTGGGCTTGTTCATGGGGGAGGTCCTTTCGGTGGTATGACCCCTCGGACGACTGGATCCTGTGGACCAAGGTCCGGACATCTAACGCGCATAAGGATCCTCTAAGGCTGAGTGGGTGTCAACGCTTTGCTCAGGAAATGGTGCTGGAGTGACGAATGAGGTGATAATGGACTGATAAACAGTCGTCAGATCGGCCACCTGAGGTAAGAAAACACCCAGAGCCACGACAACGGCCGGGGCCTCTCGCGTGGAGAGACCCCGGCCGGGGCGGTAGTCGCGAAGTCAGCCGGTCGGTTCGCAGATCACCACCGGGATCACCCGGCTCGTGTTGGCCTGGTAAGAGGCGAAGTCGGCGTAGCGCTCGACGAGGCGGGGCCAGAGCGCCGCGCGCTCCTCTACGGACGCCTCCCTCGCCGTCATCGCCCTGGTCCTCCGGCCCACCTGGATGGTGACCTCCGGGTTCGCCAGGATGTTCAGGTACCACTGGGGGTGCCTGGGCAGACCCCCCTGGGAGGCGACGAGCAGCACCCGGTCGCCATCCGGGAGGTGGAGCAGCGGCACCGTTCGCGGTTCGCCGGACTTGCGCCCCGTCGTCGTCACCAGGCAGACCGGAACCGGCGCCGTGAGCGCCGATCCCACCCTCCAGTTGCCGCCGATGCGGCCACCGGAGACGCGATACGTCCAGGTGTTAACGCGGGACATCACCTTGATGATGCCGAGGACCCACGGCTTGGAGCGCCGGGGATCGTCCACGCCGGTCTCCACCCCGGGGTGCTCCTCGCTCACCTCGAGCCCGGGAGCGGCGCGCGGACGATCACGTGCTTGCCCGGGAAGAACGCCGCCAGCTCGCGCCGGCACTCCTTCAGGGCCGCCAGGCCGAAGCCCTTCTTGCGCTCCTCGGGGTGGATCCAGATGGCCACGTCGACATCACCGTCGTCGATCTGCTCTCCGAAGACCAGGCCCACCGGCTGGTCGCGCGAGGTGTCCACGGCCACGAACCACATCGCGGACTCGGCCTCGACCCGTGCCAGGCCGGCCTTCCGCTCCTCTTCCGTCTTCTGCTGGTCCCACTCGCCGGCCGTCGCCGACGTCTCATCAGAGGACCGCGAGTGGTACAGATCGGCGTGATCTGCAGTGTCGCGGAACGGGAACAGGCTGAAACCGTGCGGCCCCGACCCGACCGGGTGGTCGGTCGTATGTCCCACGAATGCCTCGAGCGGGGTCTTGAGTACCTCGCGCGCCTGGTCCACGGGCACGGCCAGCAGGTGTGCGATCGCCTCCACCGCGTCCTCCGTGCCATTGGCGGAGGAGATGGCCGAGAAGACCTCGTTCCTGCGGGCTGCGGCTGTCTCGATGGTGGTGCTGCTCATGTCAGATCCTCTCGATGATGCTCGCCGAGGCCTGGGCGCCGCCCGCGCACATCGTGATGAGGGCGCGTTCGCCGTCCGTGCGCTCGAGCTCGTGCAGGGCGGTCGTGACGAGCCTAGCCCCGGTGCTGCCGACGGGATGACCGATCGCGATGGCCCCCCCGTTGACGTTGACCTTGTCCATGTCCGGACCGTGCACGGCGGCCCAGCTGAGCAGTACCGAGGCGAAGGCCTCGTTGCACTCGAAGAGGTCGAAGTCGGAGATGGACATCCCTGAGCGGTCGAGCACGCGCTGGGTGGCCTGGACAGGGCCGTCGAGGTGGTACTCCGGCTCCCCGCCGACCAGGGCCTGGTGTGCGATCCGCGCGCGAGGGGAGAGGCCGTGGGCCTTCGCGACGTCCTCGTCCATGAGCAGGACCGCCGCCGAGCCGTCGGACATCTGGCTGGACGTCCCCGCGGTGTGCAGGCCGCCGTCGAGCACCGGCTTCAGGCCGGCGAGCGCCTCCGCGGTGGTCTCACGCAGGCCCTGGTCCCGGGTGACGGTCACCGTCTCGCCGGTGTAGGTGCCGTCCTTGAGGCGTTCGGGGGCCTCGACGGCAAAGGTCTCGCGATCGAACCGGCCCTCCTGCCACGCACGCGCGGCGTTGGCCTGGGACCGCACGCCCAGCTCCTCCAGGTCCTCCCGGCTCAGCCCGCGGCGCCGGGCGATGCGGTCGGCGGCGGTGAACTGGTCCGGCAGGTCGATCGACCAGTCGTCCGGTCGGGGCATCCCGTTGGAGCCGTCCCCGACGGCTGCGCGGAGCGCGATCCAGCTCATCGATTCGACGCCACAGGCGATGCCCGCGTCCATGGCGCCGGCGTGGATGAGGTTGGCGATGAAATGGGTGGCCTGCTGCGCCGACGAACACTGGCAGTCGATGGTCGTGCACGCCGTCTGCCACGGCAGCCCGGAGGCGAGCCACGCGCCGCGGGTGACGTTGTTCCCCTGGGCGCCGGCCTGGGTGACGCACCCCCCGACGACCTGCTCGACCAGCGATGCGTCGATCCCGGCGCGGCGGATGACCTCTTTCTGGGAGGCGCCCAGCAGATGTGCGGGGTGCAGGCCCGACAGTGCGCCGCGCGCCTTGCCGATCGGGGTGCGAACGGCCTCGACGATGACGGGATTGCCCATGGTGGTCCTTCCGGAAGAACGAGCGCAGCGGATCGGGCGCCCGGGGGGAACGTGTTCTAGTATGGTGAGTGGAACGTGTTCTAGATTACCGCTCGGATCCCGGGTTCGCAGTATCCCGGGGTCGTCGGTCGCCGAGCACGAGACGCATCCGACGCGGTCAAGGAGTACCAAGTGCAGGCAGTCACCATTCCCGAGGGTTTCGACTTCACGGACCCGGAGCTCTACGAGAAGCGCCTACCGCATCCCGAGTGGGCCCACCTCCGTCGGACCGAACCGATCCGGTGGTGTGCCAACGAACCCGGAGCCGACGGGTTCGATGACCACGGCTACTGGGTGGTCACCAAGCACGAGGACGTCAAGGAGATCTCCCGCCGCACCAACGAGGTGTTCTCCACGTTCGAGAACACGGCGATCCCGCGCTTCGCACCCGGAACCGAGCGCGAGATCGTCGAACTGACCCGCCTGCTGTTCATCAATCAGGACGGCGAGGAGCACAAGAAGTACCGGCGCACCATCTCCAAGGGATTCACCCCGCGCAACATCGAGAAGCTCCGCGACCACCTCGCCGAGAAGGCGCGGGTCATCGTCGAGACCGCGGCGGCCAAGGGTAGCGGCGACTTCATCACCGAGGTCGCCTCCGAACTGCCGTTGCAGGCGATCGCCGAGCTCATCGGCATCCCGCTCGAGGACCGTCACCAGATCTTCGAGTGGTCCAACCAGATGACGAGTTACGACGTGCCCGGCAAGGTCGAGGAGTCGCAGATGGCCAATGCCATGGTCCTGTCCTACGCGCAGGAGCTCGCGGCCAAGCGTGAGGTCGATCCCCGCGACGACCTGGTGACCAAGCTCATCCAGGCCGACATCGACGGCGAGCGGCTCACCGCCGACGAGTTCGGCTGGTTCGTGGTGCTGCTCGCCGTCGCCGGCAACGAGACCACCCGCAACGCCACGACTCACGGGATGGTCGCCTTCCTCGACAACCCGGAGCAGTGGGAGTTGTTCAAGGCCGAGCGCCCCGCGACCGCCTATGACGAGATCCTCCGCTGGGCCTCGCCGATCACCTCGTTCCAGCGCACCGCCACCGAGGACGTCGAGATCGGGGGGGTGACCATGAAGAAGGGTGATCGCGCCGCCATCATGTACGGCTCGGCGAACTTCGACGAGGACGTCTTCTCCGACCCCTTCACGTTCAACATCCTCCGCGACCCCAACCCGCACCTGAGCTTCGGCGGGAACGGCCCGCACTACTGCATCGGGGCGAACCTGGCCCGGCTGCAGATCGAACTGATCTTCAACGCCATCGCCGATCATCTCCCCAATCTGGAGGCGCTCGGTGAGCCCTCCCGCATCCGTTCGGGGTGGCTCAACGGCATCACCGAGTGGACGGTCGACTACAAGTGCCCGGTCCTGCGCTGACCCGGGGCTCGTCGTCCTGATGTCCGGCTCCGTGTCCGACCACCGCCACGTCGACCGCGACGGCGTTCGGCTGCACTACGTCGTCGCCGAGCCGGCCCCCGAGCCCGCCCCCACGGCCGGCTCCCCGGGCACCGTGGTCCTCCTCCACGGGTTCCCGCACTTCTGGTTCACCTGGCACCGCATGATCCCCGCCCTCGCCGCCGCGGGGTGGCGGGTCATCGCACCGGACCTGCGTGGCATGGGACGGTCGGCCGCGCCCGCCGACGTGGAGGCCTACTCGCCGCGCGAGGTGGTCGACGACGTCCTCGCGGTGTGTGACGCCGAGGGGGCTGGGCGGGTCGTGCTGGTGGGTTTCGATTTCGGGGCGGGCGTCGCGTACGACACCTGCCATCTGGAACCCGGCCGGGTCCGCTCGGTGATCGGGATGGAGAACCCGTTCATGGGTACCGCCGGGACGGTCCCGCCGCTGGAGGGCTCGGCGATGATGGCCGAGAAGCACTTCCTGCACCTCCACTACTTCTCGCAGCCGGGAGTGGCCGAGGCCGACCTCGCCGGTCGCGAGCGGGAGTTCCTCACCAGGGTCTTCTACGCACTGTCGGCGGACTACCACTACCTCGACGTGTGGCAGCACCCCCCGGGGTCGACCTATCTCGAGGCGCTGCCCGAGGCGCCGCCGCTACCGTGGCGCTGGCTCTCGGTCGAGGAGATGGACGTCTACGAGGCCGAGTACGCCCGCACGGGGTTCGCCGGCCCGTTGCAGTGGTATCGGGCGATGGACGTGTCCTGGTCAGCGCGTAAGGAGTTCAAGCGACAGACAAACCCGGTGCCGTTCTACTTCCTCTACTCCGAGCACGACCCGGACCTCGAGGGCTTCCACGGACGGGATCCGCTCTCGAAACTCGGGCGACACCACGACGACGTCCGCATGGTCCGCGCGATCTCCTCGCCGGCGGGGCACCTCATGCACCTGGAGGCGACGGAGGACACCCACCGGGAGATCCTCACCTGCCTGGCGGACATCGCGGCCTCCGTTCCTGCCTGAGGCACTCGGCAGGCGCATGTCACCCCGCCCCCGCCCGAGCTCGCATCCGACTACCTCTCCAGCAATCACCTCGACTGCTCCGAGCCTGGCTGGCGGACACGAGCTTCGGGCTGGCGGACATTTCTCGCGTTTCAGGCTCGGTCTCCGCATATCGGGTCCGCCAGCTGCGAGGGGTGTCCGCCGGCGGCGAGGACATGGCCGCCAAGCGGGGTGGGGTGTCCGCCAGCTGCCACGCGAGGGCTCGTTCAGGATGAAGTCAGGTGCCGGAGGTCTCGTCGGGCGCGGGTCAGGGCACTCGCGATGTGGCCGATGACCTCTTCCGGGCGCATTCCCTTTGTCACACGGACGACCTGCCAGCCAAGGTCCGCCAACCGAGCGGTGATCCGGAGGTCCCGGCGCCACTGTTCCGGATCTCCGTGATGCCTGCCGTCGTAGAAGATCGCGACCTTCTCGCGGGCGTACGCGAGGTCGGCAATTGTCAGGAGATATCCCGACGGTTCGCATATCTCGAACTGCGAGACAGGCTGAGGCAGTGAAGAGCGCTCGATTCTGAGCCGGAGGAGGCTCTCCTGCGGAGAGTGCGCGTCCGCGTCGCAGGCGTCGAGCAGTCGAACCACCCTCGAGACCCCGTGTTGGCCGGGCATCCGCGTTGCAGCGTCGGCAACCGCGCGAACGCTGGTGTTGGTGGCGAAGCACACGGAGTCCACGATGCAGATCTTCCGATCAGCGCCAGTGGACCACCTTGCCACGTCGACCGCGGTTCGGGCTGGTGCGGTAATTCGTATTCCGCCGATCTCGCACGCGTCCGCGGCCGGGATGGGTTGCCGCAGCCTGCGCTCCCGAACCCCGGTCGGCACGCGGGGCTCGGCTGAGGTGAAGACATCGACGACGCCGTTGCCCCGCTCTGTCGAGTACCAGTGTTCCCCGTGGAGATACGCGGCGGACCACCCTCCGATCACCGCGTCTGCAGGCGCCCAGATGTCGACTGCACGTATGAAGTCCCACCTGCTCAACCGTGCCCCCTTCGCGGCATACACACCGGGGACGATCATTCTGAACGCCGATCGGAGCGAGTATCTCGTCACGAGTCCGGTCTCGAGGGCCGGGCTCGCCGCGAATGGCTGCCCGTCTGCAACCGCATCCGCCAACGAGGCGGGGAGCGGGGTGGGAGGCCGGGTGTCTCGGAATCGCCGGTCGCGTCTCATGTCGGCAATCCTGACCGGTCATCACGTGTCGACCGGCGGGTGACGACGTCAATGTGGACGGGGATGACGACGATTCACAGGAACCACGACGAGTTCAGTCCGCCTGGCTCACGTGGCGGTCCGGCAGACCGGGCGGACCCGCTCCCCGAGTTGGCGGACATGCTTCTTCAGCTGGCAGGCAGGAGGTGCCGAAAACCGGCCCGGAATCGCACGAGAAGTCCGCCAACCCCGGGGGCAAGTCCGCCAACCCCGGGGGCAAGTCCGCCAACCGCGGGGGCATGTCCGCCAACCGCGGGGGCAAGTCCGCCAACCGTGGGGGCATGTCCGCCAGGCAGCCTGGCCGCGGGCTGACGAGACCGTCAGTAGCTCAGGAGCCGAGGCCGTACTTCTCCCCGAAGGCCGCGATGGAGTCGAGCTTCTGCTGGGTGGAGCAGTCGAATCCGTGGCCGTCGATCATCCACGGCATCACGATGATGTCGGTGACCCCGGCCTCGGCCAACTCCGTGAAACCCCGCGTGCCGAAGCGGTCGAGGCAGACCACCTGGATCGCGAAGGGTTTCCCGTCGCCGCGTTCGGCCAGTGAGCGGCCGTCGGCCTCGAGCAGTTCGCCCAGCCGCCGGACGGTGGTGACGATCTCGTCGTAGCCCATCATGGCGCTGGTCCAGCCCTGGCCCACCCTCGCGGCCCGCTTGAGCGCGATCTCGGTGTGACCGCCCACGTAGAACGGCACCTGCTCGCTGGGGGCGGGGGTGAAGATCAGTTCGTCGAAGTCGAAGTGCTCGCCGTGGAACTCCATCCACTCACCCCGCAGGGCCTCGCGCACGATCGCCAGCGACTCGTCCGTGCGCTTGCCGCGGCCCTTGAACGGCGCGCCGCACCACTCAAACTCGTTGGGGTCCCAGCCGATCCCCACGCCCAGATCCAGCCGGTTCCCCGTCAGCAGCGCCACCGACGCCACCTGCCTGGTGAGCAGCAGCGGGTTGCGCGGGCCGACCTTGAGCACCTGCGGGCAGAAACGGATGCGGGAGGTGGCCCCGCCCATGGCTGCGGACGCGACGAGGGGCTCGACCCACTGGGTGTCGGCGTCCCACATCCGCGAGCCGTCCGGGGTGTACGGATAGTCCTCGTCCTGGCGCCGCGGGTGGAACAGCGAGTCGGGCAGGACGATCCGGTCGAAACCGGCGGCCTCGGCCCCGCGGGCGATGTCCATGATCTGGTCGACCGGGGAGAAGGAGATGGGGACGGAGAACTCGGCGTCCACTACACGTGGCATGTCAGACGTCCTTCTTGACGGCACCGGCGATGGCGGCGCGGTCGTCGTCGGTCAGCGGTCGTAGTCCTGAGGCCATGGCCACGTCCTGTTCCCAGAAGGCGCGGAGGTTCACGAGCTGCCCCTGGGAGTCGACGCGGTAGTCCACGGCGATGTCGATCTCCATGATGCTGGAGCCCATGTGGGTCCGCATGGTGCCGACGCAGAGGAGTTCGTCGCCCGCGGCGATCCCGCGGTCGAACCGGAACTCGATGTGGTCCGGGGTGGCCACGGCCTTCTCCCAGAACTCCAGGAGCCGCTCAGTACCGGTGTGACCGATGCCCTCGGCGTCGAACATCGACGGCCCCACGGGATCCTCGATGGTGCCCTCGGGGTTCCATCCGGCGATCCAGGCGTCGCGGTCGCCGGCGTTGGTCGCGGCCCACGAACGGCGCGCGGCGGCGTAGGCGGGACTCGCCGACGCCGCCTCGCTCATCTCGAGCGGCCGGTACATGCCGCCGGCGTCCAGGTAGGGGTTGCTCATCGCCTGCGTTCCGATCCGACGACCCACATGGAGAAGAACTGGGACCCGCCACCGTAGGCGTGGCCGAGGGCCTTGCGCGCCCCTGGGATCTGGTGCTCCTCGGCGCGGCCCATGACCTGCCGGGCGGCCTCGGCGAAGCGCAGCATTCCGGACGCGCCGATCGGATTGGAGCACATCACCCCGCCGGAGGGGTTGACGGGCAGCGACCCGTCGCGGGCGGTGGCGCCGGACTCGGTCATGCGCCAGCCCTCGCCCGGAGCCGCGAACCCGAGGCTCTCCAACCACATGGGCTCGAACCACGAGAACGGGACGTAGATCTCGGCGGCGTCGATCTCCTCGGCCGGGTCGGTGATCCCGGCCTCGGCCCACAGGGCCGCCGCGGCGTCCCGACTGGCCTGCGGGTTGGCGTAGTCGCGGCCGGCGAAGGTTCCGGGCTCGGTGCGCAGCGCAGTGGCGTGCACCCACGCGACACGGCGGCCGGTGGACTCGACCTCCTCGGCGGCCGCGGTGTCCCCGAGGACGATCGCGCACGCGCCGTCGGAGGACGGGCAGGTCTCGTCGAAGCGGATGGGGTCCCACAGCATCTGCCCCTGCAGCACCTTGTCCACGGTGAGGTCGGGCTGCTTGAGGTGGGCGTGGGGGTTGATGGACCCGTTGAGTCGGTCCTTGACCGCCACCATGGCGCCGACGTGCTCCGGGGCGCCGGTGGTACGGATGTAGGACCGCACGTGGGGGGCGAAATACCCGCCGGCTCCCGCGCCGACGGGGGCGGTGAACGGCACGGGCAGGCTCAGGGCCCACATGGCGTTGGATTCGGACTGCTTCTCCCACGCCACGGCCAGGACACGGCGGTAACGGCCGGACTGGATGTGCGAGGCGGCCACAACGGCCGTGGAACCGCCGACGGAGCCGGCGGTGTGGACGCGAAGGAGCGGTTTGCCCACCGCGCCGAGCGCGTCGGCCATCATGAGCTCGGGCATCATCACGCCCTCGAACAGGTCGGGGGCCTTGCCCACGACCACCGCGTCGATCTCGTCCCACCCCACCCCGGCGTCTGCCATGGCGGCGTCGATCGCCTCGCGGCAGAGGCCGGACATGGAGACGTCCGTGCGACGGGCGACGTGGTGGGTCTGGCCGGTGCCGAGAACGGCCGCGGGCAGTCCGGGGCTGTGGGCGCTCATGCGGGGCGTCCTTCCAGGAGGCAGATGAGGTTCTGCTGAAGCAGATGTCCGCTGGTGGCGTGGGCGAGGGCGCGTTCGGTGCGGCCCTCCATGACGTCGTTGGCGGCGTACCCGATGCGCTCGAGCCCGGCGGAGAACAGCGGGTCCGCCAGCAACGATCCGCCGGACGGGGTCACGGCCACGTGGTCGCCGATGCCCAGTGCCGAACGCAGGAGCAGCTCCTGGTGCGTGTACTGGGTGTGCAGTTCGGCGACGGTCACGCCCCCGAGATCGGGCCGGTCACCCGACGACCGGGTGGCGCGTACGGCGGCGGCGCGGGCCGAGGGGGAGTCGGTGAGATCGCGGGCGCCGAACTCGGCGGAGTCGGCGATGTGCTCGATGCCGGTGACGTACGCCGGGGTGTCGACCAGCTCGCGGGCCCGGTCGCCGGAGGCGAGGATGATCGCGCCGGCTCCGTCGGTGACCGGCGGGCAGTCATGACGGCGCAGCGGGTCGGCCACGTACGGCTCGGCGAGCAGCTCACGTTCGTCCCTGCCGGTGGCGCGGGCGGCGACCGAGGCCATCGCGCCCTCCGACCACGTGCCGGCGTCGATCCCCGCGCGGGCCTGGAGCGCGGCGATGTGGTGCCGACCCGGCCAGAGCGGCGCGACCGTGTACGGGTCGAGCTGCAGTGCCATGGCCGAGTCGAGGTCCGTGCTCGCCGAGGCCTTGCCGAACCCGTAGACCAGTGCGGTGTCGGCCTGTCCGGTGGCGATCTTGAGGTAGGCCTCGAAGAACGCCCAGGCGGCGTCCATCTCCACGTGCGATTCGCTGATGGGGGGCACCGCGCCGATGGTGTCGACGGCGGAGATGAAGGAGAAGGCCCGCCCGGCCAGGTAGTCGCAGGAGCCGGAGCACCAGAAGTCGATGTCGGTCCGGTCCAGACCCGTCTGGCGGTAGCACTCGGCGAAGACGGGCGCGAGCATCTCGACGCCGTTGGTGGTACCGAATGTGGACTCTGTGTGTCGGGCGTGGGCGAAACCGACGACGGCCACGTCCCGGGGTGCGGTGGGGGTCACGGGTGTCCTCTACAGGTGATGGGCGTAGGAGTCGGGGTCGGCGTCGGGGTCGCCGGTGGGTTCGAAGTGCGTGATGGCCTTCATCGAGGCGGGGCGGTCCGCCTCGGGCGTCCAGATCGCACGGACGCGCATCCCCATGCGCACCTCCGACGCCTCGCAGCCCAGCACCAGGTGCTGGATCGGGACGTCCGACCCGTCGAGGAGGATGTACGCGGTGACGTACGGAGGCGTGATCTCCTGTCCCGCGAACGGCACGTTGACGATGCCGAACGTGGTGACGGTCCCGACGTCGGAGACCTCCACGTACTCGCCCATCGCCACCCCGTCCGAGGGGCAGTAGTCCCGCGGCGGGACGTACACCTCGGGCCCGTTTGAGCGTCTGCGCCCGAGCATCCGGCCCTGCACGATCGCCCGGAGGAACTCGCTCTCGGCGGGCGAGGCGGTGTGGGTCACCGAGAGTCCGATCGGCGTGATGAGCATGGAGACCGCCTCGTCCCCGGAGGACCGCCTCAGCTCGTCGTCGCCGGGGCCCGTGCCGCCCGCCGCGTCCGCGGGGACCACGCACGCGATGTCGTGGATGGTCCCGGTCCGCTCGGCGGACCACTGCAGACGCACGCGCATCCCCGAGTGCACGGCCTCGGGGCCCTCGGCGGCGAGGGGCAGCAGGATGGCGGTGTCGGCGCCGTCGAACCGGACCAGGGCCCACGCGAAGGGCGAGTCGAGCGGGGCGACGTCCGCGGGCTCGGGAACCCAGGTCCAGACGACGACGACGCCCTCGATCCCGGTCCCCGAGCCCACCTCGACGAGGTCCGTCAGGGCCTCGTGGGTGACGGGGTCGAACTCCACGGGCGGCACGTGGACCGCGCCGCGGGAGTCGCGTGTCCCCACGAGCCGGCCCTCACGCAGGCCGGTGAAGAACGCGCCGAGGACCGGCCCGGTCGATCGGGTGTAGTCGAAGGACGGGGCGAGCGATGCCGAGAGCACGGGCTCGTCGGGCGGGATGATGTCCACAACGATCTCTCTGGATGTCACCCCACAAGTAGAACACGTTCCAGTGCGGGGCGTGTGGCTTTTCGCGGGCCCGCCCCGCGCCGCGGCGGCGTGGGTCACACTGGGGCCCATGAAATTCGCCTTGCAGCTCGGATACTGGGGCGCCCAGCCGCCCACCAACCACGCCGACCTCGTGGTGGCGGCGGACAGGGCGGGGTTCGACACCGTCTTCACCGCCGAGGCCTGGGGCTCGGACGCGTTCACCCCGCTGGCCTGGTACGGCTCGCTCACCGACCGCATCCGCCTGTCCACGGCGGTGGTGCAGCTGTCCGCCCGGACGCCCACGGCCACCGCGATGAGCACCATGACCCTGGACCACCTCTCCGGCGGCCGCTTCTGTCTGGGCCTGGGTGTCTCCGGCCCGCAGGTGGTCGAGGGCTGGTACGGGCAGCCCTTCGCCAAACCCCTGGCCCGGACCCGGGAGTACATCGACATCATCCGTGCTGTGCTCCGCCGCGAGGCTCCCGTCACCTCCGACGGCCCTGCCTACGCGCTGCCGTACCAGGGCCCCGGTGCCTCCGGCCTGGGCAAGCCGCTCAAGTCGATCCTCCACCCCCTGCGCGAGGACGTGCCCATCTGGCTGGGCGCCGAGGGGCCCAAGAACGTCGCGCTCGCGGCCGAGATCGCCGACGGATGGCTGGGATTCCTGGCCTCGCCGCGGACCGCCCACGAGTTCAACGCCTGGCTCGACGAGGGATTCGCCCGACCGGGCGCGCGGCGGACCCGGGAGGCCTTCGAGGTGGCGTTCCTGTGTCAACTCCACATCACCGACGACAGGCGCTCGGTGCTCGACGCCTACAAGCCGTTCACCGCGCTCTACGCCGGGGGCATGGGCGCCGAGGAGAAGAACTTCCACGCCGAGGCGTTCCGTCGGATGGGTTTCGCGGACGACGTCGACCGCATCACCGAGCTGTTCCGCTCCGGTCGCAAGGAGGAGGCCGCGGCGGCGGTGCCCGACGAGATGGTCGAGGCCACCGCGATCATCGGCGACGAGGACTCGGTGCGCTCCCAGATCGCCGACTGGGAGGCCGCGGGCGTGACCATGCTCGTGGTGACGGCCCGCTCGGTCGAGGAGATCGAGTCACTGAGCCGGCTGATCGACTGATCCGGTCTGTCAGCCGGGCGGCATGATGCGCACCGGCTCGCCGGCGTGATCCACCACGAGGAACCCGCTCTGGTGGACGTCGTTGCGCACGTGGACGGTGTAGCTCGGGCGGCCGGCGTCGTCCGCGGCGACGTTGAGGAAGGCGTCGGTCTCCCCTGCGATCCCGAGGCTCTCGGCGGCTCCTGCGACGACCGGCGCGATCACGGTGGCATCGAGGTCGGCCAGCCGGAACGACTGCTCGCGGGTGCTGGGGCTGTCGGCCCACCCGGACCAACCGCCGCGGTAGATCTGCCGCAGCGTCCGGCTGGGGTGTACCGGGTCGGTCCAGGCCAGCACCGCGTGCTCGGGGTGCACCACCAGGCTCGTGGCCAGCTCGGACCCGGACGCCCTGCCGGCGGAGGTGAAGATCCGCTCGAGGCCCTCGGGGGACAGGGGGGCGGGATTGTCGAGAACGCGCGCCTCGCCCTGTCCGTCACGGCCCGGGCGGTCGACGGACGTCACCTCACGTCCGGCCGGGTCCGGGTCGTCGGAGGCGGAGAACGCCACGAACGCCCCGGTCAACAGTGCGGCCACCACGAGCGCCCCCGCGAGGGCGCCCCACGGTCGGCGCCGACGCGATTCAGGCGCGGACCACCGCGAGGTCACGCCCCCCGTGGGCGACAACGCGGAGGTCGGACCGGCGTCGCCGTGGAGTCGGACCCTCACACCCTGGAGGTCGGCGAACAGTGGGCGCAGCTCGTCGACGTCGCGCGCGGACGTGGCCGCCCGCACCCGCTCGTAGTGCTCGAACTGGTCGAGCTGGCCGCTGGCCAACGCGGAGTCGAGCGCGGTGATGACCGCGGTGCGGTCGTCATCGGTGGCCCGGATCGCCCGGGCCCCGGAGGGGTCAGCGGACATGGGATGAGAATAGTCCTCCGAGTCAATACCTGGACCTACAACAGGAACACGTTCTAGTCTGGTGGGTATGAGCGCACCCACACCCTCCGTCCCCGCCGACGCCGGAGTCCCGGACCCCCGGACCGGCGAGCACGTCACCAGCGTCTACCGGATCGCCGAGGCCGAGCCGGACCGCGTCGCGGTGATCGAGGCCTCCGGCCGCCAGGTGACCTTCGGCGAACTCGTGGAGGCCGCACACGGCCATGCCCGTGGGCTGCGCGCGCTCGGGCTGGGAGTCGGGGACGGGATCGTCCTGATGGCACCGAACAGCATCGGCTTCCTCGAGGTCTACTTCGCCGCCCTGGAGATCGGGCTCTATGTCGCTCCCGCCAACTGGCACCTGACGGGTCCCGAGGTGGCCTACATTCTCGAGAACTCGGGGTCGACGGTGTTCGTGGCCGACGAGAGGTTCGCCGACGTGGCCACCGTCGCCGCGGAGGAGGCCGGACTCGACCCCGCCCGCTGCTACGCGATCGGCGACGTGCCGGGGTTCCGGCCGCTGTCCGAACTCGCCGTCCCGGCAGACGGCGAGGATTCCTTGCCGTCGGACCGCACGCTCGGCGCCCCCATGCTCTACACCTCGGGCACCACCGGTCGCCCCAAGGGCGTCCGCAGGCCGCTGACCGGGGCCTCCCCGGATCAGGTGACGGTCCCCAACTACTTCTTCTTCGCCGGCTTCGGCATCCAGGGCCCGGACAACGTCCACATCTGCGGCTCGCCGCTCTACCACACGGCCGTGCTCAACTTCGTCGCGATCTCGCTCAACCTGGGTCAGACGGTGGTCCTCATGGACAAGTGGAGCCCGGAGGAGATGCTGCGTCTGATCGACGCGCACGGGGTCACCCAGTCCCACATGGTCCCGACGCAGTTCTCGCGACTGCTCGAACTGCCGGAGGACGTGCGCGCGAAGTACGACGTGTCGAGTCTCCGGACGATCGTCCACGGCGCCGCCCCGTGCCCGCAGCACGTCAAACAGGCGATGCTGGACTGGTGGGGGCCCGTCCTGACCGAGTACTACGCGGGCACCGAGGGCGGCGGCTGCACCATCACGGGCGAGGAGTGGCTGCGCAAGCCCGGGAGCGTGGGCCGGCCGTGGAAAACCACCACTCTGAAAATCCTCGACGACGACGGCAACGAGCTCCCCGTCGGCGAGACGGGCAACGTCTACCTCCAGATGCACGGATCCAGATTCGAGTATCACCAGGACAAGGAGAAGACGGCGAAGACCTATGTCGGCGAGCTGTTCACCATGGGCGACATCGGCTACGTGGATTCGGACGGCTACCTGTTCCTGTGCGACCGCAAGAACGACATGATCATCTCCGGAGGCGTGAACATCTACCCTGCCGAGATCGAGTCGGAGATGACCCGCCACGACGCCGTCCGTGACGTGGCGGTGTTCGGCATCCCGCACGCCGACTGGGGCGAGGAGGTCAAGGCCGTGGTGGAGCTGGCCGAGGGATACGTCGAATCCGACGAGCTCAAGGCCCAGATCCTCGAGGACCTCTCCGGGCGACTGGCCAAGTTCAAGATGCCGCGGTCGATCGACGTGGTGGAGGAACTGCCCCGACAGGCCAACGGCAAGCTGGTCAAGCGCACGCTCAAGGACCCGTACTGGGCGGACGCCCGCTGAGGCGTACCGGGCGGACGCCCGCTGAGGCGGAACCCCAACCGACCGGAGGGGCGGTCACTACCCTGGACACATGACCAGAACCCCGACCGCCCGTGATCTCACGCTCGCCCAGATCCTCGAGCGGCAGCAGCAGGCGTTCCTCGCCGACCCACAGCCCGCCGCCGGGATCCGGCGGGACCGGATCCAACGGCTCAAACGCCTCGTGCTGGACAACGCGGCCGAGTTCAGCGAGGCGATCCGGGAGGACTACGGTTGCCGGCCCGAGGCGTTCTCCACGATCACCGACATCGCCTCGTCGATCCCGGACCTGGACCATCAGCGCGGCCACCTCACCCGGTGGATGAAGCCCACGCGGGTCTCCAGGGCCCTAGACGCGGCGGGGTTCACCCAGCAGGTCCGCCATGATCCCAAGGGCGTCGTCGGGATCATCGGCCCCTGGAACTTCCCCCTGTACCTGACCGTCGTCCCGGCCGGGTCGGCGCTCGCGGCGGGCAACCGGGTGATGATCCGGCCGTCGTCGGTCACCGCCCACACGACGGAGGTGCTCTGCGACCGCGCGCCCGAATACTTCGCCGTCGACGAACTGGCCGTCGCGGGACCCGAGCACGGGCGTGGTTCGGACTTCTCCGGCCTGCCCTTCGACCACCTGTTCTTCACCGGGTCCCCGGGCGTCGGCAGGTCCGTCGCGAGGGACGCAGCCGACAACCTGACCCCGGTCACCCTCGAACTCGGCGGCAAGAACCCCGTGGTGGTGGACGCCAGCGCCGACCTCGATCGTGCCGCGCGCGGCATCGCGGCCTCCCGCATCATCAACGGTGGCCAGGTGTGCATGTGCCCGGACTACGTCTTCGTCCCCGAGGGCGACGTCGGCAGGTTCTGCGACACCGTCCTGGACCAGTGGCGCCGCACACTGCCCGCCATCGTGGGCAACCCCGAGTACACCGCGATCGTCAACACGTCCAACTATGAGCGCGTCGTCGGCCTGATCGAGGACGCAGTGGCCAAGGGCGCGGTGCGGCGTGACGCCACCCCGGCGGGGGAGAGGTTACCGGACGCGTCCGTCCGGAAGATCGCCCCCACGCTGCTCACTGGCGTGACGCCGGAGATGGAGATCGACTCGGACGAGGTGTTCGGGCCCGTGCTCACGGTCTTCGGTTACCGGGGGCTCGACGAGGCCGTGCGCTACATCAACGAGCGGCCCAGCCCGCTGGTCCTGTACTGGTACGGCGAGAAGAACAGTCGCTTCGACCTCGTGGCCGACCGCACGCGCTCGGGGAACATCTACGGCAACGATTTCGGCATCGGGATGGCCTCCCCGGCCGTCCCCTTCGGAGGGGTCGGCAACTCGGGCATGGGCGGCTACCACGGGCACTACGGCTTCCGCACGTTCAGCCACGAGCGGGCCGTGGCCATGCATTCCTGGAACGTCAATGTCTCCGAGTTCATGACGCCCCCGTTCACCGCGGCCAAGAAGCGGCTGGCCTCGGGGTACCTCGGGGCGCTGCGGGCCCGGACCCGGCTGGGCCTGTAACCGGGCGCGGGCCCGGCTGGGAATGCAGCCGGGCCCGCGCCGCCGGGTCACTCCCCGCGGAACTCGGGCCTGCGCTTCTCCGCGAACGCGCGGGGGCCCTCCTTGGCGTCGGCGGAGGCGAACACCCGGCCGCCGACCTCGGCGTCGACGCGGAAGGCTTCCTCCTCGTGCATGCCCTCGGTGCGGCGGATCGTCTCGATCATCCCCTGCACCGCCAGGGGCCCGTTCGCGGCGATGAGCTCGGCGAGCTCGAGTGCCTTGTCGAGCGCGGTGCCGTCCTCGACCACGTGGCCGATCAGCCCGAACCGCTCCGCCTCCTCGGCGCTGAGATGGCGGCCAGTCATGAGGACCTCCATGGCCACGGTGTAGGGGATCTGGCGCACGAGTCGGACCGCGGACCCACCGAGGGGGTACAGGCCCCAGCGGGCCTCGGAGACGCCGAACTTCGCCGACCGGCCGGCGACCCGGATGTCGGTGCCCTGCAGGATCTCGGTCCCGCCCGCGATCGCCGGCCCCTCGACGGCGGCGATGAGCGGCTTGCTCAGCCGGCGACCCTTGAGCAGCGCGGGCAGACGGGACAGGTCCCAGCCCCCGCCCACGAACTTGTCCCCCGGCGCGTCCTTGTTCATGGCCTTGAGATCCGCGCCCGCGCAGAAGTACCCGCCCGCGCCGGTGAGGATGCACGCACGGATGTCCGGGTCGGAGTCCACCAGATCCCACGCCGCCTCCATGCCGCGCATCATCGGACCGGACAGGGCGTTGCGGGCCTCGGGGCGGTTCATGGTCACCACCAGGACGTGCCCACGTCGTTCGGTGAGCAGGTGCTGGTCCTCGGGCGTCTCGACGCGGGTCATCGGGCCTCCAAAAATTAGTTACGCGGGTTCACGGCTTTCGCCCACGGCTGACGGTAACACGTTCTAGTTTGGGTGTATGGCGTACACCATCGGAGATCTCGTCGAGCACAGCGTTGACCGCGTTCCGGACCGGGTCGTGCTGGTCCAGGAGGGTCGGTCGTTCACCTTCAGAGAACTGGAGGCCAGGGCCAACAGACTCGCCCACCACCTGACATCGGTCGGCGTCGGGCCGGACGACAAGGTGGCGGTGTACAGCCGCAACACCATCGAGGCGGTCGAGGCCATGGTCGCGATCTTCAAGATCCGCGCGGTCATGGTCAACGTCAACTACCGGTACGTCCCGGCGGAACTCGAGTACCTGCTCGACAACTCCGACTCGGTCGTGGTGGTCCACGAGCGCCGGTACTCGGACGTGCTGGCCCAGGCCCTGCCCCACACGTCGGGGGTCCGGCACTGCCTGGTGATCGAGGACGGCACCGACACCCCCGACCCGCAGACGCCGGACGGGGTCTCCGTCGCGCACTACGACGACGCGCTGGCGGCGCAGTCACCCGAGCGGGACTTCGGTGAGCGGTCGAACGACGACATCTACATGCTGTACACCGGCGGCACCACGGGCTCACCGAAGGGCGTGATGTGGCGGCAGGAGGACGTGTTCATGGTCCTCGGCGGAGGCATCGACTTCCTCACCGGTGAGAAGGTCGCCGACGAGTGGGAGCTCGCGAACAAGGCCGTCGACGGCGGCGTGTTGGTCCGGACCGCCCTGCCCCCGCTCATCCACGGCGGCGCCCAGTGGGCGATCCTCATGGCCCTGTTCGCCGGACACACCAGCGTGCTCATCCCGGAGTTCGACGCGGAGACGGTGTGGCGGACCGTGACCGAGCACAAGATCAATCTCATGTTCATCACGGGAGACGCGATGGCGCGGCCCCTGATCGAGGCATGGGACGCGGAGAAGTACGACTCGTCGTCGTTGTTCTACATCGGGTCCTCCGCGGCCCTGTTCTCGCCCTCGGTCAAGGACCAGTTCATCGACGCCTTCCCGAACGTCATGCTCTCGGATTCGATCGGGTCCTCCGAGACCGGTTTCTCCGGGATCGCCCTGGCGGAGAAGGGCAAGACCCACACCGGGGGTCCCCGCGTGAAGATCGACGGCGAGACCACGGTCCTCGACGCCGACGGCAACGAGGTCCCCCCCGGTTCCGACATCGTCGGCAAGGTCGCCCGCACCGGGCACATCCCGGTCGGGTACTACAAGGACGAGGTCAAGACCGCCGCCACGTTCAAGACGTACAACGGCAGGCGCTACTCGATCCCCGGTGACGACGCCCGGGTCGAGGAAGACGGCACCGTGACGATGCTCGGCAGGGGTTCGGTGTCCATCAACACGGGAGGGGAGAAGGTCCACCCCGAGGAGGTCGAGGCCGCCCTCAAGACCCACCCCGACGTGTACGACGCGCTCGTGATCGGCGTCCCCGACGACCGCATGGGCCACAAGGTCGCCGCCGTCCTCCACACGCGTGACGGTCAGTGCCCGCCGATCGAGGAGCTCAACGAGCACGCCCGGCGTGAGATCGCCCGCTACAAGTGCCCGCGGGCGCTGTGGGTAGAGACCTCGGTCAAGCGCAATCCCGCGGGCAAACCCGACTACCGATGGGCCGCGGAGATCGCCGCGTCCCGCCCCGCAGACGACAGCCAGGAGATCAGCAAGTGAGCATTCGTACCCCCCTCGCGGAGGCATTCGGGATCGAGTACCCCGTCTTCGCCTTCACCCCGTCCAAGGCGGTCGCCGCAGCGGTGACCCGCGCCGGCGGTATGGGCGTCCTCGGATGCGTCCGCTACAACGACGCGGCCGAGCTCGACGAGGTACTGACCTGGATGGACGAGAACACCGACGGCAAGCCGTACGGTGTCGACATCGTCATGCCCAACAAGGTGCCGACCGAGGGCAGTACGTCCGACATCGCCGCGATGATCCCCGAGGAGCACAAGGCATTCGTGTCCTGGGTCCTGGACGACCTCGGGGTGCCGCCCCTCGGCGACGACGCCGAGCACAACGCCGGTGTCCTGGGGTGGCTGCACTCGGTCGCCGAGGCGCACGTCGAGATGTCGCTCAAGCACCGCCCGGTGCTCATCGCCAACGCGCTCGGGTCCCCGCCCAAGCACATCGTGGATCTCGCGCACGCCAACGGGATCAAGGTCGCGGCACTCGCCGGCGCCAAGAAACACGCGCTCGCGCACGTGGACAACGGAGTCGACATCGTGATCGCCCAGGGCGGGGAGGCCGGTGGTCACACCGGTGAGGTCGCGACGCTCGTGTTGGTGCCGGAGATCGTCGCCGCGCTCGATGGCCGCGCCCCCGTGTTGGCGGCCGGCGGGATCGGAAGTGGCTCGCAGGTCGCGGCCGCGATCGGGATGGGCGCCGAGGGGGCGTGGATGGGGTCCCGCTGGCTCACCGCCGCCGAGTACGGCGACGACGGCGGGTCGAAGGCCATGCAGGAGGCGCTCGTCGCCGCCACCAGCGCCGACACCGTCCGGACCCGCATCTACTCGGGCAAGCCCGCACGCCTGCTCAAGAGTAAGTGGACCGAGGCGTGGGCTGCCGAGGACGCCCCGAACCCGCTGCCGATGCCCCTGCAGAACGTCCTCGTCGCGGAGGCGCACCAGCGGATCTCCGAGGCGCAGGATCCGTCGGTCGTGGCCATGCCGGCGGGCCAGATCATCGGTTCCCTGGAGGGTGTCGTCCCGGTCGCCGAGACGATGGCCCAGATCGCGAGAGAGTACGAGGCGGCGGTGGAGCGCCTGCGCGGCACCCTGGGCTGATCCCCCTCCCGCAGCCGCCCCCCTCCCGCACAGCCGCCCCCGTCCATGAACTCTTGCCTGTACTGATGCGCGCGCGAGAGTTCTGCGACGGGGGCGGCTGTGTTCGTGTGGTCAGGCCTGCGTGATGAACAGCAGCATCGCCGCCCAGTGGCAGCCGAAGGCGAGGACCGTGAAGGAGTGGAAGACCTCGTGGAAGCCGAAGACCCCGGGGACGGGGTTCGGGCGCTTGAACCCGTAGACCACGGCTCCACCGGTGTAGGCGAGACCGCCGGCGAGGACGAGGCCGACCCCCACGGGGTTGGCCTCCACGAGGTCACCCGCGAACCACACCGCGGTCCACCCGAGGACGATGTACAGCACCACGTACAGCCACCGGGGCGCCGACAGCCAGAACAGGCGGAACGCGATACCCAGCAGTGCCCCTGACCACACGATCGCCAGCAGGATCGTGCTGGCCGGGGGATCGAGCGCGGCGACCGTCATGGGCGTGTAGGTGCCCGCGATGAGCAGGAAGATGTTGGAGTGGTCCAGCCGACGCAGGAGCGCGGTGGCCCTCGGGCCCCAGGTCCGACGGTGGTACAGGGCCGAGATCCCGAAGAGCAGCGACGACGTGGCCAGGAAGACCGCACATGCCCACTTCAGAGCGGCACCGTCCGCCAGGACGGTCAGGACCACACCGAGGACCACGGCCACCGGGAGGGTCCCGGCGTGGATCCACCCGCGGAGCAGCGGTTTCTCGGGCAGCGCGGGGACCCCGAAGTCCTCATCGCCGGGCATGTCGTCGGCCCTGTCAGCCCTGTCGGCCCTCGGGCGCGGTGCGGAGTTCACACGCAGAACCTACCGGCACCTCACACGGGCGTGAACGTCCTGTGACCGTCCGCACGCGACCAGACGAGATCCCCGGCGGGATCCGTCCCCCGCTCGGTCAGGTCGCGGGCCCTGAACTTGAAGCTCGCGGTGCGGGGGAGCGCGGTGGTCACCCGCAACAGTGACGGCCACTGCTTGGGGCCCAGGTCGGACTGGTCGGCGAGGAATTCCCCCAGGCCCGCGGCCATCCCGACGGGGTCCGCGCCGTCCCGCAGTACGACCCCCGCGGCCACGGCGTCTCCGATCGTTCCCGGGCCGCGGACCTCGCCCGCGGGGACGGCGTACACGCCCACCTCGGCGACGTCGGGGTGTCGGCGCAGGACGCGTTCGATCGGGGCGGCGGCCAGGTTCTCCCCGTCGACCCGCATCCAGCCACCGGACCGTCCCGCGAAGTAGATCCACCCGTCGTCATCGACGTAGGCCAGATCGCCGGAGTGGAACCGCCCCCCGCGCATGCGTTCGGCGTCGGCGGCGGGGTCGCCGTAGTACCCCGCGAACAGGCCGGGTCCTTCGGCGACCATCTCGCCGATTGCCTCGTCGGCGTTGAGCAGTACGCCGGCCGCGTCGAACCGGGCGCGTGGGCACGGTGCACCGGTCTCGGGGTCGATGATCGACACACCGGCCGGAAGCGGCCCGAGTGCGGCGTCGGGAGTGTCCGGGGTGCGGGACACGGAGACCCCGCCCTCGCTCGAGCCGAACCCGTCCACCACGGTCACACCGAAGCGGCGGGCGAATTCCCGGCGCACCTGCGCGGGCGCCTCGTTGCCGTACACCACGCGCATCGGGTTCTCGCCGTCGTCGGGTCTCTCCGGCGTGGCGAGGATGTAGGACAGCGGCGCACCGACGTAGTTGGCGAAGGTGCACTCGTGGCGACGGACGTCGTCGAGCCAGTGGGAGGCGGAGAACCGGCGGCGCAAGGCGATCGAGCAGCCCGTGAAGAGGGCGATCGGCCAGGGCACCATGACCGCGTTGGAGTGGAACAGTGGCATGGCGCTGTACACGCAGTCGTCGGGGCCGATCCCGAACCGGTCCGCCAACATGCGCCCCGGAACCGAGATCTTGGACTGGGTAATCCGGACGGCCTTGGGGTCGCCGCTGGTGCCCGAGGTGAAGACCAGGGCGACCAGGTCGTCGGGACCCGCCGGAACAGTGGACAGGTCCGGCGCCTCGGCGCCGGCGTGGCGGGCCAGAAGATCGGTCCACTCCGGGGAATCCACCGAGATCACCGGCACGTCGATCGTCAGATCGTCCAGCAACCCGGCGTGGTCGGCGTCCGTGAGGATCAGCGCACAGTCGGCGAGCGCGGCGTCGCGGGCCAGGGCCGCGCCGCGGCGGGTGGGGTTGAGCCCGGCCACGACGATCTCCGAGCACGCGGCCGCACCGAGCAGATGGAGATACTCGGGGGTCCCGGACAGCAGGAGCCCGACATGGGGCAGCGGACCGGTCGATGATGATGACGACGACGACCCCAGCACCTCACGCAGCGCCGCGATCCGCACCGCCACCTCGTCGACCGCCTGCGACCAGGGGGTCAACTCGCCGTCGGACCAGATGCCGCGGTCCCGCACGTCGCGAAGAGCGTGTACCGCCCGGGCCACCGAGGCGTGCGGCCCGGCCGCGACGTCCGCGATGGTCCGCACGGACCCGGTCACGCGGAGTACTCCCAGGGGTCGCCGTGATCGGCGAGCACCCCGCCCAGGTCGATCAGCTGCCGGGTGGCCCCGCCCAGACGGAACTCCCCGGCCTTGGCCGCGAGGAAGAAGCGGTGGGCGGGCTCGGAGCGGTCCAGCCCGACGCCCCCGTGGACGTGGACCGCGGTGTGGGCGAGGCGGTGACCGGCGTCGCACGCCCAGAAATGGGCGGATGCCACCGCGGCGTGGGCGGGCGCCCCGGGCAGCCCGCTACACGCGTCGAGTTCATAGGCCGCGCGCAGGGTGCTCAGCCGTACGGCGTCCACGTCGATCGACCCGTCGGCCAACCGCGCGGCGACCGCCTGGAAGGACCCGATGGGTCGGCCGAACTGGTGACGGGTGCTCGCGTAGGCGGCGGTCCGTTCCAGGGCGGCCTCGATCACGCCCCACTGGTAGGCGGCCAGGTGGACCCGCCGGCGCAGGGCGTCGACCTCCAGGGCCGTGCCCGCAAGGGGGCTGGGCTCGAGGGTGCTGGGCTCCGGCCCGGTGTCGGAGACGAGACCCGCGCACGAGAAGTCGACGGGCACGGTCCGCTCGACCGAGACGGAGGCCCGATCTGTCACCCGGAGGCCGCCCGACGTGGTCTGGACGATCACGTCGGCGATCGGCGCCCAGTCGACCTCGGGTGAGGCCCCGTCACCGACTGCCGCGATCTCGCGGCCCTCGGCGATGGTCGCGGCCCGGTCGGACAGGCCGGCGGCGTCGAGCAGGTGGGCGGCGCGGATCGCGGGGGAGAGCGGAACGGGCGCGAGCACGCGGCCCAGCTCGCGCAGGACCAGGGCCTCGCCCACGACGCCGAGCCCGGCGCCGCCGAGCGACTCCGGGGCGAGGGCGGCGGGCACGCCGGCGCGGACCAGTTCCTCCCAGTAGCGGGCATGGAACCGCGCGGTCGCCCGGTCTCCTCCGCTGTCGGCCTCCGTGCCGGGTCCGAAGCGGGCGTCGAGTTCGCGGAGTGAATCGTCGGTGACCAGCCGCTCACCCATGTCGCGGACGAGGGCGGTCAGGTCGGTGGTGGTGTCGTCGACGCGGAAGTCCATGTCAGCGCTCCTTGCTGGCCGTGGCGGGGGCGATGCGGGGCGCCGGGGGGAGTCCCAGCCCGGCGGCGGCGATGATGTCGCGTTGGACCTCGTTGGTGCCTCCGCCGAAGGTGAGGATCAGCGCGGACCGGTGCAGTCTCTCGATGCGGCCGTGGAGGGCCGTGGTGGGGGAGTGGGAGCGTTGGGCCCCGGCGGTGCCCAGCACCTCCATGAGGAGCCGGTATGCCTCGCACGCGGTCTCGGTGCCGTACACCTTCGTCGCCGACGCCGCGATGCGCGTGGGCGTCGCGGAGTCGGCCGAGACGATCTCCCAGTTGCGCAGGGCCAGGTACTCGGCCATCGCGTGGACCCGGGCCAGGTGGCTGCGCACCCATTCGTTGTCGATCACGTCGCCGCCACCGGGGAGCCCGACGTCGCTCGACCGGGTGGTGCGCGCCCACTCCAGGACCTGCCTCAGCGAGGCCTGGAGCGGACCGGCGGCGGTGAGGGCGACCCGCTCGTGGTTGAGCTGGTTGGTCATCAGAGGCCAGCCCCCGTGCTCGGGCCCGACCAGGTTGCTGGCGGGCACCACCACGTCCTGGTAGTACGTCGCGCTGGTGTCCGGGCCGGCCATCGTGTGCACCGGGGTCCACGAGAACCCCTCGGCGTCCGTGGGCACCATGATCATCGAGATGCCCTTGTGCCGCTTGGCGTCCGGATCGGTGCGGGCGGCCAGCCAGATCCAGTCCGCGTACGCCACGAGGGAGGTCCACATCTTCTGGCCGTTGATGCGGTAGACATCGTGCCCCGCGTGTTGGCCGGTCCCGGGTTCGCGGACGGCCCGGGTCTTGAGGGAGGCCAGGTCGGTCCCCGATTCGGGCTCGGAATAGCCGATACCGAAGTGCAGCTCCCCGCGACTGATCCGGGGCAGGAAGTAGCTCTTCTGCTCCTCGGAGCCGAACGCCATGATCGTCGGCGCGACCGAGTTGATGGTGAGGAAGGGCACGGGCACTCCGGCGATCGCGGCCTCGTCGGTGAAGATCAACTGTTCCACCATCGGGCGGTTCCGCCCGCCGAACTCCTCGGGCCAGCCCAACGTGAGCCAGCCGTCGCGGCCCATCTCGGCGACGATCTCGCGGTAGGCGTTGCCGTGGCCGTATTCGCCGGTGGTGGAGGTGAAGGCCTCCCGGCGTTCGGGGGTCATCAGGGCGGAGAAGTACTCGCGCAAATCTCCGCGCAGCCGTTGTTGGTCCGGGGTGTAGGTGATGTCCATATGCCCTAAGCTCGTCTCGAGTGGAACACGTTCTAGTGTCGTGACTCACATAGTATCGAATCATGCCCGCGGCCACAGTGGCCGCGGGCCCGGCCAAGGAGGACGGGTATGAGAATTGACGTGGATCCCGACCGCTGCGAGGGGCAGGCCGTGTGCGTCGGGCTCGCCCCGAAGGTCTTCGAGCTGGACGACGACGACGAGGTGGTGCGCGTGGTCGTCGACGAGGTCCCCGAGGAGTTGCAGAAGCGAGCACTCAAGGCCGTCGAGAAGTGTCCGATGGCAGCACTCAAGGTCGCGGAGTGACGCCGGGTCCGGGTCAGGAGGGCCTCGGGACGGACCTCTCCCTCGACGGACGCGTGGCAGTCGTCACCGGGTCCGGTTCCGGACTGGGAGCCGCGGAAGCCGTGGAGCTGGCGCGCTCGGGCGCGGCGGCCGTGGTGATCAACGACATCCGGTCGTCCGAGGCGACGGACGCCGTCATCGCCGACATCGAGGCGGCGGGAGCGAAGGCGGCGCTCGTGGTGGGCGACGTGTCCGAGCGGGAGACCGCGGACGCGATGGTGGCCGAGGCGCTGCGACTCGGGGGCCTGCACGTGGTGGTGAACAACGCCGGTATCACCCGGGACAAGATGTTGTTCAACATGGACGACGACGACTTCGACGCCGTGGTCAGGGTGCACCTGCGCGGGCACTTCCTCCTCACCCGCAACGCGGCGGCGTACTGGCGCGGGGAGAGCAAGAAGTCCGACGCGCCGGTCTACGGACGACTCGTCAACACCTCCTCCGAGGCGGGGCTCTTCGGCCCTCCCGGTCAGGCCAACTACGGCGCCGCGAAAGCGGGGATCACCGCACTCACACTCTCGGCCTCCCGCGTGCTCTCCAGGATCGGCTGCACGGCCAACGCGATCGCCCCCCGGGGGCGCACCGGGATGACCGAGGGCGTCTTCGAGGACTGGGACGACTCGAAGGGGCCCGACCCGCTGTCGCCCGACCGGGTAGCGGACCTGGTGTCCTATCTGGCGTCCCCGGCGGCCGCCGAAGTCACCGGCCAGCTGTTCGTGGTATACGGCGGGATGGTCGCGCTGGTCGAGGCTCCGGTCGTGGAGAAGCGGTTCGACGCCGAGGGGGGCGTCTGGGGCCGCCGGGCGTTCGCCGACGCGGTGTCCGATCACTGGTCAGGGCGCCCGGAGGGCAAGTCCTTCTCGGCGGCGGAGATCATGACGCTCTGACCTGACCTGATGAGGTCCCCGATGCGTTTGCTGAGAGACGCGTCGGGGACCTCTGTCGTGCTGCGCCCGCGTGTTAGATTCCCGGCACGCCGGCAGGGGCACTCTCCGGGGGTGGTCGATCCCGCTTGCCAATGAGAACGTGTTCTAGCTACTGTGTAATCGGCGTCACACCGAACCGGTCACTTGTTCAGATCGGCGGTTGGCGGGTGCCGCACGCGACAGGAGGGGGCGACATGCCGAGAGTTCTCGACGCGCCGCTCAGGGGAGTCGGCGACTTCGTCGCGATGAGTCTCGACACGTTCGTCTCGTTCCCGTCGATCCTGCGGCAGGGCCGGGAGTTCGTCGACCAGTCCTGGTTCATCGCCCGGGTCTCCATGGTCGCCACCATCCTCGTGGCGATCCCGTTCACGGTCCTGGTGAGCTTCACCCTCAACATCCTGCTCCGCGAGATCGGCGCGGCGGACCTCTCCGGTGCCGGCGCGGCCCTCGGGGCCGTGACCCAGGTCGGCCCGATGGTCACCGTCCTCATCGTCGCCGGGGCCGGAGCCACCGCGATCTGCGCGGATCTCGGTGCCCGGACCATCCGGGAGGAGATCGATGCCATGGAGGTCCTCGGCATCGACCCCGTCAAGCGCCTGGTCGTCCCACGCGTGGCCGCGTCGACATTCGTGGCCCTCCTGCTCAACGGTCTCGTCTGCACGATCGGCATCCTCGGCGGTTTCCTGTTCTCCGTCCTCCTGCAGGGCGTGAATCCGGGTGCGTTCGTCGACGGGATCACCCTGCTCACGGGCCTGGGCGAGCTCGTCCTGGCGCAGATCAAGGCAGGCATGTTCGGGATGCTGGCCGGCCTCGTGGCCTGCTACAAGGGCCTCTACGTCCGTGGGGGCCCGAAAGAGGTCGGCAGCGCGGTCAACGAGACCGTCGTCTTCGCTTTCATGGCCCTGTTCGTCGTCAACACCGTCCTCACGGCGGTCGGCGTCAAGGTGTTGGGATCATAGGATGGCGGTGATCGAGACCACGCGCTTCCCTCGGCTATCGCGGGCCCGCACGTATTCCGTCGGTCGGGTCGACGACTTCGGTGCCGTCGCGCTCTTCTTCTGGCGCTCCCTGGTGGCCACCCCCCGTGCGTTGACCCAGTACCCCAAGGAGACCCTGCGTCTCATCGCCGAGATCGCCAGGTCAACACGCTGTTCCAGGACCTCACCGACCTGCTCACCGCGATCGAGCCGGAGAAGCTGAACGCGACCCTCGGCGCGATCTCCGGAGCGGTCGACGGGCGCGGTGATCAGGTGGGACGCACCATCACCGACCTGAACGACTATCTGCAGGAGATCAATCCGCAGATCGAGACGTTGCAGAGGGATCTGGCCAAGGGGTCGAGGGTGGCCAATCTGTACGCCGACGTGACCCCTGACGTCATGCGCCTGCTGGACTCCGGTACGGACGTCGGTGCCAACGTCGTCAACAACCAGGCGCGCTTCGAGCAGCTGTTGCTCTCGGCGATCGGCACCGGCGAGACGGGCAAGCGGCTGTTGTCCGAGAACGGTAACGAGCTGGTCAAGACCCTGGCGGACATGCGGGCCTCGACCAGCCTGCTCGCCGAGTACCACCCGATGCTCACCTGCCTGATCGTCGGGCTCAACCAGGGCGTCGAGGGCGCGACGTCGGCGTTCGGCGGGGTGGACCAACCCGGTCTGGTGTTCAAGTCCGGTTTCCAGCAGGGGGCGCGGGCGTACGAGTACCCCAAGGACCTGCCCAAGGTGAACGCCAGCACCGGGCCCAACTGCTACGGCCTGCCGTTCCCGGACCCCTCGGTCCACGCCCCGTTCGTCGTCACCGACACCGGCTCGAATCCTGTGGAGGGAATGCCCGACGTGTTCACGTCCCGCCCCGCCCCGCTGTTCGGTCCGCTCCCTCCCAGCGAGCCCGGCCGTCCCGCACCGCCGACGTTGCTGCAGGTCATGCTCGGTATGGACGGGGCGACCCCGTGACCCCCGGGCGCTCGTCCGCACGCTCCGCCCGTGCCACGCTGATCAAGCTGTCGATCTTCACGACCGTCATGGCGCTCATCCTCGCGGGGCTCGTCATGGTCTTCAGCGAGTTCCGCACCGGCGATACGGAGAGATACAACGCGGTGTTCGCCGATGTGTCCGGACTGGAGTCCGGGGACAAGGTGCGCATCGCCGGGGTGGAGGTGGGCCGTGTCCACCGGATCGGACTGGAGGACGGGAACATCGCGGCAGTGCAGTTCTCGGTGGCGGGCAACCAGATCGTGCACCAGAGCACCGAGGCGATGGTCCGCTACGAGAACCTGACCGGTGACCGGTATATGGAGCTCAAGCGGGGTGAGGGTGACCAGTCCGCGCTCGACCCGGGCGGCACCCTGCCGATCTCCCAGACCTCCCCGGCGCTGGATCTCGACGCCCTGCTGGGCGGGTTCCGCCCGCTGTTCCGCGCCCTGGACCCGGGCCAGGTCAACCAGCTGTCGGAGTCGATCGTCAAGGTGTTCCAGGGAGAGGCCGGCACGGTCCAGGACCTGCTCGCCTCGACGGCGTCACTCACGCAGACCCTGGCCGACCGCGACCAGCTCATCGGCGACGTGATCGCCAATCTCAACGGCGTACTCACCACGGTGTCCGACAATCAGGAGAACGTGGACTCGATCGTCGACGACCTGCAGCAACTCGTCTCGGGGTTGGCCGCGAACTCGGAGCCGATCGGCGAGTCGGTGAGCCGCCTCAACGACGCGAGCGCCAACATGACGACCCTCCTGGCCGACGTGCGGCCCGCGCTCAAGGAGGACATCGCGCAGCTCGATCGCGTGGCCACTCTGATCAACGAGGACGAGCCGTTCGTCGAGAACGTCATGAACAGGCTGCCGTCCGACTTCGAGAAGATGAGTCGCCTGGGGGTCTACGGCAGTTTCTTCCAGTTCTATCTCTGCGGCGTGATAGTGCAGCTCACCAACCCCGCCACGGGCCGGAGCGTCTACCTCCCCCAGTACGAGCAGACGACGGGACGGTGTTCCTTCCCCGATGAGTGACTCCACGAACAACGCCCCTCCCAGGGCTCCACGGGGCCAGCTGCGTTTCCGGGACCGCGACCCCAGGGCCATCGGCGCCTGGGGTGCCCTGGGCGCCGTAGCGCTGATGGCGATCTCGCTGAACTACGACCGGATCCCCTATGTCAACGGGACGCGCAACGCCACGGCGTACGTCGCCGACGCCGCCGGGCTGAACACCGGCGATGCGGTCCAGGTGGCCGGGATGAACGTCGGTTCGGTCCGCAGCATCGAGCTCGACGGTGACAGGGTCCGGGTGCGCTTCGCCATCGACACGGACGTCGCGCTCGGTGCGGACACCTCCGTCCAGGTCAAGACGGATTCCATCCTGGGGCGCCGCGCGCTGGGGGTGTTCTCGGACGGTCGGGGGGACCTGCCGGACAACACCATCCCTCTCGAGCGGACCTCCGTTCCGTACTCACTCACCTCCGCGCTGGGAGACTTCAGCGACACCGTCGAGGCGATGGACACCGACAAGGTGGACGAGGCGTTGACGGTGATCGCCGAGACGATGGAGGGATCCTCGCCCGAGATCAGGGGGGCGCTGGACGGGATCACCAGACTCTCCGCCTCCCTCAACCAACGCGACGAAGGCGTGCGTCAACTCCTCGAGAAGGCTGCCGGGACCACCGACGTGCTCGGGCAGCGCAGCGAGCAGATCAACCAGCTCATGGTGGACGGCAACGTGCTGTTCACCCAGCTCGACCTGCGTCGAAGGGCGTTGAGTGAGCTGATCGTCAACATCGACGAGCTCGCCCGGCAGCTGTCCGGACTCGTGCAGGACAACGAGGCGCAGCTCGGGCCCGCCCTGGACAAGTTGGAACAGGTGTCGGACCTGCTGATCCGCAACAGGGAGGACATCGACCTGGGTCTGCGCCGGATCGTCCCCTACTCCACCGCGTTGAGCGAGGCCGTGGCCTCCGGGCCGTGGTTCAACGCCTACGTCTCCAACCTCTCCCTGGGCCAGTACCAGCAGACGATCCTCCGTGATGTCATGCCGCTCATCGACGACCGGGTCCGGCCCGAACCGGGTCTCGTCCGCGAGCCGACCATGCCGGGTGTCCCGGGCCTGACACTGATGGACGAATTCCCCGGCTGGGGCGAGAAGAGGCTGCCGCGATGACCCGACTTCTCTCGACCACGCTGGCCAGGATCGTGGCCCTCGTCGTCGTCGTCCTGCTCGTGGTTGCCGCGGTGTGGTTCTTCACCTCGCGGTCCAAGGTCATCAGCGCCTACTTCGAATCGACCCGGGGCGTCTACGTCGACGACACGGTCCGGGTTCTCGGCGTGCGCGTCGGGACCATCACGGACATCACCACCGAAGGCGGGTTGTCCAAGGTCACGATGAAGGTCGACGAGGACGTGTCCGTCCCGGCCGACGCCAACGCCCTGCTGGTGGCGCAGTCTCTCGTCGCGGAGCGGTTCATCCAGCTCACCCCGGCCTTCACGGGGGGCGAGGAGATGCCGGACGGGGGCTCGATTCCCGTCGACCGCACGGCCATCCCGGTCGAATGGGACGGGGTCAAGGACCAGCTCATGAAGCTGTCCTCGGCGCTCTCTCCCACCGGTGACGAGGAGACGGGGCCGCTGGGTGACTTCGTCGATTCCGCGGAAGCGATGCTCGACGGCAACGGCACCGAGGTCCGCGACGCGCTCAGCGAGGTCTCCCAGACCATGGCGCTGCTCTCGGACGGGCGGGAGAACCTCTTCACGACGCTGAAGAACCTCCAGCTGTTCGTGTCCGCGCTGTCCCAGAGCGAGGAGCAGATCGTGTCGTTCGGAGGAAGGCTTGCGAGCGTGTCCCAGGTGCTGGGAGACCAGACGGACGACATCGACTCCGCCTTGCGGGACCTCGATCTCGCCGTCACGGACATCAATCGATTCCTGGAGAACAACGGAGAACGCGTGAGCACCGCTGTCGACAAGCTGGGTCAGGCGACCGAGGTGGTCCGGGAGAGGCGGGCGGACCTGGAGGGGGTCCTGCACGTGGGTCCCACCGGGATGTCGAACTTCTACAACATCTACCGGCCCTACCAGGGCGTCCTGACCGGAGTGCTGTCCACCAACCAGATGGCCAACCCGACCAACTTCATCTGCGGTGCCATCGCCGGGCTCGCCAACAACACCGCCGAGTCCGACGCGCAGTTGTGCGCGGAATACATGGGGCCGCTGTTCAACTCGCTCACCTCCAACTACCCGTACGGGGTCGTCAGCCCGCCCATCACACCGACCGCCGAACCCCAGCAGATCTGGGACTCCCAGAAGCCGGGGACCAGCACCCCCCCGGGTGTCCAGCCGGTGTCCGCCCGACCCGATCCGTTGGTCAACGTGGTCAACAGGGGAGACAACCTGACCGACACCCTCCTCGTGACGGGAGGGGCGTAGATGAACGGCGAGCGCCCCCGGGGGCGATTGCTGGCGGCGGGCGCACTCGGCGCCGCCGTCCTGATCACCGGTGCCGGATGCACGTGGGAGGGCCTGAACTCCCTCCCGCTGCCCGGAGCGCAGGGCCGGGGGGACGGCGCGTACGAGGTCACCATCGAGATGCCCAACGTCACCACCATCACCCGCAACTCCCCGGTCCGGGTCAACGACGTGAACGTCGGGTCGATCACCGGAATGAGGGTCGAGGACTACACCGCGATAGTGACCGTGTCGCTCAACGAGGAGGTCAGACTCCCGGCGAACGCGCACGCCAAGATCGGTCAGACCAGCCTCCTCGGATCACAGCACCTCGAGCTGTTCCCGCCGCCGGACGGTGACCCCCAGGGAACCCTCTCGGACGGTGACGTGATCCCCCTGGCCAGGGCCGGCGTGTACCCGACCACCGAGCAGACGCTCTCGGCGCTGTCGGTCGTGCTCACCGACGGTGGCCTGGCGCAGTTCGAGACCATCGCGCAGGAGTTCAACGCCGCACTGGGTGGTCGGGAGGTCGACACCCGGGAGGTCATCGAGCAGCTGGAGACGACCGTCAGTGGGCTCGACGCGCAACGTGCGGACATCATCGCCGCGATGGACGGGTTGGACCGGCTCTCCCGGCAGATCAACGACCAGACCGACACCCTGGCCCGGGCGCTGGCCCAGATGCCGGAGGCGGTGGCCCTGATCAACGACCAGAAGCAGGAGCTGACCACCGCGATGGTCTCGCTCGGGGACCTGGGAAACAAGGCCAATCAGGTGATCGACGCCGGAGGCGGGCAGAATCTCGTGGCCAACCTCCGCGACATCACGCCCGTTCTCGATGCACTGGCCAACGCCGGTCGCGACCTGACCCGGGCACTGAGCGTGCTCATCACGTTCCCGTTCCCCCAGGCGGGTATCGACAACTTCCTCCGAGGTGACTACGCGAACCTCTACATCCACGCGGATGCCTCGATGCCGCGGCTGGCGGAGACGCTGCTGCTCGGCACCGAGTTCGGCAACCGGATGGCCGGGCTCGAGGGGTACGTGGGTCTCGCACCCACCCCGCCGGCGAGCGTGGACCCGTTCTCGCTCGACGTCCCCCGGCCGGAACCGTCGGAGGAGAACCCCTTCGCCGAACTGCTGGCAGAGGAGCCGGGACCGGACGCGACGCCAGAGGAGGCCCCCCGATGACCCGGTTCGTCAAATTCCAGCTGGCGATCTTCGCCGTGGTCACAGTGATCGCGCTGACCGTCATGTCGGTCGCCTACCTCAGGTTGCCGACGGCGTTCGGGTGGCAGCGCACGGATGTCGCGCTGGAGATGCCCGACACCGGCGGTCTGTACAAGAACGCCAACGTCTCCTATCTGGGGAACGTGATCGGGCGGGTCGACGCGGTGACCCTCAAGCCCGGTCATGTCGTGGCCGACCTCCATTTCGATTCCCGGTCCGATGTTCCCGAGAACGCCCGGGCGCAGATCCGTAGCGTCTCGGCGGTGGGTGAGCAGTACGTCGAGTTCGTTCCCGAGGGCGAGCCGCGGGGAGTGATGAGAGACGGCACCGTGCTCGGTGAGGACCGGGTGGACATGCCGCAGGGCATCGGCCCCGTCCTCGACCAGGCCACGGTGCTCATGGCGTCGATCGACGACGCCAAGATGCGCCGCGTGATCAGCGAGTCCTTCGACGCGTTCAACGGATCCGAGCGGGACCTGCAGCAGTTCCTCGATTCCGCGCAGCTCCTGCTCGAGGAGGCCCGGGTCAACACCGGCGTCACCCGTCAGCTGATCGAGGACGCCGAGCCCGTCCTGGACTCCCAGCTCCGGTCGTCCGACTCCATCCGGGCGTGGACCCGCAACCTCGCGGACGTGACGGACCAACTCCGGGTCAACGAGCCCCAGCTCACCTCGATCATCCAGCGGGGACCCGATTCGTTGGCCCGCGCGACCCGCGTGCTCAACGATCTGCAGCCGACCATGCCGGTGCTCGTGGCCAACCTCATGAGCGTCGGCGAGGTGGGCGTGGTCTACAACCGTTCGATCGAGCAGCTGCTCGTGATCTACCCGGCGCTGGTCTCCTCGATCCTCACCGCGATCGAGGGCGCCCGCGACACCGGTGAGATCAAGGTGGACTTCAACCTGCAGATCAACGAGACACCCCCGTGCACGACCGGCTTCCTCCCCGCCGCCGACCGTCGCTCTCCCGCCGACCTGTCGGTGCCGCCCCAGATCAACGGCATCTACTGCAAGGTGCCGCAGGACTCGCAGATGGTCGTCCGTGGTGCCCGCAACCTCCCCTGCATGGAGTACCCGGGCCGCCGCGGCGCCTCGCCGGCGGAATGCGCGGCCGGCGACTACCGGCCGGAGGGGCACAACCCGCCCGACACCAGCGAGGTCGGTCCGCCCGGCAACAACCCCAACGGGTGGAACGTCGTGCCCTCGTCGGGCACCGGTGAGCGGGAGATCCGGACCTCCGCGGCGATGTACGACCCCTCGACGGGCGAGTATCTGGGCGCGGACGGCAAGACGTATCGTCAACTGAACCTGGGAACCGGGAGCAGACTGGCCGCGGACGCCGACCTCGCCGACATCATGACGAACGGAGTGATCTAGTGCCACAGCCGGACGACACCCCCACCGAGGGTGGACGGAGCTGGCTGGCGGTCACGTCCGTCGTGGCGGCCCTGTGCCTGGTGGCGGCCCTCGTGTCCTCGGGGTTGTGGTTGTCCGAGCGCGGCAAGGCTGCCTCGATCCGCGCCGACCGGGCCTCCGCGAGCGAACTGGACGCGTCTTATCGCGACTTCGCCTCGGACGTGATGACCCGGCTCATGACCATCCGTCAGGAGACCCTGACCGAGGACGTGGACCGGATCGTCGAGATGATCGAGGGAGACTTCTCCGAGCAGTTCACCCCGCGCCGGGACTCCTACGAGGAGGTCGTCGAGACCACAGCCGTTGTCGCTGACGGCGTGGTCTCCGCCGCCGCGGTCGAACAGTCCACCCCCGAGCGTGCAGAGGTGATCATGGCGATCGACCAGACCATCGGCAACCCGAGGTCACAGGAGGACCAGGACCGGCAGTACCGCGTCCGGGTGACGGTCAACCGACACGATGACGGCGAGATGAAGGTCTCGGGGGTGAACTTCATCCCGTGAGCGACAGCGACGTGCCCGATGTCCGCTCCGCCCGGCGTGCGCAGCGGGAAGCCGAGCGCGCGGCCCGGGCCCAGCGCAAGGCCGACGCCGCGCGCGAGCGCGCACTGGAAGCGGCCCGTGCAGGGGGGCTGTTCGAGGGAATGGAGGCGATGCCGCGCACCGGTTCGGCCGAGGTTGCGGCGGAGTCCGACGGCGGTTCCGGGGCGGCCACTGGTGACGGATCGGCGCCCCCCGCGCCACCGGTCTCGTCGCGGGAACCACTCGATCCCACCCGTCAGCGCAGGCTGACCACCGCCCTGGCCGCGGTGTCCGTGGTCCTCCTCGTCGTCACCGGTCTGTCGACCTGGCAATACGTCGAGGCGAGGGGTGAAGCGGCCACCGAACAGCAGATCGCGGACGCCCCCCGCGCGGCGACGGACGCGGCGCGCGAGATCGCGACCCAGATGTTCACCTACGATCACCGGACGGTCGACGCCGAACTGGCGGCGGTCCGCGAGCGACTCACCGATCCCGCGCTGACGGAGTTCGTCGAGCAATCCATGCCCGCCGTGGCCTCCGCGGCCAAACAGCAGGAGGCCAGTGTGTACGCGACCGTGGCGGCGGCCGCCCCGCAGGAGGTCGTGGATGCCGACAGCGTGACGGTACTGGTGATGCTCAACCGGATGGTGTCGACCAGGGAGGATCCCGAGGCGGCCAGTTCCGCATCGCGACTCAGTCTGTCGATGGAGCGCGTTGACGGTACGTGGAAGCTGGGTGAGCTGGAGGCGCTGTGAGCGGCGCGCCGACTACTCGTCGGAGTTGAGTGCGACTACTCGTCGGAGGTGGCGTCGAGCGTCTCGAAGAACCGCCGTGCCCACGCGTGGACGTCGTTGCCCAACACCTGCCGGCGCAGCGCCCGCATGCGTCGACGGCGGTCGTACTCCGTTTCGGTGACGGCCGCCATGATGGCGTCCTTGACGCCCTCCAGGTCGTGCGGATTGCACAGATAGGCCTGCCGTAGTTCGGCGGCGGCGCCGGTGAACTCGCTCAGCACGAGCGCGCCCTCACCGTCCGTGCAGGAGGCGACGTACTCCTTGGCCACCAGGTTCATCCCGTCCCGCACGGGGGTGACCAGCATGACGTCCGCGGCCACGTAGAACGCCGTGAGCTCGGACTTGGGTACGGGTCGGTGGATGTAGGTCACCACAGGGTGTCCGATCTCGCCGAAGCTGCCGTTGATCCGGCCCACGGACTCCTCGATGCGCGAGCGCATGATCTGGTACTGCTCGACCCTCTCGCGACTGGGGGTGGCGAGCTGGAGCAGGGTGACGTCGGCGGTCTCGAGACGCCCCTCCTCGAACAGCTCCTCCAGGGCGCGGAGCCGGACGTCGATCCCCTTGGTGTAGTCGAGGCGGTCGACGCCCAGCAGCAGGATCTCAGGGGAGCCGAGTTCGCTGCGCAGGCGTTCCGCTCGGGCCCGGGTGTCGCGCTCGCGGGCGGCCGCGTCGATGGCAGCCGAGTCGATCGAGATGGGGAACGCCCCCACCCGCACCATCCGGTCGTCCACCCGGATCTCGGACGCCCGCCCCCGCGTCGAGCGGAGCCGCGCCGAGGGGTGGCCGAAGAGCCGGTGGGCGAGGATCCGGAAGTTGTCCGCGCCGCCTGGGAGATGAAACCCCACCAGATCCGCGCCGAGCATGCCCTCGACGATCTCGGAGCGCCAGGGGAGCTGCATGAACAACTCGACCGGCGGGAAAGGGATGTGGAGGAAGAACCCGATGGTGAGGTCGGGCCGCATCTCGCGCAGCAGGCGGGGGACCAGGAGCAGCTGGTAGTCCTGCACCCACACGGTGGCGCCGGTGGCCGCGGCCGCGGCGGTGGCCTCGGCGAACCGCCGGTTGATCGCCACGTATGCGTTCCACCATTCACGGTGGTATTCGGGAGGGACCACCACGTCGTGGAAGAGTGGCCACAGGGTGCCGTTGGAGAAGCCCTCGTAGTAGAGCTCGACGTCCCGGGCGGACAGGGTGACCGAATGCAACCGGATCCCGTCGGCGTCGAACGGCTCGGGGGAGGCGTCCGCCACTCCGGGCCAGCCCACCCAGGCCCCGTGGTTGGCCTTGAGGATGGACTCCAGGGCCGTCACGAGCCCGCCGGGGCTGGCCTTCCAGTATTCCTGGCCGTCCTTACCCCGCACGAGGTCGACGGGGAGCCGGTTGGCCACGACGACGAAGTCCGCACCCGCGTCGGCCGGCGCCTGCTCGGTCGCGCCCGTCATCCCCGTACCCCCGTTGATCGTCGTGATGCGGTCTACTCGGCGTCGGCCGGGTCGACCTTCTCGGGACCGATCCCGAGCATCTCGAGCAGCATCAGGCACTCGTCCGCGTCGGCGGCGTACGAGGCCACGATCCTCTGGGCCTGGTACGCGGTCTCGTCGGCTACGGGCTCGAGGTCGACGTCGAGCTCGGGCTCCTTGCTGGCCGCTGCGGCGCTTGACATGTGTGTGTCCTCCCGTGTCGTTATGGGACGGCGGGCCCGGATGGGCGCAGGCGTCCGGTGACATCGTACGTCACTGGTCGGCGGCCGCGGACCTGCGCAGATTTCGCGTGACCCACTCGCCGAAGACGATGCCGGCGGCCAGGGCCACCGCGATCGCCAGTGCCTGGAACATCAGCCCCACGCCGATACCGGTCTGATCGCTGGTGAGCGCGGACAGTCCCCGGTAGACCGAGAGCCCGGGCAGGAGGGGCGTGATCCCGGCGATGGTCACGATGAGGGGCGGGACGGTCGCGATGCGGGCGAGGATGCCTCCGAAGAGCCCCATCGCACAGGCCGCGAGAGCCGATCCCACCACCACACCCAACCCGGTCGTGATGACGACCTGGAAGATGAGCATCCCGACGGCCCCGACGGTCGCGGCCAGCCACGTCGCGCGGACGGTCGCGTAACTGGCCACGGCGAAACCTGCAGCCCCGACGCCCGCGGCGAAGACGGTAAGGAAGAGCGGCGCGTTGCCGGAGATCGTCGGATCGATGGGGGGTGGGGAGAAGCCCAGGCGTCCGAACACCGCCAGGGCGATGGTGATGCCGCCGAGTATCCCTCCCGTGAGGATCATCGTCTCCACGCCACGGCCTGCCGACGTGACGGGGAATCCGGTGATGGCGTCCTCGATCGCACCGACGAGCGTGAGCCCGGCGAGCAGCACGATGATCCCCGCGGCGACGAGGGCGGACGGTTGGATGTCCACGAAGTCGTCGCTCAGGATCACGTAGGCCAACAGGGCCCAGGCGGCGGCGATGAACCCGCCCACGATCTGCTGGAAGAACTTCGGCAGGCGGTGGCCGTCGAGATACCTGTTGGCGTACATCAGGGCGAACGTCGACACCATCGACAGGAGACCGGCCAGCGGGCTGCCCCCCAGCTGGATGACGACGGCGAAGCCGAGCATCGCCCAGCCCAGGACCGCGACGCGGAAGGTGTGCGGGTGGGGTGAGGCGATGATCTGCTCGACCTCTGCCGTCGCCTGTTCGACGGTCAACTGGCGCCGCACGATGAGGTCGATGAGGCGGGCGACACGGGTCACCCTCGTCATGTCGATGGTGCGGTAGTCGACGACCCGGATGACGGAGATGGGTGGTCGGCCGCGACGCCGGTTGACGCCGATGGTCAGCGAGGTGAAGGTGACCTCGACGGTGGCGCCCGGGAGGCCGAACGCGGCCGCGACCGATTCCCCCTGGGCGACCGTGTCCGCCGCGCCCTCTCCGGAGGAGAGCAGGATGCCCGCGATCTCCAGGGCGAGATTGAGCACGTCGGTGACGGCGCCGTCGTCGTCCAGGTCCACCGGCGCCATCGGCGACAGCGGCGGTTCGACCGCCAGGTCCATCGTGGACTTGCGCAGACCCAGCCACGCCAACGGGCGGGTGAACGGTGCAGCGGCGTCGCGGATCTCCACGTGGACACCGTAGTCAAGTCCGGGGCGGTCGAGGGCACAGTGGTCGAGGGCACGGCGGAGCGGTCGGGGGAACGAGCCGGGATCCGGCTAGGATGTGTGCCGGACCCCGGCTGAGCCGGGTCCGTGCTGGAGTGGCGCAATTGGTAGCGCACCCGACTTGTAATCGGGCGGTTGCGAGTTCAAGTCTCGTCTCCAGCTCTCACCTCGCCCAGCGGAGCGCGGCGAGGGTGCCCCACGTTCGTAGGACGTTGGTTCAGGTTTCTCAGGCTTCTGGGTAGGGTGTGACTCGTGTGCAGCGAGAGCGAGGGCTCCCGAACCGGGATCGTGGATCCCGAACGGCGTGTCGCGGAAGCGTGGATGCGCGCGGTCGCGGCATGTGACGAGGCCGCCGCACTGAAGCTCTCCGCCCCGACGATCATCTACACCAACGGCGGGCACCTCAGTCGTTACGAGGGGCACGACGGCATCCGCGACATGATCGAGGACGTCGCGCGCCTGGCCGGGTTCATCCATGTGACCGTCCAGTCGGTGGTGGCGGAACCCGGGACTGTCGCCCTCCGGCGACTCGAGACCTACACCCTGCCCCAGGGGGGAGTGGAGATCCCGGCACTGGCCTTCGTCGATGTCGAGGAAGGGCTGGTCACGCGCTGGGAGGACTACAAGGACCTGCGCACGCTGAACGCGATCACGGAGTAGACGGTGAACGGAGGCGGTCCGATGGGCCAGGATGGGCGCCGCGACGACCCCGCCGTCGTGGCCAGGGCCCTCGTCGAGTCCAGGTTCCGTGGGGATGTGACCACCGCGACCTCGCTCTGCGCGCCCGACATCGTGATGCGGATCGAGGGGTCCTATGAGGCGCACGGCCGCGAGGGACTGGCGAACCTCATCGAGTTCAACCATGAGGTCGCCACCAACGTCCGTGTCGAGATCCACCGGATCATGGTCTCGGGTGACACCGTCGCGATGAGCAGAACCATGTTCCTCGACGTCGACGGGCAGGCCATCGAACTCGGCGCGGGCGCGTTCTTGACGGTGCGCGACGGCCTGGTCCGGGAATGGATCGACTACCTGGACATGAGCGAGTTGGCGCGCGCGCTCGGGCACTGACCTCGGGCACTGACCTCGGGCACTGACCCTGTCCGCCTGGCCCGGTCAGTCCGAAGGCACGAACTCCCCGTGGCCGAGGTCCCGCAGCGCGCGACGGATCGTGGCGGCCGCCGCGTCCGAGACCTCTGCAGGGGTGTCGGGGTCCGCCCGCGACAGGTCGAAGACGGACATGTCCTCGGCGGGGAAGACGTGGATGTGGGTGTGCGGTACCTCGAACCCCGCGATGAGGTACCCGGCTCGCGACGCCCCGAAACCCTCCACGACCGCCTTGCCGACCGCCTGGGCGACCTCGTTGAGTCGCGCCAGAAGTCGGGGTTCCAGGTCGGTCCACCTGTCGATCTCCTCCCTCGGGACGATGAGGGTGTGACCGGCCGCGACGGGCGCGATGGTGAGGAACGCCACCACCTCGGGGTCCTCCCAGACGAACCTTCCGGGCAGTTCGCCGGAGATAATCTTGCTGAATACGGACGACATGTTCTCAGCGTACGTATCAGGGGCGGCTGCTTGCGGTTCTCGTAGGGCTTCTCGTGGTGTAATGGCGGGTAGGCCACCCGGAGAACGAGCGGCGCAGGGTCCTCGGAGGATGGCGGAGGGACGGGCAGATGATCGAGGTATCGGCACGGACTGCGGACGACGCCGTGAAGAAGAAGTCCTACCACCACGGTGACCTGCGTAACGCCATCATCAACGAGGCCATCTCGCGGGCGCGGTCGTCGGGGAGAAGGCGATCGTGTTGAGGGAGATCGCCCCGGTCATCGGCGTGTCGGCCACCGCCGCCTACCGCCACTTCACCAACAGGCAGCAGTTGGTCGAGGAGGTCTCCTCCCGCGGGTTCGACGCGCTGGGTGAGTGTGTGAGTCTGCCCGGGGTCGTCGGCGCGGACTCCGCCCCGGGGCTCGCCGCCTACGTGGATCTGCGCAACGCGGGGATCGCGGTCGTGCAGTTCGCCGTCGCGGAGCCCGCCTGGGCGCGGTTGATGGTGGAGACCGTGGGAGGGTCGCCGGGCGTCGCACTCGCCGCGGCGGAGGTCCTCGCCGTCATGCAGGCGATCGTCGATCGAGGGATCGCGGCCGGGACCTTCCGGCCGGGAACCCAGGTCAGCGACCATCAGGTGCTCTGGGCCGGTATCGGCGGCCTCTGTACGCATGCGATGTTCGGACTCGCGCCGATGGGGTCCCCGGATGCGGACCACGCGACGGCCCGCACGATCGACCTCTGTATGACGGACATGCTCACCCCGGAGGGACTCGCCCTTCGCGAGCAGGCCGAGTTGCCGGACGGGATCGCGACCGAACTCCCCGGGTAACCGCAGTACCGGGGCCACGTCGGAGCGGGGCCGCGACTAGTGTGGGCGCTGTGCGAATTCTCGTGATCGGTTCCGGTGCCCGTGAGCACGCCCTGCTCGTCGCCCTCGCCGCGGATCCCGCGGTGACGGAGCTCCACGCCGCGCCGGGCAACCCCGGCATGGTTCAGGCCACGTGCCACGACACCGCGGTGACGGATCCCGCGGCCGTCACCGCGCTGGCCCGCCGGCTCGAGGTGGACCTGGTCGTGATCGGCCCGGAGGTCCCGCTGGTGGCGGGGGTGGGCGACGCCCTGCGCTCAGCCGGCGTCCCGGTGTTCGGCCCGTCGTCCGACGCCGCCCGGATCGAGGGTTCCAAGGCGTTCGCCAAGGACGTCATGGCCGCGGCGGGGGTACGGACGGCGCGCGCGGAGGTCGTCGACTCGCCCGCCGACCTCGACGAGGCGCTGGACCGGTTCGGTCCCACCTGGGTGGTCAAGGACGACGGCCTGGCGGCGGGCAAGGGCGTGGTGGTCACCACCGATCGCGCCGCCGCGCACGCCCACGCGCTCGCCTGCCTGGACGACGGCCACCCGGTGCTTCTCGAGTCGTTCCTCGACGGCCCGGAGGTCTCGTTGTTCTGCCTGGTGGACGGGGAGACGGTTGTCCCGCTCCTGCCCGCCCAGGACCACAAGCGGGTCGGCGAGGGGGACCGCGGCCCGAACACCGGCGGGATGGGTGCCTACACCCCCCTGCCCTGGTTGCCGCCGGGAATGGTCGATCGCATCGTCTCGGAGGTCTGCGAGCCCGTCGCCCGCGAGATGGTGGCGCGGGGGTGCGGGTTCTCGGGCCTCCTGTACGCCGGGTTGGCCATCACCACGTCGGGGCCCGAGGTGGTGGAGTTCAACTGCCGCTTCGGTGATCCCGAGACGCAGGCGGTGCTGGCCTTGCTGGAGTCGCCGCTGGGCGAGGTCCTGCACTCGGTGGCCACGGGGCGTCTCGCGGAGCTGCCGCCGCTGGTGTGGCGCGACGGTGCCGCCGTGACGGTCGTGTTGGCCGCGGAGAACTACCCGTCCGCGCCGCGCCGGGGGGATGTGCTCGAGGGAGCCGAACAGCCGGGGGTCTTCCACGCGGGGACCGCGCGGGACGCGGACGGACGACTGGTCTCCGCCGGGGGGCGGGTCCTGTCCGTCGTCGGTACGGGACCCGACCTGGCCGCCGCGCGGGCGGAGGCCTACCGGATCCTCGACGGGGTCGAGCTGGGCGGGGGCCACTTCCGTCGCGACATCGGCCTGGCGGCCGAGGAGGGGCGCATCAGCATCCCGGCGGGATGACCGGACGCGTCACGCCTGTCCTCCCCGGGCGTAGAGGGCCATCCGGGGAGCCTGCTCCACCAGCCAGGGGCTGAACGCGAACGGCGTGGCCTCGACGGCCGTGCGGACGTCCTCGGGCCGGGCCCAGCGGTAGGCGCACACCTCGTCCGCCCGCGGGGCCAGATCGGCGCGGATCCGGGCGGTGAACACCGGGCAGACCTCGTTCTCCACGATGCCGGAGTCGTCCACCGCCCGGTAGCGGAAGTCCGGTAGCGCCTCTTCGATCCCGTCGACCCGCGTCCCGAGTTCTCGTTCGGCCCGTCGCACGATCGCCTCGGCGGGATCCTCGCCCGGACCGGGGTGGCCACAGAACGAGTTGGTCCACACGCCGGGCCAGGCGCGCTTGTCCAGGGCGCGCCGGGTGAGCAGTACGCGGCCCTCCTCGTCCACCACGTGGCACGAGAACGCCAGGTGTAGCGGCGTGTCCGTGGTGTGGACGGTGGCCTTGTCCGCGGTGCCGATGGGACGACCGTCGTCCGAGAGGAGGACCACGTACTCGGTGGTGGCAGAGGCGGGCGCAGAGGCGGGGGCGGAGGCGTCGGGGGGCGAGGGCATACCGTCAACTCTAGGTGCTGCGGGTCCCACGGGCCCGCGGGATCTCAGCCGGCGAGGTCGCGGGCGATCACCAGTCGCTGGATCTGGTTGGTGCCCTCGAAGATCTGGGTGATCTTGGCCTCACGCATGTACCGCTCCACCGGGAACTCCCGGGTGTATCCGACGCCGCCGAGCACCTGGACGGCATCCGTCGTGACCTTCATCGCCGCATCCGTGGCGGTGAGCTTGGCGATCGAGGCCTGGCGCGAGTAGGGCCGGCCGGCGTCTTTCCGTCGGGCGGCGTCGAGGTAGGTGGCCCGGGCGGAGGCCACGGCGGCGGCCATGTCCGCCAGCAGGAAGCCCAGCCCCTGGTGGCCGATGATGGTCTTGCCGAACGCCTCGCGCTCGCCGGCGTAGGCGACCGCGTCGTCCAGCGCGCGCTGCGCGATGCCGGTGGCCACCGCGGCGATCCCGAGCCGGCCGGAGTCCAGGGCGGAGAACGCGATGCGCAGTCCGTCGCCCTCGGCGCCCAGGAGACGGGTGGCGTCGACGCGGGCGCCCTCGTAGGCGGCGGTGGTGGTGGGGACGCCGTTCAGTCCCATCTTGTCCTCGGGTTTCCCGAACGTCAGGTTCTCCGTGTCCCGGGGCACGAGCAGGCACGAGATTCCCCGGGACCCCTCGCCGGTGCGGACGAAGGTGTTGTACACGTCGGCGATCCCGCCGTGGGTGATCCACGACTTGGTGCCGGTGACCACGAACTCGTCACCCTCCCGGACGGCGCGGCACCGCAGGGCCGCGGCGTCGGACCCGGCCTGCGGCTCGGAGAGGGAGTACGCGCCGATCTGCTCGCCGGCGAGCATGCCGGGCAGCCAGTCGGCCTTCTGCTGGTCGGTTCCCGCGGTGGCCAGAGGGAAACACGACAGTCCGTGCACGCTGGTCGCCACGGCGACGGCCGCCCACCGGGCGCCCAGCTCCTCCAGTACCTGCAGGTACACCTCGTAGGGTTGGTCGCCGCCGCCGAACTCCTCCGGGTAGGGCAGTCCCAGAAGTCCTACCTCGCCGAGCTGCGTGAACAGACCCTCGGGATACGTGTGATCCCGCTCGTGCCGGGCCGCGACGGGCTCGAGCAGCTTGTCCGCGACTGAGCGGGTCATCTCGAGGAGTTCGTACGCCTCGTCGCTGGGGAGCAGTCTGTCGACGGCCATGGGGGTCCTTCCGGGTCGCTGAGGGAAATGTCGGCTGGTCTCGCTGGGGGTGGTCTCGCTAGGGGTGGTCTCATTAGAGTGCACGGCGTCCGTGCGGTCGTACCAGCCCCGAAAGCGGGGGTGCCCGTCGGTGGGTGGTGCGCGGCGGGTCCGTGCAGCAGTATCCGGAGACATGTCTGCAGATATGGCCCAGACCACTCCACCCGCCGCCCTCCCGTTGTCCCCGGACGAGCTCCTGGCGATCTACGACGTGCCCGGCGCGAGTGCGGCGCAGTTCCTGTGTGACCGCCACGATCCCGATGCGGTGGCGTTCACCGTGATCGATGCCGACCTGTCGGGTCGGGACATCACCTACGGCGAGCTCAGGGCGAGGAGTGAGAAGGTGGCCGCCGCGCTCTCGGCCCTCGGGGTGGGCGAGGGGGACCGGGTCGCCACCCTCATGTCCAAGTCCGCCGACCTCGTGTTCACGCTCATGGGGATCTGGCGCCTGGGCGCGGTGCACATGCCGCTGTTCACCGCGTTCGCGTGGCCCGCCATCGAGATGCGGCTCACCGGCGGGGCGGCCAGGGTGATCGTGACGGATGCCGACCAGCGGGACAAGCTCGAGACCACGTCGGTGCCGATCGTCGTGGCGGGGCTCGCGGACTGCCCCGCGGCCCGGGAGGGGGATCTGGACCTCCACACGATCGTCGACGCCCGCGAGTCCGGCCGGGCCGCCGCCGTCACCGGCCCTGACGCCGGGATGGTCATGCTGTTCACCTCCGGCACCACCGGCACCCCCAAGGGCGTCGTGGTCCCCGTCCGGGCGCTCGCCGCGTTCCATCAGTACATCGAGACCGGGCTGGACGTGCGCGCCGATGACGTGTTCTGGAACGGCGCCGATCCGGGCTGGGCGTACGGCCTCTACTACGGCATCCTCGGTCCGCTGGCCGTGGGGCGCCGCAGCCTGCTGCTCCACGCCCGATACACCCCGGAACTGGCCTTCGCGGTCCTGCAGTACTACGGGGTCACCAACTTCGCTGCCGCGCCAACCGTCTACCGGACCATGCGGGCGAAGCGCGAGATCGCCCCGGACGTCAGGCTCCGCCGGGCCTCCTCCGCCGGGGAGCCGCTGACCCCCGAGGTGATCGAGTGGTCGATCGAGCAGTTCGGTGTCGAGGTCCGGGACCAGTACGGCCAGACCGAGCACGGGATGTTCATCATCAATCCCTGGCACGACTCGCTCCGCGAGGACGTCCGGCCGGGCTCCATGGGCGTGCCGCTTCCGGGCTGGGCGTGCACCGTGCTCGCGGCCGATGCCGATGAGCCCGCCCCGGTCGGGGAACTCGGCCGCGTGGCGATCGACGTCCCCGACAGCCCGCTCATGTGGTTCACGGGGTATCACGACGCGCCGGAGAAGACGGCCGAGCGGTTCAGCGCGGACGGTCGCTGGTACTACACGGGCGACGCGGCCACGCTCGACGCCGACGGTCACTTCTACTTCTCGAGCCGCGACGACGACGTGATCATCATGTCCGGTTACCGGATCGGCCCGTTCGACGTGGAGTCCGTTCTGGCCAGGCACCCGGACGTCCTGGAGTCGGCGATCATCGGCGTTCCCGACGATCTGGCCGGCGAGGTGCTCGAGGCGTATGTCGTGCTGCGGGAAGGGGTCGAGGGCGACGACGACACGGTGGCGGACCTGCAGAAGTGGGTCAAGACGGAGTTCGCCGCCCACGCCTTCCCGCGGAAGGTGCACTTCGTCCGCGAGCTCCCCAAGACGCCGTCGGGCAAGATCCAGCGCTTCCTGCTGCGCAAGGAACGCCGGGCGAGTCAGGGATAGTAGGCGAACGACGCCCGGGACCGAAGTGACATACCGTCACATAAAGGGGGATTGCGGGTCTATCATCGGCCGATGAGAATCTCACGCGGTGCCCGCGCCCTCGGGGCCGCAGCTCTGGCCGTCGTCATCCCCGTCGTCTCCGCGACCGCGGCGGTCCCCGTCGGCGCCAACCCGGTGATCTCGTCGATCGCGCCGGATCCGTCTGTCCAGAGGGGAGCGGACGGGGCGTTCCACGTCTACGCGTCCTCCGACGACTGGTCGGACGGTGCCGGCTACCGGCTCATCCCGCACTTCCGTTCCTTCGACCTGGTCGAGTGGGAGTACGTGGGGGACGCCTTCGGCTCCCGTCCGGCGTGGGCGCCCCAGGGTTCGTTCCTCTGGGCCCCGGACGTCCACGTGACCGACACCGGTGCCGTCATGTACTACACCACCGGAGGCCCGGCCCCCTGTATCGGCATGGCCACCGCGCCGGGGATCGAGGGCCCGTGGACCCACGGTTCGGCGCCGATCGTCTGCTTCGGTGCCGACGCCCCCTACCAGGACCTGGACCCCATGGACCCCGAGGTCGTGTTCACCGACGACGGGCCCGTCATGTTCATGGGCAATTTCGAGGGGATCCACGCGGTACCGATGAACCCCGCGGGCACGGCGCTCGTCGGGGACCCCGTCCGGGTGGCGGGCACGGGGGTGGAGGCGCCCGCCGTGCTCACCAGAGAGGGCAGGACCCACCTGTTCACCAGCGCGGGATTGTGCTGCGACGGCGAGCAGTCGCAGTACCGGGTTCTGGGCGGCCGCGCCGACAGCGTGATGGGGCCGTACACCGACCGGCAGCAGCGTCCGCTGGTGCAGGCGCCGGGCGCGCCGCTCCCCGGAGATGTGATCCTCAAGGGTGACGCCGACTGGGTGGGCCCGGGTCACGTCGACGTGACCACCGACGACGCGGGGCAGGACTGGATGCTCTACCACGCCGCGCCCCGCGGCAGCGCCGTTCTCCCCAACGGTGTGCAGCGGCGCTACATGATGCTCGACCGCCTGGACTGGGTCGGCGGGTGGCCCGTGGTGGGCGACGGCACCCCGTCGTCGACCCGGCCCGCCGACCCGGTCGTCTCCCTGCCCGTCCGGCTCACGGCGGTCGGGGACGCGGTACTCCGGCCGGACCGGGACCGCCAGGTGCTCGACGCCTCGGTGCGGATGGACTCCACGGGAGCCGCCTATGCGGGAGAGCTGCGAGCCACGCTCACCGGCCCGGGCTCGCAACGGGTGGAGATGCCCGTCCTCGTCGACGGTCAGCAGTGGCCGTCGGTGCCCCAGAGCGTCGAGGCCGGTGCCACCGTCACCCGCGCGGTGACCCTCGTACCCCCCGCGCCCCTCGCGCCGGGGCGGTACGAGCTCGTCGTGTCAGTCGGGGACGCGGGTGGGCCGGTGCGCGAGCTGGCGGTGTTCGGCCTCGAGGTGGCGCCCGACGGGTCGCTCTCGATGGGCTCGGGCGCACTCGGCTCGGCACCGTTGGGTTCCCTCGGCGGCTGATCGCCTGACCCGCGCCCGGATCACGTTTACGGTGAGTGCACTGCACCCCGGGGGACCGCTCCGGGGTGTGTGACACGCGAGGGGGACGGCGAATGGCGACCGGCGATCAGGAACGACCGAGCGGCCGGAGGATGGTCATGGCCCCGCACCTGAGCGGCCTGGAGCCGGACCCCACCCGTGGAATGGAGATCGCGCAGAAATCGCCCGGCGAACGTGACGGGGCCGTGCCGCGCGGGGAGTTCATCCGCAGTGTGATCGGGACCGTCGCGGGGGTCGTGGCGGCGTTGGTGGTCTACGCGGTCATGCCGGGGGATCTGGAGCACAACGCGCGGTTGACCGCAGCCGTGGCGTTCCTGCTGGGGATCTGGTGGATGACCGAGTGCATCCCGATCCCGGCCACCGCGCTGGTGCCGCTCATCGCGTTCCCGGTGCTGGGTCAGGACATCTCGGTCGACGACGTGGGCGCCCAGTACGGGAACAACATCATCTTCCTGTTCATGGGCGGCTTCCTGATCGCGATCGCCATGCAGAGATGGAACCTGCACCGGCGGATCGCGTTGTTGACCGTCCGCGCGATGGGCACCCGCTCGACACGGGTGATCGCCGGGTTCATGATCGCGACCGGGTTCCTGAGCATGTGGGTGTCCAACACCGCCACAGCGGTCATGATGCTGCCGATCGGGGTCTCGGTCCTCATGCTGGCCTCGGAGCTGAGCAGGAGTGGGTCCGGTGGGGAGGCGGACCCGGATGGGGCGCTGCCCCACATGGACTCCTCGTCGGACCCGACATCCGACGAGGTCAAGAAGGCCGTCATCCGGTCGAACTTCGGGACCGCGCTCATGCTGGGCATCGCCTACGCTGCGTCGATCGGGTCGTTGGCCACGATCATCGGGACCCCGCCCAACACCTTGCTCGCCGGCTACCTCGAGAGCGAGCACGGCATCATCCTGGGCTTCGGCCGGTGGATGATGGTCGGTCTGCCCCTGTCCATCGTCATGCTGGTCATCGCCTGGTTCCTGCTCACCAAGGTCCTGTTCAAGCCCGAGGTCGAGCAGATCCCCGGCGGGCGGAAACTGTTCGACGACGAGCTGCGCAGCCTCGGCCCGATCTCCTCGGGCGAGAAGCGCGTTCTGGCCGTGTTCATCGCGGCCGCGGTCGCGTGGGTGGCGGTGCCCTTGGTGTGGGACAGCCCGCCGGTCTCCGACGCCGGGATCGCGTTGATCGCCGGGCTCGTGCTGTTCCTCATGCCCGCGGGCACCGCGCGTGGCGTGCGGCTGCTGACGTGGGAGGCCGCCCTCGCCCTGCCGTGGGGTGTGCTCCTGCTGTTCGGCGGCGGGCTGGCGCTGTCGTCCCAGTTCTCCGGCTCCGGGCTCACCGAGTGGATCGGGGAGAAGTCCGCAGGCCTCGGCGGGCTGCCGGTCGTCCTGCTGGTCGTGGTCGCCGCGGGCGGGGTCCTGATGCTGACTGAACTGACGAGCAACACCGCCACCGCCGCGACCTTCCTGCCCGTGGCGGGCGGGGTGGCGCTGGGGCTCGGGCTCGATCCGATGCTCCTGGCCGTTCCGGTGGCGCTGGCCGCCACCTGCGCGTTCATGTTGCCGGTGGCGACCCCGCCCAATGCCATCGCCTACGGATCGGGATACGTGACGATCGGGCAGATGATCCGGGGTGGTGTCTGGCTCAACCTCGTGGGGATCGTGCTCATCACGCTGGTCACCATGACCCTGATGGTGTGGGTGTTCGGCCTGGCCCTCTGACGTGGGCGCCGGCGCTCGGTGTCGGGGGCGCTAGCGTCAGGGGCATGAGCGTCGCGCGTACCCCCTCTCGCCGGTCGGCCGTCGAGCCCTTCCATGTCATGAGCGTCCTCGCGGCGGCCGCGCGGCGCCAGGAGACGCACGGCGACGTGATCTCGCTCTGCGCCGGGCAGCCCTCGACGCCGGCGCCCGCGCCGGTGCTGGAGGCGGCACGACGCGCGTTGGACACCGAGATCCTCGGGTACACCGAGGCCCTCGGCATCCGGCCGCTACGGGAGGCCATCGCGGACCACCACCGCAGGGTCGACGGCGTCGAGGTGGCCGCCGACGACGTCGTCGTCACCACCGGGTCCTCCGGCGGATTCACCGTGCTGTTCCTGGCCGCGTTCGACCCCGGGGACGCGGTGGTGATGGCCCGCCCCGGGTATCCCGCGTACCGGAACACCCTCCAGGCGTTGGGGTGCCGCGTCGTCGAGGTGGCCTGTGGTCCCGAGACCCGGTACCAGCCCACGGTCGCCCAACTCGAGGCCGTCGCGGCGGAGCTGGGGCACGCGCCCGCCGGTCTCGTCGTGGCCAGTCCCGCCAACCCGACCGGGACGATCATCGACGCCGCCGAACTCGCCGCCCTCGCGCGCTGGTGCGAGGACCGGGGCACGCTGCTCATCAGTGACGAGATCTACCACGGGGTCGCCTACGGTCGGGAGTGCGCGAGCGCGTGGCGGACCAGCCGCGAATCCGTGGTGATGGGGTCGGTCTCCAAGTACTTCTCCATGACCGGGTGGCGCATCGGGTGGATGCTGCTGCCGCGCTACCTGCACGCCCCCGTGGACCGGCTCATCGGCAACCTCACCATCTGCCCGCCCGCGCACGCCCAGTTCGCCGCCGTCGCCGCGTTCACAGAGGTCTCCGCCGCTGAGCTCGACTCGCACGTCCGGCGGTACGCCCGCAACCGCGACCTGGTGCTACGCCGCCTGGGCGAGCTGGGGGTGGGACGGATCGCTCCGCCGGATGGTGCCTTCTACGCCTACGTCGACGTCTCGCAGTGGACCGACGACTCGGTGGCGTGGTGCGCCGAGATCCTCGACCGCACCGGGGTGGCCCTGACCCCGGGTGTCGACTTCGACACCGTCGACGGGCGGCACACCGTCCGGCTGAGCTTCGCCGGCGGCACCGAGGCGATCGCCGAGGCCATGGATCGGCTCCAGGCCGTGCTGTTGCCGTGAGAGCGGTGCTCCTGCCGTGAGAACGGGTCACGGGGGACGCCCGGGGACGCTACCGTCGGCGCATGGGTTCCGCCGAGATCATCACCACCGCCGTGTACATCTTCCGCCCGTGGCTGCTGCTGCAGGCCCCGTTGACGGTGGAGCAGGTCTACGTCAACGCCAGTGAGATCTTCAACGGGTCCACCGGCGGATCCATGGTCTCCTGACCGCCCTGCGATACTGGGTGGCGTGACCGCTCAGAACGCCGCTTCCCCGCAGACCGTCAAGCCCCGCCTGGCGAACGTCCTCGCCTCGCGGTACGCGAGCGCCGACCTGGCCACGCTGTGGTCCGCCGAGCACAAGATCGTCCTCGAGCGCCAGTTGTGGATCGCGGTCCTGCGCGCCCAACGGGATCTGGGCATCGACGTCCCCGACGGCGTGATCGAGGCCTACGAGGCGGTGATCGACCGGGTCGACCTCGGGTCGATCGCCGAGCGCGAGCGGGTCACCCGACACGACGTCAAGGCCCGCATCGAGGAGTTCAACGCCCTCGCCGGGCACGAGCACATCCACAAGGGCATGACGAGCCGGGACCTCACCGAGAACGTCGAGCAGTTGCAGGTGGTGCGCTCCCTCGAGCTCGTCCGCGACCGGGGCGTGGCGGCCGTCCGTCGACTGGCCGAGCACGCCGTCGCCCACCGCGACACCGTGATGGCCGGGCGCAGTCACAACGTCGCCGCGCAGGCCACCACGCTCGGCAAGCGGTTCGCCTCCGCCGCCGACGAGCTGCTGGTCGCGCTCGAGCGGGTCGAGTCGCTGCTGGAGCGGTACCCGCTGCGGGGGATCAAGGGCCCGATGGGGACGGCCCAGGACATGCTCGACCTCCTCGGCGGTGACGCCGCCGCCATGTCAGAGCTCGAGGGCCGGATCGCCGAGCACCTGGGTTTCTCCCGCACGTTCGACTCGGTGGGGCAAGTCTACCCGCGGTCGCTCGACCACGAGGTCGTCTCCGCGTTGGTGCAGCTCGGCGCAGGGCCGTCGTCGCTGGCGCAGACCATCCGTCTCATGGCCGGGCACGAGCTGGTCACGGAGGGGTTCCAGCCGGGCCAGGTCGGCTCGTCGGCCATGCCCCACAAGATGAACACCCGCTCGTGCGAGCGCGTCAACGGCCTGCAGGTGGTGCTCCGCGGCTACGGCTCCATGGCGGCCGAGCTCGCGGGCGCGCAGTGGAACGAGGGGGATGTGTTCTGCTCGGTGGTGCGTCGCGTGGCACTGCCGGACGCGTTCTTCGCCCTGGACGGGATGTTCGAGACCTTCCTCACCGTCCTGGACGAGTTCGGCGCATATCCGGCGGTGATCGACAAGGAACTCCAGCGCTACCTGCCGTTCCTCGCCACCACCAAGGTCCTCATGGCCGCCGTCCGGGCGGGGGTCGGGCGGGAGGTGGCCCACGAGGCGATCAAGGAGAACGCGGTCGCGGTGGCGCTGGCCATGCGCGAGGAGGGCCGCGAACCCGACCTGTTGGACCGGTTGGCCGCGGATGACCGGCTGCCCCTGGATCGCGCGGCGCTCGACGAGGCGCTGTCCGACCGCGCGGCGTTCGTGGGGGCGGCGGGAGACCAGGTCGACGCGGTGGTCGCGCGGGCCACGGAACTCGCCCGCCGCCACCCGGAGGCCGCCGGGTACACCCCGGGCGCGATCCTCTAGGAGACTGCTGAACAAGCTGTGATCC
>NZ_NTGA01000024.1 GCF_002289575.1 Dietzia natronolimnaea
TTGCCTGGCCCAGGACGTCGATGTGGTCGGCAGCGGTGTTGGAGCCAGCATTGCCCGGGCGCAAGCTCGCGGCGAGAAACTCTTCTGTGTTGTCGCACCACACGCCGATCGGGTGGTAGCCGAACGTGCGCTTATATGTCGGAGCTGCATGTTCCTTCTCGCTGTGGGTGACCACGATGGTGGCGTCCACATCGAGCACGATCGTCGATCCCAGATCCCGCCCCGCACACGCCGATGCGGGCACCCCGCCGGGCAGGTGCGACCACACGTGCCGCCGGGTGCGGGCACGGGCGACCTGGATCTTCTTGCGCTTGCCGGCAGTGACCTCATCGAGCGTGCGCCACACCGTCGGCGCCGACGCCACTGGGCCCAGGGCCTCGGATTGGTGGCGCAGGACGCCGATGTCGGAGATGGCCTCGCCGCCATCGGCGAGCATCACCGCGACGTCGATCAGCACCCGGCCGCGGTCGTGGATCGGGATAAATTCTCGGCGAGCCATGGCCCCTGACAGCTCGGCGGCCAGACCGACCTGATCAGCCAGAAGCCGAGGCGCGATGGCCCCGGCGTGGGAGATCACCCCGACACCATCAGCAGTAACGGACAGACCGGACGACCACGAAGTACGCTTCACTTACCGAGTGCTTTCTGCTGGCGAACATGGAACCTTAGACAAGTCCCAGTTTCCCCTGTTCAGGAAGCACTTCGGTCTATTTTCGCCCAGCGATCCGCAGATCCCCGTGAATCACCGGGGTCAACGGACGCCCGGTCCGCAGGCGCCACTTGAGCTCGAGCAGCAGGACGCGGTAGGTGAGCGTGCGCACCGGCCACGGCACCAGTCGATTGGCCGCCGCGGTGACCTCCAGAAACCCCGGCCGACTCCCCCTGGCCGTATACCTGGTAGATCAGGCACGCGGTCACGCCCATCGCGGTGACCAGGGCGCACAACACCATGGAGACCAGCACGGTGGCGATGACGCGGGGCACCACCAGTCGCTCGATCACGTCGAGCCCCATCACCTCCATGGCCTCGACCTCCTCGCGGATGGTGCGGGAGCCCAGGTCCGCGCAGATGGCCGAGCCGCCGACCCCGGCCAGCATGAGCGCGCAGACCAGCGCCGAGGCCTGCCCCACCACGACGAAGGCCACGACGGCGCCCGCGTACCCGGCCGCACCCAGCCGGCCCGCCAACTCCCCCACCGACACGGCGACGAGCACGCCGACCGGCAGCATCAGCAACAGCGCGGGTACCAAGCACACGCGGGCGACGAACAGGGCCTGGTCGCGGGTCTCGGCGAGCGAGAGACGTCCCGTGACGACCGTGCGCACGCAGCTCAGCAGGGTGAAGACCGAGTACCCGACCAGGGACCCGACCTGACCCGCCAGGTCGCGTACCGGACCCCGGCCCGCGGGGAGGTGGAAGACCATGTCAGCGGTGTCCGGGCGTCGCAGTCGGCTCGGCCGGCGGGTCAGACGCCGATGGTGCCGTGCGCCGAACGCAGGGCCCCCTTGACCACCTTGCCGCTGGCGTTGCGCGGCAGCTCGTCCACGTGAACGAGGTGCTTGGGCAGTTTGAAACCGGCGAGCCTGTCGCGCAGCCACCCGGTCAGCTCGTCGAGGGTGAGGTCCGGGGCACCTTCCCCCTCGTGCTGGGCGACGACCGCGACCGGGACCTCGCCCCACGTGTCGTCACTCCGGCCGATCACCGCGACCTCGCGGATCCGCGGGTGGCCCGCGATCACGTTCTCGACCTCGGCGCAGTAGATGTTCTCGCCGCCCGAGATGATCATGTCCTTCTTGCGGTCCACGACGTAGACGAAGCCCTCGTCGTCCATCCGGACCAGGTCACCGGAGTGGAACCAGCCACCCTCGAAGGCCTCCGCGGTCTCCGCGGGCTTGTTCCAGTAACCGGACATGGTGGTGGGTCCGCGGTAGACGATCTCGCCCACCTCGCCGGGACCGACCGGCTCCCCGAACGCGTCGATGACACGGGCCTGCAGGGTGGGGATGACCTTGCCGACGGACCCGAGCTTGCGGATCGCGTCGTCACCGTCGAGCGCGCAGGTGATGGGGCTCATCTCGGTCTGGCCGAACACCGCGCAGTTGAGGGCGTCCGGGAACGTCTCGGACATGGCGCGCAGGATCGTGTCCGTGGACGGGGCCGCACCCCACGAGATGTTGCGCAGCACAAGCGTCCGCGGGCGGGCCTTCTGCTCGGCGCAGACGGCCTGCCACTGCACGGGCACGAGGAAGACGCTGGTGATCCGCTCCGCCTCGAGGGTGTCGAGCAGGGCGGACGGGTCGAAGGCCTGCAGGGGGTGGACCACCGTGACGCCGCCGAGCTGGAGACTCGGGGCGATCGAACCGAGCGCCGCGATGTGGAACATCGGGGCCGCGCACAGTGCGCGCCCCTCCTCGTCGAAGAGCCGGAACACCCGGATACAGGTCAGGGACTGGGCGGTGAGGTTCTCGTAGGAGAGCATCGCGCCCTTGGGCCGACCCGTGGTGCCCGAGGTGTACATGATGAGAGCGGTCGCGTCCTCCGGGACGTCGACCGGCGGATGCGGTTCGCCCTCCTCGGCCAGCGCGTCGGCGAAGGTGGTCTGGTCCTCCGTTCCGGACTCGCCCCCGATGACGATGTGGTCTCCCGGCTCCTCACCCTGGGCACGGATCGCCCCGACGAGCGGGGCGAGCAGGGCGTCGGTGACGACGACCTTCGGCGCGCAGTCGCTCACCAGGTAGGCCAGCTCGGCCGGGGTGGGCGGAAGTTCACCGGCACCGCGATGGCACCCAACCGGTTGATGCCGAGCACCGCCTCGACGAACTCCGGGTTGTTGAGGGTGATCAGCATGACCCGATCACCCCTGGCGACCCCACGACGGGCCAGCGCGTCGGCGAAGAGACCGCTGCGCTCGTGTAGCTGCGACCAGGTGGTGGTCTGGCCGAGGTAGCGCAGCGCCTCGCCGTCGGGGTTCATCTCGGCGTGGGTAGCCACCCACGTGTTCCAGTGGTTGCGACGCGCGGCGTGGAGTTCCGCGACGGGGTCCATGGTGGCGGTGGTCATGATTCGGCCTTTCGTGGGCGGTGAGGGTGGAGGACCGGGTCAGGAGAAGTCGGGGCGTCTCTTCTCGAGGATCGAGGCGACCCCTTCGGCGAAGTCGTCGGACACCAGGAGCTCGCACTGTCCCTCGTGCTCGCGGGCCAGCGCGGCGTCCAGCTCGGCGAGTGTGGCCCCGGTGACCGACTTCTTTGTGAGTTCCAGGGCGCGGCGGGGGCCGCGGGCCAGCCGGCGGGCGAGCGTGGCGGCGGCGGGGCGCAGGTCCGCGGCGGGCAGGACGTCGAGTGCCAGACCCACCTGCTGGGCCTCCGCTGCCGCCACGGCGTCCCCGCGCAGCAGCATCCGGGAGGCGACCGAGCGGCCGACCGCCGCGGGAAGGAGCACGCTGGCCCCGCCGTCCGGCATGAGGCCGATGTTGGTGAACGCGAACAGCAGGTACGCGTCGTCGGACATGAGAACGAGGTCGGAGGCCAGCGCCAGCGAGACGCCCACCCCCGCCGCCGGACCGTTGACCGCGGCGATCACCGGGACCGGGGCGGTCAGCACCGCCCGCACCAGCTCGGCGGCGCTGGTCATGGTGGCCTCGGGGCTGGGCGCCTCGTCCGTCCCGGCCCCGTCCCGGATGGCCTGCAGGTCCGCCCCGGTGGTGAACGCCCCGCCCTCGCCGGCGAGCACGATGACCCTGGTGTCGGGGTCCAGGCTCTGCTCGGAGATGATCTCCACCAGTGCGCACACCGTCGGGTGGTCGAGCGCGTTCATCCGGTCGGGTCGGTTGATGCTGATAGTCGCGACACCCAGGTCGTCGCGGTCGACCATGACCGCGTCCCGGCCCGTGGGGGTCATCGGACCGTCTCCGCGGCGGCGACCATGCCGGCCAGCCGGTCGGTGATGATCGACTCGGCCTCGGCCATCATGCGGTCGACCAGCTCGGCCGCGGTGAGCACGTCGTCGATCAGGCCCTGGCACTGACCCGCCGACCAGATGCCGGCGTCCAGGTCGCCGTCCTCGAAGACCTTGCGGCCCCGGGCCCCGGCGACGAGGTGCTGGATGTCGGAGAACTCCACGCCCTCGGCCTCCCTGGCCACCACTTCCGCCGAGACGGCGTTCGCCGCGACCCGCGCGGTGTTGTGCAGCGTGCGGAAGATGAGCGTGGTGTCGAGCTCGGAGTTGGCGACGATCTGCTGCTTGACCTGGTCCGCGACCGGCGACTCGGCCGTGCACATGAACCGCGTCCCCATGTTGGCGCCGTCGGCCCCCAGGGCCAGTGCGGCCACGAGGCCGCGGGCGTCGGCGATGCCCCCGGACGCCAGCATCGGGATGGTCAGCCGGGCCGCCGCGGCGGGGATGAGCACCAGACCGGGGACGTCGTCCTCACCGGGATGTCCGGCGCACTCGAAGCCGTCGATGGAGACGGCGTCCACGCCGAGCTTCTCCGCCTTGAGTGCGTGCCGCACGGAGGTGCACTTGTGGATGACCTTGACGCCGGCGGCGTGGAAGACAGGGAGTGGTCCTTGGGGTTGGACCCGGCGGTCTCGACGATCTTCACGCCCGACTCGACGATCGCCTGGCGGTACTCCGCGTACGGGGGCGGCGTGATCGACGGGAGGATCGTGAGGTTGACCCCGAAGGGCTGGTCGGTCATCTCCCGGCACCGGGCGATCTCGCGGACCAGGTCCTCGGGCGTCGGCTGGGTGAGCCCGGTGATGATTCCCAGCGCTCCCGCCTCGGACACGGCGGCCGCGAGTTCGGCGCGGCCGACCCACATCATGCCGCCCTGGACGATCGGATGACGGACGCCGAACTCCTCGGTGAAGCGGGTACGGATCACGGCTGGACCTCCTCGTAGGTGCCGCCGGAGGCGGCCTTGGACCGCAGGGACTCCGGCGGGGTGAAACGGTCCCCGTAGCGTTCGGCGAGCTCCTCGGCGCGGGCGACGAAGCCGGGCAGGCCGCCCGGGTACTGGTCCATGTAGCGGGCGACGCCGCCGGTCCAGCCCGGGAAGCCGATGCCCAGGATCGAGCCGACGTTGGCGTCGGTGGTGGTCTCCAGCACGCCCTCGTCGAGGCACTTGACGGTCTCGATCGCCTCGGCGAACAGCATCCGGTCGATCGCGTCCTGCAGCGGGATCTCGGTGGCGGGGCCGAAAGCCTCCGCCAGGCCCGGCCAGAGTCCGGAGCGCTTGCCGTCGGTGTACTCGTAGAAGCCGGCGCCGGTGGAGCGGCCCTTGCGGTCGTACTCGTCGATCATCGTGTCGAGTACGGCGTTGCCCGGGTGGTCGGGCAGCGGCCGGCCCTCTGCCTCGGCCGCCTGGCGGGTCTCGTCACGGATCTTGCGGGGCAGGGTCAACGTGAGTTCGTCCATCAGCGCGAGCACCGGCGCCGGGTAGCCGGCCTGCGAGGAGGCCTGTTCGACGGTGGGCGCGGGGACGCCCTCGGCGAGCAGCGCCATGCCCTCACTGGTGAAGGTCCCGATGACCCTCGAGGTGAAGAACCCGCGGGAGTCGTTGACGACGATGGGGGTCTTGCCGATCTGCGCGACCAGTGCCAGGGCGCGCCCGAGGGCATCCTCCGAGGTCTCGGCGCCCTTGATGATCTCGACCAGCGGCATCTTGTCGACGGGCGAGAAGAAGTGCAGGCCGATGAAGTCGGCCGGCCGGTCCACGCCGCCCGCGAGCATGGTGATGGGAAGGGTCGAGGTGTTGGAGCACAGCAGCGCGTCCGGGGCGATGTGCGGCGCGATCTCCGCGAACACCGTCTCTTTGACCTTCGGGTCCTCGAACACGGCCTCGATGACGGCCTGCGCACCGGAGGCGGCCGCGGCGTCGGTGGTGGGGGTGATGCGCGCCAGGAGCGCCTCGCCCTTCGCCTGCGCGGCGTCCCGGGCCTCGCCCTCGGTGGCGCGGGCGACGGTCTTGGCGACGAGCTTCTCCGAATAGCCCTTGCCCCGCTCGGCGGCGGACTGGTCGATGTCCTTGAGGACGACCTCCATACCGGCCTTGGCGCACACGTAGGCGATCGCCGCGCCCATCATCCCGGCGCCCAGGACCACGACCTTGGTGATCGGTTCGCGGTCAGCCGACCCGTACGCCTTCGCGAGCCCGTTGGCCTTCTGCAGGTCGAAGAAGAACGCGCGGATCATGTTCTTGGCGGTCTGCCCGGTGGCGAGTCCGGCGAAGTAGCGGGCCTCGATCGCCTGGGCGGCGGCGAAGTCCACCCCGGCGCCCTCCACGGCCGCGGCCATGATCGCGACGGGGGCCGGGTACGGCGCGCCCTTGAGTTGCTTGCGCAGCATCGCGGGGAACGCGGGGAGGGTGGCGCCGAGCGCCGGGCTCGACGGCGTGCCCCCGGGCATGCGGTAGCCCTTGCGGTCCCACGGCTGGGTCGCCGCCTCGGGATCGTCGGCGTTGGCGGCGATCCACGCCTTCGCCGCGGGCACCAGGTCGTCGGGGCCGGCCACCAGCTCGTCGACGAGCCCGAGCTCGTGGGCCCTGCCCGGACGCAGGCGCCTGCCCTCGAGCAGCACCTCCGTCAGGGCCGTGGCCACACCGAGCATGCGCACGGTGCGGACGATCCCGCCGCCACCGGGCAGCAGACCGAGGCTCACCTCGGGTAGGCCCAGCTGGATCGCGGGCGAGTCCACCACGATCCGGTGGTGGGTGGCCAGCGCGATCTCGAGACCGCCGCCGAGCGCGGCACCCGCGATGGCGGCCACGACGGGCTTACCCAGGGTCTCCAGTCGCCGCAGTGGCGCCTTGGCCCGCTCGACGGTGGCCACGGCCAGGTCCGCCCCGTCAGCGGGGATCGACAGGATGTCGCCCAGGTCGCCGCCGGCGAAGAAGGTCTTCTTGGCGGAGGTCAGGATCACGCCGGTGATCTCGTCGACCTCGGAGGCGATCCTGTCGACGGCCGCCTCCATGGACGCCAGGTAGTCGGCGTTCATGGTGTTGGCGCTCTGACCCGGATCGTCCATGGTGAGGACGACGACGCCGTCGGCGTCGCGCTCGTAGGTGATGGTGTTGGTGAATTCGCTGCTCATTGGGGTTTTTCTCGTCCTTGTCAAGGCTGGCGGCCGGGTCGTCTACAGGCGTTCGATGATGGTGGCGATGCCCATGCCGGCACCCACGCACAGGGTCGCGAGGGCGTAGCGGGCGTCGCGGCGTTCCAGCTCGTCCAGGGCGGTGCCGAGGATCATCGCGCCGGTCGCGCCGAGGGGGTGCCCCATGGCGATCGCGCCGCCGTTGACGTTGATCTTCTCCATGGGGACCCCGAGGTCCTTGGCGAATTTCATCGGCACGGCGGCGAACGCCTCGTTGACCTCGAACAAGTCGATGTCGTCGATCGTCAGGCCGGCTTTGGCGAGGGCCTTGCGGGCGGCCGGGGTGGGGCCGGTGAGCATGATCGTGGGCTCCGAACCGATGACGGCGGCCGAGACGATCCTGGCGCGCGGCGCGAGGCCGTTGCGCTCGCCGGCCTCGGCGTTGCCGATGAGCATCGCGGTGGCACCGTCGACGATCCCGGAGGAGTTCCCGGCGTGATGGACGTGGTCGATGCGCTCGACCGAGTGGTACTTCTGCAGCGCCACGGCGTCGAAACCGGCCTGCTCACCGAGCGCCGCGAACGACGGCCGGAGTGACGCGAGATCGTCGGCGGTGGTGCCCCGCCGGATGTGCTCGTCATGGTCGAGCACGACCAGACCGGCGGAGTCGACCACCGGGATGACCGAGCCCGCGAAGCGGCCCTCGTCCCAGGCGGCGGAGGCGAGCTCCTGCGACCGCGCGGCGAACTCGTCGACGTCCCCGCGGGAGAAGCCCTCGATCGTGGCGATGAGGTCCGCGCCGATCCCCTGCGGGACGAACGAGGTGGAGTAGTTGACCCGGGGGTTCTGCGCCCAGGCGCCGCCGTCGGAGCCCATCGGGACCCGCGACATCGACTCCACGCCACCGGCGACGACGAGGTCCTCCCACCCCGCGCGGACCTTCTGCGCGGCCAGGTTCACGGCCTCGAGCCCGGAGGCACAGAAGCGGTTCTGCTGCACCCCGGCCACCGTCTCGGGCAGTCCGGCGGCGAGGGCCGCGATGCGGGGCAACACCGCGCCCTGCTCACCGACCGGACCGACGATGCCCATGACGACGTCCTCGATCTGTGCGGGATCGAGACTGCTGTTGCGCTCGACCAGCGAACGCAGCACGCCGACGGCGAGGTCGATCGGGGCGACGCTGTACAGCGAACCGCTGGACTTGCCCTTACCGCGTGGCGTGCGCACCGCGTCGTAGATGTAGGCCTCGGGCACTGACATGGGTGGGTTGTCCCTTCCGTCCCGAGCCGGTCTGCGACGACGCACTCGAGACACTCACATGGATTCGATCACATATATCTGTGAATTCGGGTTTACTATGGCCACTGTATCCGCTGTTGTCAAGATCACACCCCGATCCGCCCTCACGAGATCCGAGAGGTCATGACGTCGTCACCACCACTGCCCACGAGGTTCCCGGACGCCCCTCCGCCGGGGTCCCGACGTGCGGAGATCGCGCTGGCCGCGGCCGAGGAGTTCACGCGACGCGGATACCACGCGACCCGTGTGGAGCACATCGCGGATCGACTCGCGGTGACCCCCGGTGCGCTGTACCGGTACGTCCCGGGCAAGTACGCGATGTTCCGAGACGCGGTCGCCACGCTCGTCGGGGAACTCGACGCCGCCACGTCCGGTTCCGATGACCTCGACCACCTGGTCGACTCGGTCACCCGGGCGACGCTGACCCACCGCTCCCGCGCCGCGCTGTACCGCTGGCAGATCCGGTATCTCACGCCGGAGGACCGGGCGGCGGTCGTTGCGGCCGACATCCGGATCCGCCAGCGATTCTCCGACGCGATCCGCGGACACGGCGGTGTCGCCCGGACCGGGACCCGGGGCGCGGCCGGCGCCATCCTCGCCTGCATCGCCTCGCTCGGCCATCACCGCATCGAGGTCACCGAAGCGGGCGCGGTGGCGCTGATGCAGTCGATCGCGGCGGACCTGGCCGGATCCACCCCGGGCGTCAGGTCGACGACTCCACGAGCGGAACACCCGCCCGCGCCCGGGCCCACGGCACCGGGCCGGCTCCGTGGCGGGGCCGCCACCCGGGAGGGCGCGATCACCGCCGCGATAGCCCGGTTCCACTCCTCCGGATACGACGAGGTGACGATGGAGGCGATCGGCGCCGACGTGGGCGTCGCCGCGTCGGCGTTGTACCGGCACTTCCCCGGTAAATCCGCCTTGCTCACCGCAGCCGTCGACCGGACCGCGACCCTGGTCTCCGACCTACTCGACCGCCACGCCGCCCTGCACGGCTCCGGGGACGACCCCGCCCGGGCACTCGTCGATCTGCTCGACCAGTACGTCTCCATCTCCTTCTCCCACGGACCCGAGCTCATGCTCTACCACTCGGAACTCGGCATTCTCGACCCCGACGACAGGCGGCGGATCCGCCGGTCCCAGCTGCGCCAGCTCGAGCGCTGGGCCGGGCTGGTCCGCGAGGCGGCGCCTGCGGGATCCGCCGTCGACGACGCGACGGCCCGGATCCGGGTCCACGCCGCCCTCGCCGTGGTGCTGGACGGCGGGCAGGGCTCGGGCTTCCACCCCTCGGCCACCGCCCGACTCGGCGAACTGGCGCGGCTCACCCTGCTGTCCCGCTGACGGCCGCGGCCCTCGTCACCCGGGGCCGGCCGGACTCGCCTCAGGCCAGCGGGGCGACCGTCCCGCGGGAGTAGCGGGTGATCTGCCGACGGATGCGCCGGTAGCCGCGGGCCTCGAGTGCGGTACGCAGCCTCGGGCTCACCGCGGCCGCCCCGTGGGTCACGAGGTTGGCCGGGAACACCAGGGCCGGGTACCACGGCAGCGCGGGCCGCCGGCCCAACTCGCGCATCCCGGCGACGCCGTTGAGGTAGGTCGCGAGGCTGCGGTGTCTTGCCACGTCCAGGCGGCGGCGCACCGGGGCGAAGCGGGGGAAGTCGGACAGTCCGTAGGACTCCAGCAGCGCCTCGGCGAGTACCGCCGAGTTGGCGTCGGGCGGCGGCGAGGTGCGCAGGAAGTGGTACATGTCCCGCAGGCCTCGACGCGGTCGGTCGTGGAGGAAGTCGGGGTCCACGCCCATCACGTGGCCGATCCAGCGCCACAGGTGCATGACGGCCCGCCCGTCGGCGCGTGAGTGCGGGATGCCCAGCACGAGGGTGCCCAACAGGAACGTCGCGGAGAACAGGCCGTTGGTGGCTGCCATGTCCGCCTGGTTGATGGGCAACCCCTTGGCCGAGGTGTCCCACCCCTTCGCGAGCATCGCGCGGTTGACCCGGGCGTGCATGAGCCGCACGTGCACGGTCATTTCCCAGCCGGCACTCCCCGGGCGCCAGCCGTCAGGTGCCGCGACCGCGTGCCACCAGGCCATGGTCTCCGCGACCCGCGTGGCGGTCCCCTCCCCGGTCAGGCGACCGGTCGAGGTGAGCACCTCGGTCGTGGCCGCCGGCCGGTAGCCGCCGAGGAGGGCGAGGTCACCGAGCACATCCTGTCCGGTCAGCCCGGCGCGGAGGCAGACCCGGGCACCGTGGTCGGCGAGGTCGGGATCCAGCCAGTCGGGGATCTCGGTGACGGCGCCGACGAAGTCGCCCACCTCGGCCGGCTCCCCCCGGGGGCGAGGACTCACCGGCCGCCGCCGCCCTCAGCGCCGCGCGCACCCGCGCCATGGAGGTCTCACCCCTGTCGATCGCCTCCAGGACCGCGTCGGCACGCGGGTCACCGGACATCAACGCCTCGGAGATCCGCGCGCGATCGGCGGGCGTGGGGCCCGAGCGCACGTCGGCGAACGGCCGCAGCAGGCGTGCCGCCCGGCGCCCCCACCGCTCGTCGGCGGCGAAGCGGGCCGGAGCCCCGGGGGGCCTCGGCGGAGCGGAGGCGGTGGTCATGCGCGGTCCTCTCCCCGTCCCTCCCCGCCGCCGTGCATCACCGGGCAGCCCTCGATCCGGTCCCGCGGCTGGATGGGGCAGGCCCCCAGGTCGGCGGGCCGGTAGCCGTTCGGATACCCGGGGTAGGTCCGGTTCTCGGTCGCGCTCGACCCCAGCGCCCGTCGACGCACCGGGAGCCACCGGACCACCGCGGACCGGGCCCGCAGCGCCGCGTACGCGGCCCTGCGTCGTCCCGGCGGCTGCCACGGGAAGCCGAAGGCCCGGGTCATGTCGTCGTCCACCAGCGACAGGACCACCTTGCGGACCGCGGGGCGGACCGCCTCCGGATACCAGGAACACATGAGATCGAGCGTGTACGTGCCGATGAGCTCGTTGTTCCGGTCGTAGCGGAAGGTGCGGGCCTCGTAGTCGTCACGCCACCGGCGGAACTCCCCGATGTCCTCCGGGATGTCGGCGATCTTCATCCGCTGCCCCACCCCGCGGTAGAAGTGGAACGCGGCCAGTCGCTCGTGGGGGTGCAGGCGCCGCCACCCGATCGCGTCGATCCACTCCAGCGGCTCGTAGATGAACGTCGACAGCACGTACAGCATGTCGTCATTCGTGATCTCGTACCGCGCGTGCTGGCGGTCGATCACCCGCAGCGCCTCCTTGCCGCGCGGCGAGTCGTACCCGTGCTCGACCAGCTCCACCATCAGCAACGCGGTGTCGTCGTACCGCTTCTGGGGGTTGTCGCGGAACTGGCCGGCCTGCTCCAGGACCGCCGACACCGAGGGCACACAGTACGTGCGGTACAGGGCCAGCTCGAGTGCCCGCTGGTAGTCCCAGGGGAACTCGTAGGAGGAGGTGATGCGGTGGATCTCCGCCGCGTCGGCGACCGGGTCGAGGGACGCGATGAGATCCCGCCAGTACCAGCGGCCCGGCTTGAGCGGCGGCGACGCCGTGAGCGGGTGCTCGACGGCGGCGTCGGCCACCAGCTCGGACGGGATCGGTCCGAACACCCCGGGCAGGGTGCGCCGTCCCGTGTCCGCGGAGCTCGTCGTCGTCGTGTCCCGGAATTCCTCCGGCGTCGTCCTGTTCGAGGCGGTGGCGGTCATCGGGAGATCACAGCTTTCCCTGCACGTTGGCCAGCATCCACTTGACCACCTTGATGTCCCTCGGCTTGCGGGTCATGGTCATGAGGTTGAGCGGGGCGGCGAACTTCTGTGCCGTGATGGCCTTGGGCCGCGAGAACTCCCGGAGCCCGTCGGCGCCGTGGATGCGGCCGAAGCCCGAGTCGCCCGACCCACCGAACGGGAGCGAGGGGATCCCGGCGAAGGCCAGGAACGCGTTGACCGACACCATGCCCACGTCGAGCTTCTCCGCCAGCGCCAGTCCCCGCTTGCGGTTGCCGGTGAAGATCGCGCCGCCGAGGCCGTAGCTGCTGGCGTTGGCCTTCTCGACCGCCTCCTCGAGGTCCGCGACCGAGTTGATGACGACGGTCGGCCCGAACGTCTCCTCGGTGATCGCCGTGGAGTCCTCGGGCACGTCGACCAGCACGACCGGCTCGACGACCCGCTCCCCCACCGACTCCTCGCCCCCGATGACGGCCGTGCCACCCCGGGCCAGCGCGTCCTTGACGTGTCGGCGGACGATGTCGATCTGGGACGGCAGCGTCATGGGGCCGTAGCTGGAGGTCACCGAGGTGCCGGGGGTCAGCGCCCGGACCTTCGCGGTGAACTTGTGGACGAAGGCGTCCCGGACGTCCCGGTGGACGTAGATCCGTTCGACGCCGGCGCACGTCTGCCCCGCGTTGCCCATGGCGCCGAAGACCGCCTGGTCGACGGCCGAGTCCAGGTCGGCGTCGGCGTCCACCAGGAACGCGTCCTTGCCGCCGCCCTCGATGACGACGGGGGTGAGGGTCTCCGCGCACGCGGCCATGACCTTGCGGCCCGTCGCGGCCGACCCGGTGAACGCCAGTTTGTCCACGCCCGCCCTGCACAGCGCGGCGCCGGTCGAGCCGTCACCCGTGATGGTCTGGAACAGCGGCTGGGAGGCGCCGAGCGAGTTCCACACCTCGGCGAGCCAGACGCCCACTCCGGGCGTGAGTTCACTGGGCTTGAACACCACGGCGTTGCCGGCGGCCATGGCGTAGGAGAGGGTGCCCATCGGGGTGAACGCGGGATAGTTCCAGGGGCCGATCGCGCCGACGACGCCGTACGGCTGGTACTCGACGTAGGCCGCCTGGTTGCTCATGAGCAGTCCGGCGGACACCGAGCGGCGGCGCAGCACCTTGTCGGCGTTCTTGGCCGCCCACTCCAGGTGGCTCACCGTGAGCATGACCTCGAGCGTCGCGTCCTCGTCCGGCTTGCCGGTCTCGGCGGAGATGAGCGAGGCCAACTCGTCGGAGCGGGAGGCGATCGCCCGCTTGTACTCGAGCAGCCACTCCCGACGACCGCGCGGACCCTGGGCGGCCCACCAGCGGGCGGCGGCGCGCGCACGCTCGACGGCGAGCGCCACCTCCTCGGGTCCGGCGATCGGGTACTCCGCCAGGACCGTGCCGTCGCGGGGATCCAGGCTCGCGAGCGTGGGGCCGGTCTTGCTGGGTTCGGTGGTCGTCATTCGGGTTCCCTCCAGTTTCCGATCACATATATTTGATGTACCGTCCGTGATACGGACCACAGTAGTCGACTGTGCCCGCCACCGTCACCCCCTGACAGAAAACCGAGGCCAGACGTGTTCGACATCCTCACCGAAGAACAGCGGGACTTCGCCAGGTCCATCGACGACTTCTGCGCGCGCGAGGTCGGAAGCGCCGAGAAGCGGCGGGAGCTCACCACCGAGGGCGGCACCCACTCGCCCGAGATCTACGCCAAGATGGCCGAGCTCGGCTGGCTGGGGCTGACCGTCCCGGAGGAGTACGGCGGCGCCGACGCCGGAGCCGTGGAACTGTGCCTGCTGCTCGAGCACTCGCTGCGCGGCCTCGCCCCCATCGGTGGCATCGGCCCGACCCTCATCACCGGTGCCGCCTACCAGAAGTTCGGCTCCGAGGAGCAGCGCAGACGCGCGCTCGACCTGGTCGTCAAGGGCGGGACCCTGTCCATCTCGATGTCCGAACCCGGCGCCGGGTCGGACGTCGCGGCGCTGCGCTGCAAGGCCGTCCGCGACGGCGACGACTGGGTGATCACCGGCCAGAAGACCTGGTGCTCCAACGCCCACTTCGCCGACCGGATCCTCCTTGTCGCGCGGACCGACTCGTCCGGCGCCAAGCACGAGGGCATCACCATGTTCGACGTGCCGGCCGACATCGAGGGTCTGCAGATCACCGGCATCGAGACCATGGGCGGCAAGGAGGTCAACGACCTGTACTTCACGGACGTCCGCCTGCCCGCCGACTCGGTGATCGGCGAGGTCGGCGGCGGCTGGAAGCAGCTCATGACCGGCCTGAACACCGAGCGGCTCATCCTGGCCGCCATGCAGCTCGGCGTGGCCCAGCGCGCCTTCGACGACTGCCTGACGTTCATCCGCGAGCGGGAGCAGTTCGGCCGCCCCGTCGGCACGTTCCAGGTCATCCGGCACCGGATGGCGGACCTGGCGACCGAGATCGAGGCCACCCGCCTGCTGGTCTACGCCGTGGCCAGGAAGATCGACGAGTCCGACCCCCAGGCACTCTTCCCGCGCGAGGCCTCCATGGCCAAGCTCAAGGCCTCCGAGCTGAGCAAGCGGGTCACCCTCGAGTGCATGCAGTCCATGGGCGGTTACGGCTACGCCACCGAGTACGGCATGGAGCGCCTCGTCCGCCAGGCCGTGGTGTCCACCATCTACGGCGGCACCAACGAGGTCCAGCGCGACATCATCGGGAAGACGTACGGGCTGTGAACGCGCCGCACACCGACGAGCTGGCCGCGATCCGGGCCCTGGAGACCGTCCCCACCGACCGGGTGTCGGCACTGTGGGACTCGCTGGAGCCCGCCGGGATCGACGAGATCGCCGGGACCCGGTGGAAGGGCACCGGCCTCGACACCAGGCACCCGATGTTCGCGATGCTCGGGCAGATGCGCTGGTGGGGCAAGGACTTCACCGACCCGCGGAAGGTGGACCCGATCCTGGTCACCGACGAGTCCGGGGCGGTCGTCCCGGACACCTCCGCGACCGGCGGGGGCGGCGCCTCGCTCTGGGAGGTCTCGTTCCGCGGCCGCCCGTGCGCCTCCATGGTGTACGACCGGCTGCCGGTGATCGACCACTTCGCCGTCGTCGACCCCGACACCCTCCTGGCCGTGATGAACGGCCGGGGGACCCTCCACGAGGGCGAGCACTTCTGGTTCCTCCTCGAACGCGAGCGGTAGCGAGGGCCGGGGTGCATCCGACCCGCGCCCGGGTGCGCGACGCGTGTGCACCCGGCGACATCGCGGGTCGGGTGCGCCGGGCGGCGATACGGACCAGACTGGGCGCATGACCCCGAACACCGACCGCCCGGTCCGCATCGCCGTCCAACTCCAACCGCAGCACGCGCCCGACTACGGTCTCCTGCGCGATGCCGTCCGCCGGTCCGAGGACGCGGGCGTCGACGTGGTGTTCAACTGGGACCACTTCTTTCCGCTCTACGGCGACCCCGACGGCGCGCACTTCGAGTGCTGGACCATGCTCGCCGCCTGGGCCGAGCAGACCGAGCGGGTGGAGATCGGCGCCCTGGTCACCTGCAACAGCTACCGGAACCCGGACCTGTTGGCGGACATGGCCCGCACCGTCGACCACATCTCGGGCGGCCGCCTGATCCTGGGCCTGGGCAGCGGGTGGTTCGAGCGGGACTACACCGAGTACGGGTACGACTTCGGGACCAAGGGGTCGCGCCTCGACGACCTCGGCGACTCGCTCGAGCGGATCGACCGTCGCTTCGCCACGCTCACCCCTCCCCCGACCCGGCACATCCCGGTGCTCCTCGGCGGCGGGGGCGAGCGCAAGACCCTGAAGCACGTGGCCCGCCACGCCGACATCTGGCACTCGTTCGTGGACGTGGAGACCTACCGCCACAAGTCCGGGGTGCTGGCCGGGCACTGCGCCGACGTCGGTCGGGACCCGGCCGAGATCGAGCGCTCCACCGAGATCGGCGGCGCCGCCTCCGCCGACGACGCGCGGCGCTCGGCGGACGCCCTGCTGGCCGAGGGCGTCACGCTGTTCACCGTGGGCCTGAACGGGCCCGACTACCCCTTGGATCTGGTGGAGTCGCTGGTGGCCTGGCGCGACGGCCGCTGACGGCCCGGCTCCGTCGCTGAGGGGCGGACTCAGCCGCGGTTGACGGCGCGGTCGGCCCGGCGCCACACGCGGAAGGTGTAGCCGGACGCCGCGAGCATGAGCACCAGCACGAACGAGGCGAGGATCGACGGGCGCCCGACCACGATCAGGCCGACCGCGTTGACCAGCGCGAGCACGGTGAAGAACCCGACGAACCCGCCCAGGACCTCCAGCCGCTGCCGGGTCCCGAGCGCGTCCCCGCCGCTCCGAGCCACGACCGGTCAGCTCTTCAGACCGCCGGCGGTGAGGCCGGAGATGATCCGTCGCTGGAAGATCAGCACCATGATCACCAGCGGGACGGTGACGAGCGCACCCGCCGCCATGATCGCCGCGTGCGGCGGGATGTAGGGGTTGACCCCGGAGAACCGGGCGATCGCCACGGTGACCGGCTCGGTCGAGGAGTTGGACAGCTGCTGCGACAGCAGGAACTCGTTCCACGTGATGATGAACGCCAGGATCGCGGTGGTGAACAACGCCGGCGCGGCGAGCGGCAGGATGATCTTGATGAACGCCTGGCCGCGGGTGGCGCCGTCGACGCGCGCCGCCTCCTCCAGCTCCCAGGGCAGGTCGTTGAAGAACGAGGTCAGGGTGTAGATGGTCAGGGGCAGCGCGAACGAGATGTTGGGGATGATGAGCGCCTGATAGGTGCCGATCCAGCCGATGTCGGTGAACAGCTGGAACAGCGGCGTGACCAGCGCGACGCCGGGGAACATCGACGCGGCCAGGATGACGCCGGTGACGAGGAACTTCCCGCGGAAGTCCACCCGCGCGAGCGCATAGGCGGTGAAGACGCCGAAGAGCAGCGCCAGCGCGGTGGTGATGGAGCTGATGATCACCGAGTTGATGATCGCACCGAAGAAGTTGTTGCCCGCGTCCGTGGCCAGCGCCTCACGGAAGTTGTCGAGGGTGAGGTGCGAGGGCACGGGGCTGGCGGAGAACACGAACCGGTTGTCGCGGAACGCCGTGACGAGCATCCAGTAGAACGGCGCGAGCCCCCAGATCAGGATGAGCAGGGCCCCGATGTAGGTGCCGATCCTCGGGCCGAGTGGCTTGCGGGGCGGCCGGAGGTCGTCGTTGTTGTCCCGATCGTGGAGACCGGGGTGTGACGACGACGAGGTGGGCGGCCGCGTGGTGGACGACGTGGACGGTTCAGGCGCTCGGTGACTCACCGGATCTCCTCCTTCTTGCCGGTGCGGTCATCGACGACATTCGCGCCGAGGAACTTCACCATGACGAACGCCACGGCGAAGATCAGCAGGAACACCAGTGTCGATATGGCGGACGCGCTGTTGAAGTTGCCCATCCGCATCTCGTTGACCACCAGCATGGACACCGTCGCGGTGGGCGAGCCGGAGTTGGCCGACACGAGGATCACGGGCAGGTCGTACATGCGCAGCGCGTCGAGGGTGCGGAAGAGGATCGCCACCATCAGGGCCGGCCGGACCAGCGGCAACGTGATCCTGGTGAACTGCTGCCACCGTGAGGCGCCGTCCACTCGGGCCGCCTCGTAGACGTCCCCGGGGATCATTTGCAACCCGGCGAGGATCAGCAGCGCCATGAAGGGCGCGGTCTTCCACACGTCCGCGATGATGATGGCCATACGGGCGTAGAACGGGTCGGTGGTCCAGGCGATGTTGGTGCCCAGCATCGTGTTGGCGATCCCGTTGGGGGCGAAGATGAACGCCCAGAGCTTGGCGGTGACGGCGGTGGGGATCGCCCACGGCACGAGGACCGCCGCGCGCAGGAGCGAGCGTCCCCAGATGCTCTTGCCCATGACCACCGCCATGGCGAAGCCGAGCACGGTCTCGAGCGAGACGGTGGTGACGGTGAAGAACAGGGTGTTGCCCATGGCGGGCCAGAAGTCGACGGCCGAGACACCGGGCGGGCAGGGGATGGTGCCGTCGCCGCCCCGGGCCGGGCACGCCTGGGTGAGCCAGTAGAGATAGTGCTGGAACCCGGCGAACCCACCGTCCGAGAACATCCCCGTGGCGGGATCGAGGCCGCGGTCGGCCTGGAAGGACAGGTACACCGCACGGACGACCGGGTAACCGATCACCACCGCGAGGATCGCGAGCGCGGGGCCCACCATCCACACCGGACGCCAGTCGAATCTCTTCTCGACCAGTGGCGCCGGGGACTTCTCACTCGTCGTCATCGCTGCAGCTCCTCATCGGATCGCACCCGCCCTCACCACGACGGCCGATGGGCCCCGGGAATGCTACCCGGGGCCCATCAGCGCGGTGATGTCATACCTGCTGTTCGGACTCTGGTGTCACTGAGCCGCTTGGTCGATCGCGGCGCTCATGTCGGTGAGCGCCTGCTCGACGTTCTTCTCGCCACGCAGCGCGGCGAACGTGTTGTCCTGGATCGCCTTGGACACCGCCGGGTAGTACGGCGTGACCGGGCGCGGCTCGGCGTTCTCGAGAGCCGCCTTGAGGGCCGGCATGTACGGGAACTCCTGCTGCAGCGCCTCGTCGTCGTAGATCGAGGACAGGACCGGCGGGAACGACTGCTCGGCGAAGCCCATCTGGACGTCCTCGGAGATGATGAACTCGAGGAACGCCTGGGCCGTGGCCTTGTTCTCGGAGAACACGTTGATGGCGTTGTTGTAGCCGCCGAGGGTGGACCGGCCTGCGCCGTCCTGGCCGACGATGGGTGCGACCTCGAACCGGCCCTGGACCTGGGACGTGGGATCGGACTGGCCCGACTCGTACATGTACGGCCAGTTGTAGGAGTACATGGTCTCGCCGGCGAGGAAGGCCTGCGCGGTCTCCTCCTCCGTGAAGGCGTCGGTCTGCGGGGGGATCACGCCGTTCTGGTAGGCGTCGACCAGGGCGGTGAGGCCGGCGCGTGCCTGATCGGTGTCGAGCTCCGGGGTCTGCCCGTCGTCACCCACGACCTGACCGCCCCAGCTGTGGATGAACTGGGTGGCGGCGACGGTGAGGCCCTCGTAGAGGCTGAGCTGCGTCTGCAGGCAGTCGACGTCGGCGCCTTCCGCGGCCTCGCAGGACGCGACCAGTGCGTCCCAGTTGGCGGGCGCCTCCGGCTGGAGGTCCGTGCGGTAGTACAGCAGCTGGGCGTTGGTGTTCTGCGGGATGCCGTAGAGCGTGCCGTTGTAGGTCGCGGAGTCCACGGCGGCCTCGATCAGGCCGGACGTGTCGACCTCGGTGTCGCCCTCGATCGGCTGCAGCCACCCGTTGGCCGCGAAGTACGCGGTGTCCGTGACGTCGAGAGCGAACACGTCGTACTCGCCGCTCTCGGTCTGGAGGGACTGCGTGAGGGTGTCCCGCTGGCCGTCCTGCTCGGCGGGGAGCTCACGGAGGGTGACCTCCTGGTCGGGGTTCTCCGCGTTCCACTGCTCGATGACGGGACGGAGCTTGTCCGTGTCGTTGCTGCCCATCGCGAAGGTGATTGGGCCGACGCCCGAGGTGCCGGCCTCCGCCTGCTCGTCGGAGTCGTCACCACCACCGTTGCCACAGGCCGCGGTGAGCACCGCGACCATGGATGCGGCCGCCGCCGCCTTGAGGAACCTGCCGTGAACGGCCATGCGCTCTCTCCTACTGTCGTGTCTCGCCTACCGCCGACGTGTGCCGGCGGTCGGGTGATCCCGGGTTCACTGTGACGCGGGTCTCTCTGAGGTCCCGCTGAGCGTAACCCACACGGGGCCTGTGGCGTCGGACCATGGACGGTCCCATCGCCGACTCCCCGCCGTACCGCCGCCCGTGGGCCGCGAGACTCAGATCACACGCGACACTCTAGCAACAACAGATGTTGCAGTCCGCCACTACCGCCCTCATCGAGCCCTGTGGCGCGCCTCGGCGCACCCGGTCACCGCAGTCGCAGGCCGGTCTCCACGTCGAAGAAGCGGACCTCGCCGTCGAGCGCGGCCAGGAACATGGTCTCGCCCTTACCCGGGTGGTCACCCGATTCGGCCCGGTAGACCACCGGGTGCCCGTCCGCGGTGGAGCAGTGCAGGTAGCTGTCCGCCCCCAGCTCCTCGACCAGGTCCACGGTCACCTCCAACCCGTGACCGTCCCCGGCGATCCGCAGGTGCTCGGGTCGCACGCCGACGGTGACCCTCGGTCCGGACCCCGGCGGGACCTCTTCCGCGAAACCCTCCAGGTCCACTCTGCCGTCCGAGACGGGCGCGTCGAAGAGGTTCATCGACGGCGATCCGATGAAGCCGGCGACGAAGGCGTTGACCGGGTTGTGGTACAGCTCGCGCGGGGTGTCGACCTGCTGCAGGATGCCGTCCTTGAGCACCGCCACCCGATCCCCCATCGTCATGGCCTCGACCTGGTCGTGGGTCACGTAGATCATGGTGGTACGCAGGTCACGTTGCAGTTTGGCGATCTGGGCGCGGGTGGCCACCCGGAGCTTGGCGTCGAGGTTCGACAGCGGCTCGTCCATGAGGAACACCTGCGGGTTGCGCACGATCGCCCGACCCATGGCGACCCGCTGGCGCTGACCACCGGAGAGTTCCTTGGGCTTGCGGTCGAGGTAGTCCGTGAGGTCGAGCATCTCCGCGGCGCGGTCCACCCTCTCCGCGATCTCCTTCTTGGAGGCCTTGGCCAGCTTGAGCGCGAAACCCATGTTCTCGCGCACGGTGTAGTGCGGGTAGAGCGCGTAGTTCTGGAAGACCATCGCGATGTCCCGGTCCTTGGGCTCCGTCCCGGTGACGTCCCTGTCGCCGATGAGGATGCGTCCGGCCGAGACGTCCTCGAGCCCGGCGAGCGCGCGGAGAGTGGTGGACTTCCCGCAGCCCGACGGTCCCACCAGGACCAGGAACTCGCCGTCGGCGATCTCCAGATCGAGTCGGTCCACACTGCGCCGTGCGGCGCCCGGGTAGATGATGGACACGTTCTCGAAGGTCACCGTAGCCATGGAGAGATCCTTCCCTTCACCGGCAGGAACGTGCCGGACGATCCGAGATTGAGGGTTGTCACGACGACTGTAGCGTCACGGGACCGGTGTTCACCGGCACTGCGCCCACAGTTCATCCGCACGTGTCCTCACCTCGCCCGTGCCGTCGCCCGCGCTCCCTAGGGTCACACCGTCCTCGTGCGCCCGTGCGCGACCCACACACCCTCAGGGAGAACCGTTGTCAGTCCGCACTCTGCTTCCCATCGCCACGCCCGGCATCTCCAACCGCCAGCACCTGACCTGCCTGTACAAGTGCGGCGACCAGTGTGCGTCACCCGCCCCCAACGCCAGCGGGAATCCGTACTTCGGCGACGTCGCCGCCGAGATCAGCCGGCGCGGGGCCCTCAAGGCGGCCGGCGTGATCGCGCTCGCCGTCGGGGCCACGCAGGTTCTACCGGCCACCGCCGCCGCGCAGGGCTCCCTCGGCACCGGGTCGGCGGGCGCTCTCGGATCGTCGGGTGGGGGCACTCTCGACACCGGTTTCCTCCCCGTGTCCCCCAACACCGCGGACGCCGTCACGGTGCCGGCCGGGCACTCCAGCGACGTGGTGATCCGCTGGGGAGATCCGGTGATCCCCGGAGGCCCCGCCTTCGACTTCGAGAACCAGTCGGCCGCCGCGCAGGCGGTGCAGTACGGCTTCAACTGCGACCTGGCGGTCCTGTTCCCCATGGACGATCGGGACGAGAGGTTCCTGCTCACGGTCAACCACGAGTACACCACCGAGCCGATGATGTTCCGCGGGTACGACTCCGCGGCCCCCACCCGCGAGCAGGTCGAGATCGCCTGGGCCGCTCACGGTATGACGGTGGTCGAACTCGCCAGCAGGCCGTCCGATGGCGGGCTCGATCCCGTGATGGGCTCGTACAACCGCCGCATCACCGCGACGACGCCGTTCGAGTTGCGTGGTCCCGCCGTCGGCGCGCTCACCCGGACCACCGCCGACCCCACCGGGACCCGCGTGCTGGGCACGCTCAACAACTGCGCCGGCGGCCACACCCCCTGGGGGACGGTCCTGTCCGGCGAGGAGAACTTCAACCAGTACTTCGGCACCACCGGCTCCGTCACCGACCCGGCGCGAGTGGAGGCCCTCCGGCGCTACGGTGTGTCGGTCGGCGAGTCCGGGCGCAAGTGGGAGCGTTTCGACAGCCGCTTCGACCTGGCCGTCGAACCCCACGAGGTCAACCGCTTCGGCTACGTCGTCGAGGTCGATCCGTGGAACCCGGATTCCACGCCCGTCAAGCACTCGGCGCTCGGCCGGTTCAAGCACGAGGGCGGAACGGTCCACGTGACGGCGGACGGGACCGTCGTCATCTATTCGGGCGACGACGAGCGATTCGACTACCTCTACAAGTTCATCTCCAGCCGAACCATCGTGCCGGGGCGGACCCCGGCGGCCCGGGAACAGAACATGAGGATCCTCGACGAGGGGACCCTCTACGTGGCCACCTTTACCGGCAACTCCCCGGCGTCCGAGATCGACGGGTCGGGCGCCCTCCCCTCGGACGGCGCATTCGACGGCACGGGTGCCTGGATCCCGCTCCTGACCGTCGACTCCGCCGGCAACGCCGTCTCCCACGTCCCCGGCATGAGCGCCGAGGAGGTCGCCGTGTACACCCGGATGGCGGGTGACGCGGTCGGGGCCACGAAGATGGACCGTCCGGAGGACGTCGAGCCCAGCCCCACGACCGGCAAGGTCTACATGGCGCTGACCAACAACACCCGCCGCACCGTCGGTCAGGTCGACGAGGCCAACCCCCGGCATGACAACAAGCACGGTCAGGTAGTCGAGATCACCGACGACCACGCCGGGACGACCTTCGGCTGGAACCTGCTCCTGGTCTGCGGCGACCCCGCCGCCGCCGACACCTACTTCGGCGGCTTCGACAAATCCAAGGTCAGCCCGATCTCCTGCCCGGACAACGTGGCCTTCGACCCCGCCGGTGGGCTGTGGGTGTCGACAGACGGCAACGCGCTCGGATTCAACGACGGGCTGTACTCCGTGGCCACCGAGGGGCCGAACCGGGGGGAGACCAAGCTGTTCCTCACCGTGCCCGTGGGTGCGGAGACCTGCGGCCCGCTCGTCTTCTCCGACCGGGCGATCGTCAACGTCCAGCACCCCGGGGAGAAGGACGGGTCCTCGATCGAGAACCCCGCCTCCCACTGGCCGGACGGCGGCACCAGCCAGCCGCGGCCCTCGACGGTCGTGGCGTGGAAGGACGGGTTCACCGGCGGGACGGGCTCACTGTCCGGGGGTTCGCTGTCCGGGGGTTCGCTGTCCGGGGGCTCCCTGCCGGCGGGGTCGCTCGGTTCCTGACCGTTCGTGTGCGGGGCCGGCGCGGGGTGGGCAGGGATGAGAGGCCGATCCCGCGCCGTCGGTCGCGCGCCGTCAGACCCGACTCGCCGACCCCGCATGCGCCAACCCGCGCTCGACCGTCGCGGCGATCGAGGCGGCGACGCCCTCCGGATCGTCCGACATCGGAACGTGCCCGTCTGCCGAGATCTCCACTCTGGCCTGGGGGAACAGCCTCGACGCCAGCGAGACCTGACGGACCGGCAGGACCAGGTCGAACCGCCCCCACCGGATGGTGATCGGAAGGTCCTCATCCACCGGCGCGGAGAACACGAAGGTGCCGCGGTCCGCGCGGTCCAGCACCGTGTTGCTGACGATCGCCTCCCCGTCGATCGCCGCCGCCTCGGCCGGATACCGCCACGGCCGGGCGCAGAACGCCGCCATCATCACCGCACGGCCCGCGGCCCTCTCGGTCACGACGGGCATGTGCCGTCCCAGCTTCGCGGCTCCCCGGCGCAGACCCCGGAACACGGTGATCGTGTAGCGCCACTCGGCGTTGGAGCGGAAGAACCCGGCCGGGGAGAGCGCGGTGACACTGTCCGCCAGGCCGCGGGCACCCAACTCGAGCGCGATGAATCCGCCGAGCGAGTTCCCGGCGACGTGGGGGCGCTCCCCGGCGGGCATGAGCTCCGCGAGGAGTTCGGTCAGTTGGTCGATCATGTACTCGAGCGCGTCACCCGCCTCGGGGAGATCCGCGGACTTCCCGTGCCCGGGCAGGTCCACCACGACCACGCGGTACCGGTCCGCGAGCAGCGGAACGACCGGGTCCCACGCATGGGCACGGTGGCAGACACCGTGCATGAGGATGATCGTCGGTCCGGAACCGGTCACCTGGTGATACAAATCCATGCCAGCAGTATCCCTCACAGCAATAGATGACGTCCCACAACCGCTCGGGATCGTGCTTTCATCTCCCATGCGACCGAGGGGACCACTGGTCAGGGGGCACGACGTGGACACTGTGGCAGGCGAAATGACGGCGCGGCATCCGGCGCCGCGGGGGGCGGGGCGGTCCGGGGCGGCGAGAGCGCAGCTGCCGTCCGGGTCGGCGAACTCGGGGTTGGCAACGCAGTTCCGTCCCATCCTCCTCCGACTGGACCTGCTGGTACGGCGGCAGAACACCCAGTACGCCCTCAGCCGCGCCCAGACCTCCATCCTCCACACCCTCGCCAGCCATGGACGGTTGCGCATGAGCGACCTGGCCCGGTTGGAGAACGTCAGGGTCCCCACCACCAGCAATTCGGTGAACGTGGTGGAGGGCATGGGTTACGTGGAGCGCGTGCGGGACGAGTCCGACGGCCGGGGCGTCTGTGTGCAACTCACCGACCTCGGACGGACACGGATCGACCAGGTGCTCGAGGAGCGCGACCAGGACTTCGCCGCCCACCTGTCGATGTTGTCCTCGGAACACCGGGAGTCGCTATCCGCTGCGGTCCCCGCCCTCAACGCGTTGCTCGACGCCATCGACAGCACCGCGACCCCGCACTGATCCAGCCGTCGTCGACTCCATCGGGACCTCCCACCGGGCCGGTGGGGCGTCTACCCTCACCGGGCATGGGCACAGTCATGATCACCGGCGCCTCCCGTGGGATCGGCGCGGCCACGGCCAGGGCGCTCGACGCCGATCACGAGCTGATCCTGGTGGGCCGCGACGCCGACGCCCTGGCATCCGTGGCACGCACGTGTCGGTCCGCCCGGGTGGTGACAGCGGACCTGACGACGCCCGATGGTGTCTCGGCGGTGGCCGACGGTATCTCCACCCTCGACGGGGTGATCCACTGCGCCGGGGTGGCGGAACTGGGGCGGATCGACGAGACCGACGCCGCCCAGTGGCGTCGCGCGTTCGAGGTCAACGTCCTCGCCGTGGTCGAGCTCACCAGGGTGTTGCTCCCGGTCCTGCGCGCGGCCCGCGGCCACGTCGTCGTCATCAACTCCGGCGCGGGGACCACCGCCAAGCCGGGCTGGGGCTCCTACAGCGCCTCCAAGTTCGCACTCCGCGCCGTCACCGACACGCTCCGCGGGGAGGAGCCGGGCCTCCGCGTCACCTCGATCCATCCCGGCCGGGTGGACACGGACATGCAGAGGGCGATCGTCGCCGCCGAGGGCGGGACCTACGACCCGTCGGTCCACCTCAACCCGGACTCCGTGGCGACCGCGGTGCGTCACGCTCTCGAGTCGACGCCCGACGCCCACCCCACCGAAATCGTCGTGCGACCTCGACGTCACTGAGTTCCCCTCCGCCCGGTGGGCCCACGCGCGATCCCTCCCCGGACCGGCGCGAATGTCGTATCGTCCAGCACCATGGTCGGCTCCGACACCCCCTTGCGCATCACCGTCATCGGTGCCGGCGTCGTCGGGTGTTACCTGGGCGGAAGACTCGCGCGCCACGCCGACGTGACCCTGGTCGGGCGCCCCCATGTCCTCGACCCGATCCGTGCGGTCGGGCTCACCGTGGAGGCCGGGAAGGGCGTGGACGACCGCATCCACGTGCCGTCCGAGGCGCTCACGCTCTCCGAGACGCCGGAGTCCGTCCGCCGCTCTGACGTGGTACTCGTGTGCACCAAGGCGGGGTCCTCCGCGGCAGCCACCGCCGAATTCGTCCCGTTCCTACGTCCCGGGACCCTGGTGGTGGGCCTCCAGAACGGACTGCACTCGGCCGATTCCATCCGCGACGGCGTGGGCACGAACCCCGTGATCGCCGGGATCATCCCCTTCAATGTGGCCCGCACCGGGCCCTCCACCTACCGGCGGACCAGCGCCGGTGAGATCCGGATCGCCGAACACCCGCTCGCCGCCCCACTCCTCCGGGTGATGGACGAGGCCGATCTCCCGGTGCGGGCGACCGACGACATCCAGGCGGTGCTGCACGGCAAGGTCCTGTTGAACCTCAACAATGCGGTCCAGGCGTTGTCCGGACTTCCTCTGCGAGACGAACTCGTCGATCGTGACCTACGCAGATGCGTCGCGCTCTGCCAGGGCGAGGCCATCCGGGTCTTCACCGCGGCCGGGGTGGTGCCCCGGGTACCCATCGCCGTGCCGGCCGGGATGCTTCCGTCCGTCATGCGGCTGCCGACGCCTGTGTTCCGCAGACTCGCCAGGACCGTCATGGGGGTCGATGCGGACGGGACCTCGTCGATGAACGATGACCTGATCCGCGGACGACCTACCGAGATCGACATCCTCCAGGGCGAGGTCGTCCGGATGGGCCGGCGGCTCGGGGTCGCGACGCCCGCGTGCGCTCACATTGTCGAGTTGGTGCACGAGGCCGAGCGGGCCGGACCCGACCGACTCCAGTGGACAGGCAAGGCGCTGCTCGCGGAGTTGCAGCGGGCGCGGCGACGGGCACGACGGCTCGCGCGGATGCAGTTCGGATAGTTGAGCCGACTCACCTGTCGACCGCCGCAGGTGGTCGGACGGCAGGTGGTTACTCGTCGTACCCCAGGGAGAACGCCGCCTCGAGGTCGTGCTTCGACAACGCGCGAAAGGCGATGTGCGTCTCGGTGTCGACCACACCCCGGACCTTGTTCAGGCGGTCGGAGACGATGTCGGCCACGTCCTCGTTACGGCGGGCCCGCACCAACACGATGAGGTCGATGGTGCCCGTGACCGAGTACACCTCGGAGACGCCGTCGATCTCGGCGATCTCTTCGGCGACCTCGGGGATGCGCGCCGTCTCGGCGTGGACAAAGACGATGGCGGTGATCATGGGATCCAAGGCTAGTCCAGCTGACGCCGCCCCGCGTCGCGCGTTCTGCGTCCTGCGCCCGGTGCCTGAGCCCTGTGCTGATCGAGCGCGTTCTGTGAATACCCGTCGCGTTCTCGGCGGCCCGCTCTCGACCGATGCGTCACAGAACTCGCCGGATCGAGCAGGCGACGCCCGCCTCACCCCGCCTCAGCTCAGCGCATGTTCTCCGGGGTCCAGTAGGCGCGCATCGAGGCGACCTTGCCCTGCTCGTCGTGGGTCATCAGGTCCCAGACGTTGATCGTGGCTTTGGAGTTCTCGTCGAAGTGGGTGGTGATCTCGAAGTTGAACAGCAGATCGTCCCCACACACCCGCGCCTCGATCACCTCGCCCTCGATCTTCAGGGCCACCACGGACGAGTAGAACTCGCGGATGGCCGCCTTTCCCTCGTGCACCGTGCCGTTGCCGACCGGATCCTCGACCGTGGCGTTCTCGGCGTAGAGGTCGAGTACAGCCTCGAGGTCGCCCGCGACGAGCGCGGCGATGTACGAGTCTGCGGTGGCACGGATCTGCTCGGGGGAGGCACTCACGGCGATGGCCCTTTCGGTGTGACGACGAGACCACCAAAGCCTAGAACGTGTTCTCGTCGAGAGGATCGGTACCGCACAACAGGTGAAAAAAGTGTGACTTGCACCACACCCGTCGCGGGCCTACGCTCCGTTCACCAGAGAACTGGACGTCCATCCGGCCCGGGAACGGGGTACGCCATGTCCACACCGAACATCTCGGCCAAGAGCTCGGACGAGGAGTCCTTCCACACCGGCCGGGTGGTGATCATCTCCCTGGTCGCGGCCCTCGGCGGGTTCCTGTTCGGGTTCGACACCGCGGTCATCAACGGCGCGGTCGACGCCGTCCAGGAGTCGTTCGGGATGAACGCCAGCCTCACCGGGTTCGTGGTCTCCTCGGCGCTACTCGGCTGCATCGTAGGTGCGTATCTCGCGGGCCGTCTGGCCGACCGCTGGGGACGCACCCGCGTCATGGTCCTGGCATCGGCGCTGTTCACCGCCAGTGCACTCGGGTCAGGGTTGGCCTTCGGTCCGTGGGATCTCATCCTCTGGCGGGTGGTCGGTGGACTGGGCGTGGGGGCGGCCTCCGTCATCGCGCCGGCGTACATCGCGGAGGTGGCCCCGCCCTCGATCCGCGGTCGCCTCGGTTCCCTGCAACAGCTCGCGATCGTCTCCGGCATCTTCGTGGCCCTGCTCTCCGATGCCTGGCTGGCGTCCGTGGCCGGCGGCGCGATCGAGGAGCTGTGGATGGGGATCCAGGCCTGGCGCTGGATGTTCCTCACCGAACTCGTTCCCGCCCTCACCTACGGGGTGCTGGCACTCATGATCCCCGAGTCCCCCCGCTATCTGCTGGCCAAGGGTCTGGTCAGCGAGGCGCGCGACGTGCTGCGCACCATCCAGTCCAGCGGCGTCGACAACCGGATCACCGAGATCCGGGCGACGGTCCGCGAAGACAGGAAGCGGTCCTGGCAGGACATGCTCACCCCGGGCGGAAGGAACCTCCTGCCGATCGTGTGGATCGGCATCATCCTGTCGGTCTTCCAGCAGGCCGTGGGCATCAACGTGATCTTCTACTACTCCACCTCCCTGTGGCAGTCGGTCGGCTTCACCGAGGCGGACGCGCTCACCCAGACCGTCATCACCTCGGTGACGAACATCGTCGTGACGATCGTGGCCATCGCGCTGATCGACAAGATCGGCCGCCGCAGACTGCTCATGACGGGGTCTGTGGGGATGACCGTCTCGCTCGCGGTGATGGCCCTGATGTTCAGCACCGCCACGATGGGTCCGGGGGCCGACGGCGAACTCGCACCCCAACTCGGGGACACCCAGGGGCTCGTCGCGCTGATCGCCGCCAACGGCTTCGTCGTGTTCTTCGGCATGTCCTGGGGCCCCGCGGTGTGGGTGTTGCTCGGCGAGATGTTCAACAACCGCATCCGCACGGCGGCGCTCGGTCTGGCCGCGGCCGCCCAGTGGTTGGCGAACTTCGCGGTCTCCACCGCGTTCCCGCCGATGGCCGAGTTCAGCCTGACGTTCACCTACGGCTTCTACGCGGTGTCGGCGCTGCTGTCGTTGCTGTTCGTGGCCAGGTTCATCCCCGAGACCACCGGCCGCTCGCTCGAGGACATGGAGTAGACGGGCCCCCGAGCCGATCAGGCCGCGTCGTCAGGCGTGCGCACCGGGCAGAAAAGGTCGGTGCGCAGGGTCGCGGGATCGATGTCCGGCGACGGTTCGGTCACGTACGCCTCCCAGAACGGAGTTCCCGGGGCTCGCCCCAGGGAGCCGATCTCACCCATGAACTCCTGCCACGCCTCACCCAGCCCGTCGTAGGACCCGAGGTAACTCATCGCGGCGACCTGCCCGGCTGGGAGTTCGGATGCCACCACGCGCATCCCGCCCTCTCCCTCCGGCTCTGCGACGACCCCATCGGGCAGCGGCTCGGCCAGGGGGAATCCGATCTCCAGGTCTGCCTGGGGTTCCGGCTCCTCGGTAATCCTGGTGTACGACGCGAACGGGGCGGCGGCAGGCGTCACCCCTGCGGCGAACAACGCGGGAAACGCCGTGCCGAACGCCGAATCGAAGAACTCAGCGATGGTGGCCATGGGCACGGCCGTCGCCCGGACCACCGCCGTGGGCACCGCGGGCGCGGTGAACACGCGGACGCCGACCAGGGGCTCCGGGCCGAGGTCGGGGTAGCCGGGGGGCGGACCGTGCGGCTGGTCCCGGGGCGGGACCGGGGACGACGACGACATCATGAATCCTCCTCGGGCAGCGACACTGCTGCACATTGTGCTCCTGTCGTCGGCGCCCGGGAAGAGTCTCCGGGCAGTGACGGCGGCGGGTCCGGCCGAGTGGGGGCACGACGGATGCACCCTCGCGGCCGCACGGGGACACTGGAGCACATGTCGACTTTCCGCCTCCGCACTCCGGACCGCACCATCGATCTGGGCGAGTTCGACAACGCCCAGGAGGCGCTCGAGCACGCCGTGACACTCCAGCCCGAAGCGCGTCCGGTCAACGGCGACCTCGAGGTGCTGGTCGGCGTTGAATGGCATTCCGTGGCCACGGAGGGCGACATCTCATGACCCCCGCCGCCGCGGGGTCCGTCACGCAGTGCGCCACCTGCGGGGTCGAGCGCGCCGAACCCCTGCCCGAGACGTGTCCGATCTGCGCCGACGATCGGCAGTACGTCCCGGCCGGCGGCCAACGCTGGACCCACCCGGGGGAGTCCTCGGCGCGTGGCGGGCGGATCGAGTTCGCCGAGCGCGAGGCGGACGTGATCAACCTGGTCCACCGGGACTGTCCCGGGATCGGACAGAAGCCGGCGCTCATCCGCACGGACCACGGGAACGTGATGGTCGAGGCGCCGAACCACATCACCGAGGAGGCCGTCACCGCGGTACGCGGGTGGGGTGGGGTCTCGGCCATCATCGCCTCCCATCCGCACATGTACGGCGTCCAGTCCCTGTGGTCCGCGGCGTTCGACGACGCCCCGGTCTACGTCTCGGCCCCGGACCAACACTGGCTGGGACTTCGGCCCCGCAACACCGTGGTCTGGGGCGGAGGTCACCGGGGCGACGAGATCGAGATCCTGCCCGGTGTCCGCGCCTCGCAACCCGGGGGCCACTTCCCGGGCAGCGCGGTGGTCCACTGGACCGCGCGCGACGGCCGGGGGGTGCTGTTCACCGGCGACACCATCGGCACCGTCGCCGATCCCCGCTGGGTCACGTTCATGCGCTCGTTCCCCAATTGGATGCCACTGTCCGGGGCGGTGGTCCGGCGCATCGCCGACCACGTCTCGCGCTATGACGTCGACCGGATCTACGCGAACTTCGGCGGCTGCGTCCCCCATGACGCCGGCGACGCCGTACAGCGCTCGGCCGAGCGCTACGCCGAGTGGGTCGACGGCGAGCACGACCACCTCACGTAGCAGGCCGGTGCCGGATACGTCAGGACCCGCGTCGGGAGGCCCGGCGGGCAATAAGGTGGGCACCCATGGAGGAGCACCGAACCATCCGGCTCGCGGGTCGCCACGTCAATCTCGTCGCACTCTCCTGGGGCCCCGAGAACGCTCCCCTCGCGGTCCTGCTGCACGGATACCCCGATTCGCCCCATTCCTGGCAGGGGGTGGCCCCGGGACTCGTGGACGCGGGCTACCGGGTGGTCGCCCCGTTCACGCGGGGGTATGCGCCCTCCGGCGTTCCCACAGACGGGTCGTATCACATCGGCAGCCTGGCCCACGACGCGATCGAGTTGCACGCATTGCTCGGCGGTGATGACCGGGCGGTCCTCGTCGGACACGACTGGGGTGCGGTCGCCGCGCACGCCGTCGCCGGGCTCGCCGACCAGCCCTATCGGCGCGTCGTGACGATGGCCGTGCCCCCGCCGGCCGCGTTCTTGTCGCGGGAGGGTGGCATCCTCGTCTCCGTCGCCCGGCTGCTCAGGCAGGCGAGGCTGAGCTGGTACATCGCTTTCCAGCAGCTGCCGGTGCTCGCGGAACGGTCACTGCCCACCGTGGTTCCCCTGCTGTGGCGCCGGTGGTCGCCCGGTCTCGAGGCCGGCCCCCACCTCGACGCGGCGTGGTCGGCGATCGAACCCCGGCGCACCGAGGTCCTCCGCTATTACCGTCACGCGGCGCGTCCGTGGACGGTGCCGCCGGAGTGCGCCGCCGTCCAGCGGGCGATATTGAGCCCCACCACCGTCCCGATGCTCTACCTGCACGGACGAGACGACGGGTGCATGCTCGCGGAGTGGGCCACGCTCGCGGCGTCCGTTCTCCCTGACGGGAGCAGGGTGGAGACCGTGCCGGACGCCGGCCATTTCCTCCAGGTGGAGCGCCCCGACCTGGTCACACGACTGATCGTGGATTTCGTCGGCGCGCGCTGATCATGTCGTCGACGCCGGTGGGTGTGGTGCTCCGGCGACTAACGTTCCTGACGTGGAGATCCACCTGGCGGGCCTGGGCGTGAGCATCGCCGTGCTCGCTCCCGGTCTCCTGCTGTGGCGCTTCCCGCCGCGCGATCCCGCGCCCACGTCCGTGGCGCCGGCCCCGGCGCGGTGGGGCGTGAAGTGGACGGTGTGAGGGAGACGGGCGTGGCGCTGTGGTGGCTGCCGGTCGGAGCCGGCGGCCACGTGGTGGTCCACACCAGCCGCTGGTGGGAGGAGTTCCACGCGCGTCGCGAACACCGCCCCAGCCGGCCGCTGTTCCACGTCGCGCTCGAGGTGTTCACCGGGCACGGCCGATGTGCCATCGAGATGGCGCCGGCGTGGGGGCCGCTCAGCGGGTCGGACGGGGTCGTGGCGACCGGACCCGTCGGCCTGCACTGGCTGGGCCGATCGCGCTTGTTCCGGTACGAGGTCCGCTGCCAGGTCGACGGCCGGATCCCGGATCTCGCCTGGGCACCGCAGCCGCCCACTCTGATCGCGCTGTCCGCGGTCGAGGCCGACGCGCTGCTGGGGCGTGTCGCGGAAGTCCCGCGGCATACCTGGGGACGTGATGCGACGGGAACGGGCGAGATGTGGAACTCCAACTCGCTGATCCCCTGGCTTCTGCAGACCTCGGGGATCGACGCGGCGGCACTGGGCCCGCCGGACCACGGGTCGGCACCGGGGTGGGCGTCGGGCATCGTGGCCGCTGAGCAGGCCCCACGATGAGGGGTGCCAAGACCGCCGGGGTGCCGAGACCTCCGGTGTTCCGAGACCTCCGCTCAGGCCCGGGCGACCGAGGACTCCGCGAACCGCCACAACCGCTCGGCGATCTCCGGATCCGAGGCCTCGGCACTCCGGCCGATGAGGGTGGGCATCCCCCTGAGGTTCCGCAGCCCGTCCGGCCCGGTGTAGCTGCACGGCGGGAGCGGCCGGGTGGCGGCGGCCATCGTGGTGAGCGCCGCCTGGTCCGCGGGTTGCGCGAACACCGAGCAGACGCCGGTGATCACTCGGTCGACCACGGCGTTACCACTGGCATTGGAGATGCCGGTCGCCGCCCAGCCGGGGTGCGTGATCTGCACGTCCACCCCCGGCGCCGCCGCCTCCGAGCGTCCGTCCCGCAACCGCTGGTCCAGCGCGAGCCCCCACAGCATGTCCCCGAGCTTGGACTGGGCGTAGGCCGCCGCGGGGGTCCACCGACGTCGCTCGAAGTGCGGGTCATCGAAATCGAAGGTCCCGGCCTTGTGGGCGTTGGACCCGACGATCACCACACGACGCCGCACACTCGGGAGGACGAGGTTAGTGAAGAGGAACGGTCCGAGCACGTTGACGCCGAGCAGCATCTCTAATCCGTCTGTGGTCTCGCGGCGACGGGGTGTGATGGCACCGGCGTTGTTGACCAGCATGTCGATCGGTTCGGACTCCGCCCCGTTCAGCTCGTCCGCGGCGTTTCTCACGCTCTCCAGCGAGGCCAGATCCAGCTCGACGATCCGAGACGGGCCCGGCAGCGCGGTCGCGACATCGCGTCCCCGCCCGGTGTCACGGACCGCCAGGATCACCCGCGCGCCGCGATCCGACGCGGCGCGGGCGGTCTCCAGGCCCACTCCGCTGGTCGCCCCCGTGATGAGCCATGTCTGGCCGGTGAGGTCGGGGATGTCTATGCCTCTGTGCGCCACGGATCCCACGTTACTGATCGCAGGAAGCAGAGCCGGGACGCGGTTGGGCGAGCATTTCGGATTGGACCGGAAGACGGAAACCCACTGAGCACGGCGGTTAGTCTCCGCTTATGCGCCCCTTCGCCCCCCGCCCCCGCCGTCCGCTGGCCGCAGCGGTCGCCGCCCTCGTCGTCGTCACCTCCCTCACCGCTCCCACCGCCGGCGCCGCACCGGCAACCTCCGCCCAACCAGCACCGCGGTGGTCGGGCCTGGACACCCGCCAGTGGGACCGACCGATCCCCGCGCCCGGCGTCACCTCCGCGACCGTGCCACTGGACCCCTCGCTCTCGCTACCCGAGGCCGGGCGGGCGGTGCGCTCGGCGTACGGCACGATCAACCAGCACGGGAGCCCCGCGATCGCGACCTCGGCGGTGTTCCTGCCGCACGGGGCTCCCCCGCCGGGCGGGTGGCCGGTGGTGGCCTGGGCACACGGGACCACCGGTCTCGGCGACGACTGCGCCCCCTCTACGCACCCGCGCTCCGAGCGCGACGCCGAGTACCTCGGCCACTGGCTGCGGCAGGGGTACGCGGTCGTGGCGGCCGACTACGTGGGGCTCGGGACGCCGGGCCTGCTCAGCTACCTCAACGGGCAGGTCGCGGCCCGCGGGATCGTCGACGCGGTGATCGCCGCACGCGCAGACGGCCTCCCGCTCTCCCCGACGTGGGCCGCGGTGGGCCAGTCGCAGGGAGCAGGCGCCGCCCTGGTCACCGCCACCCGGGCCACCGAACTGGGCACGCCGTCGGGGCTGGACTACCGGGGCGTCGTGGCCACGGGTGCCCCGGCCAACCTCGAGCACCTCTTCCAGTGGGGCGGGCCCGGCTTCCCTCCGGTGTCGCTGCCCACGGGCCTGAACCTCTACGCCCTCTACATCCTCGCCGGCCTCCGGGACCAGCACCCCGAGGTCGGCCTCGATGACTTCCTCACCCCTCGCGGCCGCGAGATGGTCGACGCCGCCGAACACCTCTGCTACGAGGACATGCGGGCCGCGGTGGGCGATTTCCAGATATCCCAGGCCCTGACCAGACCGGTCAGGGACATCCCGGACGTCTTCGGACTTCTCCAGCGGTACATGGGGACCCCGGCCACCGGATACGACCGCCCGGTCTTCCTGGGCCAGGGTCTGCTCGACCTGGACGTGCCCGCACCCTCCGCGCTGTCGCTCGCGGCGGAGATGACGCTGAACCGCCAACCGCTCGAACTCCACGTCTATCCGGACAGGGACCACAGCGGGACGGTCTACGCGGCGACTCCGGACGCCACCGCGTTCCTGAATCGGGTGATGCGCTGACGGCCGAGCGGAATCTGGACACGCCGTCAACATGTGGCCGGCCATCGTGCGCGGCAGCGGTCGGTCGAGGTCGCGTCAACGATGTGACCGACACCACAATCGTTATCTACTTGTCACATGAGAATTTCCGAGTAAAGTCCTCGCCATCGCCGCGCGGGGATGTTCTGGGACTCCCCGCGCGGCTGACTTATCTCCGGCCGATCTCCGGCCCATCCCCGACCGGGCCCCATTTCCCGCGAGGCGGCCGGTTCTAGAACCTGTTCCAGTATCGTGGCCCCCATGAGCGCCCTCGACTTCGAGTCCACCAGCAAGACCCTCACCGCCGGCCGCTTCGAGCTGCACTTCCACGAGGCGGGAGAGCAGAGTGTCGCGGAGCCCGAGAGCGCCGTGCCCGTGCTCTTCCTCCACGGCTCCGGCCCGGGCGTCACCGCCTGGTCCAACTTCGCGGGCAACCTCCCGGTCTTCGCCGAGCGATTCCACACGATCCTGCTCGACATGCCCGGTTTCGGGAAGAGCTCGGACCTCGACTGGGAGAAGGCCTATCCCCTGATCGCCGCCGAGGCGATCGACGCTTTCTGCGAGGCCAAGGGGATCGAGAAGGTCGACATCATCGGCAACTCGATGGGCGGCAACGTGGCCTGCGAGACCGCGCTGGCCTACCCCGGCCGCGTCCGCAAGATGGCGCTCATGGGCCCGGGCGGCCTGGCGGCGCCGCTGTTCACCCCCGAACCCAGTGAGGGCTCCCGGCGCCTGTTCGACTTCCTCGCCTCGCCCTCCGACGAGTCCATGGCCGCCTGGGTGGACACGATGGTGGGCAACAAGAAGGTCGTGTCCGACGAGCTCATCCGGACCAGGACCGAGGCGGCGACCGCCCCCGGCGCGGTCGAGCGGATGTACGCCATCTTCGGCTCGATCCTCAAGCCCGAGAACGCCTACACCCCGCTGTACGCCCGGGCCTCCCAGATCCGCCAGGAGACCCTGCTCATCTGGGGCCGCGACGACCGCATGCTGCCCTACGAGCAGGCTCATTTCGCGTTCCGGCAGCTCCCCCGCGCCGAGCTCCACGCGTTCTCACGCTGCGGCCACTGGGCGATGATCGAGCAGAAGGACAAGTTCGAGCGCCTGGTGATCGACTTCCTACTCAACTGACCCGCTAGCCTCGGGGACATGAGCGAGTCGCCGCAGTCCGACCAGCCCGCCGCCGACACGCGCTCCGACCACCAGAGCGGAGACGGGGCCGGGGCCGGGGCCGGGGGCGCGGTGGACCCACAGACCGGCGAGGACCTGTCCTGGAAGAGCACCCCGGTCGCGATCGTCCTGCTCGACCACCCCGCGCCCGGCCACCGCGACGTCACCGAGCTGCTCGCCGAGATCTTCGAGGGTTCCTACGACGTCGATCCGGGAACGGACGAGGACCCCGCGACCGCCGTGTCCGTCGAGGACGTCACGGTGGTCGTGACCCCGCTCGACCTGCCCGTGGCCGACGGCGAGGCGTCCCGGTACACCGAGAACCTGGCCATCTGGAACGGCGGTCAGGGTGTGGTGGACTCACACCGGTCGCAGGTCGTCGTGGCCGCCTTCCGTCTCGGACCGGTGGGGGACGACGGCGAGCCGGCCGAGCCCGAGTACCTGGACCCCAGGCTCGACACGCTCCGGTGCGAACTCGCGGTGGCCACGGTGACCGCCGCGCTGACCGCGCTCCCCGGTGCGATCGCGGTGAGCATCGGCGGCGCGGCCACCACCCTTCCCGCCGGCCCCTACCGCGATCTCGTCGCCGGCAATCCGCTCCCCGTCCCGGCGCTCGTCGGAGTGCGCGCGGGTATGCAATCCGAGACCACGTCGTGCGTGTACACCACCGGACTCGGGCGTTTCGGTCGGCTCGACCTCGAGCGGCTCGACGTCCCCGGGCCTCCCGGCGCCCTCTACGGGCAGATGTGTGACCTGGTCGCGTACACGCTGGGCTCGGGGACCATCTTCCAGCCCGGTCAGGCCTTGGAGGTGGGCGGGCCCCAGCCGCTGCTCACCAGCTTGGAGGCCTCCCCGTTCACCGGACAACAGGTCCTGCGCCTCACGCCCGGCTGAGCCCCGACTGTCGCATCACGGTCGCCGGTGGGTCATGCGCTCGACCACCAACCTCGTGGTGGCCGCGAGCTGGAACGGCCGGACGACCGGTTCGATGCGGCTGGTCAACCGCTCCTTCTTCAGCTTGGCGATCACGCTGCGGACCAGTTCGGGCAGGGGGTTACCCGAATGGTCGACCAGCGGGTAGATGCGGACCTCCGGCGCCACCCGCGCCATCTCGACGATCGCGTCGACATGGTCGGCCGTGCTCATCCGGTCCGCGTAGGTGAACAGCAGGTGGGAGCACAGGACGAGGTCCGCGGAGTCGGAGGCCAGAGGCAGGTCGGGCAGCGCCCCGGCGATGTACCGGCCGGGAGCGGCCTCGAGGTCGGCGAGCATCGACTCGGCCGCGGCCCGGCGGACGGATTCGTGACCGACGACCCCTCCCCGGACGTCCCAGTCGTACTCGAGATCCCGGGAGTGGAAGTGGTGGAGCGACCGATCCAGATCCGCCAGGACCCGTTCCCTCAGATCACGACCACCGAGCGCGTATTGCGGATCCACCGCGACCGCGTCGCCACCCGCGGCGCAGATCTCCGCGACGGCGCTGGCCGCTCCGCCCGGGCAGTCGACGATCCGGCCGCCCAGGTCCGCGGCATCCAGCTCGAACATGTCCGTGTACTCGTCCAGCGAGCGGGCGCTCACCAGGACATCCGACTCCGACAGGGGAAGGTGGATGGTGCGGGGGCTAGCGGTCACCTGGTCGTTCTCCTCGATCAGGTCGGGCTCGGCCTGACTCGGCCGCGGTGTGTGTTCGGCGATGGCCCGTGGCCCTGAGTGGTCCGCCTGCCCGACTGTCGTTCGGCCCACCCGTTCCCGGTGGGCCCGTGAGGCGCCTGCTACGCCGAGGCGGCATGGGCGGCGCGGATCCACTCGGGGTCGCTCCGCCAGCACATCAACACGTCGTTCTGCACGGCGCCACCGTAGCAATGAGCACGGGCACCGGCCACCGATTCATTCCCGTTGAACCGAACCCGCGAGGCGCTCCCCGCCTGTGACCTGGACCACGACTAGAACAGACACCGGTTATAGTTCCGTGTGACGCAGGACGCGCCCCAGTAGTCCCCGCGGCGCCGACACCCCTGGAGACCATGTGAGATCACCGTCATCCGACCGGACCTCGACCCGCGGCGTGGCCACCCTGGCCGGGGCGCTCGCGATCGGACTGGCGGCGGCCCTGGCGCCGGTGCTGGTCATCGGCCCGGTGCCGGTGGCCGGAGCGCAGCCCGTGGCGGGCGGCCAGGGCTCCTCCAACGCACCCGACCAGACGGCGTTCTACAGCCCGCCGGCGGATCTACCCGCGGTGCCCGGCACCGTCATCCGCAGTGAACCCATGACCATCACGCCGAGCGTTCCGGATCTCGTCGCGGGCGGCACTCTCACCGCCGACGCCCAGCGGATCATGTACCGCTCGACCGGTGCGGCGGGTGGGCCCGTCGCCGTCACCGGCACCTACCTCCAACCCCGGGCCCCGTGGAGCGGACCCGGCCCGCGCCCGCTCGCCGTGGTCACGCCCGGCACACAGGGACAGGGGGACCAGTGTGCGCCCTCGAAGTCCATGGAGGTGGGGCTCGGCGTCGGGACGGCCCCGATCTCCATGGCCGCCGGGTACTCGCTGATCGACGCCTACTCGATGCTCGCCGAGGGCTTCGCCGTCGTCGTCACCGACTACGAGGGTCTGGGCACCCCGGGCCACCATCCCTACGTCAACCGCGACTCCCAGGGCCGCTCGGCCCTGGACGCCGCCCGCGCCGCCGTGCGGCTGCCCGGAACGGATCTCGCCCCCGACTCCCCCACGGTGGTGAGCGGGTACTCCCAGGGCGGTGGCGCGGCGGCGGCCGCCGGCGAGATGCACCGGGAGTACGCGCCGGACCTCAACCTGGTGGGCGTGGCGGCCGGAGCCCCGCCCTCGGACATGCTCGGCACCCTCGACCGCGTCGACGGCGGCGTCCTCACCGGAGCCGTCGGCTACGCCATCAACGGGATCCTGCAGGTGCACCCCGATCTGCGCCCTGCGTTCGACCGCCAGCTCAACGACGAGGGCCGCCGCATGCTCGAGGTGACCTCGACGCAGTGTGTCGCCGAGACCGCCTTCGCGTACGGACTTCGTCGCACCAGCGAGTTCACCGTGAGCGGCAACTCGCTTGCCGACGCCGCCCGATCCGAGCCGGAGATCCTGCGGGTACTGGAGAGCTACAACCTCGGCCGGGTGGCCCCCACGGTCCCCGCGCTGGTCCTGATCGGGCGGAACGACGACGTGGTCCCGCACCACACCGCGGTCGACCTGGTCCGCGACTGGTGCGCCCAGGGCACCACCGTCGAGCTGCGCACCGCCGAGATCCCCGCTGTGGCGCCGGGCCTGGTGATCGACCACGCCCTGCCGATGCTGGCCGAACGCGCCACCAACGCGCGCTATCTCATGGACCGGGTGCACGGGGTGCCGGCGCCGAACTCCTGCGGCACCGTCTGACCCGCGGTCAGGGCAGGTTGTGGTGAAAGGCCTGCTCCTGCGCGAGGCTGTCGATCCGCCAGCCCTCGGCGGTGCGGACGAAATCCAGCACGTACCAGAGCCCGTAGAAGAACACCTGCTGGTCCTTCTCCTCCACGGGTTTGAGTGCCATCGGGTTGAAGCACATGCAACGCCCCGTCGCGCAGTCCCCGTCCAGGGTCACCGCGAGATTGCCCATGAGGTGCTGGGTGGAGGCGAAGATCGGGAGCATCTCCGCCAACCACGCCCGCACCGCCGGATACTCGTCCGCGGGGCCTCCCGAGGCCTCGAAACTCACCCGGGCGTCCGGGGTGAACACCCTGTCCAGCCCGTCGAAATCGCGGGCATCGATACAGGTCGCGTACCTGGTCATTAGGTCCTGAAGATCCCAGCGATCGGACAGCTCGACCAGTGTTCGACTCATGCTTCCTAGGCTAACGTGGCCCGCATGCAGTTCGAGCACGAATTCCGCGCCCGCCAGGCGATCGAGCAGCTCAAACACAGCTACTGGCGGGCCTGCGACGCCAAGGACCCGCAGCGGTTCCGGGCCTGTTTCGTGGCGGAGGGCGGAGTCCTGGACTTCGGCCCGCTCGGCCGCACGGACCCGGACACGATGGTCGGCATCTTCCGCCAGATCGCCCTGGCCACCGCCTCCGACGGCGGCCCCCGCATCCTCGACATGCACCACGGCGTCATGCCCTCGATCGCCGTCGAGGACCCCGGCGACGGGGACGCACCACGGCGCGCCACCGGCACCTGGACGCTGCAGTTCCGCCAGGTGGACCGGGAGAACGGCACCGAGACCCTGTCCACCGGCGAGTACTCCGATGTCTATGTGGTGGAGAGTGGCCGCTGGGTGATGGCCGAGTGCCTGTTCTCACCGGGCTGGTCGATCACCCGCTCGCTCGACAGCGCCACGGTGACGTTCCCTGAGGTCCAGACCGTCCGGAGTGACGACTCGGCTCCCGCAGCCGCCGGAGTCGACTCGTGAGCGCGCGCGTGGCCCTGGTCACCGGCGGCAGCCGCGGCGTGGGCCGGGGGGTGGCCACCGCTCTCGCCGACGCCGGGTGGACCGTGTACGTCACCGGGCGCTCGGCCGAACGGCTCCGCGGCACGGTCGAGGCCGCGGACGGAGCACCCGGGCAGGTGCGGCCGCTCGAGTGCGACCACGGCCGGGACGACGAGATCGTCGCCGTCGTCGCTCGCATCGTCGCCGACACCGGCCGCCTCGACCTGCTGGTCAACAACGTCTGGACCAACCCCAAGGGCTTCATGGGCTTCAACGGCAAGTTCTGGGAGCGGCCCGCCGGCGACTGGGACGCGCTCCTGGGCGTGGGCCTGCGCGCCCACTACGTGGCGTGCTGCGAGGCCGCCAAGGTGATGGTCCCGCAGGGGTCGGGTCTGATGGTCAACATCTCCTCGTTCGGGTCGCGCGCACCGTTCCACACCGTCCTCTACGGGATGAGCAAGACCGCTCTCGACAAGATGGCCTCCGACATGGCCCACGAGCTCGCCGGCACCGGGGTGTCCACCCTGTCCCTGTGGCTCGGGCTCATCCGCACCGAGCTCATCCTGTCTCTGGGGATGGACGACTTCAACGGCTTCCCCCTGGACCGCGCCGAGGACCCGACCTTCGTCGGCCGCGTGATCGCGGCGCTGGCCGAGGACCCGTCGCTCCCGGGACTGAGCGGGTCCACGATCATCACCGCCGAATACGGTCGCGAGAAGGGCCTGAGGAACGACGACGGCGAGGTGCCGCTGTCGCACCGGGGTGCCTTCGGCGGGGGTCCGCTGTTCCCACCCGTGGCAGACCAGCAGCTGGGGATCGCGACGGTCGACGAGGTGGCCGAGGCCGGCGGGCACAACGGATTCGCGGGGGGCTGACGGTGACTTTTCAGCCGATCGGCGAATCCGACGACCCGCTGGAGCGCCTTGAGCGCAACGAGCGCCAGGCGACCGACGCCATCCGCTACGTCCTGCTCTCCGCGTCGGCCGTCGTCCTCTTCGCGGTCGCCCTCGTCGCATTCGGCGGAGGTATCGGCGAGCGGTGCACGGAGCCCGGCGGCACGTGCCTGACACAGGACCGCGTCGAGGTGGTGCTTCTGCCGCTGCTGCTGTCGGTGGGCCTGTCCGTGACGGCGGGCATCAAGACGTACCGGCGGTGGAAGCAGCACATCAGGTGGCGGCCGTGGCTCTTCGCCAGCTACGCCATGTGGATGGTCACCACCACCTACCTGATCGGCTCGTCCTCGGCGGTGTTCGTCCAGGTGGGCTGATCCCAGGTCGGCTGATTCCAGGTGGGCTGGTTCCGGGTGGACTGATTCGTCATCCCACCCACCCCGACCTACGCGGCCCCTCTGCACGCATTCGGGCGTGGTGCGCGCCCGGACGGGACCATTCCGGGCGCGCAAGCCGAAAGCACGCCGGCGCGCGGGCCCACCGCAAGCAGCGCGCGCCCACAGCAGGCCGGGGCGATTCCCGTCAGGGCACGATGTTGACCATCTTGCCCGGGACCACGATGACCTTCTTCGGGGCCGCCCCGTCGAGGTTCGCCTGCACCTTCTCGTCGGCCAGGGCCGCGACCTCGACCTCGGCCGGTGAGGCGTCCGCGGACACGGTGATGCGCGAGCGCACCTTGCCCTTGATCTGCACCGGGTACTCGACCGAGTCCTCGACCAGGTAGGACTCGTCGTGCTCGGGGAACGGGCCGTGGGCCAGCGACCCGGTGTGCCCGAGCCGCGACCACAGCTCCTCGGCCAGGTGCGGGGCGACGGGCGCCACCATGAGCACCAGCGGTTCGACGACCGACCGCGGTGCCCCCGGCCCCTCCGTCGGGTAGGCCTTGGTCAGGAAGTTGACGTACTCGATGAGCTTGGCGATCGCGGTGTTGTCCCGCAGTCCGGCGTAGTCATCGCGCACCCCGGCGATGGCCTTGTGCAGCGCCTTGAGCACCTCCTGCGGAGGCTCGTCCCCGGTCACGCGGGCCTGCCCGGTGGACTCCTCGATCACCACGCGCCACAGGCGCTGCAGGAAGCGATGCGCCCCCACGACGTCCTTCGTGGCCCAGGGCCGGGAGGTGTCGAGCGGCCCCATGGACATCTCGTACACGCGCAGGGTGTCGGCACCGTACTCGTCGCAGATCTCGTCGGGCGAGACGGAGTTCTTGAGCGACTTGCCCATCTTTCCGTACTCCTGGAACACCTCGGGCGCGTCGGGGGAGCTGTCCAGGTAAAACTTCCCGTCTCGCTCCTCTACATCCGCAGCGGGGACGTAGACGCCGCGCGAATCGGTGTACGCGAACGCCTGGATATACCCCTGGTTGAACAGCCTGCGGTAGGGCTCCTCGCTGGTCACGTGGCCGAGGTCGAACAGGACCTTGTGCCAGAACCGCGAATAGAGCAGGTGCAGCACCGCGTGCTCGACTCCACCGACGTAGAGGTCCACTCCCCCGGGGTCGCCCTCACCGTGGATCTCGGGCCGCGGGCCGGTCCAGTAGCGCTCGTTCTCCAGCGCGCACAGCTCGTCGGAGTTCGTGGGATCGATGTAGCGAAGCTGGTACCAGCTGGAACCGGCCCAGTTGGGCATCACGTTGGCGTCGCGTGTGTAGGTCTGCACGCCGTCGCCGAGGTCGAGCTCTACGGTCATCCACTCGGTGGCCTTGGCCAGCGGCGGGGAGGGCATCGAGTCCGCGTCGTCGGGGTCGAAGGAGACGGGCTTGTAGTCCTCGACCTCGGGCAGCTCGACGGGCAACATCTCGTCGGGCAGTGCGTGCGGGACACCGTCGGCGTCGTAGACCACGGGGAACGGCTCGCCCCAGTAGCGCTGGCGGGCGAACAGCCAGTCGCGCAGCTTGTACTGGACGGTCCCCTCGCCGGTGCCCTCACCCTCGAGCCAGGCGATGGTCGCGGCCTTGGCCTCGTCGACGCCGAGTCCGTCGAGCGACAGCCCCAGCTCGTTGGTCGAGTTCACGGCGACGCCGTCGCCCGAGTACGCCTCGGCCGCCACGTCGAGCTCGCTCCCGTCGGCCGGGGCGACCACCTGGACGATCGGCAGACCGAAGGCCGTGGCGAACTCGTGGTCGCGGGAGTCGTGGGCGGGCACCGCCATGATCGCCCCGGTGCCGTAGCCCATGAGCACGTAGTCCGCGACGAACACCGGGACCTGCTGTCCGTTGACCGGATTGACGGCGTAGGCGCCGGTGAAGACGCCGGTCTTGTCCTTGTTCTCCTGGCGCTCCAGATCGGACTTGGTGGCGGCCCGGCGGCGGTACTCCTGCACGGCCTCGGCCGGGGAGGAGTGCCCACCGGTCCACCGCTCGTCGAGCCCCCCTGGGCCCGCGTCGCCGGCCGCCCCGGCGCCGACGCCGCCGGCCGTGTCCGGCCAGAACGGCCCGGCCAGCTCGTCGACCAGCGGGTGCTCGGGCGAGAGCACCATGTAGGTGGCGCCGAACAGCGTGTCGGGGCGGGTGGTGAAGACCTCGATGGACTTGTCGGCCACCGCGAAGCGCACGCGGGCGCCCTGCGAGCGGCCGATCCAGTTGCGCTGCATGGACTTGACCTTGTCCGTCCAGTCCAGTCTGTCCAGGTCGTCGACCAGCCGATCGGCGTAGGCGGTGATCCGCATCATCCACTGGGAGAGGTTCTTGCGGAACACCGGGAAGTTGCCGCGCTCGGAGCGGCCCTCGGCGGTGACCTCCTCGTTGGCCAGCACGGTGCCCAGCCCGGGACACCAGTTGACCTGGGAGTCGGAAAGGTACACCAGCCGGTGGGAGTCGAGGACCTTCTCCTGCTCGGCCGCGGTGAGGTCGGACCAGGCCCGGCCGGCGAACCCCTCGGGCAGCGGGCGGGCACCGGAGGCGAACTGCTCGCGCAGCTCGGAGATCGGCCGGGCGCGGCCGGTGCGGGTGGGATGCGCGCCGCCGTCGGTGGTGCGGGCGGGAGCGTCCGGGTCGTACCAGGCGCCGTGGATCTGCAGGAAGATCCACTGCGTCCAGCGGTAGAACTCGGTGTCCGTAGTGGCCACCACGCGCCGGCGGTCGTGGCCCAGACCCAGTCGCCCGAGCTGACGCTCCATGTTGACGATGTTGGCCTCGGTGGTGACCCGCGGGTGCTGGCCCGTCTGCACGGCGTACTGCTCGGCCGGGAGTCCGAACGCGTCGTACCCCAGGGTGTGCAGGACGTTGGTCCCGAGCATGCGGTGGTAGCGGGCGAAGACGTCGGTGGCGATGTACCCCAGCGGGTGCCCCACGTGCAGGCCGGCGCCGGACGGATACGGGAACATGTCCTGCACGAAGAGCTTGTTCTCGGGCGGCGCCGAGCCGTCGGCGGGCGCGAGCGGGCCGACGGGATTGGGGGCCTCGAACGTCCCGCGCTCGGACCACTCGCGCTGCCAGCGGGACTCGATCCGGCCGGCGAGATCGGCGCCGTAGCGGTGGGCGGGCCCCGCCTGGTCCGCCTGCGCCCCGGGGACGGACTGATCTGCGGTGACGGTCTCGTCGCTACTGCTCACGGTTGTCTGCTCTCCCTGATCCTCGCCGGTGCCCACACGCAGGCCGTGTCCAGCCTAAACCCTGGAGTGGGCCGGGCCTCCTCAGCGTGTGGACACCGCTGGGCCGAGGCCCCGCCCCGTCGAGAAGAGTGTCCCGAACACATCGCGCGAGAGGCGGTGTGCGGAACGCTCTTCTCGATGTGGGAGCGCCGGGTCGACGGGGGCGGCGGGGGCGGCGGGGTGCCTAGGGTGCCGGGGTCGGCGGGGGCGGCGGGCGTCGAGTCAGGCCCTGGTGGCGCGACGTCCGGCGGCGCGACGTCCGGCGATCAGCGCGTCGAGGCTGTACCGCCCGGGGCCGACCAGGCCGAAGATGACGGCGGCCAGCGCGATCACGGCGACGAGCTCCCAGCCGCCGTTCGTGGCGAAGATGCCGGCGCCCTGGTGGACGAACAGGTAGGCGCCCAACATGACGACGACGACGAGCGCCGCCACCACCTGGGTGAGCAGGCCCACCACCAGCAGGATTCCTCCGGCCAGCTCGACCACTCCCGCGAACACCGCGGCGGCCTGGGCGGCCGGGACGGCGACGGAGTCAAAGAACTCGCCGGTGGCGCCCGCGCCGTTGGTGACGAGCTTCTCCCAACCGTGGGCGATCAGCACGACGCCGAGCAGGACCCGGGTGAGCAGGAGGCCGATGTCGCGGACGAGTCCGGGCACGGGGACGAGGGTGTCGGCCGCCGCGGTACGGGCGGCGGTCGTCGGGGTGGCGAGTTCTGAGGCGCTCAAGTGTTCAGTCCTTTCGGGTCACGCATCCGGATGATGCGTCACACACTTTTAGCGCCGCACTAGGTGTCGTGTCAACTATGGGCGTAGACTGGGCCCATGAGCGAATCCCCGGTGACCGACGACGTCAGATGGCTGACCGACGAGGAGAAGGCCCTCTGGCGCGACTACCTGGCTATCCAGGGGCGCCTCCACCTGGCCATCCAGCGAGACCTCAAGGCCACGTCCAGCCTGACGGAGCCGGAGTTCGAGGTGCTCGTGTACCTGAGCGAGGCCGACGGACCGCTGCGGATGACCGCGCTGTCCGATGTCCTGCAATGGGAGCGGAGCCGGCTCTCCCACCAGGTCACCCGGATGGTCCGGCGGGGGCTGGTTCAGCGGACGAGTTGCCCCACCGATGGCCGGGGCGCCTTCGTCTCCGCCACCTCCGAGGGGATGCGCGAGATCGCCCGGGCCGCACCCGACCACGTCGCCACCGTGCGCCGGGAGTTCCTGGACCGCCTCGACGAGCAGGGCAAGCGCGAGCTCGCGCGCCTGTTGGCACTGATCGAGGGCACTGCCGGGAACGATCCGACAGGGGACGAGGCGAATCGGAATTACGCCGCCGCGGGCGTACCCTCGGAAGCGTGAACGCAGTGCTCATGGTGGTCGTGGTGGTGCTGGCGGGTCTCGCCCTCGTGGTCGGCGTCACCGGCCTGCTGGGGTCGCTCGGCCGGCTGCCGGGCAACGGCGTCCTGGGTGTGCGCACCCCGGAGACCCGACGCTCCCCCGAGGCCTGGACGCTCGCCAACCGCGCCGCCGGACCCGCCCTCATCGGCTCGGGTCTGACGCTTCTGCTCGGCGCGCTCGGCGTGGGGTTGATCGGGGGCTGGGTCGGTGGCCTCGTCGTCGTCGTCGCCCTTCTGGGTTCCCTCGCGCTGCTCAGCGCCGCCGGCCTCGCCGGATCACGCGCGGCCGCGCTGTGGGACGCCGCGCAGGACCCGGATCAGGACGAGAGCGGGTGCGGGTGCGGCTCCGAGGGCGGGTGCGGCGGGCACGCCTCCGGTTCCGGTGACCCCTCCGACGATCCCGCCGATCCCGCCGACCCGGCCACCGACTGCAGCGTGACCGGCGGGTGCGGTTCGTGCGCCCTGCAGGGCATGTGCGAACCCGAGGGCACCTCCACCCGGTAGTCCCGGTATTCACGCCCGGTGTACGGCGCCGCGGTGGCGCGCGCGGGCACCCACTGGGCCGCGCATCCGGGCGCGCAGCCGACCTCGACCGGTGGCCCACTGGCCTCGCGCTGCCTACGGTCGGATATCCATCCGGCCCACACGTGAAGGAGTTCGCCATGGCCCAGACATCCGCGACCGAATCCCACCAGGATGTCGTCGACATCCTCACCGCCGACCATCGCGAGATGATCGGGCTGATCGAGATGATCGAGGAGACCACCGACCCCTCCGAGCGCCGTGCGCTGGCCGATTCCGTGATCGCCGAGGTGACCCGCCACTCGGTGGCCGAGGAGCTGTTCGTCTACCCCGTTTACGAGCGCGAGATTCCGGACGGCGGCGACGAGGTCGAGCACGACAAGAAGGAGCACCAGGAGATCGAAGAGGTGATGAAGGAGCTCGAGGGCCTGGACTCCGAGAGCGCCGAGTTCATCGCCACCGTGAAGCGTTTCAAGGAACTCCTCGATCACCACGCCGACGACGAAGAGACCGACCAGTTCCCCAAGCTCCGGGCAGCCGTCTCCGCAGAGGACCTGCTCGACCTGGGCCGGAAGGTCGAGGCGGCCAAGAAGATCGCCCCCACCCGGCCGCACCCCGGGTCGCCGCACTCCGAGCTGTTCCACATGACGCTGGGGCCCGGTGTCGGCATGGTTGACCGGCTCCGTGACGCCCTGAGCGGGCGCCTGAAGAACACCTGATCCGTCTGCCCCGGCCGGTCGTCCCAGGCCGGGCGCGGGTCCGGGCGCGGGTCCGGATGCCCTCGGAGCCGTGTGCTGCTGTTACGAGAGCACCCTCACCAGGACGGCCGCGAGTCGGCACCCGGCCATCACCAGCACCATCGCCACCAGCCCGATGTTGTAGCGGGCCTGGGTCTGTTGGACCTCACCCGCCCGGACGAACCGCCCCACCCGCTGCTCGTGGTGCCGCTGCACCCTGAGCAGCGCGAGCAGCGGGACCACCAGGAGGGTCGCGAAGACGGCCGCCCAGACCCACGCGGTCTCCGCGATCAACTTCGCCACGAGGATGATGTTGACGGTCACCACGGCCCAGGTCCGCGCCCACGACAGGCTGGTGCGCTCGGCCTGCAGGCCGACGTCGGGCGGCACGGCCTCTGGGCGCACGCCGATGCGCCGCCGCGGAACGCTCATGCGATGGTGCCACCGAGGATCGCGAGGACCAGCAGGATCGCGCCGATCGCGATACCCAGCACCAGGAGGATCGACGCCTGCGGGACGGGAAGCGGCTTGTTGTGGCGCATCGAGGCCTCGATACGGATCCACCGTCGGAACGACACGGTGGCCAACAGGGCCGCCATCACCAGCAGGACACAGGCCAGCGGAGTGCGGATGATCTCCGGAATCTCGTCCCCGGCGAAGGCCTCCATCGCCACGGCTCCGGCCATCAGGCCGAGGCTCGTGCGGATCCACGCCAGGAAGGTCCGCTCGTTGGCGAGCGTGAACCGCGGATCCGGCTCCTCTCCGTCGCGTAACGACCTGGGCCGCCATCCCTGGCGGGCGCTCTCTGTCATGCCCCGAGCCTATCGGGCTGCACCAGGGGTCCCGCGCCTGCCGGGAACTCACCCGTCCCGGGGCCTCGCGCGGACCTCCTGCGCCGCGGAGTGGTGAGATGGGCCGATGAGATTCCTGCGTCGCGTCCGGATCGAGCCGTTCATCCTGGCGATCCTGGCCGCCGTCGTGGTGGCGGCGGTGCTGCCTGCCACCGGCGGGGCCGCGACCGCGTTGGGCTGGGTCACGACCATCGGGATCGCCGTGTTGTTCTTCCTCTACGGCGCGCGGCTGGAGCCCCGCGAGCTCCTGGCCGGTGTCAGGCACTGGCGGCTGCACTCCGTGGTGCTGGCCGCGACGTTCCTGCTGTTCCCGGCACTCGGCCTGCTGGGCAGCTGGGCACTCACGCCGGTGCTCGGCGAGCCGCTGGCCGCCGGATTCCTCTTCCTCACGCTCGTGCCGTCGACCGTGCAGTCCTCGATCACGTTCGTCGCGATCGCCCGCGGCCACGTGAGCGCTGCCGTGGTCTCGGCGTCCGTGTCGAACCTCCTCGGGGTGGTCCTCACTCCCCTGCTGGTCTTCGCCCTCATGACCCGGGACGGAGCGGTGGTGATCACGTGGGACTCGGTCGGGAAGATCGCCCTGCAGCTGCTGTTGCCGTTCGTGCTGGGCCAGCTGCTGCGACGCTGGGTTCTGCCGGTCATCTCCAGGATCAGACGGCTGGCGCTGTTCGACAAGTCGGTGATCGTCCTGATCGTCTACGCGGCGTTCTCCGAGGGCGTCGCCGACGGCATCTGGTCGAGAGTCGGACCGGCCCAGCTGGCGTGGCTGATCGCCGCGTGCTGCGTCCTGCTCGCGGTGGTGCTGGGGTTGACCGAGCTGATCTCCCGTGCGCTCGGATTCGCCGATCGGGACAAGAGGGTCGTGCAGTTCTGCGGGTCCAAGAAGTCTCTGGCGACCGGGCTGCCCATGGCCGCGGTGCTGTTCGTCGGCCAGCCGGTCGGGCTCCTGGTGCTCCCCCTGATGCTGTTCCACCAGATCCAGCTCATCGTGTGTGCGTGGTTGGCGGGGCACTACGGCCGGGCGGAGGGGTCTGCCGCGCCCGCCGTGTGAGGCGCCGACGCCCCTGGACATCACAGCTAGGAGCGGTTCTGCTCCAGGAACTCGAGCACTGCGGCCGCCACCTCGGTGGGGCGTTCCTCCGGGGCGAAGTGGCCGCACCGCTCGATCACGTGGAGCCCGCTGCCCGGGATCGCCCGCTGCAGGCGGTGGGCGTGCTCGATGACCTGCCAGGTGTCATCGGCACCCCAGATCATCTGGACCGGGACCCGGCCCAGCGTGTCCAGTTGGTCGCTGATCTCCATGGTGTGGACGGGCTCGTAGTGCGCCACCTGGTGCTGGAAGAGGCTCGGCTGGCCGATCGGTCCGCTGATGAGGTCCACGTAGATGCGCAGGGCCTCCGGGTCGAAGCCCGAGGGGTCGCTGTGGGTGGACAGCAGCCACTTGCGGAAATGCTCGCGGTGCTCGTCGTCGGGCTTCTTCGCCAGCACCTCCAGCCCGTCGGCCATCTGCTGCCGGGTGCGCTCGGAGGGGTAGGAGTCGAAGCTCACGACGTCGATCAGCGTCAGCGTGCGCAGGCGCTCGATCGAGCGGACCCCGAACCGTTGGGCGACGCCGCCTCCGATGTCGTGTGCGACCAGGTGGAACGTGTCCAACCTCCACAGGTCGAGCAGTTCCGCCAGAACGGCGACCTGACCGGTGATCGACGTGTCCACGGCCGGGTCCCGCGGCCTCTCCGACAGGCCGTAGCCCAGTAGGTCGAAGACGTGGACGCGGTACCCGGCGTCGACGAGCCGTGGCACGACGTTCCGCCAGATATATGACGACGACGGGGTGCCGTGCACCAGCACCACAGGTTCGCCGGCCCCGTGGACACCGTGGGCGACGCGGTGGCCGTTGATGATCGCGTGCTGGTCGACGACCTGCTCCATCGGCTCAGCCGGCGAGATCCGCGACGAGCCGCTCGGCCAGTTCGGCGGAGGACTGCGGGTTCTGGCCGGTGTAGAGGTTCCGGTCCACCACGACGTACGAGCCCCAGGGTTCGGCGGCCTTGGAGTAGTCGGCACCCAGCTCCACCAGTTTGTCCTCCAGGAGCCAGGGGGCGTTGGCGGCCAGGCCGACCTGCTCCTCCTCGACGTTGGAGAAGCCGGTGACCCGGTATCCGGCGAACGGTGAGGACGCCGGGGTCTCGGACGCTGCGAGCAGTGCCGCCGGGGCGTGGCAGAGCAGAGCCAGGGGCGACCCGGCGCTCACACGCTCGGAGAGGATGGCCCCGGAGGTGCTGTCCACGGCCAGGTCCTCGAGCGGTCCGTGGCCTCCGGGGTAGAAGACCAGGTCGAAGTCTGCGTGAGTCACGGAGGCGAGATCGACGGGTGCCGTGAGAACCGGGTCGAGACGGTCGAGCGAGGCCTTGACCTTCTCGAGGGTCTCCGGGTCGCCGGCCCCCTCGGCGAGGCTGGCCTGGTCTACCGTCGGAGCGCGGCCACCGGGAGTGGCCACCGTGACCTCCCAACCGGCTCCCGTGAAGACCTCGTAGGGGGTGACGAACTCCTCGGCCCAGAATCCGGTGGGGTGCGCGGAACCGTCCTTGAGTGTCCAGTGGTCGGCGGCGGACAGGATCATGAGAACGCTGGTCATGGGCGCGAGCCTACGGAGGCCGGGCTGAACCGCAACTGAACATTCCAGGAGTGAACTGCATCACGCTGGGTCACAGATTAAGCAATTCACACCTTGGTCCTCCCGCACGCCCTCGCGACCCGATTTTAGGCCGCTACCTGGGCCGACGCCGACGACTGAATGTTGACGATGTATCAGCAGGTCAAAGCGCCAAAGGGGCGGTGCTCGTGCTTAGCCAACGAAGCAATTGAGAGCCGCTCATCGCTTACTTAACCTCTGGTGCGAATTGATTGCGACCAGCTGGAACCCGACCATCCCCACACACGGAGTCACCATGGACCTCTACTTCGGAAGCATTTCAAGCCCACTCTGGGTAATGGCCAACGCAGCACTAGCCGGAGTCATCAACATGATTCCGGGAGCGCAAGCGGCGTCGACGGATCTCTACCGCACTCAGCATGCATTGGGTGTCGAGGCTGGCCTCCCCGCGTACCAGCTGGAAATCCTCAAGAACAATGCCATGGCCTACGGCTGGTGGTGAGATGAAGGCCCGCTGGCAGCGAACCGGGGCGTTCTGGCTCGCGGGCGGTGCGCTTTCCCTCACTGGCATCTCATGCGGAGTGATGGTCGGAGTACTGACTCACGCTCCCGCGAAAGCCGACAGCTCGACGGTCCGTAGCGGCGAGTTCGCACAAGGTGGCCTCACCTCGCAGCGCCCCCCAGCGGAACCACGGGGGACGGCGGCGGGCACGTCGGTCACGACGTCGCTTGCAGCGATGCCCGCTACTCCCCCAGCTGTGAGGTCACCCGGCGCTGAGCCACCCGATTCACCCAGTGTGCCCGTTCCACCATTGGCGCCTGTACCAGCGGTTCAGCCTCTTGCTCCGCAACCCCCGGCTCGAACGATTCCGCCGGTACTACCTGCGCCTGCACCAATCCCGGCCCCCACTGTGGCGCCCTCGTCAGCGCCCCCAGCTCGAGTTGAGCTCCCATTGATTCCGCTCAAACCCCAAGAACCAGTTCGACTCGGACAACTCCAAGTCGGTTGACCCCAAGCCACACCTGAAGAATGGAGACAAAACAATGGGCATCATCGAAGGTCTCGCTTTCATCGGCGCAGTCCTCCTAGGTCCGGCGGCGGCCGCCGCTGCAGCAATCGGCTTGACGCCACCCTTGGTCGGAGGGATCGCAGTGGGAGCCGGAACCGCCGCAGTAGTTGGCGGAGCCGGAGCCGCTGCTTCTGTGTCAAACCCGTTTGTGATGGATGGTGTTGAAAACGCCGCGTTTAAAGGCCACAACGATCTCGTCGCAGGATCAGCCAACATACTCAATGGTCTACAGCTCCCAGGCATTCCGGAGTTTCACGTCAACTGAACTGCCGTCGCCACTCACTGCTGACGACTGACCTCAGCCGCGCCCTGCGGCCTCCGACTCCGGTTGGGTGGCCGCAGGGCTGCGGTGTTTGACTAGCGCGATGAGCAGCGTGACCTACCTGCAGCAGACGGACGCTTCGTGGCTGCGCCCGGCTCGCCGCGCGGACCTGACGATCTCCCGGGTCTTCCCGGCCGAGCCCGCCTTCAACTCGCAGATGTACCACGAGATCGGCGCCGACTGGCAGTGGAACGACAGACTCGACTGGTCGGACGGACGCTGGGCCTCCTACTGCGCTGACCCCTGCGTCACCACCTTCCGAGCGCGCCGGGGTGGCGAGACAGCCGGGTTCGCTGAACTGCGCATGAGCCCGTGCGGGGACGAACCGGGTGCAGACCTCGACGACCTTGGGGACGGCGTTGATGTCGAGATCGTCTACTTCGGGCTGCTCCCCCGATTCGCCGGCCTAGGTCTGGGCGGGTGGTTCCTCTCCGAGGTCACCCGGATCGCGTGGCAGGTCCAGGGGTGCCGCAGGGTCTGGCTGCACACCTGCGTGGACGACTCCCCTGCCGCGATGCCGAACTACCTGTCCCGCGGTTTCGTCGAATACGCCCGGGAGGCCACCGGCTGCACGGCCTGCACAGCACTGACTCGGCAGCCCTGACTACTGGGCTGAGAGCCGACTCAGGGCCCGCCCACCCATCCGGGACACCAGCCTCTCCGAGACGGCGCCGAACGTCTGCAGATCGTCGTCGTCGAGCCCCTCGAACAGCCACTCCGCCAGGGCGACGCGCGCCGACACGACCTCATCCACGATCCGTCGCGATTCGTCGGTGAGGTTGACCAGGCGGACCCGCCGGTCGTCCGCCGGCATGGTCCGGACCACGTGGCCGCTCGCGACCAGACCGTCGACGAGTGCGGTGACCTGCCGCGGAGAACAGTCGAGGAAGGTCGCCAGCTCCACCTGTTTGCACTCGCCTTCGAGGCCCAGCACGAACAGCAACTCGAGCCGAGGAACGGTGAGTCCGTAGTTCGCCGCGGCGCGCTCGATCGAGCCCGACATCTCCTCGGCCAGCATCAACGCGCGGTCGAGAATCTCACTCACGGATAGCGCCACGTGTATATAGTTACCACTATTCACCTTTCCCACACCTGCCGACCCCGGCGGGGGACGAGGCGCAGGAGACACCGTGAACGTGACCATCCCGGCGGGATTCGACTTCACCAACCCGGACCTGTTCGAGAAGCGGCTCCCACATGAGGAGTGGCGCCAGCTCCGGCAGTCCGAGCCGATCCGCCGCGTCGACAAGCGACCCGGCTCAGACGGTTTCGATGACGACCACTACTGGCTGGTGACCAGGCACGCCGACGTCAAGGAGATCTCGCGCCTCACCGGAGAATTGTTCTCCGCGGGGGAGAACACGATGATCCCGCGGTTCTCCGAGGGCACCGACCGCTCGATCATCGAGGCCCAGCGGGAGATGCTCGTCAACGAGGACGGCGAGATCCACAAGAAGCACCGGCGCATCATCTCCCGCGGGTTCACCCCCCGCGGCGTAGCCGGGATGCGGGACGAGCTCGCTGACAGGGCGCGTCAGATCGTCACGGCCGCCGCCGAGTCGAACGCCGACGACTTCGTCACCGCGATCGCCTCCGAGCTCCCGCTGCAGGCGATCGCGGATCTGCTGGGCGTGCCGCAGGAGGACCGCCACAAGATCTTCGAGTGGTCCAACATCATGACCAGCTACGACGCCGGCGGCGACCCGGACGCTCCCGCCATCGCGTCCATGGAACTCATCGGGTACGCGAACGCCATGGCCGAGGACCGGGCCGCCAATCCGCGAGACGACATCGTGACGAAGCTCGTCCAGGCCGACGTCGACGGCGAGCACCTCTCTGCCGACGAGTTCGGCTGGTTTGTCACGCTCTTGGCGGTGGCCGGAAACGAAACCACCCGCAACGCCACCACCCACGGGATGGTGGCCATGCTCGAGAACCCCGACCAGTGGGAGCTGTTCAAGCGCGACCGGCCCGAGACGGCGTATGACGAGATCCTCCGGTGGGCGTCTCCGATCACCCAGTTCCAGCGCACCGCCATGGAGGACGTCGAGATCGGCGGCGTGTCCATCGCCAAGGGCGACCGCGTGCTGATCTGCTACGGCTCGGCCAACTTCGACGAGGACGTGTTTGAGGACCCGTTCACGTTCGACATCCTGCGCGACCCGAACCCGCACGTGACCTTCGGTGGGCAGGGTCCCCACTACTGCCTCGGCGCCAATCTCGCGCGGATGCAGCTCGAGCTGATCTTCAACGCCGTCGCCGACTTCTTCCCCGACCTGACCTCACTCGGCGAACCCACCCGGCTGCGGTCCGGGTGGCTCAACGGCCTCACCGAGTGGAAGGTGGAGCTGGGCGCCTGCCCCGTGGCCCACTGAGCAGCGACTCGCCGAACGCTGGCGGTGGCACTGGCGGCGGGGGACAGGCCGGGCCACGCTCACCCGAGCGCGGCCAAAAGGACCATGTAGGTCGCCGTTCCCAGGATGATGCTCACCGCTGCGCGCCGAAATGCGAGGTGCGCGGTCAGCGTGAGTGTCAGCGCCGCGGCGGCGGGCAGCCAGGAACCGAGCTCGACAGTGGTGTCGCGAAGGGTGTAGACCACCAGCACGGCCATCACACCGGCTGGCATCGTGCGGCCCAGATAGCGCACGAGACGCGAGTCGCGGAGCCTGGTCAGCGCGACGAACGGAGCGGCGCGCAGTGCCACCGTCACGACGAACATCACGCCCAACCCGGCGAGCAGGTAGCCGGCACCCGGCACGGGGACGTCGGTCACCGCAGAGTTCACGTCGGTTCCCGCCCCTCGCGGGCCGCCCACGCGTACCGCGCGATCAACACCACCACGAAGGCGCACAACCCGACGATCAGCATCTGGTCCGGCGCGAGCCACGCCGCCACCAGACCGCACACCAGCCCGATCACAGGCGCCGGTAGATCTCCCGAGGCGCGCCACGCGTCCACCGCGAGAACGGCGAACAGCGCGGTCAACGCGAACTGCAGACCATCCAACCCCTCCGGCAGGGCTGTGCCGATCAGCGCGCCGACGACGCCGGGCACCACCCACAGGGTCTGGCAGGTGATCGCGATGGTCAGCGTCCGCGGCCCGGTCATCTCGCTACGCCTCTTGGTGGCGGTGATCGCGTAGACCTCGTCCGTGAGCGCGTACACCGAGTAGAGCCGACCGAGTCGCGAGCGGATCGCCTCCAACGGGAAGCTGAGCCCGTAGAACACGTGACGGAAGTTCACGAGGAACGCCGCCGCCGCCAGCGAGTACAGGGGAGTGACGGCCGCGAGCAATCCGATCGCCAGGAACTCCATGGAGCCGGCGTAGATCACCACCGAGAACACCGGCGCCCACCACCACGCGAATCCCGCCTGGGTGAGCAGCACCCCGAACGCCAGCCCCAGCGGGACCAGACCCAGCCCAACGGTCGAGCAGTCAGCCAGACCCTTGCGGATCTCTGCACTGGTAGAGGGCGCGGACGGCACGCCGAGCAGTGTAGCGACCGCGAGGGTCTGGCCACCCCCGACGGGAGGCGGCACACTGGGTGCCGTGAGCGTGCGCGAGGCCACTCCGCCGCCCGGGGTCAGGCGGCTGATCCCCTATGCCGTGGAGGGGATCGGCCCGCGGCCGCAACGGCCTCCCCACCGAGGACTGCCGTCCTCGTCTCTGACCCTGGTCGTCGCCACGGATTCTCCGCTGTTGTGCTCGTATTCCTACGCCGAGTGGGCTCGTCAGGAGGGGGTGCGCCACGACGTGTGCATCGGCGGGTTTCACACCCGGCCCGTCTATCTGCAACGACCGGACCGCGAGGAGGGGGTCCAGGTCGAGGTGCACCCCCTCGCCGCCCGGCGCCTGCTCGGGGTACCTGCGGCAGCCCTCTCCGAGCTCACCCACGACGGCGAGGACGTCCTCGGGTCGCGGATCCGGGCACTGCACTCGCGGGTCGCGTCCGCTCATCCCCGTGACCGGGCGGAGCTTGTGGCCGCGGGATTGGCCTCGGCGGCGGGCAGGCACGAACGCGTGCCCGGGCCGCGCCGCGAGGTGGTGGGCGCGTGGCGCCTGCTCGAGCGGTCCGGTGGCCGGATGCGGGTGGCAGACGTCGCTTCCGAGGTCGGGGTCACGCCCCGGCATCTGTCGACGCTCTGCAGGGCTGAGCTGGGAATCGGGACCAAGGAGCTCGCCGATCTGCTGCGGTTCGAGGCAGCCCACTCCGCCTTGAGAAAGGTTGTTCGTCGGGCCTCGGGGCCACGGCCGGACGGGCTCCGACTGGCCGACCTCGCCCACGACCACGGGTACGCCGACCACGCCCACCTCGACGCCGCCTACCGCCGCTACGCGGGCACATCACCGACCAACTGGATCGCCGAGGAGTTCCGAAACATCCAAGCCTGGCCACCGGTCCACGGAGGAGACTCACCGGCATGACTACTCACGAACCCGGCGCCGAACCCGCGCCCACCGTCTGGCACTGCTTCCGCTGCACCGACTCCCGCCTCGTCATCGACTGGCTCGTCACCACACTCGGCTTCGTCGAGACCGTCTCGCACACCGACGACGGCCGCATCGTCCACGCCGAACTGCTTTGGCCGGAGGGCGGAGGCGTCATGCTCGGGGACGGCGGGAGAGCGGACGACGACCCACACGCCACACCACCCGGGACGGGTCTCGCGTACGTGGTGACGGCCGATTCCGACGCCGTCTACCAGCGCGCCCTGGCGGCGGGGGCCGAGATCGTCATGGAATTGCACGACACCGACTACGGCGACCACACCTTCTCCGCGCGCGACCCCGAGGGAAACGTGTGGTCGGTGGGGCAGTACCGGGGGCACCCGGCACCGGACGCGAGCACGTGAACGTCCGGCCGCGGCCTCTACTGGTGGTGGCCGACGTTCCGACCTCGAGTCGCTGGTACCAGCGGGTCCTGGGTGCCGAGAGCGGCCACGGTGGCGTCGCCTACGAGCAGATCGTCGCGGGCGGTCGCGTTGTTCTTCAGCTCCACTCCCGCGCCGGTGACCGGAACCACGGCCCGCTCGCCGACCCATCCGTGCCGGTAGGGAACGGGGTGGTGGTGTGGTTTGAGGTCACCGATTTAAACGCTGCACTGACGAGGATCGAGGACTCGACGGTCGAGGTCGACCATCCTTTCCGGTTCAATCCCGACGCCGGTCACCACGAGATCTGGTTGCGGGATCCGGACGGCTATCGCGTGGTCCTCGCGGGAGAGGACCACGCACACACCGGGTGACCAGCGCGGCCACCGCGATTTCCGGTCGATCTCACCGGGCCCGATCGACGCGCGGCACGATGGGCACCGCCAGCGCGGCGACCACCGCGGCTCCGGCGAAGACCGGCCCGTAACCCCACCGGTCGATCCCCGCCGCGAACACCGGGGTGACCGCGGAGATCGCGAGGAACTGCGCGGTGTTCTGAACGCCGAGGGCGCGCCCACTCCAGTGGGGACCGGCGTGCTCGGCGACTGCGGTGAAGGCGAGGCCGTTGTCCGCCACGGCCAGCACCGCGGCAACGACGGCGAGGGCCACGGCGACGGCTCCGGGTGCGCCGGCGACCTCTGCGGCCGCCAGGGCGAACAGGCCCGCGGAGACCGATACGGCGACTGCGCGAAGCGGTGTCAGTCGCGAGCCCACGCGGTCGGAGATCACGCCTGCGACGATCCGCCCGACCGCCCCCAGGAGTTGGGCGACCGTCACCACCGCGCCCGCCGAGACGGGGGACCACCCGTGCCCGAGGACCAGCCACGCGAGCATGAATGACTGCATGAGCGCCTGGGGGAGAACGAGCAACACCGAGACACCATGGATCCGCTGCAGGTACCAGGAGGCCCGGTAGGGCGAGGTTGCGAGTGTGATGGCCTCCGGATCGTCGCGGTCCGGTCGAGGAGGATCGGTGACGACGACGAGGGCGGCGATCGCCGAGACCCCCGCCATGACCAGGGGGACCGCCAGGGCTGCACGCAGACCGTGCGAGGCTGCCAGCGCGGGCATCGACATCGCTGCAATCGCCGCCCCGAGGGGTTGAGACATCTGGCGGACGCCCATCGCCATGCCCCGTCGTCGCGCGGGGAACCACCCCACCACGAGTCGACCACTCGCGGAGGAGGCCGAGGCCGAGGCCGCGCCCGCGAGCAGGAAGCACGCCGCGAGCAGGCCCAGTGACGGGGTGACAAGGGCGCCTGCGAGGGCGGCCGTGGTGAGGACGGACCCACTCACGAGCACGAGCCGCTCTCCGGTCCGATCGACGAGCCACCCCCACGCCACCAGGGTCAGCGCGGTCCCCACCGAGGGCAGCGCCACGAGCGCACCCGCCGCGGGGAGCGACAGGCCGACCTCCGTGTGCAGGAAGGGCAGGAGGAACGCCACACCCGCCACGAACACCGACGCCGAGGAGGCGGCGAGAGTACCGACCGCGAGGATCGCCCAGTGGCGGGGTGCCACACTATTGACGTCAGCGGGTCCGGTTCTCACCAGGACGACGGTACGCTCTGTCCTACTATATGACTATCGGATCTCACTTGGTGGGATCAGCGCCGCCGGTGATTGCCATGTGCTGCTGCGCGAGCAGGCGCAACGCGGCGAGGACGGGCTCGACGAGCACGGTTCCGAGCACAACCTGTCGCACCGCCCCCGCCGGCTCAGGCGGGACCGAGGCGACATCGATGCGGGCGATCCGCTCGGCAGCGTCGGCATAGGCGTCCAGTCGACCCTCGTCCAACCCGATCCCGGCGTCGTCACAGGCACCCCACGCCTCGGAGAGTCGATCGACAGTGGCATCGCGGAGATCTACCTGCCACTTGCGGGCGGCGATCCAGGCGCGCGTGCGCTCATCACCGCGGGGCGCGTCGTCACCCTCACCCGCGCTCTCGTGCCGACGTTCTCCCGACAGCGCGTGTTGGGCGGTGGCCATCACGTCCAACCGTCCGACATCGGGGGCCCCGATAGCCTCCAATATCCGACCAACCGCGGCCAGGTCCAAGCCGCCCACCTCGGATAGCGCCCTGACCAACCGCACCCGCTCGACGTGCTCGGCGCCGTACTCGGCCTGGGTGCGAGTAACCGAATGCCCGGGCTGGAGCAGACCCCGTCGCAGGTAGAACTTCAGGGTCGTCACGGTGCTCCCCGTGACCTCGGCGAGTTCCGAGATCCTCACTCCGCCCCTCTCGACAACGACGTTCAACTACTGGATAGTAGCAGTATCCAATAATGGATACTCGAAGTATCCAACCGTCATCGGCACGGCGCCGAGACAGCATCCGGAGGAGTTGTCATGACCACGCGATCGTCCACCCGCACGACCCCAGAGCGGCCACGGCCCGTGACCCACGCCCGTGACGGCGGCGTCGTCGTCTTTCACATCGGCATGACAATTCATCGCCCCTTCCGCCCCGACCTGTGGCTGCCCGTGTTCCGCGCGATGCCCAGGATGCTCGCCGAACTCGATCGCAACCGCGTGTCGGCCGACCGGGGAGAGGCCGAGGACCTGGGGTTCCTCGGGGCTCAGACCCTGCTCGGCGCGAACGGCCCCTGGGTCGTCCAGTACTGGGATTCCGTCGATCAGCTCTATTCGTACGCACGAGACACAGATAGAGCGCACATGCCTGCGTGGCGCGACTTCAACGCCAGGGCCCGGAGAAACCCCGGCGCCGTGGGCATCTGGCACGAGACCTACGTCGTGGATGAGGGGGGCATCGAGACCTTCTACGGAGATGGCGCTCGGGTGGGGCTCGCCGCCGCGACGGGGACCATCCCACTCGGTCGGCGCGGCACCTCCGCGCGCGAGCGGTTGAACAGGAGGACAGTCCCGACGACCGAAGCCTGACCGATCAGTTCTGACCGGTCAGTTCACGTCCCCGTCGCTGACGAAGGTGGCGTAGAGGGGGAGAGGCATCTCCTGCCGGCGCAGCACGGTGCCCCAGACGTCCACGTGCGACGGCGCGAGCAGATCACTCGGGAGGCTGGGGGCCACGTACCAGTCGCCACGGTCCAGTTCCCCCTGCAGCTGCCCGGGCGCCCATCCGGTGTAGCCGACGAAGACCCGCATCCCCTCGACGTTGTCCCGCAGCTGGTCGGGATCGCTGTCGAGATCCACCACGTGGACCCGTCCCTCGATCTGCTGCAGACCCGAGGAGGTCTCGGCGTCGACCCCCGACCCGAGCACCACCAGGGCGATGCCGGTGTCCGGTTTGACCGGCCCCCCGATGTGGAACACCGCTGGTGGCGCACACATCTCCGCCCACGCGGGCAGGATCGTCTCGACCGGCGTCTCGCTCCGTCGGGTGATCACCACTCCCAGAGAACCGGAATGGTCGTGTTCGATCACGTAGATGATCGCCCGCTTGAAGTTGGGGTCCGGCATGTCGGGCGCCGCGATGAGCAGCGAACCGGCGACGGGATCGCGCTTGTCCATCGCGTCGTAGAGGCGGTCACCGAAGAGGCCCCCGCCGCTCAGATCGTCCGGTCCCGTGTCCATGCGACCATGATGCCCGCGCCGCCGCTCGCCCACATCCACGTCCCCTCGATCAGGTCTCGCTACGGTGGCTCCCGTGACCTCTCCGACCGCAGGACCGGCCGACACGACGCGCGGTCGCCTGGTCGCCGCATTGCGGGAGTCCGATGGTCTCGGCCGGCTGTCCACCGCTCGCCTGGCCGCCCTGCTCAGTGAGGGGATCCACCAGGCGGCGCTCGGCGGGATCGTGCTCTTCAGCCCCGAGTCCGCCACGACGCCGGCCGCGATCGCGGGCGGGTTCGCCGTGATGCTGCTGCCGTACTCGATCGTCGGCCCGTTCGCCGCCGCCGCCCTCGACCGCTGGGACAGACGGGTCGTGGTGGCGGTGGCCGCGCTGATCAGGACTGTCGCGATCATCGCCACGATCGCGCTGATCGCCGTCGGCGCCGCGCATTCGGGTGCAGGGCTCGCCGCTCTGTTCGGCCTGTCTCTGGTGGCGATCGGACTCGGCCGGCTCATCAACACCGGGATGACCGCGTCGATGCCCCGGGTGGTGCCAGAGCGGATCCTCGCGGCCACGAACTCGGTTCTCGTCACGGTCGGATCGGTGGTGACGGCGGTCGGTGCGGTCGCGGCGTTCGCGGTGCTCGCGGTGCTCGGCGCCGGCGACGCAGCCGTCTCGTGGACGCTCGTGCCCGCCGTGATCACCGCCGTCCTGGGGGTGTGGGCCATCCTGGCGCTGCCCCCGCGGCACCTCGGGCCCGACGACGAGGAGATCACCACGGATTCCGGTGACGGCGTGGCCCGGGATGCACTGGGGCTGTTCGCCCGGGGACTGGCCGAGGGCGTTCGCGCCGCCCGCTCCACCACCCTGGTCTGGGTCGCGCTGGCCGGCGTGACGCTCGGTCGGGCCGCCTTCGGTATCACCACCATGCTCGCGGTCCTGCTACTGCGCGATGTGGAGTCCGAGGGGGGAGGGGGCCCGGTGGTCGCCGGGATGGGCGGCTTCGGGCTCCTGTCCGCGGCTGTCGCCGCCGGGATGGGACTGGCCGCGATGGTGACCCCGTGGGCCATCGCCCGGGCCCGCCGGATCCTAGTCGTCGCGGCCGGCGCCGCCGTGTCCGCGGTGGCCCAGCTGTCGGTGGGGCCCACGCTCGACCCCACCGCCCTGGTGGCCGGGGCCCTGGCACTGGGCCTGGGCGCGCAGGTGGTCAAGTTGGTCGCCGACAACGCCATGCAGACCGACGTCCCGGACGCCCGGCGGGGCGGGGTGTTCGCACTGCAGGACGCGCTGTTCAACTCAGCGTTCGTCGTGGGGATGGTCGTCGTCCTGCCCTTCGTCCCCGCCGACGGCCGCTCCGTGCCCCTGATGCTGGTTCCGGTCGCCCTCTACTGCGTGGCGGCGGTGATCGCCGTCGCGACGGGCCTCCGGTCAGGAGCCGAAGCCGAGCGAACCGGCGCCTACTGAACCCGCGCCGACCGAGCCGCCGCCGATTGAACCGGTACCGACTGAACCCGCGCCGACCGAACCGCCTCCGACAGAGCCCGTACCTACAGAGCCCATTCCCACAGAGCCCACACCCGCAGAACCCGTCCCGATCGAGCCTCCGCCGACTGACCCTGCCCCCACCGAGCCGGCGGTGGCCGACCCCGCCGCGGCGGACCCGGCCGCCACGGACCCCGCGCCCAGCGCTCCGGCGTCGATGGAGCCCACGTCGACCGAACCGTGGGGGAGTGCGACGTCCAGGTGGCCGTCCCCGTTCGCGTCTACGACCGACATCAGCCCACTGCCGGTGTCCACCGTCAGCGAACCATCCGCTTCGACGATCGGGGAAGCGGGATCCGGAGTCGTTCCGCCCTGCACGGGACCCGGATGCACCGGAGCGGGTGGCGGGACCTGATCGGCGGGCGCCGGCGGTGCTCCCGGCGCCGGTTCGATGACCGGGGGAGCGGTCCACCTGGCCCATTCCGACTCGAGCGAACCGTGATCGAGGGAGCCGACCGCGTCCGCGAGGAGGGCACCCCAGTCCGGGAGTGCGCCGAGAGCGTCCGAACCGGCCGTCACCGCGCCGTCGACGAGCGCACCCGCTCCCGCGGCGCCGGCCACGAGCGACCCGGCCGCCAGCGAACCCCCACCGACAGAACCCCCACCAACCGAACCCCCGGCGACCGAACCCCCGCCGACAGAACCCGCGCCGACGGAACCGCCGCCCACAGAGCCCACACCCGCCGAGCCCGCACCCACGGATCCCGCGGCCAGCGCACCGGCCCCGCCCGCGAAGACGTCCCACACCCCGCGGCCCCCCGCGTCCGAGTAGACCTCCTGGGCGCCGGTGCCCACGTCGGTCACCACGCGGTCGGCGATCCCGTCGCCGGTCGAGTCCCATAGGGCGTCGTCGGCGTGCCCGTCGCCGTCGAAGTCCAGCCACAACGCGTCCGCGGCACCGGTCCCGAGGGTGAGGTCGGGCGTGCCCTGCCAGTGCGTCGGCTCACCGACGCCGTCTCCGAAGAAGTAGTCCATGGCCGAAATGGTGTCGCGGCCAGGTGGCCCGGGCCAGTACCGAGCGGCAATCTGTGGACAACCCGGCCTCCTTCCACAGAGGGGTCGAGGCTCTTGACCGTTCGTTCAGCGGGAGCCGCGGCGCACGAGGAGCACCGGCCTGTCCGGGTCCCCGTGCAGGTCGGGAGCTCCGAGCCGCGCGGCCCGGAGGCCGACGACCACGAGAAAGACCAACGCCCAGAGGAGGTAGGCGTCGCCCACGAGGTGCTGGATCGGGCCCCACGCGAGTTCACGCCCCTCGTCATGGGGGAACCACCACTGTGGTGTGCTTAGGAAGACCACGAGGCCGGTGCCCGCCAGGACGAGCCAGCCACGCTCGTCGTCGTCGTCCCTCTGGGCCGCGCGCGCCGCCCACACCACCGTGAGAACGACGGCCGGCACCGACCAGACCCAGTGGTGCCCCCACGACACCGGCGAGCAGAACAGGGCGACGAACCCCACCGCGACCGCGGCGGCGACCTCGTGCCCGTGGCGCAGAAGCCGCCACGCCACCCAGGCGATACCCAGGCCCACCAGCGCGGACACCATGAACCACGCCACCGATGCCGTCGAACCCTCGAGTCCGAGGCGGTGCACGAACCCGTTGACCGACTGATTGGAGGAGAACGACAGTGCGCCGATTCGGGCGGGATCGCGGATCGCGAACGACCAGTAGCGGGCCGAGTCGGCCGGGGTCATCAGGTGACCGATGCCGGTGAAGGCGAGCGCGGCGAGGACCGCGGTCCCCAGACCCCTCCAGTCGCGACGCAGCACGAAGTACAGCAGGAACACCGCGGGGGTGAGCTTGATCGCCATCGCCAGTCCGGTGAGGATCCCGCCCCACCAGCGACCCCGGCCACGGATCACGTCCACCAGCACCAACGCCATGAGGAAGACGTTGATCTGCCCGAACCCGATCGTCTCGCGAACCGGTCCGAACCACAACGCCACGGCCATCACCGCGACCGTGAGCCACCACAACTCGCGGACCGGACGATCACAGGTGCGGCTGAGGACCAGCTGCACCACCAAGGCGAGCACCGCGATGGTGGCCAGCGTGATGATGACCGAGGCCACCGCCAGGGGGACCAGCGTGAACAGGGCGAAGATCTGGGCCGCGAGCGGGGGATAGGTGAAGGGCAGGTGGGCCCCCTCCGCCAACCGGGGCAGTTCGCCGTAGAGATCGCCGCCGTCCCGGAAGACCTGCCCGCCGACCCGGTAGACGTCCAGGTCGATGCGGTACGGGGGGAGTTGCTGGAGGCCCGGGATCCCGACCGTGTGGAGGACCGTGCCGAGCGTGACCAGGACGGCGGCCACGGCCCTGCCCGCGGTCGAGTGGAGATAGCGATCGACCGCGCCGCCGATCACGCCGGGTCGCCGTTCTGCGGGCCTTCGTTCCGCGGGCCTCTGTTCCGCTCGGCCCACCACCGGAGGAGTTCGGCCTCCGCCTCGTCGCGGTCCAGTGGGCCGCGGTCCAGGCGCAGCTCCTTGAGAAAGGCCCAGGCCCGGCCGACGTCCGGCCCGGGCTTGAGATCGAGCAACCGCATGATCTCGTTGCCGTCGAGGTCCGGCCGGACGCGGGCCAGATCCTCCTTCTCCGCGATCTCGGCGATGCGGTGCTCGAGGGAGTCGTAGCTGGCCTGGAGCCTGGCCGCGCGGCGCTTGTTCCTCGTGGTGCAGTCCGCGCGCACCAGCCGGTGGAGTCGGGGGAGCAGGTGGCCCGCGTCGGAGACGTAGCGGCGCACGGCGGAGTCGGACCACTGCCCCTCGCCGTACCCGTGGAAGCGCAGGTGGAGGAACACCAGCCCCGAGACGTCCTCGATCATCTGCTTGGAATACTTGAGCGCACGCATGCGCTTGCGCACCATCTTGGCGCCCACCACCTCATGGTGGTGGAACGTCACACCGCCGCCGGGTTTGGCCGCGCGCGTGGCCGGCTTGCCCACGTCGTGCAGCAGCGCGGCCCAGCGCAACACGAGGTCCGGCCCCTCCGGCTCGAGGTCGATGGCCTGTTTGAGCACGGTGAGCGAATGCCAGTACACGTCTTTGTGCTGCATGTGCTCGTCGCGTTCCAGCTTCATCCCCGGCACCTCGGGCAACACGCGGTCGGCCAACCCGGCCTCACAGAGCATGTTGATCCCGTCGATCGGATAGTCACCCAGGATGGTCTTGTCCAACTCCGCGCGGACCCGCTCGACGGTGATCCTGTCGATCTCGGCGGTCATCTCCGACATCGCCCGGAACACCCGGGGCGCGAGGGAGAAACCCAGCTGGGAGACGAACCGGCAGGCCCGGAGCATGCGCAGCGGATCGTCCGAGAACGACTGCTCCGGGGCCGCTGGGGTGTCCAGGACACCCGCGAGAAGGGCCTCCATCCCGTCCAGGGGGTCACAGAACTCGTGACGCCCGTCCGGGTGCAGCCGCACCGCCATGGCGTTGACCGTGAAGTCGCGACGGACCAGGTCTCCCTCCAGGCTGTCCCCGAAGACCACGTCGGGGTTGCGGGTCACCCCGTCGTAGGAGTCCGCTCGGAACGTGGTGATCTCGATCTGCTGCTCGACACCGGAGGCGTCGTGCTTGACCGCCGACAGGGTGCCGAACTCGATCCCGGTGTCCCACACCGTGTCCGCGTAGGTCTCGAGGATTCCGCGGACCGTCTCGGGCGGCGCGTCCGTGGTGAAGTCCAGGTCCGTGCCGAGTCGGCCGAGAACGGCGTCGCGCACACTTCCGCCGACGAGGAAGAGCTCGTGACCGGCCTCGGCGAACGCCGACGCGAGAGGGGCCAGCACGTCCGCGTGATCGTTGAGAGTGGTCTGGGCGCCCGCCAGGAGCCGAACCCGCCGCTCCTCGGAGTCGGTGGGGTCGGGCGGGGTGCCCGGGCCGTCCTGCAGCCCCGAGAACACCGCCGCGTCGTGTCGGTCCGATGAGGCGCGCGGATCTGGGTGGGGGTTGCGGGCTGTCACAGCGAAAGACCTTACCGAGTCGGTCCGCCCGCCTTGGACCACAGCGGCTCCACTGCCTCGACCTCCGGGGGGCCGCTGAGCAGGTCCCCTGCCTCCTCGAGGTACGCCAGGTAGGCGGGGTTGCCCAGGAACTCCTGTGCTGCGGCGGCGTCGCGGAAGTGCTGGAACACCACCAGGACGTCGGGGTCGGCGTGGGACGCGCAGATCACATACGCCCGGTGCCCGTCGTTCGCCTGCACCGCGTCCGGCATGTGCCGTCGCCACACCTCGACCAGCTCGTCACGACGCTCAGGTCTTGCCCGGTGGCGGAGGATCAGGGCGTGGCCAGCGGATCCGGAGCTCATGATGCGGACTCTATCCGTGGCCCCGGCCGTGGCCGCGGGGCCTGAGCCGATCCACGGGCGGCACGCCGACGATTTACGGAACACACGACACCGGCCGGTAGCATCGATGGGTGTCCGAAGCCGAACGCCCCGACGAATCGCGCGCCAACCCGCCGCGGCGTCGGCGTACTCGTCGGCCCGCCGGATCGGGAACACCAGCGGCCGAACCCGCTGGTCAGGGTTCTCAGCGGGGCGCTGGCCAGCGTTCGGACAGACAGCGGGCAGCGCAGGGGCATGACAAGAGCCAGGAGAACCGGGACGCCCACGGCGGCAAGGGACAGCAGTCCGGCAGATCCGGCCACCCCGCGCACGCCGGCCACCACGCGCACTCGGACGGCGGGCGGTCCGATGGCGAGCAGTCCGGCGGCGGGCAACCCCGTCAGGGTCGGCGCCGACGCCGCGGTGGCCGGGGACGGCGGGGCGGGCAGGGCAGGACGCCCGAGGCCCAGCGCACCACCCCCGGCACGGAGGGCGGCGCTCCCGCGCAGTCGACCCAGACTGTGAGGTCCGGTGACGGCGCCGCCGGCGCGACCGCGGCTCGACCGTCCTCGCGCACTCCCCGCGGCCAGAACCGGCCCAGATCCGGATCCGCCCAGTCCGCGCCGGCGAACCCCTCCCGCTCCGCGACCCCGGCCAAGACGGGCACGAAGGGCGCAAAAGGCACGAAAGGCACTGCCCGACCCGGTTCCACACCGGGTGGGAAGCCCGGGTCGAAGATGCCCGCATCGAAGGGGACAGGCGCGAAGGGAACAGCGACGAAGGGAACAGGGACCAAGAACCCCCGGGGAGGTCGCGGGGGAGGACGACACCCCCGGAACGGTCAACGACTGCGGACGGTGCTCGAGACCTCCGCCGGCGGCCTCGTGGTGCGTGGTCTCGGACAGGCGGCCGCGGCCGGCGCGGAACCGGACCTCTCCCGTCTCGAGGTCGCTCTGATCGGTCGCCTCGACCGGCGGGGGCGCATGCTGTGGTCGATGCCCAAGGGACACATCGAACCGGGTGAGACCGTGGAGGAGACAGCGCGTCGCGAGGTCCTGGAGGAGACCGGCGTGGACGGCACCGTGCTGGCCCCGCTCGGCACCATCGACTACTGGTTCGTCGCCGAGGGCCGGCGCATCCACAAGACGGTCCACCACCATCTCATCCGCTACGACCACGGCGAGCTGTGCGACGAGGACCCGGAGATCACCGAGGTCGAGTGGGTCGCCTTCGACCACCTCCCTCGGCGGCTCGCCTATCCGGACGAACGGCGGTTGGTGGAGTCCGCGCGGTCCCTGCTGCCGGACCTGGCCCGCGCCGAGCTGGCGGGTCGATCCCCGGTGGCGCAGACCTCACAGGTCGTGGACCCGTCCCGGCGCTCGGGCGGCCCCGCACCGGTCCGTCGATCCACGAACGCCGGGTCACCCGGGGCGGCGGCCGGGCGGACCGGAACAACCCCCGGGAGCGGTGACGGCCCGCCCCGGGACGATCCGGAGGACCCCCGGCCGTGAACCGGTGGCCGGGTGGGCGGCTCGTCCGGGCGGTCGTCCCGGTGTCGTTGTGCGCGGCGCTGGTGTCGGCCCCGCTGTGGGGTGTCCAGCCGGTCCGCGCCGTCACCCCCGAGCAGGCGATCGACGCGGGATACGTCCCCAACCCGGCGCCGGCCCTCGCGCGGATCACGATCGACGACATCACGCCCCGCGTACTGGACGGCGCCGGGGCCGGAGGGCAGGTGGCCGTCGGCACTGAGGCCGGGGTCCCCACCGTCACCGTGTCGGGCACGATCATCAACGTCGGTGACGTCCCGCTCGAATCGGTGGACGTCCGGCTCCAACGGGGTCCCCGCTCTCCCGACGCGGAGTCCGTCCGCGAGCCCCTCGTGTGGTCGGAGCCGTCGTTCCCCGTGCAGGGCGAGTTCCTCCGGGTGGCGGTGAGCCTCGCTCCCGGGGAGTCGGTGCCCTACCGGGTCTCCATGCCCGCGCGGGAGATCCCCGGTGACCCCGGTCCGGACCTGCAACTCACCGAGCCGGGCGTCTATCCGCTCCTCGTGAACGTCAACGGCACGCCGGAGGGCGGGTCGCCGGCGCGTCTCGACGACGCCCGGACCCTGATCCCCGTCCTCCGGGCCCCGCCTTCCGCGCCGATACCGGGTGTCGACGACGACGAGGTGGGCGCCGCTGCGCCGGCGGATGCACCGGACCCGGCGCCGGTCCCGCTGACCGTGCTCTGGCCGCTGGCCGCCGCGCCCACCCGCATTGCCCTGGTGCCCGGCGAGGCGGGTCCCGAACCCGTGGTCGCCCTCACCGACGGATCGCTGCCACACGACCTCGCGGACGAGGGGCGACTCACCGGCCTGGTCCGCGCGGCATCGGCCGCCTTCGAGGGTCCCGCGGGTGAGGAGCTCCGCCGGGCGACCTGCCTCGGGGTCGATCCCGATCTGCTCGGAACCGTCGCCGAGATCGCGGACGGTCGTGCGGTCGTGATCGACGAGGGCAGCGGCCCCCACGTCCCCGGGGAGCGGGATGGCGGCAGCGACGAGGCGGACCCCGCCGTCGACGAGGCCCTGAGGGAGGACGCCTCGCGGTGGTTGACCGAGCTCCGCGCGCTGTCCGAGGGCGCGTGCGTGGTGTCCCTGCCGGCAGCGCAGGCGGACCTGGACGTGGTGGCCGCCGTCGGTGACACCGCTCTGACCGCCGCGGCGCTGGATCGCTCCGACTCGGTGCAACGGATCCTGGAGGTGGCCCCGGTCCCCGGCGTCCTCGTCCCCGCCTCGGGCGCGCTGGCCCCGGGGACGGCCCGGGCACTGGCCGGTGGCGGGGTCACGGCGGTGGTCGCCGCCCCGTCGACCCGCACCGACACCGGGGTGGTCCCGCCCCCCGGGATGGTCGCGGTGGCGGGGACCGACGGTGGGCGGGCCCTCACCTACTCCGCCGCGGTGGGGGCGTCGCTCGCGGCGACCGGCGGTAGACCGGAGAACCCCCGCTACTCGGACCCCTCGACCCGGTACTGGCTCGATGCGGACACCCCGCCCGCCCGACTGCAGGACGCGAGGGCGGCGATCCTGGCCCCGGTGATCGACGCCGCCGGCGCCACCGCACCCGACGCCACCGCCACCGCGGTCGAGCAGGGGGTCCTCGCGGTCCCGCCCCAGGTCTGGGACATCGACGCCGACTCCGCGGGGTCGCTCCTCGAGACGCTGGGTGACCAGCTCTCCAGCGGTCGCATGCGTGCGGTGTCGCTGCCGGATCGGCTGGCCGGTCCCGTGACGATCCCCGAGGGGAGCCTCGCCGAGGATCCCACCGGGGCCCCGGACCCCGGGTTGGCCGACCCCTTCGCGGAGGATCCCGCAGGGGACACCGTCGGACGGCTGACCGGGGCGCTCGCGGGGGCCGGCACGCTGCGGTCCCTCGTGGACACCTCCGACCCGACCGCGGTGGAGGCGGCCGCCCACCTCTCCCCGCTGGTGGGTGACGCCCTGCGGGCGATCTCGGAGACCGGTCGGCGCGCCGGCGGCGACGGGCTCACCCTCGAGACGGGAACCGGCGCGGTCGCCCGGGACCGGGGCGCGGCCCGTCTGGTCCGGCTCGGGGAGACGGTGTCCGCGTCGCTCGCGCGTGTCGATCTCCTGACCCCGGGCAGCGTGTTCACCATGGCCAGTCCCAACAGTCCGCTCATGCTGGTGACCCGCAACGCCCTGCCGTTCCCCGTCCGCGTCGACGTGACGGTGACCGCGCCCGAGGACATCACCGTCGACCCGGTCGGCCTCATCCAGATCCCGGCCGCGGGTTCCCGGACGCTCCAGGTCCCCACCCAGTCCGACTCCGAGGGCGGGGTGCGCCGCACCGTGGTCTTCTCCCTCCACGGGCCGGACGGGACGCGGCTGTCCGACCCGGTCGAACTGTCGGTCCAGTCCGGGGGGTATCCCGTCGCCCAGGGATTCGCGATCGCGGCGGCCGCGCTCGCCCTCGTCCTCGGGGGCCGCCGGTACCTGCGCTACCGTCGGGGGATCCTCGACCCCGCGGACGAAGGGCACCGACCGTGACCGACGAGCAGGGTTCCCGCGAACCCGGGCTGCGTAGACCGGACCCCGGGTTGCGGGGCCGCCGCCGTGAATCAGGCAGTTGCGTCTCGACCCGCCCGGTCTCGCCGCCACCCGTGGCCGACTCGTTCGCGCCGGACTCGCTCCCCGCGGATCCCGTGGTCCCGGCCCCGGCGGGTCCGACGACCCGCGGCGGGGGGACCGGCCGCACCACCCGCGACTCCTCCGACGCCTCGGTGATGCGGTCCACCGGGTCGATGGCGGTGGCCAACCTCGCGAGCAGGATCACCGGTTTCGTCCGGATGATCCTGATCCTCACCATCCTCGGCCCCGCCGTCGCCTCGGCGTTCAACACCGCCAACACGCTGCCCAACATGATCACCGAGCTCGTCCTGGGGTCGGTCCTCACCGCCATGTTCATGCCTCTGTTGGCCCGCGCCGCCCAGGAGGACCCGGACGGGGGAGTGTCGTTCATCAGGCGGCTGCTCACGGCCACCTCGCTGTTGGCGCTGGTCGCGACGGTGGTGGCCGTGGCCTGCGCGCCGCTGCTCACCGAGCTCAACCTCGGCGACGGCGAGGTCAACACGGACCTGGCCACGGCCTTCGCATTCCTGCTGCTGCCGCAGATCTTCTTCTACGGCGTCTTCTCGGTCATGCTCGCCGTGCTCAACTACAACGGGATCTTCCGGCCCGGTGCCTGGGCCCCGGTGTGGAACAACCTCGTGGCCATCGCGACCCTCGCGCTCTTCGCCGTCGTCGGCAGTGGCATCGACCCCGCGGCACCGGTGAATCTCCTGAGCGCACCGATCCTGCTGCTCGGCCTGGGCACGACCCTCGGGGTGGTGGTCCAGGCGGCGGTCCTGCTGCCCGCGCTGCGCCGCGCCGGCGTGGTGCTGCGCCCCCAGTGGGGGCTGGACCCCCGGATCCGCCAGTTCGGCGGCAACGCCCTCGCCGGGCTGGCGTACGTGTTCATCTCGCAGGTCGGTCTGGTCATGACCAACCGCATCGGCTCCGCGGCCGACGAGGCGGCCATCGCCATCTACGGCACGTACTGGCTCCTGCTGCAGGTGCCGTACGGGATCATCGGCGTGACCCTGCTGACAGCCATCAACCCGCGGTTGGCCGACAACGGCGTCGCCGGGCGTACGGACGCGGTCGTCCGGGACATCTCGCTCGGGACCAGGCTGTCCCTCTTCGGACTCGTGCCGATCATCGCCGTCATGACGGCCTTCGGTCCGACGATCGCGACCGGCCTGTTCCGGTACGGGAACTTCGACGCCCAGAACGCCGAGATCCTGGGCCTCACCCTCGCCTTCGGGGCGTTCACCCTGGTGCCGTACGCGGTCGTCCTCCTCCAGCAGCGCGTGTTCTACGCGCGCGAGGACTACTGGACCCCCACCGTCATGATCCTCGCGATCACCGTCGTCCGCGTGGTCCTGTCGCTCATCGTCCCGATGGTGGCGAACGAACGCTCCCACGTGGTGATCGGACTCGCCCTGGCCAACGGGATCGGCTGGGTCGTGGGCGCGGTCGCCGGGTACGTCCTGCTCCGGCGCCGGCTCGGCTCCCTCCGTGGGCGCGAGACGGCGAGATCGGCCGTCTGGACGCTGGGGGCGTCGGCCGTGGGAGCGCTCGTCGCCCTCGCCGTCGACACCCTCCTGCCCATGGACGCCCTGACCGACGCGGTCGGAAGCATCGGGTTCGTCGTCCGGGCCGGGCTCGCCGCGGTCATCACCCTCGTGGTCACCGGTCTGATCCTGTCCCGGTCGCGCCTCCCGGAGCTGGACGCCGTCGCGCCCGTCCTCCGCGGCCTGGTGGGGCGTCTGAGGCGATAGTCGTGTCCCGGGACGCGCGGGCCGTACACTCAGAGGATCAGGAGCGGGCGGATCGGCCGGGCGGCCGCGTCTTCGAGGAGGTCGACGGGTGGGCGATGTGAACGGTGCTCCGGGGCAGGGTTCGCCCTCGGGTCCGCCGCGCCTGACCGTCGGGGGACTGGTGTCGGGTGGGCGGTACGAACTCCTCGAACAGCACGGCGGAGTGGTCGGCCAGTCGTTCTGGCGGGCCCGGGACAAGCGACTCGGTCGCGATGTGGCGCTGATCTTCGTCGATCCACTGCCCGGGGAGGAACCCCCGGGCTCGGCGACGGGCGTGCTCGACCGTACGGTCGCCCTGACCCGCGTGTACTCGGACGGCCTCGCCCGGGTGCTCGACGTCATCCGCGGCCGCGCCGGGGGGATCGTGGTCTGCGAATGGGTACCCGGCCGCAGCCTCGCCGCCGCCGTCGGTGACCCGGATCCCGATTCCGCCGTCGCCGCGATGTGGGGCCTGGCCGACGCCGCCACCCGGGCGGCCCAGCACGACCTGATCCTGGGATTGGACTCCCCGGACCGTATCCGCGTCACCGAGGACGGGCGCGCGCTGATGGCGTTCCCCGGCGTCCCCGGCGACAGTGACACCAGGAGTGACGTCCGGGGCCTGGGGCGGGTCCTGTACGCGCTTCTCACCGGTCGGTGGCCCGGCCCCCTGCCGGCGGGATCCGAGGACCACGAACCCCGGGACGGGCGTCCCCCCGCCGCCCCTCTGGACGACGACGACGAGCCGGTCGACCCCGCCGTCGTCGGCGCCGGCGTCCCGCCCGACTCCGCGGTCCTGGCCATGCGGTCCCTCGACGGATCGTCGGTGAGCTCGTCCGCCACCGTGCGATCGATGATCTCTGATCGCGTCGGTGTGGTCGATCGGTCGGGGAACAGGGCGCGGGGGCGCGCTGCCCACCTGCAGACCACGCACCTGCCGACCACCGCGGGATCGGGGTCGGACGGTACCTACCACCCGCACGGGTATGACGCGGGCGGGTCTCACATGGACGGCGACGACACCGCGCGGGAGGGCGAGGCCTACTCGCCGCCCGACGAAGCGACCCTGACACGTCGCTGGCGCATCATGGCCGGCACGGGAGCCGTGGCCGTGGTGGTCATCGCACTGTTGTCCGCCTGGATGCTCGGCGCGCTCGCCGGTGGTGGCGACGACACGCCACTGTCCCAGCAGCTCGACGCCATCGAGCGCGCCGCCCAGGAGAGCAGGTCGGCTGCGACCGAACAGCCGACTCCGGACGGCTCGGAACCGGGGGAGACCGAGCCCACCCGAGCCGCGCCCACCACACCCGTCACGGTCCTGGATGTCACCTCGTGGCAGCCCGCCGGATCACCCGGTGTCGCCGAGAACTCCTCGAGCGCCCCCAACGTCGTCGACGGTGACAGGTCGACCTCGTGGTCAACCGACACCTACCGCAACCAACTCGGCGACAGTGGAGCCGCCTACAAGCCCGGAGTGGGGCTCCTGCTGACCCTCGACGGCGAGCAGGAGACCCGCCGCGTGGTGGTCCACTCGGCTGATGACGGAGTGGAGTTCGAGGTCCGGATCGCCGAGAGCTCCTCTCCGAACTCACTCGACGACACCACGCTCCTCGGTGAGGGGACCATCCGGGGAGGGTCGGGCACGGCGACGATCGACGATCCCGAGGACGCGGAGTATCTGATCGTGTGGTTCACCAGACTCGGCACCTCCGGGCCCGAGTCGTTCAGCGCGTCCATCACCGAGGTACAGCTCACCCGGTGAGCCCCCGCGGCCACTTCGTCCGCGAGCCGGCTACGTCGCCGCCGTCACCGAGGTGGCCGCCCCACGGCGGCCCACTCCGCGTTAACGTGACCGCCGTGAACACCAGTGCCGTCGACGACTGCTCCGCGGTCACGGGACGCCCCATCACCACGGCCGAGTCCCCGCTCACCGATGTCGAGCTCCTCGACGCCCACGTCGCGGGGGACCCTGACGCCTTCTCCGCACTGGTCCGACGCCACTACGACTACCTGTGGCGGCTGGCCATCCGGACCTCCTTCAACCGGGAGGACGCCGCCGAGGCTCTCCAGGACGCGCTCGTCTCTGCATACCGGAAGGCGGACACCTTCCGTCACGCCTGTCCCGTCCAGGGCTGGCTCTACCGCATCGTGGTCAACGCCTGCCTCGACAAGATGCGGGCCCAGCGCCTGCGCACCCACTCCGAGCTGACACCCAGACTGCACGAGGAGATCTCACTTCGAGATCACTTCTACCAGGATCCGGCCTACGCGATCATCGTCGCCGAGGCGCTGGCGGAGCTGCCCCCCGACCAGCGTGACGCGGTCGTCGTCGTCGACATGCTCCGCTGCTCGGTGGCCGAGGCCTGCCACCTGCTCAACACCCGCCCCGGCACCATCAAGAGCCGCTGTTCGCGGGGGAGGGCGAAGCTCAGCCTGCTCCTCGAAGGGGTCACCCTCAGCGGCTGAGGGAACAACGCGGGCCCGCGGGGTGTTGTCGCCTTAGTAGATCCGGTTCAGCCTCACACCCGCCCTTCCACCCGCCAAGGAGCCCGAAAAACCCATGAGCGACACCCTCCACGACGTCATCATCGTCGGATCCGGCCCGGCCGGGTACACGGCCGCCATCTACTCCGCCCGGGCCGAGCTCGCCCCGGTGGTGTTCGAGGGTTCGCAGTTCGGCGGCGCGCTCATGACCACCACGGAGGTCGAGAACTTCCCGGGCTTCGCCGAGGGAATGATGGGCCCCGACCTGATGATGCAGATGCGGGAGCAGGCGGAACGTTTCGGCGCTGACCTCCGCATGGAGGACGTCACCTCGATGGACCTGGCCGGCGAGGTCAAGATCGTCCGGGTGGGCCAGGAGGAGCACCGGGCCCGCGCGGTGATCCTCGCGATGGGCGCAGCTGCCCGCTACCTCGGCGTCCCCGGGGAGCAGGAGTACCTCGGCCGCGGCGTGAGCTCGTGCGCGACCTGCGACGGCTTCTTCTTCCGCGACAAGCCGATCGTCGTGGTGGGTGGTGGTGACTCCGCCATGGAGGAGGCCACGTTCCTCACCAAGTTCGGCTCGTCCGTGACCGTCGTGCACCGACGGGAGGAGTTCCGCGCCTCCAAGATCATGCTCGAGCGGGCCAAGGAGAACGAGAAGATCTCGTTCGTCCTCAACACCACGGTCGATGAGGTCCTCTCCGGCGCCAGCGGATCCGTCGAGCGCCTGCGTCTGCGCAACACCGTCACCGGCGAGACCAGCGAACTCGAGACCGCGGCGATGTTCGTCGCGATCGGCCACGACCCGCGATCCGAGCTGGTGCGGGACCAGGTGGAGGTCGACGAGGACGGCTACGTTCTCACAGGGCAGACCACCGCGACCTCGATCCCCGGTGTGTTCGCCTGCGGCGACCTTGTGGACCACCGCTACCGGCAGGCCATCACCGCCGCCGGTTCGGGATGCGCCGCCTCGATCGACTCCGAACGGTGGCTCGCCGAGCAGGCCTGACACCCGGACCCGCACACCCTCACCCCGAAAGGACCCACCACAATGGCCGTCAACACCCCGAACATCATCGACGTGACCGAGGACGACTTCGCCGAGTCCGTCCTCGCCGCCAGCGGGTCCAAGCCCGTGCTGGTGGACTTCTGGGCCACGTGGTGCCGTCCCTGCACGATGATGGCCCCGGTTCTCGACGAGCTCGCCGGTGCGGAGTCCGACAAGCTGACGGTCGCCAAGGTTGACGTGGAGGCCAACCAAGAGCTCGCCGCCGAATACCAGATCACCGCCATCCCGGCGATGCTGCTGTTCTCCGAGGGCAAGCCGGTCAAGCGCATCACCGGTGCCAAGTCCAAGTCAGCGCTGCGCACCGAACTCGGCGACGTGCTCTAGGAGACTGCTGAACAAGCTGTGATCC
>NZ_NTGA01000025.1 GCF_002289575.1 Dietzia natronolimnaea
AGGATCACAGCTTGTTCAGCAGTCTCCTAGGAGTCCGCAGCGGGTCGGTCCCCGCTCTGGCGGGGGATCTTCGACAGTCCTCCCCAGCACAGGGTGACCGTCGTGGAGACGGCGTCGGCGCGGGAGATCGGTCGGCCCGCGTCGAGCCAGTGCCCGGCGCTCACCCGACTCGCCCCCACCAGCCCCACCGCGAGCAGTCGCGACCGGTGCGCGTCGAGCCCGGAATCGCCCCGCACCAGGTCGTGTACGGCGTCGATGCAGCCGTCGGTGGCGCGGTCGAGTTCGCGCCGGACGTCCTCGTCGCCGGACTCGGAGGCGAACACCAGGCGGAAGCCCTTGGTGTCGGAATCGGCGTACGCGAAGAACGTGTCCACGGCGGCCTCGACACGACGCCGGTTGTCGGAGGTCGAGTCGAGCGCCGCGCGGATGCGGCCGAGCAGTTCGTCCACGTGGTGACGCAGGACCTCGATGTACAGATCGCGCTTGGAGTCGAAGTGCTGGTAGAGCACAGGCTTGGAGACGCCGGCGAGGACGGCGATGTCGTCCATCCCGGAGGAGTGGAAACCCTGGTCGACGAATACGGCCCCCGCGGCGTCGAGGAGCTGCCTGCGTCGGGCTCCGCGGGGCAGCCGGGTGGCCCTGGCGCGCCCCGGAGCCGTCGGAAACGGTCCGCCCGGGCTTGTCATCGTCTGGCTCCTGTCCTCCCGGATGTCGGGTCGACGGTCGACCGGGCCTGACGCACAATACCCGTACCCTTGGAGTGCCGGAGAAGGCGACACCTCGGGATGTGGGATCGTGGAGACCATCACCCGGGCCTGGCCCGGGCCTGACCGGAGCGGACGTGGAGGTGCGGATGAGCGACGGCCGTCGCCGGATGTCGGACGATGTCGACGCCGGGTCCACCCCTCGGGGCGGCGTTCCGGGCCAGCGCGGGGACCGCACTCCGTACTACCCTCCGCACGGTGAGCCGCTGCGCGCTCCCTGGGATCCGGAGGAGGAGAGGACCCCCGGCCGTCGCCGTTCGGTCCCCGGCGCCAGAGACCATCTGCGCAAACAGAGTCCTGTCGGCCGGTTCTTCACCACGTGGGGGTGGCGCGCCTACGCGATTCCGGTCCTGGTGGTGCTCACCGCGCTCGTGATCGCCGACTCGGTGACGGGCGCCGGTCCTGGCGACGGCGACACCGTGGGGGACGCGGCCCAGACCCCCGCGCTGATGGGGGAGCCGCCGCGGGGACAGGTGCCCCCGAGCGGGGAGTTGCCGGACGGGGGGCCGTTCGAGGAGGCCGGCGAGGGTGTGTTCCGGGTGGTGCCCGGGGGCACGGACCGCGTGGGGCGCCCCGAGGCCGAGCAGTTCACCTACACCGTCGAGGTCGAGGAGGGGATCGACACGACGGATTTCGGCGGTGACGACTCGGTGGCCAGGATGGTGGACGCGACGTTGGCCAACCCCAAGAGCTGGACCGCGGACGGTGCGGTGGCGTTCCAGCGCACCTCCGGTGACGAGCCCGCGTTCCGGGTCAGCCTGGCCAGTCCCCTCACCGTCCGCGAGAACTGCGGTTACGACATCGAGCTCGAGACCAGCTGTTACAACCCGTCCACCGACAGGGTCTACCTCAACCTCGCCCGGTGGATCCGCGGCGCGCGGTCCTTCCAGGGTGACATCGGTTCCTACCGGCAGTACCTCGTCAATCACGAGGTCGGCCACGCCATCGGCTACCCGGACCACGAACCGTGCCCCGCGGACGGGGCGCTCGCGCCGATCATGATGCAACAGACCCTCGGGGTCGCCAACCACGAGATCTTCGTCCTCGACAACGAGGGCGTGGTCCCGGACAACGACGACACCTGCCTCTACAACCCGTGGCCCTACCCCGACGGCCCGCCGGTGGCCCGGTGAGCCCCGTGGGCGGTGACGGTTCCGGAGCGCTCCCGCCGCTCGTGGCGCCGGCCCCCTCGCTCACGGCGGAGGAGCGCGCTCGCTATTCCCGGCATCTGCTGTTGGACGCCGTCGGCGACGAGGGGCAGCGTCGTCTGCGTGCCGCGTCGGTGTTCGTGGTGGGGGCGGGGGGACTCGGCGCGCCGGTCCTGATGTATCTCGCCGCGGCGGGCGTCGGGCGCATCACCGTGATCGACGACGACGAGGTCGACTCGGGCAACCTGCACCGGCAGGTGATCCACTCCGTGCCGGCGATCGGCCGACCCAAGGTCGAGTCCGCCCGGGAGAGACTGGCCGAGTTGGCGCCGGGTGTGAGGGTGGAGGCCATCCACGCCCGGCTCGACGCGCTGAACATCGGCGCCCTTCTCGAGGGCCACCATCTGGTGGTGGACGGCAGCGACAACTTCTCGACGCGCTACCTCGTCTCCGACGCCTGCGAGATCGCCGGGATCCCGGTCGTCTGGGGGACGATCGACCGCTTCCGGGCCCAACTCGCCGTGTTCTGGTCCCGTCCGCCCGCGCCCGCGGATCCCGTCACCCTCCGGGACCTCTACCCGGCCCCGCCGCCGCCCGGCTCCGTCCCGAGCTGCGCCGAGGCCGGGGTGGTCGGTGCATTGTGCGGCACCGTGGGATCGATGATGGCGATGGAGGCGGTCAAACTGATCGCCGGGTCCGGCAGGCCGCTGCTCGGCCGGCTCGTGTTGATGGACCTGCTCGAGACCACGCACCGGACCGTGACGATCCGACCGGACCCGTCCCGCACCCCGGTGACGTCCCTGCCGGAGGGGGGAGACGAGAGCTGCGAGGTCCGGTCACCGGACGCGCAGGACGTGCCCACCGTGTCGGCGGCCGACCTCGCCGCCGAACTGGCGGTCGCGGGGTCGTCCGGGGCTGTCGCGCCCGTCCTGGTCGACGTCCGTGGTGCCGGGGAGCGGTCCATCGCGGCGATCGACCCCTCGGTGTGGGTCCCGCTGGACACGGTCGCCGAGGTGGCCTCGGACCCGACCGGGGTCCTCGGTCGTGCCGCGGCCCGGGGGCCGCTCGTCGTGTACTGCAAGTCGGGTGTGCGCTCCGCTCGCGCGGCGGCGACGTTGACCGGGGCGGGTTTCGCGGGTGTGCGGTCGCTGGAGGGCGGGATCGAGGCCTGGACCCGCGACGTCGACCCGTCCCTGCCCGGGTACTGAAGCGGGGGTGAGTACGGTGAACGACGTGAACGACGTGACCGTCCCCGACCACGTCCGCGGCGCCTTCGGCGTGGTGGCCGGCCCTGCCGTCCCCGTGGTGGCCGGGTCCGGGACGGGGTGGCTCGTCACCGCGGGGGGACTTCCCGTGGTCCTGCGACCGGTCGCCGACACGGCGCTGGCCAACTGGTCGGCGCGCGTTCGGGAGGAACTCGACGTCACCGGCCTGCGGGTGGCGCCGCCGGTGCGGTCGACGGACGGCAGGCACGTGGTGAGCGGCTGGCGGGCCGACCGGGCGGTCACAGGACGCCCCGAGGCCAGAGCAGATGAGACCATCGCCTGGTCGGCGCGGATCAACGCGGCGCTCCTCGGAGTCGATCGGCCACGGCCGTCTCCTCGTCCGGCCACCCGGCCGTGGACGGAGTCGGACCTGTTCGCCATCGCCGAGGCGGCGGCGTGGGACGGCGACCCGGAACGCGATCTCGGCCCCGGCATGGAGGACAGGGGAACCCCCTTCGCGACCCACCGCGCGGCCGCCCTGCTCGGCGCGACCGGGCTGATCCGACTCCGCCGGCCGGTAGACGCGGCGTCCGGCTCCGGTGTGGTGCACGGTGACCTCGCACGGGGACTGCTGTTCGACGCGTCGGACGAGCCCGCGCTGACGGACGTCGTTCCGTACGCCCGCCCGGCCTCGTGGTCGGCGGCGGTCGTCGCGATCGACCACCTCTCCTGGGGGACCGTCGACGCCGGGGTGCTCCCGCGGTGGCGCCACCTCGACGACTGGCCGCAGATGGTGCTGCGGGCGGCGGTCTTCAGGCTGGCGGTGCACGCGCTCCACCCAGGATCCCGCCCCGCGGCGATGGACGGACTGCAGGCCATGGCCCGGACCGTCGAGGAGTACATCGGCGACCCGGACGCATGAGCCGTCGCTCCTCGCGAGCAGTCAGCCCCTCCGGCACGCTCGCCTTTCCCGTCGTGGCCCTGCTCGGGGTCGTCCTTGTCTCGCTCAACCTCCGTACCGCCGTCACGTCCCTGAGCCCGCTGCTGGGGGTCATCGACGCCGAGATCGGTCTCGGTGCCGGGGGTATGGGACTGCTCGGGATGGTGCCCACGGCCATGTTCGCCCTCTGGGGCGTCCTCACTCCCGTCGTGCTCCGTCGGACGGGTCTGGAGGTGCTGACCGTACTGGCGATGACGGCGGCCGCGGCCGGCCAGATCCTCCGGGCCTTCGCCCACGACCCGTGGGTGATGGGAGCGGGGTCCCTCGTCGCACTCGCCGGGATGGGCATCGGCAACGTGGTGGCTCCTCCGCTGGTCAAGAAGTATTTCCCCCGGCACGTGGCGGCCGTGAGCATGGCCTACATCACCGGCCTCCAACTGGGAACGGTGGTGCCCGCCCTGGTCGCGGTGCCCGTCGACGAGGTCGCCGGGTGGCGGGTGTCCATAGGCTGGTGGGCGGTTCTCGCGATCGTCGCGGCGGTGCCCTGGGTCATCGAGATCCTGCGGGGTGGGTCGGATCCCGGCGGGTCCACCACCGCCGGATCCACCTCAGCCGGATCCACCTCAGCCGGATCCACCTCAGCCGGATCCGCGCCGGCCGGATCCTCACGGGCCACCACGGTCGTCGGCGGGTCGGGCCCGGCACACCGCGTCCGGCCCTGGCGCTCGCCCGTGGGGGTCGCGCTCGCGTTGTTCTTCGGGACCAACTCGCTGTGCACCTACGCCTTCTTCACGTGGCTCCCGGCCGTGGCCGAGTCGATCGGGATGACCCGGGCCGAGGGAGGACTCGCGCTGGCGGTCTACTCGGCCATCGGCCTGATCGCCGCTCTGGTCGTGCCCTGGGCGGCGGGTCGCTTCGAGGACCCGTACCCGGTCGTCGTGGTCTCCGTGGTGTGCTACCTGGCCGGCTTCGCCGGACTGCTCTGGGCGCCCGGCGCCGCCCCGTGGTTGTGGATCTGCCTGCTCGGGGTGGGGCCCAGCACGTTCCCGCTCTGCCTGACGCTCATCAACCTCCGCACGCGGACGCAGGCCGGTTCCGCCGCCCTCTCCGGGTTCTCGCAGGGGGTCGGGTACACGGCGGCGAGCCTCGGCCCCGTCGTCTTTGGCCTCCTCCTGTCCGGTCCGGGTCTCGGCGGGGGACTGGCGTTCCTCACGGTGGTGCTCGCGGTGATGTGCGTGGTCGGCCGGATCGCGTGTCGACCCCGGATGCTGGAGGACACGCTGCGCTGACGCCGACGGTCCGACGCCACCGATCCGGTGGCCGCGGGGCTGTCGGAGGAGTGTGGTCTCATCGAGCCGTGACAGAGCCCGCCGCACCAACCGTCGCCGCCCCGATCGACTCAGCACCGACCGCCGCCGCCCCGACCGCCGCCGCCCCGACCGCCGCGGGATCGCATCCGGCCCGCGCGGGGCAGGCCCCGCCGACCAGGGAGTGGCCGACCGCCCTCGGCGGGCTGATCGGACGGGACTGGGGTGCCGGCCCGGCGGACGGTCAGGACCGCTGGGTCGTGCGTGGCGGGCCCGGGAGCGGGAAGACCTCGCTCGTGGTGGACGTGGTGCGCGCCGCGGTGACGGGCGGGGTCGGTATGGACGGCGTCCTGGTCCTCACGGGTTCCGCCACCGCCGGGGCCGCCGTGCTGGAGGAGATTACCCGCGGACTCCCGTCGGAGTCCGTCGTGGGTACGGACGCCCCCGTCCGTACCGTCCACTCCCTCGCCCATGCCGTGGTCCGGCTGGCGGCCGCTCGGCTCGACGCCCCGCCCCCGCGGCTCCGGACGGGCGCGGAGCACGACGCGCTGGTCCGGGAGACGTTGCTCGGAGAGGTGGCCGATGGTGCCCCGCACTGGCCCGAGCAGCTCCGTCCCGCGCTGTCGGCCGTCGGGTTCGCGCGGGAGATCCGTGACCTGCTGCTGCGCGCTCTCGAGCGGGGGATCGGTCCCCGGGAACTCGCCCGCCTAGGTAGGTCGGCGGACAGGCCCGCGTGGGTGGCCGCCGCCGGGTTCTTCCGCAGGCACGAGGAGCAGATGGCCCTGCGTTCGGGGCTGCGGGGTGGGGAGTCGGACGTGCCCGAGGCGCTCAACGCCGCCGAACTCGTGGGGGCGGCGCTGGACGCGCTGACCGCGGACCCGCAGCTCAGGGAGATCTTCCGGTCTCGTCGGCTGGTGGTGGTGGACGACGCGCACCACCTCGACCCGCTCGCCGCCGAGTTCGTGGCCGCGGTCGGCGGGGGCGCGGACGTCATGGTGGTCGTGGAGGACGGGGACCAGTCGGTGTTCCGTTTCCGCGGGGCGGACGGCGGTCTCGCTCGCGCTGTCGTGGACCAGGGCGGCCGGGAGGTCGATCTGCGCGTGGGGCACCGGATGGATCCCGCGGTCGCGGCGGTGGCGGCGCGGATCGGTTCCCGCCTGCCCGGCGCCGCGCGACACCGACCCCGTGAGAGGCCGGTCGGAGCAGGCACGGGTGCGGTAGGTGCGCCGGGTGGGGTCGATCCTGCGGCACCGGCACCGGCTCTGGAGGGATCGGTGACGGTCACCGTCGCCCGGTCGGCCGCCGCGGAGGCCGCCGTCGTCGCGGACTTCCTGCGCAGGCGGCACGTGCTGGACGGCGTCGACTACGGGGAGATGGCGGTCGTCAGCCGATCGCTTCCCCGGGTCGTCGACACCCTGCTCCCGGCACTCGACGCGGCCGGTGTCCCCGTGGTCGACGCGGGCGCCGAGCTGCCCCCGGCCCACGATCCCGTGGTGGCGGCACTCCTCTTGCTGGTGAGGTCGGCGCTGCAGGGGGCTGACGGGACGGATGCCGAGCAGACGCTCGCGCTGCTGTCCGGACCCATCGGGCGCGCGGACGCCGTGGCGATGCGCAGGCTGCGGCGCGGCATCCGTCGCTCCGGGATCGGTGGGTCAGCACCGAGCGCGGAGACTCTCCGCGCCCTGGTCCTGGCCGAGGGTGACCCGGTGCCGTCCGGGCTCACCGCGGTCGAACTCGCGCCGGTCGGCCGCATCCGGCACGCCCGGACCGCGGTGGTGGGGTCGCTACGGGCGGGGGGCACGGTCGAGGAGGTGCTCTGGGAGGCGTGGTCCGCCTCGCGGATGGAGAGGCGGCTCGTCCGGCAGGCCGTCGCCGCCGATCCGTGGTCCCGCTCCGCGGACCGGTCCCTGGACGCGGTGGTCTCGCTGTTCGATCACGCGGCGGACTACGTCGACCGCGTCCCCGGGGGCTCCGTCGCCCTCTTCTGCGATGTGGTGTCGAGGGAGGACCTCCCCGCCCCCCGGCGGGCGGACACCCGCGCTCGTGGCGGGGCCGTGACCCTGTTGTCCGCCCACGCCGCGGTGGGGAGGCAGTGGAGATCGGTGGCGGTGTGTGGGGTCCAGGACGGGGTGTGGCCCGCGCCCCGTCGTCGGTCGGGACTGCTCGGGGTCGACGAACTCGTCGACCTCACGGAGGTGGCGGGCGACGGGCCCCTGCCGTCCGAGGCCGAACGGGCCGCGTCGTCGGCGTCGGCACGGTCGGCCGAGGAGAGACGCCTGTTCTACGTGGCCTGCTCGCGTGCGCGGAGCCACCTGCTCGTCACCGCGGTCGAATCCCCCGAGCAGGGTGACGCCGCCCCGTCACGCTTCGTCGACGAGATCTCGGACCTCGCCACGACCCCGGCGGATCCGAGTGGGGCCGTGGCTCCACGCCCGGGTGGCGCCGCGGCGGCCGCGAGCAGCCACGCCCCGACGGTGTTCACCGTCCAGCACCTCGCCGTCGACCTCCGGGCCGCACTCCTCGATCCGTCCACGGACCCGGCGGATGCCGTCCACGCCGCGGGGCTCCTGGCCGGGATGCGCGACGCGGGGGTCGCCGAGGCGGACCCCGGTACGTGGTACGGCTCGAACGGGACGTCCACCGCCGCCCCGGCCTTCCCGGCGGGACCGGGGCAGCCGCTGGCCGTGCTCTCCCCGTCTGGATTCGGTGCTCTCGAGGAGTGTCCACTGCGCTGGTTCCTGCAGAAGGTCAGGGGTGAGTCCTCCGATCCGGGGTCCGAGGCCGCCCTGATCCGGGGGTCGGTGGTGCACGCGCTCACCCAGGCGGTCGAGGGGGGGATCGGCGAGGACGCGCTCCGGGCGGCCGTGTCCGGGCGGGCCGGGTCGCTCACGCGAGCCCGCGGGTGGTTCGCCGAGCGGGGCGCGGAGTCGATGGTCGGGATGGCGGAGTCGTTCCGGCAGTGGCGACTGGGCTCCCGTGACGAGTTCACCACCGCGGCGGTGGAGGAGGCGTTCGACCTCGACGTCCGGGGCGGGGTCCGGATACGGGGGCGTATCGACAGGCTCGAGACAACCCGCGCCGGTGAGGTGGTCGCCGTGGACATCAAGACCTCACCGGGAGCCGTCTCCAAGGCCGCGGCGGCAGCGCACCCCCAGCTCGCGCTGTACCAACTGGCGGTGGCCGGCGGTGCCGTCGCCTCCGCCGCGGGCCGCGAGCCGGGCGGAGGGCTCCTTCTATACCTCGGGGGCCGGGAGGGCCGCATGCCCACGGAACGGGTCCAGGACCCGCTCGGCGGCGAGGCCGCAGAGGCGTTGACCGACCGCGTGGTCGACGCCGGTCGTGCGACGGTGGGGCCGTCCTACACCGCGCGCGTGGGTCCCTGGTGTGACCACTGTGGCGTCCGGTCCAGTTGCCCCGCACAGCCCGAGGGCCGGCAGGTGATCCAGTGACCTCGTCGACGGGACCCCACGACATCGCCGACGCGCTCGGCGCCCACCGGCCCACCCCGGAGCAGGCGGCCGTGATCGCCGGCCCCGCCGAACCCACCCTCGTGCTGGCGGGCGCCGGTGCGGGCAAGACCGAGACCATGGCCGCGCGCGTGGTGTGGCTGGTCGCCAACGGTCATGCGCGCCCGTCGGAGATCCTGGGGCTCACCTTCACCCGCAAGGCAGCCCAGCAGTTGTCCAGGAGGATCCGGCGGCGGCTCGAGGCACTGGCGGGGAGCCCGCTGTGCACGGGCCCGGGGGCGGACCCCCGGATCGCGGAGTCGATCCGCACCGAGGATCCCCAGATCTCGACCTATCACGCGTTCGCGGGGACCCTCCTCGGGTCCTACGGCCTGCTCGTGCCGGTCGAACCGGATTCGCACCTGCTCACACCGACCGCGGCGTTCCACCTCGCCCACGACGTGGTCTCGCGCTGGGAGTCCCCGCTGTCGACGCGGTCCTCCGCCGCGCAGGTCACCCGCGACGTGCTGACACTGGCGGGTCAACTGTCCGAGCACCTCGTCACGACCGACGACCTCCGGACCCACCCCGATCTGATCACGACCCTCGTCGCCACGCTGCCCGGCGGGCCCGGCCAGCGCGAGACCCCCACCAAGTGGCTCGACGAGGTCGCCACCGTCCAGGGTCACCGGGAGGAGTTGGCGGATCTCGTCGACGCGGTCGCCGCGCGGATGCGGGCGGAGTCCGCCCTGGACCACGCCGCGCAGATGGCGCTCGCCGCCACGGTGGCCCGCGACCACCCGCAGGTCGGTGAGGCCGAGCGTCGGGCGTGTCGCGTGGTGCTCCTCGACGAGTACCAGGACACCGGCCACTCCCAGCGGGTCCTGTTGCGCTCGCTGTTCGGCGGCGGCGCCGGTCCGGTGCCCGCGGTCACGGCGGTGGGGGACCCGATGCAGTCCATCTACGGGTGGAGAGGGGCGTCGGCCTCCAACCTCGACCGGTTCCGCGACGACTTCCCCCGGGCCGCAGGTCAACGGTCCCACCTGCTCGAGCTCACCACCTCGTGGCGTAACCCCCCGGAGGTGCTCTCCCTGGCCAACCGGGTCACCCAGCCGCTGCGGGACCGCCCGGGAACCGTGCCGGTCCCGCAGCTGCGAGCGCGCCCCGGCGCCGAACCCGCCGACCTCAGGGTGGCGGTGCTGGACACGGCGGACGCCGAGCGGGAGTGGTTGGCCGACGAGGTGTCCCACCGGTACCGCGCGGAGGAGGCGGCCGGTCGTGTCCCCACCGCCGCCGTGCTGGTCCGACGCAACAGCGACTCCGGGCCGATCGCCGAGGCCCTGGAGGCCCGTGGGCTGCCGGTGGAGGTCGTCGGGGTGGGGGGACTACTGGACGTCCCCGAGGTCGCGGACGTGGTCTGTCTGCTCACGGTGGTCGCCCGTCCCGGCGCCGGTGCGCCGCTGATGCGGCTGCTCACCGGATCCCGGTTCGCCCTCGGGGCCGCCGACCTGGCCGCGCTGGCCAGACGGTCGTCCGCGCTCTCACTCCGGCGCCCGACCGACGCCGGAGGAGCACTGTCCACCGTCCGGGAACTCGAGGATGCACTGGACGCCATCGCCCGCGGCGAGGAGACCGACGCCGCGGGACTCGCGGACGCGCTGGCCGACCCGGGCCCCGAGGGCGACTACAGCCCCGACGGCCTCGCCCGCATCACCGGGCTCTCGCGCATCATCGCCGGGCTCCGAGCGCGGTCGTCCGCGCCCCCTGCCAGACTCGTCGCCGCCGCGGAACAGGCACTGGGCCTGGACGCCGAGGTGCGCCTCCGGGAGCGCGCCGGCGGGGGAGAGGCACGCGAGCAGCTCGACGCGCTGCAGGACGTGGCCGCGGGATTCGGCGCCGTGCGGGGTCCGGGCCTGGACGCCTTCCTGGCACACCTCGATCTGGCGCGCACCGTGGACGGCGGGCTCGCACGAGGTGAGGTCGCCTCCGTTCCGGGCCGGGTGCAGATCCTCACCGTGCACTCGGCCAAGGGGCTGGAATGGGAGATCGTCGCCGTGCCCCACCTGTCGGCCGGGATCTTCCCCTCCGGCCGCGCGCCTCAGACCTCGGTCCGGGCGGCCACCCACCTGCCCGAGTACCTCCGCGGGGACCGCGAGGACGAGGACAACCCCGGAGGCGTGCCGGTGCCCCGGCTCGACGGGGTCGCGGACCGCAAACGACTGGAGGCCACGCTCAAGGCCCACATCGACCGCGTCAAGATTCGGTCACTCGACGAGGACCGACGCCTGTTCTACGTGGCCGTCACCCGGGCGGAACACTCCCTTCTGCTCTCGGCGTCCCATTGGCACGGAAGTGGCTCCATACCCCGCGGCCCGTCGGAGTTCCTCGACGAGGTCCTCGAGTCGTGCCGGGGACCCGAACCCCTCGGGGTAATCGACCACCTCGTCGTCACACCGTCGGCCACCAACCCGGCCACCGCGACGGTGGTCGAGGCCACCTGGCCGCGTGCCTCGGTGGACGATCGCAGGGCGGCGGCGGACGCGGTGTCGCAGGCCTCGCCCGTGGATCCCGAGATCGATCCGGCTCCCGACCACGGGCCCGCCCGGCTCTGGCACCTCACGGCGGCGCCGCTGCTCGCGGAGGCACGCCGGGCCGCCGACGAGCGCGGGGCCGTGGTCCTGCCGCGCCGGTTGACCGCGGGGGAGGTCGTGGCCATGGCCACCGATCCGGAGGCGTACGCCGACCGGCTGCGCAGACCGGTGCCGTTCCGGCCCGACCGTTTCGCCCGACGTGGGACGCGGTTCCACCAGTGGCTGGAACACCGATTCGGGGCCACTCACCTGCTCGACATCGACGACCTGCCCGGAGCAGGGGACCACGGGGCCGACGACGGCGTGTCGGAGGCGGACCTCGCGGCGCTGAAGCAGGCGTTCGAGGCGTCGAGGTGGGCACGGCTGACACCCGAGGCGGTGGAGGTGCCCTTCGAGGTGGGCCTGGGGGAGCACCTGTTGCGCGGCCGGATGGATGCGGTCTTCACCGACGGGGACGACTGGATCGTCGTGGACTGGAAAACCGGGCGGGTGCCGGGCCCGGGGGAGATGCCGGCCGTCTCGCTCCAGTTGGCGGTCTACCGCTACGCCTGGTCCAGGGTCGTCTCGGCCCGACTCGGTCGGCCGGTCGGGCTCGACAGGGTCCGGGCCGCCTTCCACTACGTCCGCGCCGGGAGGACCGTCGAACCGGACGCTCTGCCAGACGCGGAGGATCTGCGGCGACTGCTCTCCACCGGCCCGGGGAGAGGGCGGTTGTTGTCCGACACCGGCCGATAGGCCACGATGGTCCGGGTGACCCCGACGAATGACGGAGGTCTCGTCCCGGAACGGAGCTGCCGATGGTGAGGAAGCGCGCACTCGCGTCCCGTTCCCGCAGCAGCGACCCCCTGGACGAGAGCCCCGACCACATCCTCGTGGGCGTGGTGAGCATCCCCGCCAACGCCGAGAGCCCGTGGCGACTGATCGGCAAGCGCGTACTGATGGCTGCCCTCGCGCTGGGACTGGCGGCCCTCGTGGTGTACCTCGACCAGGAGGGATACGAGGGCGGTGGCGGGCCCGACGGCAGAATCACCGCCGTCGACGCCATCTATTACGCGACGGTCTCACTCTCGACCACGGGCTACGGGGACATCGCCCCGATCACGCAACAGGCGCGGCTGCTCAACGCGGTCATCATCACGCCGCTGCGGGTGGTCTTCCTGATCCTGCTCGTCGGTACGACCCTGTCAGTGCTCACCGAACAGTCCCGTCAAGCCCTCAGGATCCAGCGCTGGAGGAACCTCGTGCGTAACCACACCGTCGTCGTCGGCTACGGAACCAAGGGCAGGTCCGCCGTCGCGGCGATGCTCGCCGACGACACCGCCCCCGACGACATCGTCGTCGTCGACACCGACCCCCAGGCGCTCAAGTCGGCGGCCGCGCGCGGCCTGGTCACCGTCCAGGGTTCGGCCACCCGGTCGGACGTCCTCAAGCTCGCGGGCGTGACGCGCGCCGCGTCCGTGGTGGTGGCGACCAATTCCGACGACACGGCGGTGCTGGTCACGCTCACCGCCCGGGAGCTCGCGCCCAACGCGAAGATCGTCGCCACCGTCCGCGAGTCCGACAACAAGCATCTGCTGAAACAGTCCGGTGCCGACTCCGTGGTGGTCTCCGCCGAGACGGCGGGCCGGCTGCTCGGACTGGCGACCATCACCCCGACCGTCGTGGGGATGATGGAGGACCTGCTGACGCCCGACGAGGGCTTCTCCATCGCCGAACGACGAGTCGAGGAGTCCGAGGTCGGCGGGTCGCCGCGGCACCTCGCCGAGCTCGTTTTGGGCGTCGTCCGCAAGGGCCAGTTGATCAAGGTCAACGAACCGCAGGCCGATGCGCTGGAGACCGGTGACCGCCTGCTCTACATCAGGATGGTCGCGGGCTGATACCTGCGCCGGGACGGTCGGCCCGGCCGGCCCGGGTCGGCAGGGCGATCTCCGGATACGCTGACCGCCTCCCACGATCCGCGAGAAGGACCCCGACAATGCCGATGGACTTCAGCCTCGATTCCGACCCCGTCCTGTCCGTCGCCGCCCCCGACCGGGCCGCGCCTCTGCGCCAGGATGCCGACGGCCTGGCGCGGGGGTGGGCCACCGCGCGGGTGGTGCGGATCGACCGCCGCAACCGGTTCGCCACCGATCCCGTGGCGGGCGGCCGTCGACGCCTCCGTGTGGAGTCCGCAACGGACCACGCGGATCAGATGCCCGAGACCGCGGTGTTCCTCGGGCTCACGGACGAGGGCCGTCACCTCTGGGCGATGCCGGTGGAGGAGCTCCCCGACGATCCGTCGGTGGCGACCCTCCGGTCGACCGGAGCGGACCTCGTGGACGGGGACGGGGCGCTGGCATCGCAGGCCCTCGCGCTCCTCGGGTGGCACCGGGACACCGTGCGGGGCCGGCAGCCGCAGCACCATCCGCGCCGGGTGGACGCGGGCTGGGCGATCGAGGACCCCTTCCACGGCGGACCCGAATACCCCCGCACGGACCCGGCCGTGATCTGCCTGGTCCACGACGGGGGCCGTCGGGTACTCCTCGCCCGCCAGCCGGTCTGGCCGACGGGGATGTACTCCCACGTCGCGGGATTCGTGGAGGCGGGGGAGTCGCTGGAGGGGTGCGTGGTCCGCGAGGTGCAGGAGGAGGTCGGCGTGGCCGTGGACCGCGTCCGCTACCTCGGCAGTCAGCCCTGGCCGTTCCCGCGCTCGCTGATGGTGGGTTTCCACGCCATCGGCGACCCGGACGCGCCGATCGTCCTCGAGGACGAGGAGATCAGTGAAGCCGCCTGGTTCGACGTCGACGAGGTCCGCGCCGCGCTCGACGGCCGGGGCGCGCTGCGGGTGGCGCCGCCGGTGTCGATCGCCCACGTGATGCTCCGGTCGTGGGTGGCGGCGGTGGACGGCGGGTGAGACGTCCGGCGGGTCAGGCGTCCGCGAGCTCGGCGAGCTTGGCCCTGACCTGCGAGGCCGGGGGATTGGTGGCGGTGGTGCCGTCCGAGTACAGGGCGGTCGGGACGACGCGGTTGCCCCCGTTGACGCTCTCCACGAACGCCGCGGCCTCGGCGTCGGCGTCGACGTCGATCTCGACGTACCCGATCGCCTTCTCGTCCAGCAGCTTCTTGAGCCGGGTGCAGAAGGGGCACCAGGAGGTGGTGTAGAGGGTCAGGGCCTCCACGCCGTCGGTCGTGAGATCGCTGTCGTTCCTCAGTTCGCTCATGACCGGGTCCAACGTCCCACGATGGCGGAATCTTCCCGGGGCGGGCCCGGGGCACCCGTGTCGGGGCAGGATGCCACCATGGGGGCGTGGAAGACGTGCGACGTGTCCGGGAGTCGGCCCTCGACGGACTGGACCCCCAGCAGCGGCGGGCCGTCCTGGCCCCGCGTGGCCCCGTCTGCATCCTCGCCGGCGCGGGCACCGGAAAGACGCGCACCATCACCCGGCGCATCGCCCACCTGGTGACCACCGGCCACGTCCGGGGGGACCAGGTCCTCGCCGTCACGTTCACCGCCCGGGCGGCGGGCGAACTGCGCATGCGGCTCGCCGGGCTGGGGGTCGCGGAGGCCGGGACGGGCCCGGTCCAGGCGCGGACCTTCCACTCGGCGGCCCTGCGCAACCTCTCCTACTTCTGGCCCCGGGTCTACGGTGAGGAGCCCTGGCAGCTGCTCGACGGGCAGTTCCGGGCGGTCGCCCAGGCCGTCCGCCGGGTGGGGTTGGATCCCTCGACGGAGACGATCCGCGACGTCCTCACCGAGATCGGCTGGGCCAAGTCCAGTCTGCTCACCCCCGACACCTACGCCGAGCGTGCGATCGCGCTCGGGCGTGACCTCCCGGCCCCCGCCCCGGAGGTGGCGCGGGCGTTCCGCGCCTACGAGGACCTCAAGGTGTCGGGCCCGGTCCGCATGCTCGACTTCGACGACCTGCTGGGGCACATGGCGGACCTCGTGGAGGAGGTCCCGGCGATCGCCGAGGAGTTCCGGGACCGCTACCGGTGCTTCGTGGTGGACGAGTTCCAGGACGTCACCCCCGCACAGCAGCGCCTGCTGTCGGCCTGGCTCGGCCGGCGCGACGACCTCACCGTGGTGGGTGACGTCAACCAGACCATCTACTCCTTCGCGGGCGCGGACCCGGACTACCTGCTCGGGTTCGCAGAGCGCTACCCGGAGGCGACCGTCGTGCGTTTGGAGTCGGACTACAGGTCCACGCCGCAGGTCGTCGAGCTGGCCAACGCGGTGATCGGGTCCGGCGCCGGACGATTCCGGGCGGCCGGGCTCACCCTCCGGGGGATGCGCCCGGCAGGACCCGAGCCCGTGCTCACCGAGTACCCGGACGAGGACGCGGAGGCGGAGGCCGTGGCGGGCGCGATCGCCGACCTGGTCCACGGTGGGCTCGACCCCTCGGAGGTCGCGGTGCTCTACCGGGTCAACGCGCAGTCCGAGCGCATCGAGGCCGCGCTGGACGAGGTGGGGATCGGCTACCGGCTCAAGGGGGGAGAGGGCTTCTTCGAGAGGACGGTGATCAGGCGTGCGATGGCGACGATCGACACGCTGGTCGACGGCTCGGACGCGGTGGCGGCCGGGGAGCACTCCACGCTCACCGATCCCACCGACGTCGTCCGGGTGATCCGGGCGGCTCTGGAACCGTTGGGTCTCACGGCAGCCGAGCCGTCGGGCGCCCAGGCCAGGGAGAAGTGGGAGTCACTCACCGCGTTGATGGGACTGGTGGAGGAGATCGCCACCACCGCGGACCGCCCCGGGCTCCTGCCGGTGGTCGCGGGACTTCGCGCCCGCGCGGCCGCGCGCCACGCACCGGACGAGCGCGGGGTCACCCTGGCGTCGTTCCACGCCGCCAAGGGGCTCGAGTGGGATGCCGTGTTCCTCCTCGGGGTGCACGAGGGCAGTCTGCCCATCAGCCACGCCATCAAGGCCGGGCCGGACGCCATCGAGGAGGAGAGGCGGTTGTTGTACGTGGGTGTCACCCGGGCGCGGGAGCACCTGTCCGTCTCGTGGAGTCGCAGCCGCCGGGCCGGTGGCCGCGCCACGCGCCGCCCCAGCCGGTTCCTCGACCCGGTGCGCCCGGCCCCGGCACCCGCCGGGACCCGTCAGGCGACCGACTCGGCGGACAAGGGGCGCTGTCGTGGCTGCGGGGAGCGGCTCACCGGGCCGATGCACCGGGCGCTGGGATCGTGTCCGGACTGCTCGGTCGAGGTCGACACCGGGTTGTTCGAGCGGCTGCGGGACTGGCGGAGGGAGACGTCGGAACGCATCGGCAAGCCGGCGTACACGGTGTTCACCAACGACACGCTCGTGCAGATCGCTCGCGAGCGTCCCGCGGACACGAGATCGTTGGGGCGCATCGGCGGGATCGGGGCACACAAACTCGGCGAATACGGCGACGAGGTCCTGCGGCTGGTGCGCGAGGGGTGATCCGGGGCGATCCGGTGCGGGTCACTCCTCGTCGGGAAAGATCTCCGGCATCCAGCGGTGGACGATCTCCCGGTAGGGCGCGGTGGCCTCGAGTTGGCACAACATGCCGACCGACGCCGAGAGCACGCGGTGGATCAGGACGTAGTCGCGGGGCAGTGTGAACGACCGCGACGTCCGGAACTCCCGGCCGGAGACGTCCCCGTAGACGGCCATGATGCCCTGCAACCACTCGCGGTCGAAGTGGAACTCGGCAGTGCGCATCGGTGCGATGAAGGGGTCGAGGAAGGACATCGCGTCCGCGGGGTCCACGCCGCCCCGGCCCACGTACCCGGACCGTGCCATCAAGGCGACCAACTCCTCGGCCTGCCCGGCCAGCGCGAGCCGCATCATCGAGGTCAGCGCCGCGGGCATGCCTTCCGGCAGGGGCAGCGACGCACCGAAGTCCAACACCACCATCCGTCCGTCGTCGGCGAGCAGGAAGTTACCGGGGTGCGGATCCCCGTGCATCATCCGGGCGCGGGTGGGGGAGCAGAACTGGAATTCCGCCAACAGCTCTCCGGCCCGGTTCCGCTCGTCCTGCGTGCCGCCCGCGGCGATCCGGCCGAGCGTGCGGCCCTCCGCCCACTCGGTCACCAGGACCTTTGGCGCCGACGCCAGCACGGCGGGCACGTGGATCTGCGGATCGTCGCGGAACGCGGCGGCGAACACCCGCTGCGTGTCGGCCTCGCCCCGGTAGTCGAGTTCGGCCACGGCGCTGTCGTACAACTCATCGATGATCCCCTTGACGTCGGTGCCGGGGGTGAGGGGCCGCAGAAGTGGGGCGAGTCGTCGGAGTTGACGCAGATCCGATCGCAACGCCTCGTCGGCCCCGGGGTACTGCACCTTGACCGCCACCTCCCGGCCGTCCGACCAGACCGCGCGGTGAACCTGGCCGATCGAGGCCGCGGCGGCCGCGGAGGTGTTGAACTCCGCGAACCGCTCCCGCCACCGCAGTCCGAGCTGGGTGTCGAGGACCCTCTCCACCTCGGCGGGGGGAAGGGGTGGCGCCTCCGCCTGGAGTTTGGTGAGCGCCTCGCGGAACGGACCGGCGTACTTGTCGGGCATCCCGGCCTCGAACACGCTGAGGGCCTGGCCCACCTTCATGGCCCCGCCCTTGAGCTCTCCGAGCACGGCGAAGACCTGGTCGGCCGCCTGGTCGGCGAGCTCCTCGGTCAACCCACCATCGCTTCTGCCCAGTGCACGACGGCCCAGGGACCCCGCGGCTCGTCCGGCGATTCCCAGGGGCAGGCCTGCGAGGCGTGCTGCTCGGCGGGATGAGGTACGGGGGAGTTCGGACACGCCTCCAATCATGACAGAGGATGCCCCTGTGTCGCCGCGCCGCAGGTGCAGCGCTCGGAGGCCGGCCACTCGAGTCTCCTCCACAGCCCTTCGGCAGGGTTGATCTCGACGGATGCGCCGACGGTCTGGAGGGGGTGGTCCGACTCACGAGTGGCGGCGACCTCGGCCAGGACGAGTGCCGCGGCCGCGGTGAGCGCGGGCACGCCGGCAGCGGGGGACCGGCCCACCAGCTGGGCCGCCACGTACGGCCACCGCGGGTCACGCGCGGCACGGAACAGGTCGACGCAGCGGAGGCACGGGGTGAGCCCGGGGATGACGGTGGGGCCCACCACCACTCGTCCGTCGCGGGTGTGCACGTGGAGATGGGGCTGGCCGGACCGGGTGAGTGCGGAGACCACCACGGGATCCGCCGCGACGGAACCGGTCAGGATCACCAGGTCCGGTACCGGACCGCGCCGGTGCCAGGGCGGCCGGTCGGGGTCGAAGGCCAGACCGGGGTCGGAGCTGGTCGTGACCCGGCATCCGTTGACCGACAGCGGTCCGCGCAGTACCTCCGACACCTGCCCCCTGCCGAGGATGTGGACCTGCCGGATGGCGGGCGGCCGCGGGGTCGGCACGGAGTCGGGGGCGGCGGCGTGCGGGCCGAGGAGCCGGACGTGGCCGAGCTCGGCCAGGCGCACGAGGATCCCCGCGACGGCGGGGAGATCAGTGGCGTCGACCCCGGCCCGGGCGGCGGCGTCGTCGAGGTCGGACTCGCCTTCGAGCTCGAGGAGCAGTGCCGCCAGACCCCGCGGTCCGCACGACCCGGGGGCGGCCACCACGACCGCGCGGTCCGGCGCGAGGCCCACCTGAACCGAGTCGTGGTCGCGCACCACCACGACGGTCCCGGCCCGTAGGACGGCCCGGACCTGATCCCGCCGGGTGGGTCCGATCGCCGTGTGTGGGGACGTTGCCGTGTGTGGGGACGCGGGTGTGTCTGGGGACGTGGGCGCACCGGAAGGGGATGGGAGAACATCGGCGTGGGGTGGACGCACACCGGAGCGGGTCGCTGATGACACGGGCTCATCGTGGCACGTGCGCGGTCGTCGCGGGGACGCTCGTCGGCGGGTTGTCCACAGGCCCCGCGCACCCGGTGCGACCTGTGGAGAACCGAACGGTCACCGGTCGTCTACCGTGGTCGGCGTGTCACCCACGCCCCACCCGGAAGCCGACGTCGATCAGGGTTCGGTACCCGCCGACGGGCTACCCACCAGCCCCGATGACCCCAGGATCGAGGTGCGGCGGTCGCGTCGCCGCACAAGGACGGTCTCCGCACGAGTGGAGGGCGGGGCCGTGGTCGTGCTCATGCCGGCCGGGCTGCCCCGGGCCGAGGAACGCCGGCTCGTCGCCGACATGCTGTCGCGACTGCGTCGTTCCGCCGGGCGGTCGGGGGTCAAGGCGTCCGATGAGGACCTGATGCGACGTGCGATCTCGTTGTCGGACAGGTGGATGGAGGGACGCGCGCGACCGGCGTCGATCCGGTGGGTGCCCGCGATGACCACCCGGTGGGCCTCGTGCTCCCCCGCGTCGGGGGAGATCAGGGTCAGCGAGGCGTTGCGGGAGGTCCCCGCGTACGTGCTGGACTACGTCGTCGTCCATGAACTCGCCCACCTCGTGGTGCCCGGCGGCCACACCAAGGATTTCTGGGAGGTGGTGCGACACTATCCGCGGACCGAGCGCGCCATGGGCTTCCTGGAGGCCCACTCCAGGACCCTCGGGCGGGGACCCGGCGGAGCCGCCGATGGCGGCGAGGGAGTGGGGGACCTCGTGCAGGACGACGGCCCCTGACCTCAGACGGCCCCTGACCTCAGACGGCCCCTGACCTCAGGCGACCCCGCGGGTCAGGAGTCCCGCGCGGGTCCGTCCGCCTCGCCGCCGGATCCGCCGCCGGCCCCGCCCCCGGACTCGCGGAGGAACTTCTCGATCTCGTCGACCCCGGACTGATCCCCGGTGGTCTCGTCGAGGAGCCGGTCGATCACCGCGGCCGGGTTCTCGAGGTCCTCGCCCACGGGGAGCAGGTCCGGATGGCTCCACAGGCCGTCCCGACGGTCCGTGCCGACCGCCTCGGAGACCCGGCGCCACAGCTCCGAGGCCTCGCGCGCCTTGCGCGGGCGCAGTTCCAGACCGACGAGACCGGCGAAGGCCTGCTCCGCCGCCCCACCGGTTGCGCGGCGGCGCAGCCACATCTCGCGCAGCTTGTCGGCGCTGGGCAGGCGATCGCCGACCGCGGTGGTGACGACCGCGTCGACCCAGCCCTCGACAAGGGCGAGCAGCGTCTCGAGGCGGCCGAGCGCCGCCTCGTTGACATTGGTGACCTTGGGTCCGATGGCACCGGCCCCGCCGGACAGCAGCTTCTGGAGCTTGGCGGGGTCCTGGAGGATGGACGGGTCGAGACCGGAGGCGAGGTCGTCGAGGCCCGAGGTGTCGACCCGGATCCCGCGGGCGTACTCCTCGACGGTGGCCAGGACCCTCGCCCGGAGCCAGGGCGCACCCGCGAACAACCGGATGTGGGCGGCCTCCCGCGCGGCCAGGAACACCAGCACCTCCTGGCGGGGGAGGTCGAGTTCCTCGGCGAACGCGTCGATCGCGGTCGGACACAGGGCGCTCACCCCGTCGTCCGCGAAGGGCAGACCCACCTCGGAGGAGAAGAGCACGGCCGGGGCGAGCTTGCCCAGTCCCTGACCGAGCTGCATCCCGAAGCCCATGCCACCCATCTGGTCGAGCATTCCCAGCAGCGGTCCGGCGAGCTGGCGCGCCTCCTCCGGCATCGCCCCCTTGGTGGCCGAGTTCATCTGTTCGGCGACCGGGGTGCAGATCTTCTCCCAGGTGGGGAGGGACTGTTCGACCCACTGCTGGGGCGTCCAGACCTCGGTCCGGTGGACGCCGGAGGGGAACACGGTGGTCTCGTCCAGCCACAGCTCCGCGAGGCGGATCGACTCCTGCGCGGCGGTCCGGGAGGCCTCGGTCACGACCGGGGTGCGCCCGAGGGCCTGCAGGGCCACGGTGCGGGCGAGCTGGTAGTTGACCGGACCCGAGGTGCCGGGTCCGCTCATCGCCGATCCCATCGAGCCGAGCATCTGGCCGAACTGGGAGAGCATCTGGCCGAACTGGCCGAACTGGGAGGGGTCGAAACCGCCGGGGCCGCCCGGGTCGCGGCTCCGGTCGTCGTCGCGACCGTCGTCATCGGAAGCGGAGAAACCGAAGGGCTGGTTCATGCCACAACGGTACAGCCCCTCGGGTGCGCAGGTCCGGGCCCGACGTCGCGGTATCGGCTCGCGGACTACCCTTGCCTCCGTGAGTCGCCGACTGCTGACCCTCCTCGCCGCTCTGGTCCCGGCGGTGCTGCTGCTCGTCCTGGCCACCTCCGCGACGGTTCCGCTCGTGGCCATGGGCCCCGGGCCCACCTACGACACGTTCGGCGAGGTCCGGGTCGAGGGCGAGGACGGGGTGGAGACGGTCCCCATCATCGAGGTCAGCGGCCGGGAGGCGGACGAGACCTCCGGTGCGCTGCGGATGACCACGGTCGCGGTTCGCGACAACCTCACCCTGCTCGAGGCCACGAGGTTCTGGCTGGACCCGGTACAGGTGGTGGTTCCCCGTGACCAGGTCTTCCCCCCGGAACGGTCCCGGGACGAGGTCAGGGAGAGCAACGCCGCCGAGATGATGGGTTCGGAGAACTCCGCCGAGGCCGCCGCCTACAGGTATCTGGGGATCCCGATGCAGCCCAGGGTCGAGGGCGTGGACCCCGAGGGCGCGGCCGCCGGCCGCCTCCGTGAGGGTGACGTCCTGACCTCGATCGACGGCGAGCGGGTCTCCGACGCCACCGCGGTGGTCGAGCAGGTCAGCGCCCGGCGGCCGGGCGAGGAGGTCTCGATCGGGTTCACCAGGGACGGGCGTGAGGAGACGACGACGACGACGTTGCAGCCCGCCGGACCGGACGGCGATCCCGATCAGGGTCGCCTGGGCATCCTCGTCGGTGACACCCCGGCGGACGGGACCGACGTCGACATCAACATCGACCCCAACGTGGGCGGACCCTCGGCGGGGCTGGTGTTGGCGGTCGCGATCGTGGACAAGTTGTCACCGGGGGAGTTGACCGGCGGCGCGGAGGTCGCGGGATCGGGCACCATCCGGCCCGACGGCACCGTCGGCCCGATCGGCGGGATCACCCACAAGATCCGGGCCGCACGGGAGGCGGGGGCCACGGAGTTCCTGGTCCCGTCCGCAAACTGTGCGGAGGCCGTGCAGGACCCACCGGGAGGGATCCGCCTGATCGAGGTGGACACCCTCCGGGGCGCGATGGAGGCGCTGGGGGAGGCCGTTTCCGGGGGGCAGCCACCGACCTGCGGGTGAGCCGGGGCTTTTCCGTAAGGTGGATTCCACGAGCATGTCCGCCCCAGCAGTCCAGGAGCTTCCCCGGTGTCCGTCCGCCCGCCCGGTAATCCCGGTCGGCCGATCGCGATCTCACGTCGCGGCCGAGCCGTCGCCATCTCAATCGTCATCCTCATCGTCCTGATCCAGGTGCTACCGAGGATCAACTCCACGTACACCAACTGGCTGTGGTTCGCCTCGGTCGACGCCACCTCCGTCATGAGGACGGAGTTGCTCACGCGGATCGGTCTCTTCGCGGTGGTCGCCCTGCTCGTGGGGCTCGCGGTCGCCGCGGGCATCCTGCTGGCGTACCGGTACCGGCCCGTCTTCTTGGCGCAACCGGGGATGCCGGACGCGCTGGCGAGGTATCGGGCCGCGCTCGGCGACTCACCGGGTAAGACGGTGCTCTGGGTCCCCGTCGCGCTCGGCCTGCTCGCCGGTTCCGTGGCACAGACGGGCTGGCAGCAGGTGCTCGCGTTCTTCAATTCCACCCCGTTCGGGCAGACCGATGCCCAGTTCGGGATCGACATCTCCTTCTACGCCTTCGAGCTGCCCCTGTGGCGGTCGCTCGTCACCTGGCTCATGGTGGCCGTGGTCCTGGCGTTCCTCGCCAATCTCGTCACGCATTATCTGTTCGGTGGGCTCCGGCCCGGTGCGCGCGAAGGGGCGTTGACCCGCGCCGCGCGGATCCAGCTGGTCAGTCTCGCGGGACTATTCATCCTGCTCAAGGCGGCGGCGTACTGGCTCGACCGGTACGAGCTGCTCTTCCGCGAGAACGCGACGTTCACCGGTGCCGGACACACCGACGTCAACGCCCTGATCCCGGCCAAGATCTTCATGTTCTCCGTGGCCATCGTCTGTGCGATCGCCTTCTTCTCCGCGATCGTGATCAGGGATCTGCGCATCCCGGCGCTCGCCACAGTGCTCCTGCTGTTCTCCGCGCTCGTGGTGGGGTCGGTCTGGCCGCTGGCGGTCGAGCAGTTCTCGGTCAACCCCAACCGCGCCGAGAAGGAACGGGAGTACATCGCCCGCAACATCGAGGCCACGCGAGCCGCGTACGACATCGGTGACGACCGGGTGACCTACATCGAGGGCTGGGGCTCGGCGGATCCGAACCCACGGGAGGCGGGGTCGGACGTCACGACGTTGTCCAACGTCCGTGTGCTCGACCCGAACGTGCTCTCGCCGACCTTCACCCAGCTTCACCAGCTGCGCAACTTCTACGGTTTCCCCGAGACGCTGGGGATCGACCGCTACACCATCGACGGTGAGATGCGGGACTACCTCGTGGCCGCGCGCGAGCTCAACCCGGAGTCCCTGCAGGCCAATCAGCGAGACTGGATCAACCGGCACACCGTCTACACGCACGGCAACGGGTTCGTCTCCGCGCCCGCCAACCGGGTCAACGAGATCGCCGACGACGCGGGCTCGGACCGCGGCGGCCTGCCGAACTTCCAGATCTCGGACCTCGAGGCCATCAACAGCGGCCAGGAGATGGTGATCCCGGTGACCCAGCCGCGGACATACTTCGGTCCGCTCATCGCCCAGGCCGACCCCGACTACGCGATCGTCGGCGACAACGGTGAGGGTCCCCGCGAGTACGACACGGACACCGAGCAGTACACCTACACCGGAGAGGGCGGCGTCCCGATCGGCAACTGGCTCAACCGCACGGCGTACGCGCTGAGGTTCGCCGAGCGCAACATCCTGCTGTCCAGCCTGATCGGCTCGGACTCCAAGATCATCTACGACCGCGATCCCCGGGACCGTGTCCAGAAGGTCGCGCCGTGGCTGACGACCGATACCAACACGTACCCGGCCGTGATCGACGGCCGGATCAAGTGGATCGTCGACGGCTACACCACTCTCAAGACGTACCCGTACGCCGAACTGAGTTCCCTGGAGGCCATGACGGCCGACTCGACCAACGAGGCGGGCGGCCGGGTCCTGCCGGACGAGAAGGTCTCGTACATCCGCAACTCCGTCAAGGCCACGGTCGACGCGTACGACGGCACGGTGGACCTCTACGCGTTCGACGAGTCGGACCCGGTGTTGCAGACCTGGATGAAGGCACTGCCCGGGATCGTGCAGCCCAGGGACGCCATCTCGGAGGAGCTCGAACAGCATCTCCGGTACCCGGAGGACCTGTTCAAGGTCCAGCGTGAGCTGCTGGCCCGGTACCAGGTCGACGACCCGGGGCAGTTCTTCACCAACGACGCCTTCTGGTCGGTGCCGTCCGATCCCACGGTGACCTCGTCGATCCAGAACCCGACCCCGCCCCCGGGCGGGCCGGCCGGTGGACCAGCGGGTGCCCAGGCGGCGAACGCCGGTCCGGTGGAGGGGCCGAGTCAGCCGCCGTACTACGTGGTGGTCTCCGATCCGACAGACCCCGAGTCGGACGAACCCTCCTTCCAGCTCATCTCCGCGTTCCGCGGGTACGAGCGCGAGTTCCTCGCGGCGCACATGTCGGCGAGCTCGGACCCGGACACCTACGGCGACATCACGGTCCGGGTGCAGCGGCCCACCGAACCCCTGGCGCAGGGACCCAACCAGGCGCAGGACATCATGATCGCCTCGCCGGCGATCGCCGAGGACCGCCGACTGTGGGGCGAGACGGCCGAGATCACCGAGGGCAACCTGCTCGCGTTGCCGCTGGCGGACGACTCCGTCCTGTACGTGGAGCCCATCTACACGCAGCGCAAGGACCAGGATTCGGCGTTCCCCAGGTTGCTCCGCGTGATGGTCAGCTACGACCGTGCGGTGGGCTATGCGCCGACGCTGTACGAAGCGCTGCGCCAGGTGGGCATCGAGGCAGACCCGGATGTCGTGCGGATCGACGAGAGCGGCGAGGCGGAAGCCGAGGCGGAGGACGCCGCGTCTCCCACCGCTGCCACCGCTCCGCGCCCGGCGGCCCCGGCCACCGGGGGGACGGACGAAGCCGCGAGGGCTGCAGCCGTGCGGAACATCAACCAGGCGCTGAACGCGGTCCGCTCGGCCCAGGGCGGGGACCTGTCCTCACTGGGTCGGGCCCTGGAGGATCTGCAGGAGGCCGTCGACGCCTACCAGGCACTCGGGAACTGAGTTGACCTGCATGAATGGGAGTCGCAGTGTGAGTTGAGTCATGTTCCGGTCGTTCTGCGTTCACCGATTTGCCTTCCGCGGTGAGTGGCACGTAGTGTCATAGACGCAAACGACGCGGGGTGGAGCAGCTCGGTAGCTCGCTGGGCTCATAACCCAGAGGTCGCAGGTTCAAATCCTGTCCCCGCTACCACGCACTCAGGCCCGGTTCCCCATCAGGGGAGCCGGGCCTGAGCCAATTTCGGAGTGGCTAGCGGCCGGTCCAGCGGGGTTCGCGCTTCTCGGCGAACGCGGCCACGCCCTCGCGGGCGTCGTCGGACAGGACCACGGGGCTGGCCATCTCGCTCTGACGTCCGAACGCCTCCTCGGGGCTCCAGGTGGGTGCCTCGTCGACGATCTGCTTGCCGACCCTCACCGACAGGGGGGCGTTGGCGGCGATGCGCCGAGCCGTCTCCATCGCCGTCTCCAGGGCCCTGCCCTCGGGAACCACGGTGTTCACCATTCCCAGTTCGGCCAACCTCGTGGCGGGGAGGGCGTCGCCGAGCAGGGCGAGTTCCAGGGCCACCGGCCGCGGCAGGCGGGTGGCCGACCGCCACAGTCCGCCGGCCGCGGCGAGGAGGCCGCGCTTGACCTCGGGGAGACTGAAGGAGGCGTTCTCGGCGGCGATGATGAGGTCGGCGCACATCGCGAGCTCGAATCCGCCGGCGAGCGCAGGTCCCTCGACCGCGGCGACGGTGGGCGTGGTGGGCGGCTCGGCGGTCAGGCCCAGCGGGCCGCGGCGGTCGGTGACCGGTACCTGCCCGCGGTGGGCCCCGGCGAGGTCCATGCCCGCGCAGAAGGTGTCGCCGCTGCCCGTGAGAACGATGGCGCGCACGCCCGAGTCGTCCTCGGCGTCGTCCACGGCGCGCTCCAGTTGGACCGCGGTGGCGTGGTCGATGGCGTTCTTGGCGTGGGGGCGGTTGAGCGTGATCACCCAGACCGAACCGTCACGTCGGGTGAGGACCGGGGCCGTGGGCGGGTCCGGGAGCTCCTGCCGCTCGCCCTCGACGACGACCCGGTGGCCGTCGAGACGCAGGGTCCGGCGCAGCGGGGTACCGGAGGTGAGCGCGGCGATGTCGTCGGCGCTCTCGCGCCGCAGGAGGACACGGGCGCCGTCCGGCGTGATCGCGGAGACCACGACGCCCTCAGCGCCGCCGTCGCGACCGTGGGGGACGGTCACGGCCTCGATCACCGCGGGACCGTCGAGTTCCGTGCGCGCCGGGCGCGGGGCGGGGCGTTCGATCGCGGGCTTGAGGTGCGCGAACGGGCGGCTCGGCGGCGTGCCGGAGTAGATGCCCAGGGAGTGCTTGGTGGCGTACCAGCCCAGTGAGGTGGACAACCCGACCTGGTCCGGATCCTCACGCAGCAGCGGCACGAGCGTCGAGACGGCGTGCAGGCCGTAGTTGTTGCCGGGTCCGCCGGCCGAGGTGAGTCCGCCGGTCACGCTGAGGGGCCGCGACGGGTCCTGCCAGGGCAGGCCGAGGGCGCGGGCGCCGAGCTGGACGGCGGAGGGGAAGCAGGAGTAGAGGTCGACGGGGCCGAGGTCGTCCGCAGTGATGCCCGCGTGCTCGAAGGCGGCGGCGCCGGCGGCGGCGATCGCGGGGGAGCGGGTCAGGTCGGCGCGCTCGGAGACGAACCATTCGTCGGTGCCCGAGGCGCCGGCGTGCAGGAACACCCACTTGTCCTGGGGGACCCCGAGCGCCTGGGCTGCCGCGACGCTGGCCACGATCACCCCGGCCGCCAGGTCCACCTGGAGGTTGGCGCACAGGAGCTTGGTGTACGGGGCGGACACGGTGCGGTTGGTCGCGCTCGCGTAGGCGATGTCCTCGGCGGTGCGGGCGGTCGGGTCCCACGCGAACGGGTTCTGGGCCGCGATCCCGCTGTGGCGCGACCACAGGTCCCCGATGTGCTGCTGGTGGGCCTCGGCGGTCTCGCCCGAGTCTGCCTGCAGAGCGGACTCGATGAGGGAGTAGACGTAGATCGGCGCGCCGAGCCCGACGCTGGTCTCGGCCTCGTTGTTCGCCGGCCGGTCGACCCCGATCACCCGGTCGGGGCCGCGGTCCGGGTCCTGGGTGGTCCACCGGGGCTCACGCCCCCGGGACTGGAGCGCCGCGACGGTGGCCCCGGCCTCGGCGCCGCTGACCAGTGCCAGGTGGGCGGCTCGGTCCGCGATCCGCTGGGCGGCGTCGTTGACGGCCAGTTGGGCACCGTCGCCGCCGTAGGGGGAGGTCTGCACGGTCTCGGCGAACTCCGCTCCGACGGCCTCGGCCACGAACCCCGCCTGGTCGGGGTAGGTCCAGGAGGCGCTGGGGACCGCGTAGACCAGATCGGCGCGGGAGAGCAGCGGCCCCTGGGCACCGGTGTCGGCGGCGGCGGCCTGCAGTGCCTCGACGGACATGACGGCCGGTTCGGTGGCGGTGTCCGGATCGGGGTCGCGGCGGACGATCTGGCCCACGCCGATGAGGACCGGGGTCGACGGGTCGAGCATCTCGCCGGTGCGCTCGTGGCGGACGGATTCGTCCGCGTAGCGCCCGGGCCCGCCACCGCCGTCGACGAGGCCCGTTAGGGCATCGAGCGACTCGGTCAGGGCCGCCTCGACACTGCGGACGGCGGAGATGCCGACCGGGCCGCGCACCGGCGGACCGTCCAGGGCGCCGTCGAGGCGGACGGCGCTGCCGTCGGCGGTGGGCACGACAGTGCACCAGAGGCCGACCGTGATGCCCATCGGGCCCGCGCCGCGCAGTTCGAACCCGGTCTCGTCGGCCTTCTCGACGATCCAGCGCACCTGGACGGGGATGTCCATGAGAGTCATCTGTTGCACGAACTCCCCGCCGGTGGTGAGTTGCTCGGCTCGCTCCCCGCGCCAGGACAAGTGGAAGGTCAGCCACTCGTGGGTCCGGGTGGTGTCCAGGACCACGTCGAGTATCGCGGTCGGCGGAGCGCTGATCGCGCGGGCGGCCTCGACCTGCCGGGCATAACCGGAGATGCCCTCGGGGGCGGGGACGGTCACGTCCGCGGCGGTCGCCGTCGATCCGTTGCCGGGGACTACCCGGGAGGCCAGATCCTCCAGCGTCGTCATCGCCGTCCGGGCCAGGACGGGGGCCAGGGTACGGCCGGTGTCGACGAGGCCCTTCACGCGCGACTTCTCGGGCCGCGATTTCTTGGACATGGATGCCACTTTCCGTCTGGTCGGACTGTTTTGCTGCATCATGCCGATCGGACCGGCTCGGGGGCAAGTCGCCACGGCGGTGGCCCGAGTAATGTCGCGGCCATGGCAGCCCCCCGTCGTCCGCAGCAGGAGAGGTCCGCCGCCACCCGCTCGAAGCTCCTCGAGGCCGCCTACGAGTCGCTGCTCGACCGCGGATACGGCGCGACGACCGTGGGTGAGGTGCAGAACCGCGCGGGGGTCGCGCGGGGCACGCTGCTGCACCACTTCCCCACGAGGGGCTCGCTCATGGCCGGCGTCGTGGAGGACATCGTCGAGCGCCGACTCCGCGTCCTGACCTCGACAGGCCTCGGCAGCCAGGCGCGCGCCGGTGCCGACGCCGGTGCCGACGCCGGCGCGGACCCTGACGACGGGACGTGCGACGACGACGTGGTGTACGACGACGACGTGGTGTACGACGACGACGTGGTGTACGACGACGTGCCGTTGGCCACGAGCTGGGACGACGTGGTGGACCTGGTCTGGGAGGAGCTGCAGGGTCCGCCGTTCACGGTCGCCCTCGAGCTCTGGGTGGCCTCCCGCACCGATCCCGAGCTCCGCCGGGCGCTCATCCCTCTCCAGGAACGCATCTTCCGCACGGTGCACCGGAACGTCACGCGCCTGGCGGGGGAGGACCATCCGCGCGCGCCGATGCTGGTGCAGTTCACCATCGACCTGCTCACCGGGGCCCACCTGGCCGGGACCCTGCAGCCCAGGGTAGGTGCCTCGGCCGTGGTCGAGGCGTGGAAGATCGCGGTCCGGGAGCTGGCCCGGACGGACGGGGGGCGGGTGCCGGCGCGCCGCTGAGCCTGTCGCGCGTAATCCGTGGAACCGCCCCGGGCGAGGCGGGGACCGCCTACGTTGGACAGGTGTCTGTTCGCATGTCCGTTGCGGCAGGACCTCACCCGGCAACAGCAGGAGACCCACCATGACATCCTCCCTCGACCGCGACGCGTTCCTGATCGGTACCGAGTGGCGCTCACCCGCGACCGACGGCGTCATCGAGGTGGTCAGCCCCCACACCGAGGAGGTCGTCGCCCGCGTCCCGGAGGGCTCGGTCGCCGACATCGACGCCGCCGTGGCCGCGGCTCGCGAGGCGTTCGACTCCGGTCCGTGGCCGCGGATGAGCCCCCAGGAGCGGATCGACGTGGTCGCCCGTCTCTCGGCTCTCTATGCCGCGAAGCTGGACGACATGGCAACCCTGATCTCCACCGAGATGGGGTCACCGATCTCGTTCAGCAAGCTCGCCCAGGCCCCTGCGCCCTGGATGCAGATCGAGGCGTTCGTGAGCATCGCCCGCGAGTTCCCGTGGGAGGAGACCCGGCCGGGCGTGCTCGGCGGCGAGGTGCTGGTCCGCCACGAGCCGGTGGGCGTGGTCGCAGCGATCCCGCCGTGGAACGTCCCGCAGTTCACCGTGTTGTCCAAGCTGATCCCGGCGTTGCTCACCGGCTGCACGATCGTGGTCAAGCCCGCCCCCGAGACCCCGCTCGACACCTACCTGCTCGGCGAGTTGCTCATCGAGGCCGGCGTGCCGGAGGGCGTGGTGAGCATCGTCGCGGGAGGCCGCGAGGTGGGCGAGCACCTGGTGCGCCACCCCGCGATCGACAAAGTGGCCTTCACGGGGTCCACCGCGGCGGGACGGAAGATCGGCGCGATCTGTGGCGAGCAGCTCAAGCGCTGTTCGCTCGAGCTCGGAGGCAAGTCCGCGGCGATCGTGCTGGACGATGCCGACGTCACGAGCGTCGTCGAGGGGATCAAGTTCCTCGGCGTGATGAACTCGGGCCAGGCCTGCGTGGCGCAGACCAGGATCCTGGTGAGCCGCGAGCGGCACGACGAGGTCGCCGGCGCGCTGGCGGAGGGGATCGGGTCGATGGTCGTCGGCGACCCGATGGACCCCGACACCCAGATCGGTCCGATGGTGGCGCAGCGGCAGCAGGAGCGGGTGTCCTCGTACATCGAGATCGGCCAGCAGGAGGGGGCGCAGCTGCTCACCGGCGGCACCGGCCGCCCGGACGGCCTCGACTCGGGGTGGTACGTCCGACCGACCGTGTTCGCCGGGGTCGACAACTCCATGCGGATCGCCCAGGAGGAGATCTTCGGCCCGGTCCTGTCCGTGATCGCCTACGACGACGTCGATGACGCCGTCCGGATCGCCAACGACTCCGAGTACGGTCTGGCGGGGACCGTGTGGACCGCGGACCGCGAGGCGGGTCTCGGCGTGGCCCGCCGGGTCCGCACCGGGACCTACGGGGTCAACACCTACACCATGGACTTCTCGGCCCCGTTCGGCGGTTTCAAGGCATCAGGAGTGGGCCGCGAGTTCGGCCCCGAGGGCCTGGCGCAGTACACCGAGGTCAAATCCGTCTACCTCGACGCGCCCGCGGTCGACGGCTGATACCGCCGTGGTGGGAGAGAACACGACGCCGCTCGACGTCCGCGACGCCGACCGTGTCCGCACGCTGACACTCGCACGACCGGAGGCGCTCAACGCGTTCGACGAGGCCCTGTACGACGCGCTCACCATCGCGTTGCACGAGGCCTCGGACGACCCCACCGTGGCGGTCGTGCTGCTCACCGGACAGGGTCGGGCGTTCAGCACCGGGACGGACCTGGCCGAGATGGCCGAACGGATCACCAATCCCGACTTCGTTCCCGGTGAACACGGGTTTCTCGGGTTGATCGACGCTCTGTCCGGGTTCGACAAGCCCCTCGTCCTGGCGATCAACGGCCTCGGCCTCGGGATCGGCACGACCGTCATCGGGTTCGCCGACCTGGTCTTCAAGTCCGAGGACGCCCGTCTCAAGTGCCCGTTCACCAGCCTCGGGGTGGCGCCCGAGGCCGCCTCGAGCTATCTGCTGCCCCGGCTCGTCGGGCGGCAGAACGCGGCGTGGGTGTTGCTGTCCTCGGAGTGGATCAGCGCCGCCGAGGCGCATGAGATGGGCCTGGTGTGGCGACTGTGCGCTCCCGACGACCTGCTCCGGGTGGCCACCGAGCACGCCACGCGACTGGCGAGGTTGCCCATCTCGAGCCTGCGGGCGGTCAAACGGACCATGGTCGAACCGCTGGCCCGCCAGATCGCCGAGGCGCGCGAACGCGAGAACCAGTGCTTCGCCGACCTCATGGGCGGCCCCGCGAACTCCGAGGCACTGGCCGCGTTCGCCGAGGGCCGGCCGGCGGACTTCACCGGGCTTCCCGACGGGGCGTGACCACGGGGCCTGACGACGGGACGCGATGATGTGGTGATGCGCGAGGTCGACGTGGTGGTGATCGGTGCCGGTCAGGCGGGCCTGTCGGCCGGGTATCACCTGAAGCGCCGGGGGGTCGTCCCCGCCGACCGGGCCTCCGCCGACGACCGGACGTTCGTCATGGTCGATGGCGAGGACGGCCCCGGCGGGGCGTGGCGGCACCGCTGGGAGTCGCTGACCATGGCCACCGTCAACGGGATCTTCGGCCTGCCCGGGGCCCCGGTGCCCGAGGTGGATCCCGGAATGCCCAGCCGGGAGGATCTGCCCGCCTACTTCGCCGACTACGAGGAGCGATTCTCCCTCGGGGTCCGGCGGCCCGTGCACGTGCGCCAGGTGCGCCGCGCCCCGGCCGAGCGGGGCGGCCCGGGGAGTGGTCGCCTCGTCGTCGTCACCTCCGGGGTTCCGGGGGAGGGGGATGGCGGGGACGGCGCGCGGGGCGACGACGACGAGGTGTGGCACGCGCGCTACGTCATCAACGCCACGGGAACGTGGACGCGGCCCTTCTGGCCGTACTACCCCGGGCAGGAGAGCTTCCGCGGGCGTCAGCTCCACGTCCATGACTACGTCCGCGCGGAGGAGTTCGCCGGTCAGCGCGTGGTGATCGTGGGCTCGGGGATCTCGGCCACCCAGCTGCTCGAGGAGATCTCGCGCGTCGCCGACACCCTGTGGGTGACCCGGCGGGAGATCGAGTGGGCCACGGGCCCGCCCCCGGAGAACTTCTCGGCCGCCATCTCCGCGGTCGCCGAGCGCACGGCCAGGGGATTGCCGCCCGAGAGTGTGATCCGGGTGACCGGCATGTACCGCACCCCGTGGATCGATCGAGCGGAGGCCCGCGGTGCGCTCGTGCGGCACCCGATGTTCACCCGGATCGAGCCCGACGGGGTGCGGATGCCGGACGGCCGGTTGGAGCCCGCCGACGCGATCCTGTGGGCCACCGGGTTCCGGCCCGCGGTCTCCCACCTCGCCCCGCTCGGCCTCCGGACCCCGGCCGGGGGGATCCGCGTGGCCGACGGACGGGCCCTCGACGAACCGCGGCTATTTCTGATCGGCTACGGCCCGTCCCAGTCGACCGTGGGGGCCAACCGGGCGGGCCGTGACGCCGTCCGCGCGATCGTGTCCGAACTCTGAGTCGCCGGGATCAGAGGGTCCGGGAGATCAGTTCCTTCATGATCTCGTTGGTCCCGCCGTAGATCTTCTGCACGCGGGCGGAGGCGTACATCCGGGCGATCGGGTACTCGGTCATGAACCCGTAGCCGCCGAAGACCTGCAGGCAGCGGTCGATGATCTCGCACTGCTTGTCGGTGCAGAAGTACTTGGCCATCGACGCCGTGGCCGGATCCAGCTTGCCCTCCAGGTGCAGCGAGATGCAGTGATCCAGGAGGGTCCGGGCGGCCAGGGCCTCGGTCTTGCACTCGGCCAGCTCGAAGCGGAGGTTCTGGAACTTCAGGATGGGCTTGCCGAACGCCTCGCGCTCCTTGGCGTAGTCGATCGCGAGGCGGACCGCGGTCTCGGCGGCGGCCACGGCGGTGACGGCGATGATGAGGCGCTCCTGGGGCAGCTGCTGCATGAGCTGGATGAAGCCCTGGCCCTCGCCCGCCTCGCCGCCGAGGATGTTGGCGGCGGGGATCCGCATGTCGTCGAAGAACAGCTCCATCGTGTCCTGGTACTTCAGGCCGATCTTGTCGAGCTTGCGTCCGCGGTCGAAACCCGGGAGGTCGGTGGTCTCGGCCAGCAGGAGCGACAGCCCCTGGGCACCCTCGCCACCGGTGCGGGCCACGATGATGAGCAGGTCGCAGTGCATGCCGTTCGAGATGAACGTCTTGGCGCCGTTGACCACGAGGTCGTCGCCGTCCCGCACCGCCGTGGTGCGCAGCGCCTGCAGGTCGGATCCCGCTCCGGGCTCGGTCATGGCGATCGCCCCCACCATCTCGCCCGTGGCGAGCTTGGGCAGCAGGCGGGTCTTCTGCTCCTCGGTGCCGTACTGGAGCAGGTAGTGGGCCACGATCGTGCTGTGCACCGAGTTGCCCCAGCCGTCGTCGAGCGCCCGGGTCTGCTCCTCGGCGATCACGGTCTCGTGCGCGAAGGTGCCGCCGCCCCCGCCGTACTCCTCGGGGATGGAGATGCACAGCAGGCCCGCGTCGCCGGCCTTGTTCCAGAACCCGCGGTCCACGGCGCCCTCGGCGGCCCACCGCTCGAGGTTCGGGGCGGTCTCCTTGTCCAGGAACGCGCGCGTGTGGGCGCGCAGCGCATCCAGGTCGTCGGTCATCCACGGGGAGCGGTAGGGGGCGGTCTCGAACACGAGGGATCTCCAGGGGTCGGTCGCGTGGGGCCCGGGCGGCCCCGCTCGTCCACCACAATACGAGTGCATGCTTTGCTATGCAATCGTATGGTCGCGGTATCGTCTCCGACATCGACCGAACGCAGACGCCGGTTGAGGGACGAGGAACGGGGTGGCGCACATGGCCGGGACCACAGCCGACCGCGGAGGTGCCGCCGACGGTGACCTCACCGCTCGGGCGCGGATCCGCTATGCCGCGCTGGCCCTGTATGCCGAGCACGGGGAGGACAGGGTCTCGATGCGCCGGGTGGCCGCCGAGGTGGGGGTGACGATCGGCCTGATCCAGCACCACTTCGGCACCAAGGACGGCCTGCGCCGCGCCGTGGACGACCTGGTGGTGGAGCGCGTGGTCGGGGCACTGTCGACGGTGGAGCACACCGGCACGCCGGCCGAGGTGGTGGAGGCAAGGAACGTCGCGGTCCGCGAGATGCTCCGGCAGAACCCGCAGCTCGTGAGCTACCTCAACCGGGCCCTGTTGGAGCCCGACGGTCGCGGGGCGCCGTTGCTGGAGGCGATCGTCGACCTCACCACCCGGGAGATCGAGGGTCTGCGGCGCGGGGGTCTGGCCTCCACCAGGGCCTCGGACAAGGTCCAGGTGGTCCGCACGCTCGTCGACCAGGTGGGGGAGGTGTTCCTCCGGCCCGTGGTCGAGGCCATCTGGGCCCACATCGGCGGGGATCCGGGCGAGTGCCCGTCGATCAGGATCACGGTCGAGGGCCACTGAGGGACACTGAGGGCCACAGACGTAGACCTGACCGATCGGCCGGCCGGCCGGCCGGCCGCGAGGGTCGGCCCGCTCCCGTCGTGCACCCGGGGCCCGCTCCCGTTAGGCTGTCAGGGCGTTTACCCGGGCAGTCTGCCGGGGTGGGAAGGACACGCTCATGAGGTTCACCGGCCTTGCCAAGCTCGCCGTGACCGCAGTGATGGCCGGTGCGACCGCACTCGCGGCCCCCGCCGCCGCCCAGGCCGCGGTCCCGGTCGCCGGAGGCGCTCCGGTGCTGGTCAACGGAGAGGCCGGATGCACCCTCACCGCCGCCGGATACGACTCGACCGGAGCCCCGGTGGCGTTCACGGCCGCCCACTGCAGCGACCGGATCAACGCTCCGGTCTTCCTCCGGAGCGACCCGGGAGCCGGGGTGATCGGCACCGTCGCGACGCGCAACGAGATCCTGGACTACTCGGTGATCCGGCTCGACCCGGCTATCGCGGTCCCCGTCCGCCAGCCCGGGATCAGCGGGCGCGGTCCCGCCCCTGAGTTCGGTGACGTCGTGTGCAAGGACGGGATGTCCACGGGCCACACCTGCGGCATCACGTGGCAGCGCGACGGCGCGAAGTTCTGGAGCCAGGCCTGCGCGGGATACGGGGACTCCGGCGGTCCGGTGACCCGCGACGGCCGCCTCGTGGGACTGCTCTCCGGTGGGCACATGCCTCCGGGCGCGGGGCCCGTCGGCAGCGTCGGTCCACTCCTGCCGTCCTGCTTCCACGCCGCGCAGTCGCCCTTCTTCCTCCCGGCGCTGGCGTACTCGTTCGATGCGATCGTGACCGACGCGACCGACCGCAACTGGCCCGGTCGCGGTTTCCGGATGGCCTGACGGTCCGCCGGGCGGAGCGCCCGAAACCGATGTGGATCATCGGCTCACCTGGTACGACTGGGGTCATCCCGGACGAGAGGTGAACCCATGACCAGTACCGACACCACCGTTCCCCCCGAGCGACGCGACCGGGCCAGCAGGGGACTGTTCATGATCCTCGGGCTGATCGTCGTGGTGATCGTCGTGGGTCTTCTGGTGTTCCTGTTCACCGGGAATGCCGAGGAGTCCGCTCAGCCCGCGGCGGAGGACCCCCACTCCGCGCTCGCCGACGCCATCACCGCGGAGGTGCAGGGCGCCGTCGTCGAGTTCGAAACCGGCCTCGTCGCCGTCAACTTCCCACTGCCGCCGGATGCCACTCCGGCCGCCGCCGCCCAGGCCGCCCAGGACAACTCGATCAGCATTCTCCGCGATGTTCAGGACTCCGACTGGTCGGGGACCGTGGAGATCACCGCCTACTCCGCGGCCGGCGACCAGCCGGGGGGCCAGGAGATGGTGAGGATGGTGTACCTGCCCGAGACGGTCGACCGGATCGACCCCGATGGGATCGGGCGCGAGGACGTGTGGGCCGAGGCGGACGAGCAGTTCGTGGACCCGGCTCTGGCGGGGTAGTCGCGCTGGGCTGGCCGCCGCCTCACCTCGCCCACAGGTCGGCGGTCGCCGCTGCGCCTGTCGCCGACCGGATGCGTTGCCAGTTGCGGCCACCGCGCCCGAAGGTGGCCAACACTGCGTCGGGGACGCTCGATCGGTCCGTCGGCTCCGATCGCCACGTGCAGTCGCGCACGTGCACCAGATCCACCGATCGCGCGTCGTCCGAGGCATCGTAGCGCCACGGCCCCGCGAGTCGCCCGAGCCAGTAGTGGCCGTCGATGTCCCGGGTCCACACGAACACTCCCTCAGGGACGTCGGAGAACCGCTCGATCCGGCGGGCCAGTCTGTCGTCGTGCTGCGCCGCGGCGGCGTCGACTGCATCGGCGAGCGACGACGGTGGTGGTCCCTCAAGGCGCCCTCCCATTCCGCAGAGGCCGAAGCGCAGGCCGCGCTCGACCCCTGCACCGTCGGGCACCCCGTCGTCCCGCGACCGCATCGGGGCCCGGAACAGGGGGACGTCGTCGTCGGCTGACATGGGTTGTGCTCCTGCCGTTCGTTGCCGGTTCGGGTGGGCTGGGTGCGGGACGAGCGAGCTCCGGGAATGACCGACGCCCCCGCGGATCACCGATCCGCGGGGGCGTCTGTCGTTCTCAGCCGCGCGTGCGGCAGGGGTTCACTTCAGCTCGGCGCTCGACAGGTCGAGGATGCGCCGCGCGATCACCAGCTGCTGGATCTGCTGGGTGCCCTCGAAGATGTCGAGAATCTTGGAGTCGCGCGACCACTTCTCCAGGAAGCTGCGCTCGGAGTAGCCGTAGCTGCCGGCCAGCTCGACCGCGCCCAGGGTAACGGCGGAGCCGGTGCGCCCGGCCTTGGCCTTGCACATCGACGCCTCCTTGGTGTTGGGCATCTTGTTGTCGGCCATCCACGCCGCCCGCAGGGTGAGCAGGTACGCGGACTCCCAGTCGGCCTCGAGCTCGAGGTACTTGGCCACCGCGGCGGGTTGGCTGGTGGCGGGCCGGTCGTAGTCGATCTCCATTCCGGCCTCCTCGAGCAGCGCCCGGATCTCCTCCAGCGCGGCACGCGCGACGCCGACCGCCATCCCCGCGACGAGCGGGCGGGTGTTGTCGAACGTCTGCATGGCGCCGGCGAAGCCCTTGTCCACCCGCACCTCTGGATCGCCCAGGAGGTTCTCCTTGGGGACCCGGCAGTTGTCGAAGGTGATCTGCGCGGTGTCGGAGGCGCGGATGCCGAGCTTGTGCTCCAGCCGGTCCACGTTCACACCGGGGTGCTCGCGCGGCACGACGAAGGACTTGATGGCCGCGCGGCCCTTGCTCTTGTCGAGGGTCGCCCACACGACGATGTGGTCGGCCCGGGCACCGGACGTGATGTAGATCTTGGTGCCGTTGATCACGTACTCGTCGCCGTCCAACCTGGCGGTGGTGGACACCGCGGCGGAGTCGGAGCCGAACTCGGGCTCGGTGATCGCCATGGAGGCCCAGACCCGTCCGAACCTCTCCATCTGCTCGTCGTTTGCGACCGCGGCGATCGCGGAGTTGCCGAGGCCCTGGCGCGGGATCGACAGGGTCAGTCCGACGTCGCCCCAGCATGTCTCGATGATGTTGAGGAGCGACTTCATGTTGCCCCCGTTGGACACGCCTTCGCGACGCGGTGCGCCGCCCGACCCCATGGTGGCACCGGAGGCGGCCTGTCCGGCGTCCTCCATGGCCTCCATCATGGCCTTGAGCGTGTCGAGCTCGACGGGGTACTCGTGCTCCGCGAGGTCGTACTTGCGGGACACGGGACGGAAGATCTGGGTGGCGACCTGGCGGGCCTGATTGGCGCCCGCCTCGAGCCGCTTGGGGAGTTCGAGGTTGATCATCGTCAGGATTCCTTAGTCCGGGTGGGGCGGGTGGCGGGGTGGGTGGTGCTCACAGGACCACCACGCCCTCGGCCACGCCCACGGCGCGAAGGTCGCGGTACCAGCGCTCGACGGGGTGTTCCTTGGTGAACCCGTGGCCACCGAGCAGCTGGACTCCGTCGAGCCCGATCCGCATGCCCTTGTCGGCGGCGATCTTGCGGGCCAGTGCGGCCTCGCGGGCGAAGGGGAGTCCCTGTTCGGCGCGGGACGCCCCTCGCCAGGTGACCAGCCGCATGCCGTCGAGCTCGGTAGCAATGTCGGCCACGGCAAAGGCGACGGCCTGGCGGTGGGCGATGGGCTCGCCGAACGCCTGGCGCTCCTTGACGTACGGGGTCACGTAGTCGAGGACCGCGTGCGAGGTGCCCACGGCGAGTGAGGCCCAGCCCAGGCGGGACAGGCGGATCACGTCGGCGTAGGTGGCGGCCCGGTCCTCGGGGGAGGAGTCGGGACCACCCAGGATCGCGTCGGCGGGCAGCGAGACGTCCGTGAGGATGAGCCGGCCCAGGCCTGCGGCGCGCAGGCCCATGGACGGATCCGCTTCCACCACGAGTCCGTCGGTGTCGGACTCGACCACGAACAGAGTCGGGAACCCGTCGAGGGAGGCCGCGACGATGAACAGCTCCGCGCTGCCGGCGGTGGGCACCATCGACTTGACGCCGTTGAGCGTGAACCCGCCCGGCCCGCGGGTGGCGGTGGTCTTGAGCTCGAACGGATCGAAGAGCGGGCGGGGCTCGGCCACCACCACCGCGGCCGCCGGCGTCGTCTCGGAGGCGAAGGCCGGGAGGTAGCTCTTCTGCTGGGCGTCGGACCCGAACTGGGTCAGGGTGGTGGCGACTCCGGAGGGCGCCAGGATCGGCAGGGCCAGCCCCATGTCGCCGTAGGCCAGCGCCTCGGCGACCAGCGAGTTGGTCACCACTCCGCGCTCGGAGGCGATGCCCTCGAACTCCTCGGGCACGTTGAGCATGGTCGCGCCGATCTCGGCGGAGCGCTCCAGCAGCGAGGTCGGGGCCTCGGCGGCGTGGTCCGCGTCATGGGCGGCCGGCCGCATGACCTCGGTGGCGAAGTCGCGGACGGTCTCGACGATCATCTGCTGGTCGTCGTCGAGGGTGAGGTCGAAGAGGTCGGGCCTCGACCCCGAGTCGGCGTCAGGCAGGCGCTTGGGCGCGCCGGATCCGGAGACCTTCTTGAAGGACTTCGTGGCGGCGCCGAGGGTCTTGAAGCCGGTCTTGGTGGCCTCGTAGGTGACCCGGTCGACCTTGTGGCGCAGGTTGAAGCGCTCGGCGAACTCCGACCCGGTGATCGTCGTGAGCGCGCGCATGGCGGCTCCGATCGCGTCGATCTTCGTGGGGTTCTTGCCCGGAGTGGAGGCCTCCGCGCGTCCGGTCGTGGACGGGGACGTCGAATTCTTGCTCATCATCACCAGCTGTTCTCGTGACGGACGGTGGACGGTGCTGTCGACGGATATCTTACTTCGGAGTAAGTTCCGAGCGCCAGACTTTCCCCTGAAATCGTCTCGAGTGCAGGTCAGGGCCTCGCGGTCAGCCCTTCAAGAGTGTTACCGCGTCCTCTACCGCCCCGGGACGGCCCGCCACGAACCAGTCGTAGCCGTTCACCTCGACGGTCGCGCAGAGCCCGCCAGCCCCTTCGACGAGCGCCCGTCCGGGGAGCCAGTCCCACTCCGGGCACGAGTGCTGGCACCACACCGAGTGGACGCCGCAGGCCACCGCCGCCAGGTCGACCGATCCGGAGCCGAGCATGCGGATGGTCGCCGCGCCGCGACTGACCCGGTGGAAGGGGTCGGCGAGGGCGGGGTCGGCGAAGAACGGCGGGTGGAGATACGTGGCCAGGCTCCCCGCGGCCAGGTCGCCGGGGGTGAGGCGGGTCACGGGGACGCCGTTGCGACGCGTGGGCACCTCCGAGCCGCCGACGAACGTGTCCCCGGTGACGGGTCGGTGGACGGCCCCCAGGAGGTAGTCGTCCGGGCCGGTGACGGCGACCGCGGAGCACCAGTAGTCGGAACCGCTGACGAAGTTATAGGTCCCGTCGACGGGGTCGACGACCCACCTGCGCTCATGGCGACCGGGGACCAGGGTCCCCTCCTCGCCGAGGATGCCGTCCTCGGGCCGGTGTGCGGCCAGAAGGGCGGTGATCTGACGCTCGGCGGCCCGGTCGGCCTCCGTGACCACGTCGGAGACCGAGGTCTTGTGGTGGACGTCCAGTCCGTCGTCACGGAGGCGGCGCGCCAGCGACCCGGCGTCGACGACGAGCCTGGCGGCCAGATCCACGTCGGTCATCGCCCTGGTCGCTTCGTCGGACGCGGTCCGCCGGTGGCGGGTCTCGGGGGGCATCGGGTTCCTCCACTGGTCCGCAGTGGCCCGCTGACCTCGTGCGGTAGCGGGTCCGTCCCCCGCGACGCTACCCCCGTCAGGCGACGATGGGACGTGCGGTGGGCCTCGGGCGGGTGGCGGGTGGGGAAACGCGAGAAGGACGCCGGGCCGCGTAGACTCCGATCCCGTGCACCCCGACGTTTCCGCCGACATCGCCGCCCTCGACGCCACCATGACGACGGTCGAGAAGGTCCTCGACATCGAGGAACTCGCCCGTCGCGTCGACGAGCTGGAGCAGATGGCCGCCGACCCCGACCTGTGGAACGACCAGGAGCGGGCGCAGAAGGTCACCAGCGAGCTCTCCTACATCCAGGCCGACCTGCGGCGGTGCCGTGATCTGCGCCAGCGCATCGAGGACCTCCCGCTGATGTACGAGCTCGCGGAGGAGGAGGGCGACGGGGCCGTCGAGGAGGCGGACGCCGAGCGGGCGCAGTTGCGGGAGGACGTCGAGGCCATCGAGGTCAAGACGATGCTCAGCGGCGAGTACGACCAGCGTGAGGCCGTGGTCAACATCCGCGCCGGCGCGGGAGGTGTCGACGCCGCGGACTTCGCCGAGATGTTGATGCGCATGTACGTGCGGTGGGCGGAGAAGGCCGGACACAAGGTCGAGGTCTACGACACCTCGTACGCGGAGGAGGCCGGGATCAAATCGGCGACGTTCGTCGTCCACGACCCGTACATGTACGGCACGCTCTCCGTCGAGCAGGGCACGCACCGCCTCGTGCGGATCAGCCCGTTCGACAACCAGGGGCGGCGGCAGACGTCCTTCGCCGAGGTCGAGGTGCTGCCGGTCGTGGAACAGACGGACTCGATCGAGGTCGACGAGAACGAGGTGCGCGTCGACGTCTACCGCTCGTCCGGCCCCGGTGGCCAGTCCGTCAACACCACCGACTCGGCGGTCCGTCTCACCCACGTCCCGACCGGGATCGTCGTGACGTGTCAGAACGAGAAGTCCCAGTTGCAGAACAAGGTCGCGGCCATGAAGGTGCTGCAGGCCAAGCTGCTCGCACGTAAGCAGCAGGAGGAGCGGGCGGCCCTGGACGCTCTCGGGTCGGGCGGGAACGCCTCCTGGGGTAACCAGATGCGGTCGTACGTCCTGCACCCGTATCAGATGGTCAAAGACCTGCGGACCGAGTTCGAGGTCAACAACCCGTCCGCGGTCTTGGACGGTGATCTCGACGGATTCATCGAAGCCGGCATCCGGTGGCGGATGCGGGAGGGGGCAGACGCGGAGTGAGGTTCCAGACTGACTTCAATCCCATCCTGAACTGGCTCAGCAACAACGGCCTCGAGGTCGTCCTCCTCGTTCTGGGCGCCGCCCTGCTGACGCGGGTGATCGCCAAGATCGCGCGGATGTGGACCGGCCGGATCGACGCCAAACACTCCGACGAGGATTTCTGGTCCGAGGAGTCCAAGCACCTCCACTCGCTGATCCAGGTGATCTCGTACGTCGCCGTGGGCGTGCTGTACATCCTGTTCGGTATCCAGATCCTCTTGCGCTTCGGCGTCAACCTCGTCGCGCTGGTCGCGCCTGCGACGGTGCTCGGTGCGGCGCTGGGCTTCGGCGCCCAGAAGATCGTCCAGGACTTCCTGGCCGGGTTCTTCGTCCTGGCCGAGCGTCAGTACGGCTACGGGGACATCGTCGAGCTCACCACGGCGACGGGCGTGACCGCGGGAACCGTCGAGGACGTGACCCTGCGGATCACGCGCCTGCGGACCCTCGACGGCGAAGCGGTGATCGTGCCCAACGGTCAGATCGTCACCGCGGTCAACCAGTCGCAGGACTGGGCGCGAGCGATCATCGACGTCCCGGTGCCCAACAACGCCGACATGGACAAGGCCAACGAGGTGCTCGCAGAGGTCTGCCGCGAGATTCTCGACGACGAGCGGGTGGGCCAGTACATCCTGGACGAACCCACGGTGATGGGTGTGCAGTCGATTCGCCTGGAGCAGACCGTGATCCGGTTGCTGGCACGGACCAAGCCCGGCATGCAGTGGGAGGTCGGACGGCGGATGCGCGCGGTCATCCTGCGCCGTTTCCGCGCGGAGGGCATCGTCCTGGAACCCGAGGCACTGGCCGCGATCCGGGCAGGCATGGTCCGCCCGCAGACCGGAGAGGGGGGCGCGTGATGTCCGAGCGCCGAGACGATGACACGACACCCGTCGACCACACACCCGACGACACGACACCCGACGCGGAGACCACCCGGGAACCCCTGATCACCAGCGATCCGCTGGGTCTGGGGGGGACCACAGACCCCGACGCCCCGTCGCGTCGGCCGCGACCGAAGATCGTGTCCCTCCTCGGGGAGTTCTTCAGGATGTCGCGGACCACCGCGATCCTGCTCGTGGCGTTCGTCCTGGTTGCCGTGCTCTACTCGCTGGTCAAGGACGATCCGGTTGCCAGCTTCGGTACCCCGCCGCCCCAGACGGACACCGTCGAGACCGAACCACCCCCGCCGGCGGAGGGGACGACACCTGTCGAGGGGTCGCCGACCCCGGAGACCACGGTCGACCAGACGACGGTTCCCACCGCCACCCCGCAGACCTCCCCACCGGTCACCGGCACGACGCCACCGACGGGACAGCAGGCCCCGACGTCCCCCACGGGAACGACCGGGCAGCAGGCACCGCCGCAGCAGGCACCGCAGGAGCAGTCGCCACAGGCGCAGCAGGGAGAGGATCCCGGCGACGCCGGGGCCGGAGGGAATCCCGTGACCACCAGCTGACACCGGGGCTCTACCGACCACCGTGTGACTGGAGAGGCGCTAGGCTACTCGTGTGATCAGTGCTTCCCATGTGACCAAGTCGTACGCGTCTTCGGCGCGCCCGGCTCTGTCCGACGTGAGCGTCGAGATCGCCGAGGGCGAGTTCGCATTCCTCATCGGCGCCTCCGGGTCGGGAAAGTCGACGTTCCTGCGTCTGCTGCTCCGCGAGGACCGGCCCGATTCCGGGACCCTGGTCGTCGCCGGACACGATCTCACCAGGATGAAGGCGTCGTCCGTACCCACGCTGCGACGCTCGCTCGGCTGTGTCTTCCAGGACTTCCGCCTCCTGCCGGGCAAGACCGTGGCCGAGAACGTGGCCTTCGCGCTCCAGGTGATCGGTACCCCCCACCGCACGATCGACAAGGTCGTCCCCGAGACGCTGGAGATGGTCGGACTGGCCCGCGAGGCCGGACGTCGGCCACACGAGCTCTCCGGTGGCGAACAGCAACGCGTCGCCATCGCCCGGGCGTTCGTCAACCGGCCACGGTTGCTGCTCGCCGACGAGCCGACCGGCAACCTCGACCCCGAGATCAGCGAGGACATCATGCTGCTGCTCGACCGGATCAACCGGACCGGCACCACCGTCCTCATGGCCACGCACGACCGCCACATCGTCGACCGGTCGCGACGCCGCGTGGTGGAACTGGTCGACGGGATGGTCGTCCGGGACGACGCCACTGGCACCTATGGGGTGGGACGCTGATGGCCGCGCGGTTCATCGCGTCCGAGGTCGGACAGGGGCTGCGCCGAAACCTGTCGATGACGCTGGCCATGATCATCACCACCGCCGTCGCGTTGGCGATGCTCGGCGCCGGCGTACTGGTGGTGATGACCGCCTCCGCCAGCCAGGCGAAGTACGACTACCTCAACGAGTTCCGCGTCTACGTGGACCGGCCCATCTCCATCGAGGACCCCGACTGCACCGCTGCGTGTGGTGAGATCCGGGACCAACTGGAGACCACTGCCGGCGTGGCCTCGGTGGAGTACAAGAACCCGCAGGAGACCTACGAGGAGTTCGTCGAGCTGTTCTCCTCCACCGACCCCGTCCTCGTGGAGTCGACCTCACCGGACGCCCTCGGTTCGCGGTTCACCCTCACTCTCGACGACCCCACCCGGGCGGAGTCGGTGGCCGCGGACCTGGAGGCGATCGCGGGGATCGAGGTCGTGCAGGGCCAGGGGGAGTTGGTCGAGCGCGTGTTCTCGGTCCTGGACGGCATCCGGAACGCCGCCTTCGCCGTCGCGGTGGTCCAACTCCTGGCCACCGTGTTGCTCATCGCCAACATGACGCAGATCGCGGCCTTCACCCGCCGGACCGCGCTCGGGATAATGCGATTGGTGGGCGCGAGCCGCTGGTACACCGAGCTCCCGTTCGTGGTGGAGGCCGTGCTCGCGTCGGTGGTCGGTTCGCTGCTCGCGGTCGGCGGCCTGCTGGGGGCGAAGGTCGTGTTCCTCGACAGGGTGCTGGCGGAGGCGTACCGGGCGAACCTGGTGGAACGGATCACCACCGCCGACATCCTGATGCTCGCGCCGGGGCTGATCGTGGCGGGCGCGGTCGTCTCCGCCCTCACGGCGTGGGTCACCCTGCGGGTCACGGTTCGGCAGTAGTCCGGCGCTGATCTAGACTGGGGATTCTGCCCGACGGACGGACGAGGAGGTGAACCGGCGTGGCCAAGAAGAACAAGAAGAAGGGCGCGTCGACCCTCGGCCGTGACGGCAGCGTGGTGGCCAGCAACCGCAAGGCCCGCCACGAGTACTCGATCCTGTCCACCCACGAGGCCGGCATCGCGCTCCTGGGCACGGAGATCAAGAGCATGCGCGAGGGCCAGGCCTCGTTGGTCGACGCGTTCGCGACGATCGACGACGGCGAGGTGTGGCTCCGCGGGCTCCACATCCCCGAGTACTCTCACGGGAGCTGGACCAACCACGCGCCCAAGCGGGCCCGCAAGCTTCTGCTGCACCGCCGCGAGATCGATTCCCTCGTCGGCAAGGTGCGGGACGGCAACGCCACTCTGGTCCCGCTGTCCCTGTACTTCGTCAACGGACGGGTGAAGGTCGAACTGGCCGTCGCGCGCGGTAAGCAGGCCCACGACAAGCGACACGACATCGCCAGGAGGACCGCCGAGCGCGATGCCGTCCGCGAGCTCGGCAGGAAGATCAAGGGCATGCACGCCTGAGCCTGTCGCGCTGCGTCAGGGGGAGACGGACATCACCCTGGCAACTCGACCTCGGTCGGGGTACGGTTGGTGGTCCGTCGACGAGAGTCGGCGGTCCTGACGGGGCTGATGTGGTTTCGACTACGTGAGTTGACGCAGGGGAAGCGTGCCGGTGCAGGCCAGAGACCACCGTAAGCGTCGTGGCAACCAATTACGCGCCGATACCAATCAGCGCGACTACGCCCTCGCTGCCTGATAGCGAGCCCGTAGTCTGTCGGCCCGGGGTCGCCCTCGCCCCGGTCACCGGCATCATCTAGAGGGATCACCGGCTCACCCGGTCACGGGGTGGGTCGGGACATCCAACAGTGACTGGGATCGTCATCGCCGACATGTCCGCATGAGGGCGAGATCCGAGTAGAGGCCAACGCGGACTGCGCACGGAGAAGCCCTGCCGATGCTGCGGAGGACCCGGGTTCAATTCCCGGCAGCTCCACCATCGGGCCGAGCCCCCGGTCGACCACCGACCGGGGGCTCGGTGCGTTTCGACTGGCCCTCCACCTTCGGGCGCCTGTGCGGCACCTCGAAGCACCTGAAAGAGGACTCAGGCGGCTTCGGTACCCTCGCTGTAGTCGCCGCTCGTCCGGAACGGGCCGACGATGTCCCAGTAGAGAAAGGCCCACGCCCACGTGAACGCCAAGTCCGCAGGTAACAAGAGCACCAAGGTGCTCCAGACCAAGAAGAACAACGGCATGCTGATCACGGTCGCGGCGCTGATCGCCGTCGCGGTCCTGGTCCTCGGTGGCGTGGTGTGGATGGCGCAGCGAGGGGGCGAGGCGAACCCCATCACCTTCGGCGAGACGGCGGATGAGCTGATCGAGATCTCGGACACGGGCGTGATCACGGTGGGGGAGGAGACCGCTCCGACCGTCCAGATCTGGGAGGACTTCATGTGCCCGGCGTGCAGGTCCTTCGAGGCGCAGTACGGCGTCCCGATCTCCGATGCCGTTCAGGCCGGTGACCTGCGCGTGGAGTACCACATGCTCAACTTCCTCGACCGCCAGTCGGCATCGGGCGAGTACTCCACGAGGGCGATCGCCGCGGTCCAGTGCGTCGCGGCCAAGGACTCGCTGCCCACTTTCTTCGAGGTCAAGAATGCCTTCTTCGCGCAGCAACCCGCTGAGGGCGGGGGCGACCGTTCCGCCCGAGAGCTGGCGTCCACCGCCGAGGCGGCCGGTGCGAACGCGGACACCGTCGAGTGCATCGGCAACGTGGAGACCAACGGTGGGATGGACAAGGCCTCGGACTCCGCCGACAACTCGCAGGACAGTATCCGTGAGGTCACCGATCGCGTCTCCACGCCGACGGTCGCCTACGAGGGTGAGGTCGTGGAGTTTGGGGACCCGGCCTGGTTGGACAACATCATCTCCTGACCCGGGTCCACGCTGATCGACACCGGCCCCGCCCGTTCAGGGCGGGGCCGGTGGCGATTTGGAGGGCCGAAGCGGGATGGTGTAACTTTGGTCGGGCCGGTCGCCGAGAGGTGAACGGTGCGAGAACAAGTACGGGGCTATGGCGCAGCTGGTAGCGCACCACACTGGCAGTGTGGGGGTCAGGGGTTCGAGTCCCCTTAGCTCCACCCAGAGGACCGATCCGGCTACGGATGGTTCGCACGAGTGAGAGCCCGGCCATCGGCCGGGCTCTCACTCATTTTCATGATGGTTGAGAGCGCGACCGTGCGGTTATCCCAGTTGCGCCGCCCACTCGGCAACCCGACGGGCGCTCTCGGACTCGGACAGGTCCTCGACGCGCGTCATGATCGACCAGCGCACGCCGTAAGGGTCCACGATCGAGGCGAACCGGTCGCCGGAGACGAACTCGCTCACCGGCTCGCGGACCGTCGCGCCGGCCCTGACCGCGCGGTCTACCACCTCGTCGACGTCCGCGCAGTACAGCCCGAGCGAGTAGCAGGCCACCCCTCCGGAGGGCGCGGGCACGAGCCCGTAGTCGGGGCTCGGCTCGCCGAACTGCAACCGGCCGTTGCCGAAGTCGAGTTCGGCGTGCACGACGACCCCTCCCATTTCCGTCACGTCGACCACCCGGGCGCCGAAGACCGAGGAATAGAATTCGACGGCCCCCTTCGCGCCCTCGATCGCGAGAAACGGAGTGAGGCTGGTCGAGCCGTGGGGGACGCCGTCGGTGGTGTGCTGCCCGGTGGCCCCGGTCCGGGGCGAGGTGGTGTCGGTCATGGGATGACCCTAGAAGTGCCCGAACCCTCGTGGCTTGGAGATTCGCGACGTCAGTCGAGGCGGAGGAGTGAGGGAGGGGAGAGGATGTCGGAGCTCGCAGATCGGCGCGGAGTGCTCTACCCGGACCGGTTGCCCACCTTCCACCGCCAGGAGGCCCCGGTCGACCTGCGCGACCGAATCCGGTGGTTCTGGATCCCGCGGTGGAGTCTGCCGCCGGGCAGGACCTCTCGGCAGGAAATTCTCCCGTTTCCCGCCTCCAACCTCGTCGTCGACCCCTCCGGCGTGACCCTCTCCGGACCGACGACCGGCATCTCCCACCGTGATCTCAGCGGCAGCGGGTGGGCGGTCGGAGCCCTGCTCCGCCCGGCTGGGCTGGCCTCTCTGGTGACCGCGCCGCAGCGGCTCCGCGACGCCGAGACACCGGTCGAGGCGGCAGAGTTGCATCGCGCGGTCGTCGCGGCGATGGGGGAGGCGGACGACGTCGTCGACCAGCCGCGACCATCCGACCATCGCGGGGTCGACCAGCGCGACCACAAGCGCGAACCCCTCGCGCGCGACCGGGCGGTGCGCGCCTTCTCGGTCTGGGCCGCCACGGCCCTGGAGGCGCCTGGTGCCGACGGGATGCTGGCCAACGCGATGGAGGATCTCATCGCTTCGGACAGGTCGATCGTGCGGGTGGACCAGGTCGCGGCGGCGCTGGGGACCTCGACGCGCGCCGTGCAGAGACTCGCGCACCGCTACGTCGGCGTGCCACCACTGAAGATGATCCGTCGGTACCGACTCCAGGAGGCCGCGCAGCGTCTACGCGACGACCCCACGGTGACGATCGCCCGGGTCGCCGCCGACCTCGGATACTCCGACCACGCCCACCTCAGCGCTGATTTCCGCGCGGTCCTCGGACTGAGCCCACGCTCCTACCGCGGTGCACCCGGCGCGGCGGCGAAGGGATCCTCGGCCGGGTGACGGATGGGCACGATCCGCTGGCCGAGTGGAAGCAGTGCCAGCGGGACCATCTTCCAGCAAGCGATGCCGAAGGGGATCCCCACGATGGTCAGGCACAGCAGGAATCCCGCCACCAGATGGGCGATCGCCAGTTCCCAGCCGAGCACCAGGATCCACAAGATGTTGCCGAGCATCGAGAGCGCACCGGCGTCCCGGCGGAACTCGGTCCGCCGGCCGAACGGCCACAGGACGTATGCAGCGAGGCGGAACGAGGCGATACCGAAGGGGATGGTGATGATCAGGAGGCAGGCGATGATTCCGGCGAGGGCGTATGCAAGCGCCAGCCACCATCCGGCGAGAAGAAACCAGAGCACGTTCCCCAGGGTTCGCATCCCCCCACGGTAGTCGCCGGCGTGGCCCCCGGTCGGTGTTCCGAGGCCCTGAGTGCAGGCGGTAGACCGAAAGCGCTGACGGCGGGCCCGGCGTGTGTGATGTTGGGAAGATGGGTCTCGATAAACGCGCTGTCACCAGAGTTCTACTCGCCCCGGCGCTCGTCATCGCACTGGTCGCTACCGCTCTGATCACGGGTTCCGCGCTGGCGCGCGCCGAATCTCGGATGGTCGAGGGGTTCCACTGGGGGGTGGCCACCTCGGGCTTCCAGGTCGAGGGTTCAAATAGGGACTCCAACTGGAAGCGCTACGTCGACGCCGCTGCCGCCCGCGGAGAAGCCGACCCGGTCAACGACGCGGTGGACTTCTGGAACCGGTACCCCGAGGACATCGCCCGCGCCGCCGACTTGGGCGTCACCACCTTCCGTCTCAGCGTGGAGTGGTCGCGCATCGAGCCCGAGCCGGGGCGGTACGACGAGGGGGCGCTGCGCCGGTACGACCACATCCTCGACACCATCCGGGCGCACGGGATGACGCCCATGATCACGATGGTCCATTACGTGTACCCCGGATGGCTCGTCGACCGGGGCGGTTTCCTCTCCCCGGACGCGGTGGAGGCCTTCGGTCGCTACGCCGAGCTCGTCACCGAGCGGTGGGCCGGCGACGGGACGATGTGGGTCACCTTCAACGAGCCCCTGGTGTTCTTCAGTCACGAACTGCGCATCGGCCTGGTCGGCCTGCACCAGTTCAACCAGTTCCGCGACAACGTCGTCGCGGCCCACAAGCTGGGATACCACGCCGCGCACCGCGCCGACCCGGAGGCGATGGTGACCGCCAACGAGGCGTACCTCCCCGCGTTCGCCCCGGCCACCGACGACCTGCTGCTCAACCACATCCGCGAGGAGCTGGACTTCATCGGGATCGACTACTACTACGGCATCGCGCTCGACAACCTCACCACCATCCGCGCGGCGTGGGACGACTTCGCCGGCGTGCGTCCGCAGCCGGAAGGGATGTACGAATCGATCGTGCACTACGCGCGGCACTTCCCCGGTAAGCCGCTGTACATCGTCGAGAACGGGATGCCCACCCACAACGGGCACCGGGAGGACGGGATCGAGCGCGGCGACTACCTCCGGGACGTCGTCTTCTGGATCCAGCGCGCGGTCGCCGACGGGTACCCGGTGATCGGGTACAACCACTGGTCTCTGGTCGACAACTACGAGTGGGGATCCTACGACTCCCGCTTCGGCCTCTACCGGGTCGACGTACTCTCCGATCCGCTGCTCGAGCGCAGGCCGACCTCCGGGGTCGACGCCTACCGGGACGTGATCGCGCGCGGCGGAGTCCCGGAGGGCTACCGCCCGGTTCTGCCGGTGGGCGTGTGCTCGCTGGGGACGATCCCCGACACCTGCCTCGATCCCGTCGACGTTCACGGGCCGCTCGCGAGGCTGGGTCGCTGATCGCGGGCGGCCACAGAAGAACCTGTCACCGCCGGGCCGGGTGGGCGTAGGGTCATCCCATGGATCGGTTGGACACCGTCGTCGGAGAGCTCGACGCCCTGGTCGACGCCGGGCGGCTCACGGGTTTCGTCTGTGGGGTCAGGCAGGACGGCCGGACGCTGATCGCAGCGGGCGGGTCGCGGTCCCCCGACGGGTCCGCGCTCGACCCGGACACGGTGTTCCCCCTGTCGTCCAACACCAAGCCGGTGGGCGGCGTGCTCGCGCTGCGGATGGTCGAGCTCGGGATCCTCGCGCTCGACGACCCGGTCGCCACCCTTCTGCCGGAGTTGTCCGCCCCGCGGGTCCTCACCCGGCCCGGCGGACCGATCGACCGGACCGTACCGGCCGGCCGACAGATCACCCTCCGACACCTGCTCACCATGACCGCCGGCGTCGGATGGGCGGGAGAGGGCAGTCCTCTCACCGTCGCCATGGGCGAGCGACAGATCGCCCCGGGACCCTATCCCCCTCCGATGGAGCCGGACGAGTACCTGCGGCTGCTGGGCTCGCTGCCCCTGGCTGATCAGCCCGGGGTGGGCTGGTACTACCACACCAGCAGCGACGTGCTGGGTGTTCTCCTGGCGAGGGCCACGGGGGCCACCGTGGCCGACCTGGTGGCCGACCACATCACCGGCCCGCTCGGTCTCGCGGACGTGGGATTCACCGCCGACCGCGAACGTCTCCCCACCAGCTACGGGCTCGGCCCCGACGGGGGTCTGCGCGCGCTGGACACCGTGGACCGGTTCGCCCACCCGCCGCGCTTCGAGTCGCTGGCGTGCGGTCTGACCTCGACCGTCTCGGACTACCTCGAATTCCTCGACGTCCTCGTCGGCGGCGGGGTCGTCCTGGGGCCGCAGTATGTGGAGGCGATGACGACTGACCGCCTGACCCCGCGACAGCGGGCCGACGCGGAGGGGTTCATCGCACCCGGCTGCGGGTACGGGATGCAGGTCGAGGTCCGTCCGGACGGGGCCGTCGGTTGGGCCGGTGGTTTGGGCACCATCGGTTACGTCGACCGGCGCACGGGCCGGGGCGCGGCGGTGTTCACCACACAGTCCTACGACGTGCCGGGGACGGCGGAGGCGCTGGACACCGTGTGGGCGCTGCTGCGGTGACCGATCGGTGGTGATCGATCGGTGGTGACCGATCAGTGGTGGGCGACCCCGGGGGGCTCAGCCCTCGCGCCACCAGGTGTCCAGTGGCGTGGCCGGGACCGCCCGCTTGTGGCGGGTGGCCAGGAACAGTTGCTCGATCCGGTCGACGGCCTCCGCCGACACGCCGTCGCGGCCCTCGAGGTAGTCGTCGATCTGCTCGTAGGTCACGCCCAGCGCCTCCTCGTCGTGAATGCCCGGACGGTCGTCCTCGAGATCGGCGGTGGGAAGCTTCTGCCAGGTCGACTCCGGCGCGCCCAGGTATCGCAGGAGCGCGGCGCCCTGGCGCTTGGTGAGGCCTGTCAACGGGGTGAGATCGACCCCGCCGTCGCCGTACTTCGTGAAAAACCCCGTGACCGCCTCGGCCGCGTGATCGGTTCCGACGACGAGGTGGCCCAGCTGACCGGCCACGGCGTACTGGGCGACCATCCGCTGACGCGCCTTGACGTTCCCCCGGACGAAGTCCCGCAGCGGACCCCCGTGGTCGGGCAGCACCTCCAACGCCTCGGCAGTAATCGCTGACATGGTGGCCGACGCGGGCTGAACGTCGACGGTGACGCGGGCGTCGGGTCGGATGAAGTCCAGGGCCACGACGGCGTCGGCCTCGTCCGCCTGGGTGCCGTGGGGCAGGCGCATGGCGACGAATCGAGCGGTGGGCAGGCCCTCGTCGCGCAGCTTCTCCGCGGCGAGTTGGCAGAGCCGACCTGTCAGGGTGGAGTCCTGGCCACCGCTGATGCCCAGGACGAATCCCGTCGCCGGGGTGCTGCGGAGGTAGTCGGCCAGGAACGTCACCCGACGATCCACCTCCATCGCCGGATCGATGTCGGGGCGGACGCCGAGCTCGTCGATGATGGACGCGCGGAGCGCGCTGATGCCGGGAGAGGACTGGGTCATGGCGTCAGCATAGGAAGCCCGTGTGACTTCTGCGTGACATGGGGGAAGGACACGACGTGACGTGCGGACGGGACAGGGTCGATGCACGGGTCCGCCGGTTGGAGTTCTGACGGGGGAGTCCGTTACGATAGACCAGTTGTGTGTCGTGCATCCGACCTCCGGGTCGGACGTGTCGCGCAGTCATCCCAGTCGTGTCGGCGGCCATCACGGCCGCCCCGAGAGCCTAAGGAGCGCCAGATGAAGGTCCGCAAGTCCCTTCGGTCGCTGAAGAACAAGCCGGGCGCCCAGGTTGTCCGTCGTCGCGGCAAGGTCTACGTGATCAACAAGAAGGACCCCCGTTTCAAGGCCCGCCAGGGCTGAGCCCGTCCGCGTGGGATCCCACGCACCCTCGAGGGCCCGCCACCGGTTCACCGGTGGCGGGCCCTCGTCGTCGTCGTCGTCATTGTCGCCGGGTGGTGCCGGACTGGCGCCGGACCGGGTGCGCCTGTGGAACGAATGGGGACAGGATGTGGGGTGCTTGGGGACGGCCTGTGGGGCGCCGGACCGGGTTCCCGTCGCCCGTTCGGGCGTGGCAGTGTGGCGGTCGGGGAGCGGCGCATCGGCATCCGGGACGGTCTTTCCCGCCGGGGGTGGGCGGTGTCCACAAGGCGGGATCGCGACCTGGGAATACCACCGTTGTAAGACCAAAATGTTGTGGTCCATTGACTCGTCGGACACTAGGGGTAGTGTCTAAGGCGTTGCGGCACCCGATGAATACCACTCGTGGCATTCGCGCTGCGAACCCTGTTAGACACCGCGGTTATCCACAGGCCGGGCTCACGCGCCGGATTAGATGACCGTCCGAGAAGTACCCCTCGCGCCTACGTGGCGCCCGTGCCGAAAGAGGTCCACCACTGATGGTCACCGTCTACACCAAGCCCGCCTGCGTCCAGTGCAACGCCACCTACAAGGCCCTCGACAAGCAGGGCGTCGAGTACCGGGTGGTCGACATCTCGGTGGACGACGAGGCGCGCGAGTACGTGATGGCCCTCGGCTACCTGCAGGCCCCCGTCGTGGTGTCCGGCACCGATCACTGGTCGGGATACCGGCCGGACCGGATCAAGGCTCTCGTCACCGTCGCGGCCTGACACCTGTCTGACACCGGGGGCGCCCGGAACACGTGTAATCCGAAGGGGGCAGTCATGGCGGCTCCGCTGCCGGCCACCGAGCCGGTGAGGATCGTCTACTTCTCCAACGTCTCCGAGAACACCAAGCGGTTCGTCGACCGGCTCGGGCTCCCGGCGCTGCGCATTCCCACGCGGAGGACCGAGGCCAGCCCGCCTGTGTCGGACCCATATGTTCTGATCGTCCCGACGTACGGGGGATGCCTCGAGGTCACCGGAGGAACCGGGGCGTCGGTCCCACGACAGGTCGTGGCGTTTCTGAACAACGCGCACAACAGAAGCCTCTGCCGGGGCGTCATCGCCGCCGGCAACACCAACTTCGGTGCGGACTACGCGGTCTCCGGCGATGTGATCGCACGCAAGCTCGGGGTTCCGTACCTCTACCGGTTCGAACTGATGGGCACACATGAGGACGTCATCCGCGTCCGCGAGGGATTGGAAGAGTTTTGGCAGCACCAACCGTGACCCCCGAAGGCACCATCGCCGGTGAGGCGGGCGAGGGGCAGCGTCTGGATTACCACGCGCTCAACGCCATGCTCAACCTCTACGACGCGGACGGGAGGATTCAGTTCGACAAGGACCGTGAGGCCGCGCGCGAGTACTTCCTCCAGCACGTCAACCAGAACACGGTCTTCTTCCACAACCTGGACGAGAAGCTGGACTACCTGGTCGACAAGAACTACTACGAGCGCGAGGTGCTCGACAAGTACACGCGCAACTACGTTCGCGAGTTGTTCGATCACGCCTACGCCAAGAAGTTCCGCTTCCCGACATTCCTCGGCGCGTTCAAGTACTACACCTCGTACACGCTCAAGACCTTCGACGGGAAGCGCTACCTCGAGCGCTACGAGGACCGCGTCTGCATGGTCGCCCTCACCCTCGCGGACGGCGACGAGACCCTGGCCCGCCGCCTGGTCGACGAGATCATCGACGGTCGGTTCCAGCCGGCGACCCCGACGTTCCTGAACTCGGGCAAGAAACAGCGCGGTGAGCCCGTCTCCTGTTTCCTCCTGCGTATCGAGGACAACATGGAGTCCATCGGACGCAACATCAACTCCGCACTGCAGCTGTCCAAGCGCGGTGGCGGGGTCGCGCTGCTGCTGTCGAACCTCCGCGAGCACGGCGCCCCGATCAAGCACATCGAGAACCAGTCCTCAGGGGTCATCCCGGTGATGAAGCTGCTCGAGGATTCCTTCTCCTACGCCAACCAGCTCGGCGCCCGCCAGGGAGCCGGCGCGGTGTACCTGCACGCCCACCACCCGGACATCTTCAAGTTCCTCGACACCAAGCGCGAGAACGCCGACGAGAAGATCCGCATCAAGACCCTGTCGCTGGGCGTCGTGATCCCGGACATCACGTTCGAACTGGCCAAGCGCAACGACGACATGTACCTTTTCTCGCCGTACGACGTCGAGCGGATCTACGGCAAGCCCTTCGCGGACGTCGACGTCACCGAGCACTACACCGAGATGGTCGAGGACAGCCGGATCAAGAAGACCAAGATCAACGCACGGCACTTCTTCCAGACCCTCGCCGAGCTGCAGTTCGAGTCCGGGTACCCGTACATCATGTATGAGGACACGGTGAACCGGGCCAACCCGGTCGCAGGCAAGATCACCCACTCGAACCTGTGCTCGGAGATCCTCCAGGTCTCCACCCCGTCGACGTACAACGAGGACCTCACCTACTCACACGTGGGCAAGGACATCTCGTGCAACCTCGGCTCGCTCAACATCGCCAAGGCCATGAACTCCCCGGATTTCGGAGCGACCATCGAGACGGCGATCCGGGGCCTGACCGCCGTATCCGACCAGACCCACATCGATTCGGTCCCGTCGATCGAGCGCGGCAACTCAGAGTCGCACGCGATCGGCCTGGGGCAGATGAACCTCCACGGCTACCTCGCGCGCGAGCGGATCCACTACGGATCCGAGGAGGGCGTGGACTTCACGAACATCTACTTCTACACGGTGCTCTACCACGCGATCCGGTCCTCGAACCTCCTCGCCCGTGAGCGGGGGACCTGGTTCGCAGGATTCCCGGAGTCCACCTACGCCTCGGGTGAGTTCTTCGACAAGTACACCGACCGGGCATGGGAGCCGGCCACCGAGCGGGTGCGCCAGCTGTTCGCCGACGCCGGCGTGGCGGTGCCCACCCAGGACGACTGGCGTGCGCTGAAGGCCGATGTGCAGCAGTACGGCATCTACAACCAGAACCTCCAGGCCGTACCGCCCACGGGATCGATCAGCTACATCAACAACTCGACCTCGTCGATCCACCCCGTGGCCTCCCGGATCGAGATCCGCAAGGAGGGCAAGATCGGCCGCGTCTACTACCCGGCGCCCTACCTGACCAACGACAACCTGGACTACTACCAGGACGCGTACGAGATCGGGTACGAGAAGATCATCGACACCTACGCGGCGGCCACGCAGCACGTGGACCAGGGCCTCTCGCTGACCCTGTTCTTCAAGGACACGGCCACCACCCGGGACGTCAACCGCGCCCAGATCTACGCCTGGCGCAAGGGGATCAAGACCTTGTATTACATCCGCGTGCGACAGCTCGCGCTCGAGGGCACCGAGGTCGAGGGGTGCGTCTCGTGCATGCTCTGACCCCGGTGCTACAGGCCTGCGCCCCGAACCGCCCCCGCCATCACGAGGAGATCCGATGACCGCCGAGCTGCACGCTCCGGGATCCCACAGCCCCGCCGCCGGGGTCGCCCCCCGGCTCGTCGACCGGGTGTCCGCGATCAACTGGAACCGCGTCACGGACGAGGTCGACGACCAGGTCTGGGGCCGGCTCACCAGCAATTTCTGGCTGCCGGAGAAGGTCCCGGTGTCCAACGACATCCCGTCGTGGCAGACCTTGACGGACTCGGAACAGGAGCTCACCACCCGGGTGTTCACCGGGCTGACCCTGCTGGACACGCTCCAGGGCACGGTCGGCGCGGTGAGCATGATCCCCGACGCGTCGACCCCGCACGAGGAGGCGGTGCTCACCAACATCGCGTTCATGGAGTCGGTCCATGCCAAGAGCTACTCCACGATCTTCTCGACGCTCTGCTCCACCCCTCAGATCGATGACGCCTTCCGCTGGGCGGAGGAGAACACCTACCTGCAGCGCAAGGCCCACATCACCCTCGGGTACTACTCGGGCGAGGACCCCCTCAAGCGCAAGGTCGCATCGACCCTCCTCGAGTCGTTCCTCTTCTACTCGGGCTTCTATCTGCCCATGCGCTGGTCGTCGCGCGCCAAGCTCACCAACACCGCGGACATCATCCGGCTCATCATCCGGGACGAGGCGGTGCACGGGTACTACATCGGTTACAAGTACCAGCGCGGTCTGGAGCAGATCAGTCAGGCGGAGCGCGACGAGCTGAAGGACTACACCTTCGAGTTGCTCTTCGAGCTGTACGACAACGAGGCGGACTACACCGAGGACCTCTACGACACCGTGGGGTGGACCGAGGACGTCAAGAAGTTTCTGCGCTACAACGCCAACAAGGCGCTGATGAACCTCGGCTACGAGGGGATGTTCCCCAAGGACGAGACCAACGTCGACCCCGCGATCCTCTCGGCGCTCAGCCCGAACGCCGACGAGAACCACGACTTCTTCTCGGGCTCCGGCAGCTCCTACGTCATGGGCAAGGCCGTGGCGACGGAGGACGAGGACTGGGACTTCTGAACCAACCGTCGTCCTCACCTCACCCCGGCCCCTGGTCAGGCGCCGGGGTGAGGTCGTCGGGCTGATGTAGCGGGTCGGCAGGGTCGGCCGGTCCACGCGCGGCCGGATCGTCCGGATCGGCCGGCTCCCCGTCTAACCGTCCGGGGCGATCCCGTTGATGGAACTCCTGATGTCGTCCAGGACCGCTCGTGCGGCCACCGGGCCGGAGCCCTCCCACACGGCCCGGTCCACCACGAACATGCGGCGGGCTCCGACCGCGTCGAGTTCCGTCCACCGGTCGGTGGCGAATGTCTCCCGCGCGGACTGTTCGGAGCGGTCGCTGCCCCCCACCACGGCAAAAATCACGTCGCCGTCCAGTTCATCTCCCACGGGAGGCGACTCCGGCGCGGGCCCGATCCGCTGGCCGTCCCGGGTGCGCTGGGCCGGGGGCCGGTTTGCCCCGACGGCCTCGAGCATGAGGCTGCCGAGGGTGTCCGGCTGCTGGACCTCTATCTCGCCTGCGTCGGAGACGGAGACGAGTGAGACCCAGGTGTCTCTGGGGGTTGTCGCGTCCGCGGTGAACCGCGCCCGGTCGATCACGTCCAACAGGAGGTCGCCGCCGGCCGTGGGGCGACCGTAGGCGTCGGCGATCGCCTCGGTGCTCTCGGCCCAGTTCAGGCTCCGCGCGTCGTAGACGACGGTCGGGGCGACGTCCGACAACGCCCGCACCAGACCGGGGTCGGGCTCGGGAGAGCCGGCCAGCACGATGAGATCGGGGTTCAGGTCCCGGGCGGCGTTCGCGGCGGCATCGGCATCGGCGCCGGCGTCGTCCTCGTCGTCGTCGTCGTCGTCGCCGCCCGTGTCGCCGGTGATGCCGAGGTCGGGCAGTCCCACCAGGGGCGCGGGAAGGTACACGTCGGCATCCTGGGGCAGTCCGGAGATCCCGACGACGAGGTCCTGCAGTCCCAGAGCGCACGCGACGTCCACGGCACCGCTGCCGAGGGCCAGGATCCGTTCCGGAGAACGGGGGACCTCCACCGTCGAGTCGACAGGGTCCGCGGACGCGACCTCTCGGACCCCGCTGCCGGGGAACTCTGCCGACACCGGTGCGGGCGCACACGACTCCTCGGGTTCGGCGGCGCGCTGGAGTTCCTCGCCGGCCATCCGGGACGGGGTGGTGGTGACGGGGTGCTCGACCATGTCGACGGGGGAGGGCCCGCACCCCGCGAGGGCCAGACCGGCGACAAGGGGGCCCGCGATGCCCGCCATGACCCGCACGGGGGTGGAAACGTACCCCCGCCCGCGATGGCGGAGTCGGCCCGGCGCGTGATCGGTCATGAAGGAGAGCCTAGGAGATGGGTCGTGAGCGCGGTCTAAGGGGAGGTCGTGGCGGGTCGGAGCGCGATCCCGGGCGTGTCGTCATGGAGGCGGATTACCGCAGATGACCCGCCCCGACGAGTTCGGCGGGGTGAGTGGTGGACGCTCTCAGCGGAGGGTTAGGATTGCCCTCACGCACTATTCCTTTGCGTTCGACGTGGGGTCGGTGGTTCGACCCACGGCGTCGGGTGAGGCGTTCAGGAGGACCCTTATGACCGCAGTGGCCCCCAAGCCGGTCGACGATCTCGACCATCCGCCGGGCGAACCCACGGGCACCGCCCGGCCGGGCTCGTTCGTGTGGAAGATGATGACGACGACCGATCACAAGCTGCTCGGCCTGATGTACATCGTCACCTGTTTCGTCTTCTTCTTCATCGGCGGGCTCATGGCCCTGCTCATCCGGGCGGAGCTCTTCGTCCCGGGCATGCAGTTCCTGTCCAACGAGCAGTTCAACCAGCTGTTCACCATGCACGGCACGGTCATGCTGCTGCTGTACGGGACCCCGATCGTGGTCGGGTTCGCGAACTACATCATGCCGCTGCAGATCGGTGCCCCCGACGTCGCCTTCCCGCGACTGAACGCCCTGGGCTACTGGCTGTTCACGGCGGGCGGCATCATCATGCTCTCCGGGTTCATCACCCCGGGCGGCGCGGCAGCGTTCGGCTGGACCATGTACATGCCACTGGCCGACAAGATCCACTCGCCGGCCGTTGGCGCGGACCTGTGGATCCTCGGTGTGGGCATCGGCGGTATCGGCACCATCCTCGGCGCCGTCAACTTCGTCACCACGATCATCTGCCTCCGCGCGCCCGGCATGACCATGTTCCGTATGCCGATCTTCACCTGGAACATCCTGGTGGCGTCGGTCCTGATCCTCCTGATCTTCCCGCTGCTCACCGCCGCCGCCCTCGGCGTCTTCTACGACCGTCAGTTCGGTGGTCGCATCTACGACCCGGGTAACGGTGGCGCCATCCTGTGGCAGCACCTTTTCTGGTTCTTCGGTCACCCCGAGGTGTACGTCTTCGCCCTGCCGTTCTTCGGCATCGTCTCCGAGGTCTTCCCGGTGTTCTCCCGCAAGCCGCTCTTCGGCTACGCCGGCCTGATCTTCGCGACCCTCGCGATCGCCGCACTGTCCATGGCGGTCTGGGCACACCACATGTTCGTCACCGGCGCCGTGCTCCTGCCGTTCTTCTCCTTCATGACGTTCCTCATCGCCGTTCCCACGGGCGTGAAGTTCTTCAACTGGATCGGCACGATGTGGCGCGGAAAGATGACATTCGAGACGCCGATGGTCTTCGCGCTCGGCTTCATCGTGACCTTCCTCTTCGGTGGTCTGACCGGCATCATGATGGCCGCGGCGCCGATCGACTTCCACATCTCGGACACGTACTTCATCGTCGCGCACTTCCACTACACGCTCTTCGGCACGATCGTGTTCGCGACGTTCGCCGGCGTGTACTTCTGGTTCCCCAAGATGACGGGCCGGATGCTCGACGAGAAGCTGGGCAAGCTGCACTTCTGGCTGATGTTCATCGGCTTCCACACCACGTTCCTCGTGCAGCACTGGCTCGGTAACCAGGGCATGGCCCGTCGCTACGCCGACTACCTGGCGACGGACAACTTCACCGTCCTCAACCAGATCTCCACCATCGGGTCGTTCATCCTCGGCATCGCGATGCTGCCGTTCATCTGGAACGTCATCAAGAGCTGGCGCTACGGCGAGATCGTCACGGTCGACGACCCGTGGGGTGCGGGCAACTCGCTCGAGTGGGCGACCTCCTGCCCGCCGCCGCGCCACAACTTCGTGACCCTGCCCCGGATCCGCTCCGAGCGCCCGGCGTTCGAGCTCCACTACCCGCACATGAGTGAACGCATGCGCGCAGAGGCCCACGTCGGTGGCCGGGCCGCCGCCCAGGACCCGGCCGCCGTCAAGGACGTCGCCGAGCGCGGCACGTCACCGCAGAGGGGCTGACCCGGCCGCCCGTACTCACCCACGGGCTCCGGACCCCGCTGAACCCCGTCGGTAGGCTCGCCCTCCGGCGGGGTTCGGCGCGTGTCGGCCCAGGCCCTTCACCCCCGGCCACGGCCTGCACCCGCCTCCCGGTCCCCAGGACCACCCGCCAGATCCAGCACTCGTCAGGAGCACACGTGAGCACCCCCGGTACCCCGGCACTCCTCACCGTCACCGGCCCCGACCGGCCAGGCGTCACCGCGAGGGTCATGTCGGTCCTCGCCTCCCACCACGCCGACCTGGTGGACGTGGAACAGGTCGTCGTCAACGGGCACCTCTCCCTCGGTCTCATGGTCCGGGTGGAGGCGGACGCCGATGCCGTGACCGTGGTCCGCGAGCTCACCGAGCAGATCCACGACCTGGGGATGCAGCTCGAGGTCCAGTTCGACGACATCGCGCCTCCCACCCCGCCGTCCACCCACGCGGTGGTGATCCTCGGTAGCCCGGTCACCGCGTCGGCGTTCTCGGCGGTGGCCGGTTCGCTCGCGTCGATCGGCGCGAACATCGACACGATCCGCGGGATCGCCGACTACCCCGTCACGGGTCTGGAACTGCACGTCTCTACCGCCGATCGCGACGCCGCCGACGACGCGCGACTGCGCGAGGCGATGGCCCCCCTGTCGGACGCGCACGGCGTCGACATCTCGGTGGACGGCGCCGGCCTGGGACGCCGCTCCAAGCGTCTGGTGGTGTTCGACGTGGACTCCACGCTGGTCCAGGGCGAGGTCATCGAGATGCTGGCCGCACACGCGGGTAGGGAGGCAGAAGTCCGTGCGGTCACCGAGCGCGCGATGCGAGGTGAGTTGGACTTCGCCCAGTCCTTGCACGAGCGGGTGGCCACGCTCAAGGGGTTGCCGGCCGGCGTCCTCGACGAGGTCGCGGCGAACATCGTGCTGACCCCGGGTGCGCGGACGACCATCCGGACCCTCAAGCGGCTGGGTATCCGCTGCGGTGTGGTGTCGGGCGGGTTCATCCAGGTGATCGCGGGTCTCGCCGAGGAGCTCGGGTTGGACTTCGCACGGGCCAACACTCTCGAGATCGAGGACGGGGTGCTCACCGGCCGGGTCGTCGGCGAGGTGGTGGACCGGGAGGCCAAGGCCGAGTACCTGCGCCAGTTCGCCGAGGAGCTCGGGATCTCCCTGAGCCAGACCGTCGCGGTCGGGGACGGGGCGAACGACATCGACATGCTCTCCGCCGCGGGGCTGGGGATCGCGTTCTGCGCCAAGCCCGCTCTCCGCGAGGTGGCCGACGCGTCTCTGTCCAAGCCGTTCCTCGACACGGTCCTGTTCGTCCTCGGCATCACGCGCGATGAGATCGAGGCGGCCGACACCGCCGCCGGAACCTATCGCCGCGTCCCGCTCGTGTGACCGACGGTTCGGTGCCCGAGGGACCGGGGGGCGACGGACCACTGCCCGACGGACCACTGCCGGGTGGTCTCGCGACCGGTGCCGCGCTCGACTGGTGCCACTCGCGACTTCGCGCAGGCTCGGCCGGGGCCGAGGATCCCGACGACCGCGCCACCGTCCGTTCCATGCCGATCGTGCTGCACCTACCCAAGGCGGACCCGCCCGGACGGACCCCGTTGCTCGAGGCGGTCGCGGGCGCCGTCGCCGCGCTGTGTCTGGACGAGCGCGTGGCCCCCGGCGGGCGCTGGCACGAGGCCTACGCGGCGTGGCTGGACGCCCGGATGCGCAAGATCGCCCGGCGTGCGCGAGGCGCGCAGTGGCGCACCGCTCTCGAGGTCGACGGAGTGACCCGCGAGGTGGACGGCTGCGCGGCCAGGGCGTTCGTCCCCGGCCCGGTCGACGACGTGGACCCGCGGCTGGGTCGCCTGCAGATCGGGGGCACCGACCTCGCGCGGGATGATCCGGGCCCCCCGCCCCCGGGAGTCCCGGTGGTGTGGGTGGACAGGACCCTGGAGATGTCCGTGGGCAAAGCCGCCGCCCAGGTCGGTCACGGGGTGATGGTGCTGATCGCGGAGATGGACCGCGACCGGCTCGAGCGGTGGATCGACGACGGGCTGCGCGTGGCGGTCCGGGAGGCGGACCCCGCTCGGTGGCAGGAGCTCTCGACAGCAGTGTCCGCTCGTGCCCCAGGGGTGGCTGCTGTCGTCGACGCCGGGTACACGGAGGTCGCGCCGGGATCGCTGACGGTCATCGCCGTCGACCAGGGCTGACACCCGCAGCTCGGCAACGGCATTCACCCACAGCCGCTCCCTGCTCTGAACGGCCGCGTGCGCAGCGGGGCAGGCGAGAGTTCATCGCCGCGGGCGGCTGCGGCTGGGGGAGCAGGCGCTGGAGCGGATGCGGCTGGGGGAGCAGGGCGGCGGTCTCAGGCGTCGCGCAGCCGCTCGAGGGCGCCGATCACCACGTCCCGGTCGGTGGTCTGCCAGAACGGGGGCAGGGAGGCCCGGAGGTACCCGCCGTAGCGGGCGGTGGCCAACCGGGAGTCGAGGACGGCCACGACGCCCCGGTCGTCGGTTCGGCGCAGGAGCCGCCCCACGCCCTGGGCGAGGAGCAGCGCGGCGTGGTTGCCGGCGACGGCGAGGAAGCCGTTGCCACCGCGGGCCCCGACCGCCCGCTGGCGAGCCGAGAGCAGGGGGTCATCCGGCCGTGGGAACGGGATGCGGTCGATCACCACGAGCGAGAGCGACCGTCCGGGCACGTCGACGCCCTGCCACAGCGAGAGGGTGCCCACCAGCGTGGTCTCCTCGTCCGCCGCGAACTGCGCCACCAGGTTGGCGGTCGAGTCCTCGCCCTGGCACAGCACCGGGGTGTCGAGTCGTTCGCGCAGCAGTTCCGCCGCGGCCTTGGCCCCGCGCATCGAGGAGAAGAGCCCGAGGGTGCGTCCGCCGGCAGCGGTGACGAGGTCGACCAGCTCGTCACCCGCCTCGGGGGAGGCGCCCTCCCGGCCCGGCGCCGGGAGATGCGAGGCCACGTAGAGGATGCCGTTGCGGCGGTAGTCGAAGGGCGACCCCGCGTCCAGCCCGGTCCAGCGGAGGCTGCCGGCGTCGTCGTCGGAGGGCGGTTCCAGGGCGACGGCGGTCGCGGGGTCGGGACGGGCGGACGAGGCCGGCGGAAGCCCCCAGGTGGCCGCCAGGCCGTCGAACTTCCCGCCGGTCGTGAGCGTGGCGGAGGTGAGGATCACCGTCGACTCGGCGAACAGCCGCGCCCGGAGCAGCCCTGCCACGGAGAGCGGGGCCACGCGCAGGATCCGGCCGCGGCGGTCCTCCTCGCTCATCCACACGATCTCCAGACGCTCGGCCACCGGGCGCTCGTAGGAGGAGAGCATCCGGTCGGCCGCGTCGGCGACCTCGTCGAGTGCCGCGAGGGTCTTCTGCCGGTCGGAGGCGCCCTGGGGATCGTTCGCGACCTCGCCGGGCTTGGGGCCGGGAACGGCGCTCCGGCAGTTCTCGGCGGTGTGTCGGACCGCGGCCAGCGCGAGGTCGGCGCCCTCGGGCAGGAGGTCCCAGCGTCCCTCGGGACACAGCTCGAGCAGGCTCGCCAGACCCTCGCCCGCCGCCACCATGCGATCGGCGGTCTGCTGATCGACGAGTTTGGCCGCGCGGCGGGCCGCCTGGATCACGGCCGCACCGGTGAGCTCCGCCGTCGTCACGCCGGTCACCCGGTCGGACAGCTCGTGGGCCTCGTCGATCACCACCGCGTCGTGCTCGGGGAGGATGGAGACGTCGGTCATGGCGTCGATCGCGAGCAGGGCGTGGTTGGTCACCACCACGTCTGCGCGTCCCGCCTCCTGCCGGGCCAGTTCGGCGAAGCACTCGGAGAACTCGGGGCACAACTGCCCGAGGCACTCGCGGCTGGTCACCGACACCTGGCGCCACGCCGCGTCGGACACCCCGCGGGGCAGGTCGTCGCGGTCGCCGGTCTCGGTGTCCTGCGCCCAGTCGTGCAGTCGGGCGATCTCCCGGCCGAGTCGCGACCCGGGCCCCGCGTCGCGCGGGGAGGACTCGCGGGGGGTGCGGGCGGCCGTGGACTCGCCCCCGAGGGGAAGGTCGAACAACTCCTCGGACACCACCTCCTCCGGATCGGCCTCGTCGACCGGGCCGGATGCGACGCGGTGGAGGCACAGGTAGTTCCCGCGGCCCTTGAGAATCGCGTGTGAGGGCGTCACCCCGAGTTCAGGCTTGAGGGCGGCGGCCAGGCGGGGGAGGTCGCGGTCCACGAGCTGGTTCTGCAGGGCGATCGTGGCAGTGGAGACCACCACGGTGCCCCCGGTCTCCACGGCGTGCCGCAGCGACGGCACGAGGTAGGCCAACGACTTCCCGGTCCCCGTCCCGGCCTGGACGGCCAGATGCTCGCCGGTGGCCAGGGCGTTGCCCACCGCCTCGGCCATCCGGACCTGTCCCGTCCGCTCGGTGCCGCCCAGGCTCTCGACCGCGGTGGCGAGCAGCTCGGAGACAGGGGGAAGCGAGTCGGTCACCCGGTCACCCTAGCGGCCCGATCCGACGATCCAGAGGTGTGCCCGGCTGCGGGTGGACGAGCGCTACGGACGCGGCGGCACCACACGCACGGGGACCGCCGGCTCGCCCTCGCTCAACGCCAGGCCCTCCCACGGCAGCGTCACTATCGCAGACTCGTGGAACGCCCGCGACTCCTCCAGGGTCGGCAGGTCCGGAACGGGGTCGCCGTCTCGCATCAGGGGGACCATCAGATCCCTCTGATCGAGTCCGGGTTCAGCGTTCAGGGACCCCGCCCACGGCAGGAGCACCTCCTCGACCGCGGTGCCGGACCGTCGGTGGAGGCGGACCGCTCGCTTGGCGCCCGGTAGGGACTCCTTGTGGGTCGATCGTTTGGCCACCGGTATCCCGTCCACCTCGACGAGCTTGTAGACCATCCCCGCGGTGGGGGCGCCCGAGCCGGTCACCAACCGGGTACCCACCCCGTAGGCGTCGACGGGTTCGGCCCGCAGCGCCGCGATCGCGTACTCGTCGAGGTCCCCGGAGACCACGATCCTGGTCCCGTGGGCGCCCAGGGAGTCGAGCTGCACACGCACCTGGCGGGCCAGCATCCCGAGATCGCCCGAGTCGATGCGGACCCCGCCCAGCCCGGGACCGGCCACCTCGATCGCCGTGGCCACGCCGCGGGTGATGTCGTACGTGTCCACCAGCAGGGTGGTGCCCACACCGAGGGCGGCGACCTGCGAGCGGAAGGCGGACGCCTCGTCGGGGCCGTCCGGACCGGTGTGCAGCAGCGTGAACGCGTGCGCCGACGTGCCGGCGGAGGGGACCCCGTGCCGTCGGGTGGCCTCGACGTTCGAGGTGGAGGCGAACCCCGTGAGGTACGAGGCGCGGGCCGCGGCCACCGCGGCCTCCTCGTGCGTGCGGCGTGAGCCCATCTCGATGATCGGGCGGCCGTCCGCCGCGGAGGTCATGCGCGCGGCGGCGGACGCGATCGCGCTGTCGTGATTTAGTACGGACAGCACCAGTGTCTCCATCAGCACGCACTCGGCGAACCCGCCCCGGACGGTCAACACCGGGGACCCCGGGAAGAACAGTTCCCCCTCGGGGTACCCGTCCATCCGCCCGGTGAAACGGAAGTCCCGCAACCACCCGAGGGTCCGCTCGTCGAGCGAGTCGGCCACCGTCGCCAGCTCCTGCTCCCCGAAGCGGAAGTCGCGGAGACGCTCCAGGAGCCGGCCGGTGCCTCCGACGACGCCGTACCGGCGACCGGCGGGCAGCCGCCGGGCGAACACCTCGAACACGCAGGGACGGTCGGCGGTGCCGTCGGCCAGCGCGGCGCTGATCATCGTGAGCTCGTATTTGTCCGTGAGTAGGGCGGTGGACGGACGGCCCGGCGGGTGAGGGGCGCGCGTCGGCGCGGTCGAGGTCACCCGGACGACTCTACGGCGTGGCCGACCCGGCGGTAATCCGTATCCTTGGCCCTATGCACACCGTCACCACACAGAACGCGGACGTCCGGAGCGTCGTCCCCGTGATGGCGATGCCGTCGGCCGCACCCGTGGAAGCCACGGAGACCGAGCGCGACGCCGGGGTGGACAGTCCCTGGCTCACGGTCGTGTGGGACGACCCGGTCAACCTGATGAGCTACGTCACCTTCGTGTTCCAACGGGTCTTCGGCTACAGCCGCGAGAAGGCGCACGAGCTCATGCTCAAGGTCCACAACGACGGCCGCGCCGTGGTCTCCTCCGGGAGCCGGGACAAGGTGGAGAACGACGTCCGCAAGCTGCAGGAGGCCGGACTGTGGGCCACGATGCAGCGGGAGGCCTGAGCTCGTGAAGGCCTGGCAGCGCAAGACCTCCCTCACCGGCCCGCGGGTCAAGGCGGTCATGGAGGGGCACGAGGTGCAGATCCTCCACGCCCTGGTGTCCAACATGGTCGACATGTTGGAGCAGCGTCGCGACTCCGCACCGAGGGATGAGCTGGCCGAGATCACCGGGATGCGCAGCGGCCACTCCGAGCTCCCCGCCGAGGCCCCGCTCGCCCGCCTGCTCCCGGATTTTCATCGGCCCGAACCGGGGAGCGCGTCCGACGCGGATGCCGCGGCGGTGGCCCGCGCCCACAACTCGGGGATGCGCATGCTCCACGAACCGGAGATCATCGACGCCAAACTCGCGGCGGCCTCGACGGTCCTGAGGTCGCTCCCGGCACGCGGGGGGACGGTCTCGCTCAGCCCCGAGCAGGCGCAGGCGTGGATGGGCTGTCTCAACGATGTGCGGCTCGGCCTGGGCGCATTGCTGCTCGAGGCCGGAGCGGTGGACGGGGTCCCGGCCACGGACATCCCCGAGTTCGTCGAGGAGGACGACCCGAGGTCGGCGCACCTGGACGTCTACCACTGGTTGACCTTCATGCAGGACTCCCTGTGTTCGGTTCTGACGGGGAAGTGAGGAGAGCACGGTGAATCCAGATCCACGCACGTTCCGGTCGGGGGGCGTCCAGACCGCCCGGCCCGTCCCCCAGGGACCGCGCCGCTGGCCGGCACTGATCCTGCTCTTCGCCTTTGTCGCGCTGATGTGGGTGGTCGAGGCGGCTGATCAGGTCATCCAGGCCGCCATCGGGCCGCCCCAGACCCTCGACAACTACGGTGTCCGCCCCCTGTCGACCGACGGGTTGCTCGGCATCATCTTCCAACCCTTCCTCCACGGGGACTGGGCTCACCTCATCGGCAACTCGATCGCCCTGCTCGTGTTGGGGTCGATCATCGCGATGTCCGGTATCCGGCCCCTGATCAGCGTCACGCTCATCTCGTGGCTGGCGTCGGGCGTGGTGTCGTGGATCCTGGGCGGGCCGGGGACCGTGCACATCGGCGCGTCGGGGATCGTGTTCGGCTACATCTTCTACGTGATCGTCCGTGGACTGTTCTCCCGGCGGTTCCTGCACCTGCTGGTCGGGCTCGTCATCGGCTTCTACTACGGGTTCGAGGCGCTCGCCGGTCTGTCCCCGATGCTGGACGGCGTGTCCTGGCAGGGGCACCTCGGTGGCGCCATCGGCGGCGTGCTCTCGGCCTATGGGCTCAAGCGTGACCGCAGGCCGCAGGCGGTCACCGCCGGGCAGCCGGGGTGGAATTCCGGTCCGCGCAGGTGACGACCCCGGACCCACTGGCCCCGATCGGGGTCTTCGACTCCGGGGCGGGCGGTCTCACCGTGGCCCGGGCCATCATGGACCAGCTCCCGGACGAATCGCTGATCTACGTGGGGGACACGGCCCACGGGCCGTACGGGCCCCTGCCGCTGGCGCGGGTCCGCGAGCACGCCCTGGCGGTCGCGGACTCCCTCGTCGACCGGGGGGTCAAGGCTCTGGTGATCGCGTGCAACACCGCATCGGCGGCGATGCTGCGGGACGCGCGCGAGCGCTACCCGGTGCCGGTGGTCGAGGTGATCCAGCCGGCGGCCAGGCGGGCGGTGGCCACCACGCGGTCGGGTCGCATCGGGGTGATCGCCACGCGCGCCACGGTCGCCTCCCTGGCCTACGACGACGCCGTGGCCGCCGCGACCGGGGTCGAGCTGACCTCGGTGGCGTGTCCGAAGTTCGTCGAGTTCGTCGAACGCGGCATCACCAGTGGCCGGCAGGTCCTGGGCCTGGCGGAGGCGTACCTCGCCCCGATCCGGGACGCCGACGTGGACACCCTGGTCCTGGGGTGCACCCATTACCCGCTGCTGTCCGGGGTGGTCCAGCTCGCGGTGGGCGATCACGTCACGCTGGTCTCCAGCGCCGAGGAGACCGCCAAGGACGTGGTGCGCGTGCTCACCTCCCAGGACCTGCTGCGGCCCCACGACGCGCAGACCCCGGCCCTGCGGGAGTTCCTCGTGACCGGTGACCCGGACAGTTTCCGTCGGGTGGCGTCCCGATTCCTCGGCCCCGACCTGGTTGCCGTCGGCCGCGCGGCCGCGGTGTGAGTCCTCCCCGCCGACGGGCCCGGGACCGCGCTCGGGAGCACACCCCGGGCGGCGGCGGGCGGGTCGTGGCACGATGGTGCCCATGCTTCTGACAGTCCTGGGTTGCTCGGGGAGTATCGGCGGACCCACCTCGCCGGCATCCGGGTATCTGGTGGAGGTCGAGGGGATCGGGCCCGTCGTGATCGACATGGGCCCCGGGGTGTTGGGGGCTCTGCAGCGGTACGCCTCGCCGGAGACCGCCACCGTCCTGTTGTCCCATCTCCACGCCGACCACTGCCTCGACGTCCCGGGCCTGCTGGTGCTGCGACGCTTCGGCCCGGAGGCCGAGCACGCCGTGCGCATGCCGCTCATCGGACCCTCCGGAACCGCCTACCGGATCGGCGTCGCCTCGTCGGAGGAGCCGGGCGCCGTGGACGATCTCTCGGACACGTTCGAGGTGGGGTCGTGGGAGGTCACTCCGGACGTGGAGTTGAGGGGCGACGACGACGAGGTGGCCCTGCGTGTGCGGGCCGACCGGGTGGATCACCCGCCGGAGTCCTACGGGCTGAGACTGACCTCGGCGGACGGTCGCGTCCTGGCCTACAGCGGCGACACCGCCTACTGCGAGGCGTTGATCCAGCTCGCGGCGGGGGCGGATGTGTTCCTCTGCGAGGCGTCGTGGACCCACGAGGAGGGCCGCCCACCGGGGATCCACATGTCCGGTGCGGAGGCGGGTCGCACCGCACGACTGGCAGGGGTCGGTCGGCTGGTCCTCACCCACATCCCGCCGTGGACGGACAGCGAGGCCGTGCGCGCGGAGGCCGCCGCGGAGTTCGACGGCGAGGTCATGCTGGCGGAACCGGATCTGCGACTCGAGGTCTAGCTTCTTGAGTTCTCGCTCGAGAGCTGCGCGGTCGACGAGCGGCGGTGGCCGCTAGGATCGGCGGGCGTGACCTCATCTACTGACGGCAGAACAGACGGACGCGCGGACGGCGACCTGCGCGACGTGACCCTCACGCGCGGATTCACCTCGCACCCGGCCGGCTCGGTTCTCGTGACCTTCGGCCAGACCCGCGTCATGTGCACGGCGAGCGTGACCGAGGGCGTGCCGCGCTGGCGCAAGGGGTCGGGCCTGGGGTGGCTGACCGCGGAGTACGCGATGCTCCCGGCTGCGACCCACGAGCGTTCGGGGCGCGAGTCGGTCCGCGGCAAGGTCGGGGGACGCACCCACGAGATCAGCCGCCTGGTGGGCCGGTCGCTGCGCGCGTGCATCGACCTGTCCGCGCTGGGGGAGAACACCATCGCTCTGGACTGCGACGTACTCCAGGCTGACGGCGGCACCCGCACCGCCGCGATCACCGGGGCCTACGTCGCGCTGGCAGACGCGGTGACCTGGCTGGCGGCCAAGGACGCCGTCACCGGCAACCCGCTGACGTGTGCGGTCGCGGCCGTGAGCGTCGGCGTGGTGGACGGCCGTGTCCTGTGCGACCTGCCCTACGAGGAGGACTCGCGCGCAGGGGTGGACATGAACGTCGTCTGCACGGACGCCGGGGAGCTCGTCGAGGTCCAGGGGACCGCCGAGGGCGCCGCGTTCGGACGGGACACCCTCAATGCGATGCTGGACTCGGCCCAGGCCGGCTGCGAGCGGCTGTTCGAGCTGCAGCGACAGGCCCTCGCGGCGCCCTACCCCGGCGAGCTGCCGATGCCCCCGGCCGCCCGGAGCGCGGGGCGTCAGCGGTGACCGTGCGGCTGCTGGTCGCCAGCCGGAACGCCAAGAAACTCGCCGAGCTGCGACGGGTCCTGGACTCCGCGGGGATCGACGGCATCGAACCGATCGGCCTGGACGAGGTGCCCGACTTCCCCGAGGAGCCGGAGGACGGCGCGACATTCAAGGACAACGCCCTGATCAAGGCGAGGTCCGGGTGGAAGGCGACGGGCCTGGCGTGTCTGGCCGACGACTCCGGGCTGGCCGTGGACGCGCTGAACGGGATGCCGGGCGTGCTCTCCGCTCGCTGGGCGGGCCGTCACGGCGACGACGCGGCCAACAACGCGCTGCTGCTGGCACAGCTCTCGGACGTGCCCGACGAGCGTCGTGGCGCGGCCTTCTTCTCCAGCTGCGCACTGGTGTACTCGGCACGGGATTCGGCGCCGTCGACGGCCACGCTCATGACGCGGGTCGCGGAGGGGCGCTGGGCCGGACAGGTTCTGCGGGAGCCCCGGGGCGAGCGCGGATTCGGTTACGATCCGCTGTTCCTGCCCGAGGGCTCGGACCGCTCCGCCGCCGAACTCACGGCGGAGGAGAAGGATGCCGACTCCCACCGCGGTCGGGCCCTGCGGGCGCTCGTGCCGGCGTTGCGGGAGCTCGCTGAGCGCGGGATGCGGCGCTGAGCCAGCTCAGACCGCGTACTCGGACCTGACGTCCCGGGTCCGCATGTGCTCGAACCAGAACGACAGGAACGGGACCGTCCCGGCCAGTGCGGTCAGCAGGGTGCGGGAGGCCGGCCAGCGGGCCTTGATGGCCAGGTCGAGTGTCATGAACAGGTAGAAGATGTAGAAGACACCGTGTGCCTGGCCGATGTAGGTGAACCAGTCGGGGGCATCGGAGGAGTTCTCGATGATCAGGTACTTGTAGATCATCTCCACCGTCAGGACCAGCAGCCACACACCGGTGATCCACGCCAGGACGCGGTACCGCGCGAGCGCGCCGCGGATCTTGCCGCCGGGGTCCGGCTTGCGGTGGTCGGTCTCCGGGGTGGCGTCAACGGTCATGTGTCGGTTCTCTCCTCGTGACGGTCGCCGGCGGCCGCGTCCTGGCGGGCCAGTTCGGCGAGGTATGAGTTGTAGGCCTCCAACCCCTCGTCGCGGGTCGGTTCCTCCGCGACGGGGCGCCGGGCGGGGAGGAGGTCGGCGGGGATCTCCGTGACGGCCCGTTCCCGCCGGCGCGCACCCCGGCGAGGGGGCGTACCGCCGGGGCGGGCGCCGACCTCGTCGTCGTCACCCTCACCGTCCGCGTGTCCGGCGGCACCGGCACCGGCCTCGGACACGGCCGTGTCGGCCTCGTCCGCCTCCAGCCGTACATACCTCAGGTAGGCGTACACGAGGAAGCCCGCCAGGAACGGCCACATGAAGGTGTAGCCGAGGTTCTGGACCGTGCCCGTGGCCTCCTGGTAGCGGTCCAGCTGCCAGAGGCCCATCCCCAGGCAGAAGATCGCACCGAGCACGACGAAGGCGATCCACGAGGGGCGGTGCCTGACCTTGGCGGAGACCGGTGGACCGGAGGCGGCGTCGCCTCCGACCGTACGGGTGCTCAGGCTGTCGGACACCCCTCAACGATACCGCCGACGGCGCGGTAAGCTCACCTCGCCCGGTACCCCCGGGCGGGCGCCCGTGGCGGAATTGGCAGACGCGCTGGATTTAGGTTCCAGTGTCTACGGACGTGGGAGTTCAAGTCTCCCCGGGCGCACCGTTGTCGGTCGCGGGCCGGTCGAGCTCGTGTGGTCAGTCGAGGTCGTCGATCAGTCGCGCGAGGATGTCGTTCATCGTGAGCAGTCCGATGAGCTCGTTGCCGCGGACCACGACCAGGCGGTTGAGGTGGTACCGGCTCATCATGGCCGCGGCCTGGTTCACCGACAGGTCCTCACCCACGGAGATGGCGGGCTTGACGGCGGCGTCGTACACGTTGAGCAGGTCGACGTCGCCCTCCTCGACGATGATCGCCCGCAGCAACTCGTTGTAGCTGAGCAGGCCGTGGGCGTCGTGGGGGTGCTGGCGTTCCACGACGAGGCTCTTGACCCGATGGGTGCGCATCATCGACAGCGCCTCGCGCAGGGTGGCGAAGGGGGAGACGGTGATCACCTCGGGGACCATGACCTGCGTGACGGTGAGCATGGGGGACCTCCTGTGGGGTCGTACGGTCGGAACGGGTGGGCGGACGGACGAGCAGGCTGGCGCGGCTCAGGTGTTCTCCCGGCGCATGTACTCCTCGAACTTGACCAGCTGCCGGGGGTCGATCCCCGTGAGGTGTTCGATGGGGACGTTGAAGGCGATGCCGCGGGAATTGTCCCCGTCGACGAGGATCTCGTGCAGTGCCTTGAGGATCGGGGTGGCCAGGTGGGTGCCCACGACCATGAGCAGCACCGACTGGGACCCTTCGAAGGTCAGGCCGAAGAAGGTCTTCTTCTGCTGCCCGCCGATGCCCTTGCCCTCCAGGATCGTCACCCCGGTCGCGCCCGCGCGTTGCGCGACCTCGATGGCGGGGTCCTCCAGTTCGGGAGGGGCGATCACTACGACGGCCGTGAATTTCATGACGCTTCCTTCTGCAGGCGGGGGATCTTGTCGAGGACGATGGCATAGAGCAGGACGGAGATGATCGGGAAGATCGAGGCGAAGGCGATCAACCCGAAGCCGTCGAGCAACGCGCTGCGGCCCTCGATCGCGCTCGCCAACCCGATGCCCAACGCGGTGACCAGCGGCACGGTGACCTCGGAGGTGGTCACCCCGCCGAGGTCGAAGGCCAGGGCGACGATGTACTTCGGGGCCAGAGCCAGCAGGACGAGCACCACGGCATAGGAGACCATGATGAAATAGTGCAGCGGCCCGCCGGTCAGGATGCGGAACACCCCCAGGGCGATCCCGACCGCCACCCCGGTGGCCACGACCAGGCGGATGGCGGTCGCGTTGATCCCGGCCGGTGAGACGTTCTCCGCCTGGTCCGCGACGGCGACCAGCGCCGGCTCGGCCATCGTGGTGGCGAACCCGATGAGCAGGGCGAACAGCAGGATCAGGGCGGGCACATCGCGATCAATCAGCTGCTCCGCCATCTGGGTGCCCAGGGGGAACAGCCCCATCTTCAGGCCCACCACGAAGGCGTAGAGCCCCACGAGCACCATGACGAACCCCACGGCCACCCGCAGTGGGTGGGACAGCTTGCGGCGCAGCGCGACGTACTGGAAGAACAGGACGACGATCACCATGGGCGCCACGTCGCGCACCATCTCGGCCAGCCCCACCACGTGTTCCAGCCAGAGGGGCGTCCCCCCGGTCTCCTCGGCTCCGGTGGTGGGTGTGCCGCCGCCACCGCCGAAGGTGTAGACCCACATGCCGTAGAGCTGCACCCCGATCATGGGCACCATCACGCACAGCGCCACCAGGCCGAAGCCGTCCGTGAGCGCGCTGCGGCCCCGGATCGAGTTGGCCAACCCGATCCCGATCGCGGCGATCAGCGGCACCGTCACGACGTTGGTGGTCACTCCGCCCGAGTCGAAGGCCAGGCCCACGATCTCCGGCGGGGCCACGAACGTGGCCACCAGGACCACGATGTACCCGCCGATGAGGATCCGGTGGACCGCCCAGCCCCGCAACACGCGCAGTATCCCCAGGACCAGGACGAGGCCGACGGACACCGCGATGACCACCCGCAGCACGACGCCGTCGATGCGCCCCTCACTGATCAGTTCCGCCTGCTCCGCCACCGCGATCAGGGCCGGCTCGGCCACGACCGCGGCGAACCCGATGGCGAAGCCGAAGGTGAGGAGCAGCCCGAGCGCACCGCGTCGGGTGAACTGGTTCGCGAGGTTCTTGCCCACCGGGAACACGCTGAGATCTAGGCCCTGGAGGAACAGGGCGATCCCCACCCCCACGATCAGCAGACCCGCGACCAGCTGCACGGGGTCCTCGGGTACCCGGCGGAAGACCAGCAGCTGGAAGGCCGCCACCACAGCCACGATGGGCAGCAGATTCCGCAGGGCCTTCCGGAACTCCAGGGCGAAGTGGCGGAGATGCTCCATTGAGGCTGGCGTCCTCTTCCGGGGTCGGGTCGACAGGCGGCCTGCCTCCCAGTCTGACGCACGACCCCGGGGGCGTCCACGAAACGGCGGCCCGACGGTGGTCGGGGCCCCCGGGACGGGGCTCGTCCACCGGCGGGCTCACCGATCACGTCACCGGCGTCGTTATGAGCGCAGCGCGGCGACGACCGTGGCGACGATCTGCTCCACCGACCACGAGACCGGGCAGGAGATCCCGTCCTCGTCCGGCGCCAGCGGCTCCAGCGTGGCCAGCTGGGACGCCAGGATCCGGGGGGAGGCGAAGTGCCCGCCCCGGGCCGCGAGCCGGGCCGCGAGAAGCTCCCGGCCGCCCCGGAGTTCGACGAAGAACACCGGGCGGTCGACACCCCGGAGGGCGTCACGGTAGGCGCGACGCAGCGCCGAACACGCGACGACGAGACCCACACCGGCGGTCGTCTCGGGGGCCGGATCGCGCCCCGACCCCGATGTGAACCGGCTCTGCTCCGCCATCCGGGTACGGACCGCCTCCAGCCACGGCTCGCGGTCGAGGTCGGTGAGCGGCTCGCCTGCGCCCAGCTTGCGGCGGTTGGCGGGCGGGTGCAGGTCGTCAGCGTCCACGAAAGGGGCGCCGATCCGTTCGGCGATCGCTTGCGCAACGGTCGATTTACCGGCACCGGTCACGCCCATCACCACGATGTGCGTCATCGGCGTCGTGACCGTCCGCTGCGGATCCGGCGACCGGGATCAGATGGTGAAGGCCATCGATTCGAGAATCCTCCGGCCCAGGTCCTCGTCGCCACTGATCTCCACACCGTTTCCGGGTTCCGCGGAGATCCTGCCGGTCGCGGCGCGGACGAAGGTCGGGGTGTCGAAGACCAGCTCGACCGTGACCCGTGCGGAGTCGTCGACGTCCACGAGCCCTGCCCGGCCGGCGACCAACACATCGGTGGCCAGGGACGGGTCGGTGTCAGAGCCGCCCTTCACCCGGAACCGGACCCGCGAACCGTCCGGGGCGCCGGCGTTCTTGCCCACGATCCGGGGCAGGGCGCGCACGATCTCCTCGAGCGCGAACCTCCCCACGCCGCTGTCGAGGTGGTGCGTCATGCCGAGGGCGTGACGGATGTCGTCCTCGTGGACCCAGCAGTCGAATACGCGCACTCCCATGAAGCGTCGGAACGGCACTCGGCCGACGGGGGAGTCGGTCTCGGCCTCCAGGTCCTCGGCGGTCATCTCGGAGAGCTGCATGGTGCGCTCGGCCACGACCTCGCGGAAGTCCGCGAACGCGTCCTCGACCGCCAGGGAGCGCGCCTCCTGGACGAACTTCTCGTTGAGCTCACCGATGGGGTTGCGGACGTACTCGTGGACGGAGTCGGGCAGGTCGACGTCCGGTACCGGCTCGCCGGCCAACAGGTGCTCGGTTCCGGCGATGTGCGCCACCACGTCGCGCACCGTCCAGCCCGGCAGCGCGGTCGGGGTGGCCCAGTCGTCCCTCTTGAGTCCCGCCAGGAGCTCGTCGAGATGGTTCCACTGCTGGATGAGGTGGCGGATCTCGGCGGGGGCCTCGTCGGGGGATCGGGTGCCGGCTCCTGTAGCGGAGGTGGCGGCGGAGTCGCTGTCCGTGGTGTCCATGACCACAAGGCTAGTGGGTGTCTCCGTTAGTTCGTCGGGGG
>NZ_NTGA01000026.1 GCF_002289575.1 Dietzia natronolimnaea
CCCCCGACGAACTAACGGAGACACCCACTAGTTCTGTGGAGTCTGGATGCCGAGGGCGAGAAACAGATGATCCTCATCGACGGCGTGATCGAAGCGAACACCGCCGACCGGGGGACCTTTGACGGCGAGTCGATGTGGTGGCCGGCGAATCCCGCTCCGCACGGGCTCGAGGTCGAGGGGGACGGCGTGTGGGAGCTCTCGGTGGTGCCGGTGTCGTCGGCCCCGCCGCTGGCGAGCGGGGGACGAGGCACGCGGGTCTTCCTGTACGACGGGGAGGGCGGTGTGATCACGGGGAGCCGAGCAGACACCTCTGTCGGGATGGCGGTCACTGAGTTCTCCCTGCCCCGCTCGGGCGGGACTCCGAAAAATGTGGTGACCACCCCCAGTGCCGATGCAGAGTTCGGCCTCGATCTGGCTCCCGGGCCCTCGGTGCTCATCGTGTCGCACCGTGACGAGTGGACGATCAACCTCCCGGACGAGGGGTAGTACCGCACTGACCGATTTCGCGCCTGGGGGCGGAACGCCGGTGATTAGATGGGATCTCCTCCACCGGTGTGCACGCAAGGGGTGACGATGACCGAGATCACGATCGGCAGCGCGGTGGGCGCTCCGGAAGCCCCGGCCCGGTTGGACGCCCGTCGCTTCAACCGCCACACCTTCTGGTGCGGGCAGAGCGGCAGCGGGAAGACCTACGCGCTGGGGGTGGTCCTGGAACAGCTCTTGCTGCACACCGAGCTCCCCATGGTCATCCTCGATCCCAACGCCGACTTCGTCAGGCTGCCCGAAGCCCGCGACGAGGCCGGTGCGGCCGAGGTGGCCCGGCTCGCGGAGCTCGACATCAGGGTCTTGCGCTCCTCGGAGGGGTCGGGGGAACGGTTGCGCGCCCGGTACGTGGACCTGTCCCCGGCGTCCAAGGCCGCCTTGTTGCAGCTCGATCCGATCGCGGACGCGGAGGAGTACAACGTCCTCCTGCGCACCAATGTCCGCGCGGAGGACTTCGACTCGGTGGAGGCGCTCGCGACGCTCCGGGCCTCGTCCGACCCGGGGGAGGTCCAGCTGTCCTACCGGATGGAGAACCTCCAGGTGCTCGAGTGGGATCTGTGGTCCCGAGGCGCGGGTTCGGTCGTCGACGTGATCGGTCAACGGCCCCGCGCCACGGTGATGGATCTCGGCGGCTTCACCCACCCGGCCGAATCGAAGGTTGCGGCGTTGGCCCTCGTGGAGCACCTGTGGTCGAGGCGCGAGGATCGCGAGCCGATCCTCATCGTGATCGACGAGGCGCACAACGTGTGCCCGCCCGATCCGCAGACCGACGTCGAGCGGGCGCTCACCCGTCAGCTGGTCCAGATCGCCGCGGAGGGCCGGAAGTTCGGGCTGTGGTTGCTGCTATCCACGCAGCGACCGATTAAGATCCACCCCAACGTCCTCTCGCAGTGCGACAACCTGGGTCTGATGCGCGTCAACTCGCCCAGAGACCTCATGGAGCTGGCGGAGGTGTTCGGGTTCGCCGGCGAGGATCAGATACGGCGATCGGCCTCGTTCGCGCAGGGCCAGGCGCTCTTCGCCGGGGGTTTCGTCTCCGAGCCGACATACGTGCAGATGGGCAGGCGGATCACCGAGGAGTCGGGTGGGGACGTCCGGGTCCCACTACGCGACGACGGGTGAGGTGACGCTCTGTCCCGGATTCCGGTGCGCAGGCGTCACATCAGCGCCGCGAGTCGCTTCTTGCGCAGATTCTGGGTGACGATCCACTCGACGTCGCGGTCGTCCGTCGGGAGGTCACGGAAGGCGGCCAGGCCGGGTTCCGGATCGGCGGCCACGGCGATACTCCAGCAATAGCCCAGCGCCTGGCGGAGGTTCCGGGCTGCAGGGCTGGTCCGCAGAGCCGGCGGGAGCGCCACGAGGTGGCGTGTACAGCGTCGGCACACGTCGACGGCGACGGCCGCCGCCGGGGCGGTGCGCAGCAGTCGCGGTTCGCAGATGGCGACGACGGCGACGCGCTGGACATACAGCTCGGGATCGTCGGCCCACCTCCGGACTATCCCCCTCACCACATCGGGGAAGTCGTCGCCCAGGAGCTGGAGACCGATGGCGACGCCCTCCCGCACCCGCCACCGGTCATCCGTCGCGAGCGCCCGGGCTCCGGCCTCGCACTCCGCGCTGCCCGCTCTCAGCCCGAGAGCCGCGGCCGCGCACATCGCGGGGTACTCGCCGCCGTCGGACATCATCGCCTCGATGGCGCGGCCGTCCGCGAGTCTCGCGGCGACGGTGAGCAACGAGAGGTCGGCGCGAGGTCCGGGGAGACCGGAGCGCGCCGACAGGTACGCCGGCCACAGCTCTGGTTCCATCGCCCGTAGTTCGGCGGACGCTGACTCGGCGGATCGCATTGGCCGACGGTACTCCCTGACCAGGAAACCCCGGGGGAGTACGGCGACGCTTCTCACCCGCTGACGGCCCCGGTGATCGACCTCTGCCACCGGTCGCGACACCGCCCCGGCCGGGTGGCGACCGCACCGTGCGCGTGCCCGCGGTGACGGTGCGTGGCGAGCAGGTGGGTCAGAGCGGTGAGGTGCGGGAACTCCACCATCATGCCGATCACGATCGCGGCCGCGATGGCGGGGTGATCAGGCAGCGCGATCGTGGTGACCGCCAACATGAGCGGGGCGTTGCGGGCGGAGGTGGTCATGGTGAGCAGTGCGTGCTCGGGGTGGCTGAGGCCGAATCCCCGGGCGATCGCCTCGCCCACGACGTAGACGACGACGAAGAAGAGGAACACCACGAGGAGCACCCGGCCGAACGCGGAGGGGTCGGACAGGATCGTGCCCACGTTCGCGGCGAACAGGCACACGATCAGGGCGGCGAGGATGACGGGCACCGCACCGTCGGCGGCATCGACGACCCGACCGCGTGTGGAGCGTGGAGCGACCAGGCGTAGAGCCCCTCGCAGGGCGACCGCGAGCACGGCCGGCATCACGAACCAGATGATCAGCGCCGGGCCGGCGGCCGACACGGTGTTCACGACCTGGTGTCCGGCGAACACCCCCAGCCACACCGGGTAGAGCGCCAACTGCAGGACGAGCTGGACGGGGATGAGCGCCGACCCGGCCGCGGTGTCTCCTCCGGCCATGCGGGTGAACCCCAGAAACCAGTCGGTACAGGGGGCCAGGCAGTAGATCAGTATCCCCACACGCAGGGCGTCGTCCGGGATCAGCACCGAGGTCAGCGCGAACGCGACCACCGGGATGAGCAGGAAGTTCATGGCGACGGCCAGGAACGCGATCCGGGGCACCCGGCGTCGATCCAGCAGGCCGCCCGAGGGAAGGGTGAAGAAGATGACAGCCACCAGCAGCATGACCAGGTGGTCCACGGCTCCCCCCAGCCGGTCCGCGATGCCCGGCCACCACGTCCCGGTCGCGCCACCGGCGATGATCGCGGCGAGGAAGAGTCCCGTGGCGGCGAGTGGCCGAGGCGACGCCCGATGCTCCGGAACGGAGCTCAGCACGCGCATTCCACTCCGCAGCACGACAGATCATCGGTGAGCATGCCGGCGGCCCGCCACGCCTCGAGGGCGGCGACGTCCTTACCCGCCCGGTCGCCGATGACCCGGGCGACATGGGCGAAGCGCTGCCGGAACTTGTAGACGAAGCAGAACTTCATCCCGCCGTGCCGGATGGTGGCCCCGGACAGGAACAACCCGGGGGTGAGGGTGGACTGGTCGTCCTCGTCGAGTTCGGGCCAGCCGTCCCCGCGGGACGCGAAGAGGTGCTCCACCGGGCCGAGCCCCGGTCCGAAGCCGGTCGCCGCGATCGGGCGACTCCCGCTGGTCACCGTGCGGCCATCGCCCAGCCGGGTCGAATAGCCGTCCGAGGTCGGGGAGACGGCGACGGCGTGCGAGGCGACCAGGGTGAGCTTCCCGGTCGACAGTGCGGCGACCAGGCGCATCCGGGAGCGCGGAGCGAGCCGGAACGACGGGTCGGAACCCGACCCTGCATCCCACGGCGACTGTTCGTCGACGATGGTCACCCGGGAGCCCCGGCGGACGTGGTGGCAGGCGATGTCGATGCCCGACTCGTATCCGCCGATCACCACGACGTCACCCGGGCGTGACTCCCAGGCGGCGGCCCCGCTGCTGTGATCGAGCAGCGGGTGGCCGGCGATCCGCGGAGCCACGGGGTCGCCGAACTCGCCACCGGCCCACACCAGTGACCGCGCCAGGACCGGACCGCGCGAGCACCGCACCTCGAAGCCGCCGTCTCGAGGTGTCACGGAGGTGACCTCGGTCCCCTCGAGCAGGGGAAGGGCGAAGTGCGTGGCGACACCGCGCAGGTATGTCGCGTACTGGCGCCCTGTGGGGTAGTCGACCCCGAGACTGAACGCGGGAGAGGTCTCCGGGTGCACGGAGTTGAGGTCCGTGGCCCCGAAACCGTTCCCGGTGAAGGAGGGGGTGAGGAAGGTCTGCTCGGCCGGCCAGTCCAGGAAGGTCTGCCCGATCGCGCCCCGGTCGACGACGCCGAAGACGAGGTCGTCGACCGCGGCGAGTGCGAGTGCGGTGCCGATCCCGGCGGGGCCTGCGCCGATGACGAGGGCATCGAGCATCGGGGGTTCTGAGGTCACGGCAGTCCCTTTCCTGCGGCACACAGCTGTGCGGCCCGCGGCGGGCGGGCCCGCGACCGGCGATCGGACGACGCCGATCACCCGCCTCCGCGGCTTATTGGTAATCGTTGTCAATAAGCCTACACCCAGGGGTCCTGCGGCCCGGAGTCCGTCGACCGGGGCCGATGCCGTCGCCGCGTCAGGCGTGGTTGTCGAGGAGGTGTGCGGCGGTGTCGATGCACTGCAGTGCGGCCTCGTTGTCGACGCGGGTGAGCGCGAAGGCCGCGACGATCATGGCGGTGCAGGCGTCTGCGAGCCGGGCGTTGGCCTCCGGCGCGTGCGTGGGGCGGTGGGCGACGACGCCGCGCCCGATGGCCGAGCGCAGCTCCTGTCGATACGCGGCGACGACCTCGCGCACCGCCGAGTCCCGCGCTATCGGCGCGTTCGCCGAATTGATGAGAAGGCACCCGTTCGCGGACGCAGGGGAGCTCTCGTCGAGGAACGCGTGTCGCAGCCTGGCGAGGTACTCGACGATCGCGTCGGGGGCGACAGGGGTCGCGGTGAGCGGCCGGAGTAGTGGACGGACGACCTCGTCGAGGTAGCTGTCGACCGCCGCGTCGAAGAGGCCGCGCTTGCTGCCGAAGGCGTTGTAGATACTCGACCGGTTGAGGCCGGTGGCGCTCTCGAGGGCGGGGATCGCCGCGTCCTCGTAGCCAGACTCCCAGAAGACCTCGCGAGCGCAGCGCACGGCGGCGTCGGTGTCGAATCCCTGCGTACGACCCATGGTCGGCCTCCTTTTGTGAAACGTCCGGTCTAGTATATATTGAAACGATCAGTTCAGAACCTATCCGCCCCCTCGATCCGACAAGGTCACACCATGCTCATCGTCTCCCTGGTCCTCGCCGCCCTCGCGGCGCTGATCCACGTCGTCATCTTCGCGCTCGAATCACTCATGTGGACGAGCGCACGTGCCCGCCGGATCTTCGGCACGAGCCTCGACGAGGCGCGCGCCACCCAGCAGCTCGCCTTCAACCAGGGGTTCTACAACCTCTTCCTCGCGATCGTCACGGCTGCCGGCATCGCGTTCGTCCTGGCCGGCCCGCTTCCCGTGGGTGCCGCGCTGCTGTTCGCGGGTGCCGGTTCCATGGCGGCGGCGGCCCTCGTCCTGTTCCTCTCCGCGCCCGACAAGCGGGGGGCGGCCCTCAAGCAGGGCGTGCTCCCGCTGCTCTCGGTGCTCGCGCTCGCGATCGCTCTCTAGCGGCCCGCTCCGTCACCCCGTTCCCCACCACCCATCCCGACCACACCCGGAGGTAGAACCATGACCGACGTCACCAGCACCGTCACCAGTACCCATATCCAGCTCGCCGCACGCCCCTCGGGGTGGCCGACCCACGAGGACTTCCGCACCACCACCGTCAGCTACGGACCACTCGAACCCGGTCAGGTCCGGGTCTCGAACCTCTACGTCTCCGTCGACCCCTACATGCGGGGCCGGATGAACGACGTGCGCAGCTACACCGCCCCTTACGCCGTCGGCGCGACCATCACCGGCGGCGCGGTCGGCCGCGTCACCGCATCCACCGACGACTCCGTCCCCGTCGGGAGCGTCGTGTCGCACCAGCACGGGTGGTCGGACATCGTTCAGGCCGACGCGTCGACCTTCACCGTCGTGCCCGAGCTCGACGGAGCACCGCTCTCCCTGTACCTCGGCATCCTCGGCATGACCGGGTTGACCGGTTACGTGGGGCTCACCGCGATCGCCGGCCTGACGCCGGGCGACACGGTCTTCATCTCCGGTGCCGCAGGCGCGGTCGGGACCGCGGCGGGGCAGATCGCCCGGCTCCTGGGCGCCGGTCGCGTCATCGGATCGGCGGGATCTCCCGAGAAGGTGCGTCTGCTCACCGAGAAGTACGGCTTCGACGCGGCGCTCGACTACAAGGACGCGCCCGTACGCGACCAACTCGGCGCACTGGTGCCGGAGGGCGTCGACGTGTACTTCGACAACGTCGGAGGCGACCACCTCGAGGCGGCACTCGATGTGATGAACGACGGTGGGCGACTGGCCCTGTGCGGGGCGATTTCGGGGTACAACGACAAGGGTCGGACACCCGGCCCGGACAACCTGGCCAACATCATCGTCCGTGGACTGACACTCACGGGCTTCACGCTCGGCGGTCACCTCCACCTGGGCGCCGAGTTCGCCGAGCGGATGACGACGTGGTTCGCCGCGGGGGAGATCGCCTACGACGAGACCGTCGTCGACGGCATCGAGAACACCGTCGACGCGTTCCTCGGCATGATGCGCGGCGCCAACACCGGGAAGATGGTCGTACGGATCGCGCCCGAGCGGCGGTAACACCCCACACGTGGCACGCCGACGGATCCGCGCTCGGGTCGAGCGGGACGGCATGGGATCCCCGGAGGGGGCATCATGGCAGCATGAAGTCCATCGGCGGTGACCGTCGGAGCGGGGGAGAGGTGCTCGGGTATGACCAGTCACGATCAGGACGGTGACGGCGAGGACGCCCGTGCCCGCCTGATCCGCCACGTCGACGACCTGTGCGCGGGCACGGCCTCCTCGGGACCCGGAGAACTCTCCGATCGGGCGGCCCTGTTGGTGGCCTGTGGCCTCGTCGAACCACGCATCGTCAGCGTGGTGCTCGCGAGACTCCATCGGAATCTCCCCTTCCCCACCGTCGGCGGCTTCCACCAGCTGCGAGTGATCGAGGAACAACGTCACGACCTCAGGCGTCTGCTGGGCACCCCGTTGCCGTCGGTCCTGAGGGTGGCGTTGCGCACCCGACTGGCCGACCTCGACCGGAGGTACGTCTCGCTACGCACCGGGTTCACCCGGGGCGCAGGTGTGTTCGCGTATCGGATCAAGGACATCCGCGCAGACCGCAAGCGCGGGGTCCACCTGGACCCGGAGGACCGGGGTCGACTCTTCGACGCCCTCGCCTCCACGCCGACGAGGGCACCGGTGCCGATGGTGCCCAGGACGATGGTCGAGTTGGGCACGGCCGCGGCCGCCTACGGGCAGCGCGAGATGGGGCGGGTGGTCCTGCCGCACCGCGTCCAGGCAGTGGTGGAGTCGTTGCCTTCGCTCCCACGGATCCGGGCGGACAACCGCCGACTCCCCGAGATGTACACCGCGTTGCTCATGGAGGTCGGCGGTCTGTACGACCGACTCATCCGGGCCTACGTCCGCGGCGGGCGGTCGGTGGAGGAGATCCGGTTGCAGTTCGACGCGGAGACCGAGGTGGTGGGGCTCGCCGGAGACCTCTGCCGGCTGCGGGAGACGGCGGCGACGCCGGGTGTCCCGCCCGCGCGTGACGGGTTCACCACCCTGACCGGTATGGGTGCGGCGATCGACGAGGTCTGGGCCGAGGTGGTCGAGCGGGCGGTCGCGTTCCGCGAACTGGTGGAGTCGGTGGAGACCCGCGCCGACGCCGCGGTGTCGGAGGCCGCGCGGCTCGACGACATCGCCCGCGAGCACGGTGTGAGGCCTCCGTCGACCGTGCACGCGCCCAGTCCCGCCGACCTCACGGCCGAGCACCTGGCCGCACGCGCCGGTGACCGGATGCTCTCCACCGAGGCCATGCGCAGGCTGCGCGGACAGATCGACCCTGAGCGCTGACGCGGAGACCAGCGGGGTGCGCCGCCGACCCCGTCAGCCCCTGCGTACGGTGGCATCAACTGTTCTGTAGACCGGGAAGGACTCCACGCGTGGGATTCGCCAACCGCTTCTGGAAGCTTATGGGCTCCACCCAGGGCCGGGACACCTCGCGCGCGCAGAGTGCGGTCGAGGCGTCCCACGGGTTCGACGACTGGGCCTCGGGGATGGACGACGCCGAGTTCGCGGACGCCGCCCACGATCTGCAGCTCTTCGGCGAGTCCCCCGAGGACCTCGCACGCTTCCTCGCTCTGGCCAGAGAGGCCGCGACGAGGGCCGTCGGACTGAGGCCGTTCGACGTCCAACTCCAGGGCGCTCTGAGGATGTTCGCGGGGGACGTGGTGGAGATGGCGACCGGAGAGGGCAAGACCCTCTCGGGTGCGGTCGCGGCGGCGGGTTACGCACTCCAGGGGCACACCGTCCACGTCATCTCGGTCAACGACTATCTCGCGGCCAGGGACGCGCGGTGGATGGGGCCGATGTTCGAGCTGCTGGGGCTGACGGTGGGTCACGTCACCGAGTCGTCGTCCCGCGAGGACCGTCGCGGCGCCTACGCCTGCGACATCACCTACGGGTCCGTCTCCGAGATCGGTTTCGACGTGCTGCGGGAGCAGCTGGTCACCGATCCCGCGGACCTCATCGCGCCCACGACCGACGTCGCTCTGGTCGACGAGGCCGACTCGGTCCTCGTCGACGAGGCGTTGGTCCCGCTGGTGCTCGCCGGGTCCACCTCCGGGGAGGCGCCCACGGGGGAGATCCTCTCCGCGGTCCGGAAACTGCGACCGGGCCGCCACTACGAGACCGACTCCGAACGGCGCAACATCTTCCTGACGGACGACGGCGCCGAGGCGATCGAAGGCGAACTGGGGATCGGTGACCTCTACGACGAGGAGCATGTCGCCACGACGCTGGTGCAGGTCAACGTCGCACTCCACGCGTGCTTCCTGCTGAGGCGGGACGTGGACTACATCGTCCGTGACGGGCGGGTCCAGCTGATCAACGCCTCGCGGGGTCGCGTCGCCGAACTGCAACGGTGGCCGGACGGGCTGCAGGCGGCCGTCGAGGCCAAGGAGGGGGTCGCCGTCTCCGAGGCCGGTCAGATCCTCGACAGCATCACGGTCCAGGCGTTCATCGGCCGATACGACCGCGTGTGCGGGATGACGGGAACGGCCCTCGCGGCCGGGGCGCAGCTGCGTGAGTTCTACTCCCTGGGGGTCTCCCAGATCGACCCGAACACCCCCTGCGTCCGGGTCGACGAGGCCGATCGAACGTATATCGACGTCGACAGCAAGACCCGCGCCGTCGTCGAGCACATCGCCGCCGTCCACTCGACCGGCCAGCCGGTGCTCGTGGGTACCCACGACGTCGCGGAGTCGGAGGAACTCGCCGCACGACTGTTCGAGAAGGGCGTGGAGTGCGTGGTGCTCAACGCCAAGAACGACGAGGAGGAGGCGGCCATCATCGCCGAGGCGGGGGACGTGGGCAACGTCACCGTCTCGACCCAGATGGCGGGCCGCGGCACGGACATCAGACTGGGTGGGTCCGACGAATCCCGCCGCGACGAGGTGGTCGAACTCGGCGGACTGCACGTGGTGGGGACCGGGCGGCACCGGACGGAGAGGCTGGACAACCAGCTGCGGGGGCGCGCCGGGCGTCAGGGGGACCCCGGTAGGTCGGTGTTCTTCGCCGCGATGGACGATCCGGTCGTGACCTCGGCCCTGGAGCCCGAGAAGATCCCCACCTCGCACGACAGGATCAGCGGGCTGCTCAAGGGCAACCGTGGCCGGGACGCGGTCGACCACGCGCAGCGCGTCACCGAGGGGCAGATGCTCGCGATCCACTCCAACACCTGGCGGTACAGCAGACTGCTCGCCGAGCAACGCGCCATCCTCGCCGAGCGCCGGGCGGCCCTCCTGGTCACGGAGAAGGCGTTCGAGGAACTCACCGCGCACGATCCGGCGCGCAGTGCCGAACTCGTGGAGGCGCACGGCCGCGATGCTGTGGTGCAGGGGTGCCGGGACATCATGCTGTGGCATCTCGACCGGGGCTGGGCCCGTCACCTGGAGACGATGAACGACGTCCGCGAGTCCATCCACCTCAGGGCACTGGGTCGGGAGAACCCTCTCGACGAGTTCCACCGGATCGCGATCGACCATTTCAGAGACCTCGCCTCGGACGCCGTCCGGGAGTCGGAGACCACCTTCGCCGAGATCGAGTTCACCGATTCGGGGGTGGATCTCGTCGCCAACGCTATGGCGCGGCCCACCTCGACGTGGACCTACATGGTCCACGACAACCCGATGGCGGCGGGTGGCAACGTCTTCTCCGGGATGATGTCGACCTTCCGATGAGTGCGGCGCGGGAGGGACGGCGTGAGACCGATCTGAGGGAATGGCGGACCGGTGAGGGCAGGGTCCTCGGTGCGCGCATCCCGCAACCGCGCGACGGACACCTCTCCGCCGCGGTGCCACCCGGCCTCGGGTACGAACCGCCGCCGCGTGACCCCCGGGTCAGCGACAGGTTCTGGACGCTTCCCAATGTCATCTCGCTGGCGCGCATCGCCCTGATCCCGGTGCTCGTGGTGAGCATCCTGGTCTGGGACGACCCGCCCCTGGCGCTGTGGCTCCTCGGTGCGTTGGTGGTCTCCGACTGGCTCGACGGCAAGATCGCACGTCTGTGGAACATGCGATCCACCTGGGGCGAGCGTCTCGACCCCCTGGCCGACCGCATCCTGGTGGCCGCCGTGCCCGTGGCCTTCGCCGTCGCCGGGTACATCCCCGTCTGGGTCGTGGTGGTCCTCCTGGTCAGGGACGCGCTGCTGGTGGGGACCGTGCCGGTGTACCGCCGGAGAGGGATCGAACCGGAGGTCACCTACCTGGGCAAGGCCGCCACGTTCGCGCTGTTCTGGTCCCTCCCACTGCTTCTCGCCGGGTTCGCGGGGGTCCCCGGAGGGGAGGCGTTCCTGATCCTCGGTGAGGCGTGTCTGTACTGGGGTGTGGGCCTCTACTCGTGGAGCGGCGCGATCTACCTGTGGCAGGCCTGGAGGATCGCCCGCGCCGTGCCCCCGCGCCGTCCCGGATCTACTGCAGTGGAGCCGTCCGGCGGTGTGTAATGTCGCCAGTTGTACACGCCAAGTGAGCCACGCGAGAAGGGCACGTCAGTGAGTGACCAGAACATCCCCGACCAGCTCCGGTACACCGACGAGCACGAGTGGGTGGAGCGGGTGTCCGACACCCGAGTTCGCATCGGCATCACCGAGTACGCGCAGTCCAAGCTGGGTGACATCGTCTTCGTCCAGCTCCCGGACGTGGGCGGGGAGACGGAGTCGGGTGAACCGTTCGGCGAGGTCGAGTCGCCCAAGAGCGTCTCCGACCTGTACGCGCCGCTGAGCGGGAAGGTCGTCGAGGTCAACACCGCCCTCGAGACGTCGCCCGAGCTGGTCAACTCCGACCCGTACGGTGAGGGGTGGATCGTCGTCCTCGAGATCCCGGACGTCGACGATCTGGAGACGCAGCTCGAGCAGACGCTGGACTCGGACGGATACGCCAAGATCACGGAGGGCTGAGGGGTAGGGACCGCCCCCGGCCCCGCGGCCGGACGGTCCGACATAGAATCGCAGGCACCGCATGGTGAGCCCCACGCCCGGGCTCGGACGAGGAGAGACGAACGTGACCGAGAACAAGAACATGCCCGAGGCGACCGCCGAGACCACCTCGGTGTTCCGCGCGGAGCTTCTCAACGAGTCCGATCAGCAGGCGGCTCAGTCCGAGCCCGCCGTCACCGGTGTCGAGGGACTGCCCGAGGGGCAGGCGCTCCTGGTGGTCAAGCGAGGGCCCAACGCGGGCTCCCGTTTCCTCCTGGACCAGGCCACCACGTCGGCCGGCCGCCATCCGGACAGCGACATCTTCCTCGATGACGTCACGGTGAGTCGTCGCCACGCGGAGTTCCGGAGCGAGGGCGGTACGTTCAACGTCGTCGACGTCGGATCCCTGAACGGGACGTACGTCAACCGCGAACCCGTGGACTCCGCCTCGTTGTCGAACGGCGACGAGGTCCAGATCGGCAAGTTCCGCCTCGTCTTCCTGACGGGTACGCCCGGGCAGTGACAGCCGCCGGACACGGCGCCACCGAGGAGGGACACCTCTCCATCGGCGGCGTCATCGCACTCCTGAGTCCGGAGTTCCCGGACCTCACGGTGTCGAAGGTCCGGTTCCTCGAGAACGAAGGACTGGTCACCCCCGAGCGGACCGCCAGCGGGTACCGCCGGTTCAGCGTCGGGGATCGTGAACGGTTGCGCTATGTCCTCACGGCGCAGCGCGACCGGTATCTGCCCCTCAAGGTGATCCGTGAGGAGTTGGAGGCGCTCGACTCCGCGATCGCGGACGGGTCCACGACCGCCCTGCTCCCGCGGCCCGGCGGGGACGGTGTGCCGGGGTCGACCCCGGACGATTTCCGCAGCGACACCGTTCTGCGCCTCACCCGTGAGGACGTGGTCGAGCAGTCGGGGGTGGACGCGGAGCTCGTCGGTTCCCTCGTGGACGCCGGGCTCATCGTGGCCGGCCCCGGCGGATTCTTCGACCCGGAGGCGGTCCTGGTCGCGCGGACGGCGCACGACCTCGCCGGCCACGGCGTGGACGTCCGTCATCTGCGGGGCTTCCGGACGGCCGCCGACCGGCAGACGGGCCTCATCACCCAGATCGCCGGCCCGGTGGCACGGCAGGGCGACGCGGATGCACGGGATCGCGCCGCCGAGTTGGCCCGGGAGATCGCCGCGCTGTCGGTCGCTCTGCACTCCACGCTCGTCACCGTGGCCGTCCGGCACGCGCTGGAGTCCTGACGCACGCGCCCCGGGACGGATCGGGGCTAGGCTGGACCCGTGGGAGAGGCGGAGGACATGGGAAAGAACATGCGAGAGGTGAACGTCGTCGGCATCCGTTTCGAGGAGCCGGAGTACGCACCAGTACTGATCCTGCACGAGAAGGACGGGGGGCGGTACGTCCCGATCTGGATCGGAGCGTCCGAGGCCGCCGCGATCAGTCTCCAGCAGCAGGGCGTGCAGCCGGGCAGGCCGCTGACCCACGATCTCGTGGCGACGCTCCTCGAGACCTTCGCCCATCCACTCGAGCAGGTGGAGATCGTGGGGGTGTCCGAGGGGACGTTCATCGCGGAGCTCGTCTTCGAGGGCACGCGGGTCTCAGCCCGGCCGTCGGACGCCGTCGCCGTGGCACTGAGGACCTCGTCCCCGGTCCTGGTCAGCCGTGAGGTGCTCGACGAGGTCGGGATCTCGCTGGTGGAGCAGGGCGAGGAGGAGGTGGAGGCGTTCCGTGAGTTCCTCGACCAGGTGAGCCCGGATGACTTCCTCGGTGGTGGAGACGCTCCGCAGGAGCCCGGCGGCCCCACGTCCTGAGCGCTGCGACCAGGTATTTCCGTCTCCACAGGAGCCACTCCAGCACCAGTGCGCAGGTCGCGGCCAGGTCTCAAGTTCAACTTGAGGTTGAGGTTTACCGCGTGTCCTATTGATCGCGGACCCTCGCGGGCCTAGCGTTGCTCCCAGTGAACTACACCGATGGTGTTCACGTGTTCAAGGATCCGGACTCGACAGAGTCCGGCACCGTGTCCCCGCGACAGCGGCGGCACCCCACAGCTTGAGGGAGCAATCGTGGCCGACCACACCCGGGATCCGGAGTCGTCCTCCACCGGTACGCACACGGAGGGTCTCTTCGGAGGCGACGTCGAGGCCACCCAGGCCACGTTCGACGAGGTGCAACCGGGACTGTTCCCCGACGACGGCATCCCGGACGGCACGAGTGGATACCGCGTGCCGATCGCCTGCCAGATCGCCGGCATCACCTACCGGCAACTCGACTACTGGGCCCGGACCGATCTGGTGGTGCCGTCGATCCGCAACGCCGCCGGGTCCGGCAGCCAGCGCCTGTACTCGTTCAAAGACATCCTCGTCCTCAAGATCGTCAAGCAACTGCTGGACACCGGGATCTCGCTGCAGAACATCCGGAAGGCCGTGGACCAGATCCGCTCCCGGGGAGTGAAGGACCTGGCCACCATCACCCTCTTCTCCGACGGTCGCACGGTGTTCGAGTGCACCTCGAAGGAGGAGGTCTTCGACCTCCTCCAGGGCGGACAGGGAGTCTTCGGTATCGGGATCGGTGGTGCGATGCGGGAGCTCGCCGGGTCGATCTCCGAGTTCCCCGCCGAGACCGTCTCCGCCGAGGACGTCATCGAGCCCCTCGAGGACGAGTTGGCGGCCCGTCGCCGCGCCCGCGCCTCGCGGCGTACGGGCTGATCGGAGGAGTCGTCTAGACTCGGCGGTGCGTTCACGCGACTCACGGGAGAGTCCCGCGGTATCCACCGCGGGCGCCGAAGGAGCAACTCCTCTCCGAGAATCTCTCAGGCACCCGAACCGTGTAGTCGTCGAACGCCTCTGGAGAGCGGTGGAACAGACCACCCGCCCACGGGGAAAGCGCGGCCCACAGGTGGGCCCCGTGAATCTCTCAGGCGCCGGCGTCAGCCGGTTGGGGACAGAGCGGAGAGGGTAGCACCGGCCCGCAGGCCGCCCGTCCGGGCGGCCCCGCCCTTCGAGGAGCACCTGTGACGACGACCCCGCACACCGCCCGGACCGGAGGCGAGTTCGTCGCCCGCCATCTGGGACCCGACGCCGACGGCCTGGCCCACATCCTGCGGACCATCGGCGTGGACTCGCTCGACGAGCTCGCCGAGCGCGCGTTCCCGTCGGTCATCCTCGACGAGGTGGGTCCCGACGGCCGGGCAGCGGGCATCGACGCGCTGCCCGAGCCCCTGTCCGAGTCCGATACGCTCGCCGCGCTGCGCGTGCTCGCCGACCGGAACGAGGTCGCGGTCTCCATGATCGGGCAGGGGTACTACGACACGCTCACCCCGGCCGTGATCCGCCGCAACGTCGTCGAGAGCCCCGCCTGGTACACGGGGTACACCCCCTACCAGCCGGAGATCAGCCAGGGCCGACTCGAGGCTCTTCTCAACTTCCAGACCATGGTCGCCGACCTCACCGGCATGGACATGGCGGGCGCCTCGATGCTGGACGAGGGGACCGCGGCCGCCGAGGCCATGACGATGCTCCGCAGGGCCAACCGGTCCTCGAAGAGCCCCCGCTTCGCGGTCGACACGGACGTCTTCGGACAGACCGCCGCCATCCTCGCCACCCGCGCCGAGCCGCTGGGTATCGAGATCGTCACCGCGAACCTGATCGACGACGGGTTGCCGGAGGGCGACTTCTTCGGAGCACTCGTGCAGACGCCGGGTGCCTCGGGCCGCGTCGCCGACGTCGCCGGGCTGATCGACCAGTGCCACGACCGGGGAGTCCTCGTGGCGGCGGGCGTCGACCTGCTCGCCGCGACCGTCCTCACCCCGGCCGGGGACAAGGGTGCGGACGCCTGCTTCGGCTCGTCCCAGCGCTTCGGTGTCCCGATGGGCTTCGGTGGCCCCCACGCCGGCTTCCTCTCCTGTCGCACCGCCCACGCCCGTAACCTCCCGGGCCGCCTCGTGGGCGTGTCGACGGACGCCGACGGTCGGCCGGCCTACCGGCTGGCGCTGCAGACCCGCGAGCAGCACATCCGCCGCGACAAGGCCACGTCCAACATCTGCACCGCTCAGGTCCTGCTCGCGGTGGTCGCCGCGATGTACGCCTCGTACCACGGAGCGGAGGGCCTGGCGGCGATCGCCCGGCGCGTGCATTCCCATGCCGCGGTCCTGGCCGACGGCCTCGTCGCCGCGGGTGTCCAGGTCGTCCACGCCGACTTCTTCGACACCGTCCTGGCCAGGGTGCCCGGCCGTGCCTCCGAGGTGCTCGCCGCCGCCGCCGAGCGGGGGGTGAACCTGTGGAGGGTCGACGACGACCACGTGTCCGTCTCCTGCGACGAGGCCACCACCGGGGACCACCTCGCGCTCGTCCTCGAAGCGTTCGGCGGTGACGTCGCCGACATCGCGGACGCCGGACAGCTGGAGATCCTCGTCGATCCCGCCTACGGCGACCGGACCTCGCGCTTCCTCCAGCACGAGGCGTTCGTCAGGTACCGGACCGAGACCGCGATGCTGCGGTATCTGCGAGCCCTCGCGGACAAGGACCTGGCGCTGGACCGCACCATGATCCCGCTGGGTTCCTGCACCATGAAGCTCAACGCCACCACGGAGATGGAGCCCATCACGTGGCCCGAGTTCGCGGGCCTCCACCCCTTCGCACCGGTCGAGCAGACCCGAGGGATCCGCCGGCTCGTGGCCGACGTGGAGCAGTGGCTCGTCGACATCACCGGCTACGCCGCGGTGAGTCTGCAGCCCAACGCGGGCAGCCAGGGGGAGTACGCGGGCCTGCTGGCGATCCGGCAGTACCACCGCTCCCGCGGCGACGAGGATCGCAGGGTGTGCCTCATCCCGTCCTCGGCTCACGGGACCAACGCCGCGTCCGCGGTGATGGCGGGGATGAAGGTCGTCGTCGTCGGATGTCGACCCAACGGGGACGTCGACGTCGACGATCTCCGCGAGAAGGTCGGCCGGCACGCGGCCGAGCTGTCGGCGATCATGATCACCTACCCCTCGACCCACGGGGTGTACGAGCACGACATCGAGGAGATCTGCGCGATCGTCCACGACGCCGGGGGACAGGTCTACATCGACGGGGCCAACCTCAACGCGCTCGTGGGTGTCGCCCGTCCGGGGCGGTTCGGTGGCGACGTGAGCCACCTCAACCTGCACAAGACCTTCTGCATCCCGCACGGTGGTGGCGGTCCCGGGGTCGGCCCGGTCGCGGTGGCCGAGCACCTGCGCGAGTTCCTGCCCGGCCACCCCTACGAGGAGGGTCTCGGTTCGGGCGCGGTGGTCTCGGCCGCCGCCTTCGGATCCGCCTCGATCCTCCCCATCACGTGGGCCTACGTCCGCATGATGGGCGCGGACGGGCTGCGTCGTGCCACCCTCACCGCGATCGCGAGTGCCAACTACCTGGCCCGGCGGATCGGCCCGGACTTCCCGGTGCTGTACTCCGGGGACGGCGGGTGGGTGGCGCACGAGTGCATCCTCGACCTCCGGCCGCTCATCGACTCGGTCGGCATCTCGATCGACGACGTGGCCAAGAGGCTGGCGGATTACGGTTTCCACGCGCCCACGATGAGCTTCCCGGTGCCCAACACGCTCATGGTGGAGCCCACCGAGAGTGAGGACCTGGCCGAGCTGGATGCCTTCTGTGACGCGATGGCCGCGATCCGCGCCGAGATCGACCGGGTCGCCTCGGGAGAGTGGACCGTGGAGGACAATCCGCTGCGCGGGGCTCCCCACACCGCCGAGAGCGTCTCCGCCGACGAGTGGGAGCACGCCTACCCGCGCAGCCTGGCGGGTTACCCGCTGGGTTCGGAGTGGCGCCCCAAGGTCTGGCCCGCGGTGCGGCGGATCGACGGCGCGTACGGCGACCGCAATCTGGTGTGTTCCTGCCCTCCGCTGGACGCGTTCGCCGAGGACTGAGGCGCAGGGGGCCGGCGTTGTCGTACCCGCGTGACACCGTGCGGGCATGACGACGACCGGTTCCCGTCCCGTTCCAGATCTCCCCTCTTCGTGCCTGACGTGGTGTCGCGCCCAGCCTCCGGCACTGCTGGTGGCGGACGAATACGTGGAGGTCGACCTCGACCTGTGGAACCTCAGGCTGGCGGAGCGAGGGGTCGACCTCCGGCTGGTCGCCGGTGGGCCCGACGGCGGCCGGGTCGAGTCCGGGTCCGGATACCTCCGCAGGAGTGACCTCTGGGCAGCGGGCCGCAGGGCTCGGGGCAGCCTGGAGGAGTCCGTGGTCGCGCTCTACATGTGTGCGGCCTGGCTCGCCGGGCACCCGCAGCGATCGGGCGTCCGCAGGGGTCTGCCGGACTTCCGTGTACCGGAGCGCGACCGCTCCGCGTGGCGCTCGGTGTCACCTCACGGATATCCCCTGGTCCTGCACGAGGTGGCGGACTGGTTGGACGCCCCGGCGGAGGCCATGAACCTGCTCCGCAACGGCGCGCCGTACGGCAGGGCTGGCAGGGGGGTGCCCGATCTCGGGTTCCCGCTCGCCTCGCTCTATCTGTCGTCCCTGGGAATGGCGTGGTCGGACCAGACCATCGTTCCCGTCGATTCGGCCGGGATCGCCACGCTGGTCCACGCGGGATGGACCGAGATCGACTCGCTCGGTCGCATGACGCCACGCCGGTATCAGCGGTATCTGGACGTGATCTCCGCGTGGGCGGACGAGGCAGCTGTCGACCCGCTCGTGGTCGAGATGTGGGTGGTGCGCGACTGGCATGACCGGCGCTCGATGGTCGCGCAGTCGGGGTCGTCCGCGGAGAGTCCGCGCGGCGGCCGCCCGCGGTGAACCAGCGGAGAAGATAGTGTCCGCTCCATGGAACCGCAGAGCATGACCGTCGACATCCCGGCCGGCACCCTCGACGTACTGGACTGGCGTACCACCGGGCCCGAGCGCGGGACCGTGTTGGCGTTGCACGGCTTCCCGGAATCCCCGTGGGAGTGGGAGGCGGTCGCCGGGGTGCTGACGCAGCAGGGACTCAGGGTCGTCGCTCCGGCCCAGCGGGGGTACTCGGCCGGTGCACGCCCGGACGACGTCGGGGCCTATGCGATCGAGCACCTGAGCGCGGACGCTCTCGCGGTCGTCGACCATCTCGGTCTGGAGACGGTGCACGTGCTCGGCCACGACTGGGGGGCATCGGTCGCATGGTGGCTCGCCGCCCACCACCCCGGGCGGGTGTCGAGCCTGACGGTGGTGTCCGTCCCCCACCTGTCGGCCTTCGCGTGGGCTCTGCAGTCCGACCCGGACCAGCAGGCCCGATCGGCCTACTTTGCCCTCTTCCGCCAGGAGGGGAAAGCCGAGGACGTCCTGCTCGAGGACGGAGCCCGACGTCTGCGGGCGATGTTCGACGAGCACGTGTCTGACGAGCTCATCGCCAAGCACCTCGAGGTGGTCGGCACGCGGGCGGGGCTGACGGGAGCGCTCAACTGGTACCGCGCGATGCGGCGGTACGACCTGCCCGACGTGTCGGTCCCCACGACCTATCTGTGGGGGGAGGACGACCCAGCGATCGGGCGCTCCGGTGCCGAGGCCACCGCCTCCCGGATGGCGGGGGAGTACCGCTTCGTCCCGCTGGCGGGCATGGGGCACTGGCTCCCCGAACAAGCCCCCGAGGTGGTGGCCGCGGAGGTCCTGGACAGGATCGGCTGACGCCGGAGACCCGGGTGGGTCGGGCACGGTCCCGGTGTCAGGACTGGCGCAGTTCCCGCTTGAGGAGCTTGCCCGACTGGTTCCGGGGCAGTTCGTCCACGAAGACGACCCGCTTCGGCACCTTGAACGGCGCGAGATGGGCGCGGGTGCCGTCGATGATCTCGGATTCGGTGGCGTGGACGTCGTCCCTGAGGACCACGATCGCGGTGACGGCCTCGATCCACTTGTCGTCCGGTGTGCCGATCACGGCCACCTCCGCCACGCGCTCATCCTGGTAGACCGCGTCCTCGACCTCCCGGGACGCCACCAGGACACCACCGGTGTTGATGACGTCCTTGATGCGGTCGACGACCTCGATGAACCCCTCCGGGTCGCGCACCACCAGGTCGCCGGAGTGGAACCACCCGTCGCGGAACGCCTCGGCGGTGGCGTCCGGCTTGTTCCAGTAACCCGTGCACAACTGCGGAGACCGGTAGACCACCTCGCCCCGCTCGCCGTCCGCGACCTCTGCGCCCGTCTCGTCGACGACGCGGGCGTCCACGAAGAACACCGGTCGGCCGGCGCTCGCCGGGCGGGCGTCATGCTCCTCCGGGCGCAGGACGGTGGCCAGTGGGCCGATCTCCGACTGTCCGAAGCAGTTGTAGAACCCGAGGTCGGGATACTTGCCGCGCAGGCGCTGGAGCACCGTCACCGGCATGATCGAGGCGCCGTACTGGGCCTTGCGCAGACTCGACAGGTCCCGGGACTCCAGGTCCGGATGTGAGGCCAACGGCACCCACACCGTCGGCGCGAGGAAGAGCGAGCCGATCCTGTCGACCTCGACCCGGCGGAGGATCTCGGTGATGTCCGGGGCGGCCATGAGGTGCACCGTCGCCCCCAGGGAGAGGTAGGGGAGCGCGAACACGTGCATCGCGGCCGAGTGGTAGAGCGGCATGGTCACCAGCGGCTCGTCGTCCGCGGTCAGGTCCAGGGCGAGAATGCAGCTCACGTACTCGTGGACGAGCGCGGAATGGGTCATCATCGCGCCCTTGGGGCGTGAGGTCGTCCCCGAGGTGTAGAGGAGTTGGGCCAGATCGTCGCCGGTGGAGGGGGACTGCACCGGGGTACACGGGGAGTCGTCCGTCGCCGAACCCAGAACGGTGCCGTCCGCGGTCTCCCCCTCACGGGGCAGCAGAGGCAGGGAGCGCAGCCCCGGCATGGTCTCGAGTACGTCCGACAGCGTGGCGGCCTGTGCCGGGTCCACCAGGACCAGGGACGCCCCCGAGTCGGTCAACAGGTACTCGAGTTCGCCGCCGGTCAGGGCGTAGTTGACGGGCACGTGCGTGAACCCGGCGCGGGAGGTGGCGAGGAAGCCGATGAGATAGGCATCGGAGTTGACCCCGTAGCCGGCAACCCGGGCGCCGTCCTCGAGGCCCTGGCCGGCGAGGGTCGTGGCCACCCGGTCGACCGCGGAGTCCAGCGCCGCGTAGGTCCACCGGCGTTCGGCGAAGGTGAGTGCCACGCGGTCGGGGAACCGGGCCGCCGCCCGGCGCAGGACGGCGTCGACCGTCGCGGAACTCACGGCGGGACCGGGGAATCGAGGGGGTGTGGTCATCGTCTCAGCCTAGAGGTCAGCCGGCGAGGTCATGGTTCGGCGGCGACGATCTCCAACACCTCCGGGGGGACCGCCCCGTTGCTGTCCCGCGGGGTCCAGTGCTCGCTCGGGACCCACTGGGATCCGCACCCTTGGCACGCGAACAGGGGCTCACCGCGGCGCTCCACCGGGGTCCTCGTCCACTCGCACAGGTCGCGGCACGAGCGGACCCGTAGGGGGACGCCGTCGGGATCGGGCTGTCGCCGGGGCCGGAAGGGCAGTGCACGGAAGCTGGACATCTCTGGGCTTGAGGATAACCGGTCGTCGTGTGGGTAGCCTGATCGCGGATGCGGGTGGACGGAGGAGGGCGACGTGAACGCATGTCCCTGCGGGAGCCGGCGCCCGTTCGATCGCTGCTGCGGACCGCTCGTCGAGGATGGTGTCCCGGCCGAGACCGCGGAGCAACTGATGAGATCGCGGTACACGGCCTTCGTTCTGGGTCGGGAGGACCACCTCTGGCGCACCTGGAGCCCGCGGACGCGGCCGGCCCGGGTGGAGGCAGGTGACGTCGAGTGGACCGGCCTCGCGATCCTCGATGTGGTTGCCGGTGGCCCCGCCGACCGGACCGGGACCGTCGAGTTCGAGGCCCGGTATGTCGGGCCCGAGGGCCCCGGTGTCATGCGCGAGCGATCGGCGTTCGAGCGCAGAGGTGGTCGATGGACGTATCTCGAGGGCACGGGATCGTCCTGAGCCCTAGGTGGCGGTCGGGTCTTCCGGCTGGCGGGTCACGGTGACCGAACCGATCGTCCTCGGGGCGGTCACGTCGATGCGCCCGATACGGTTCCCTCTGGGCATCGTCCAGGCGACCATCCCCCGGATCTCCTCGCCGGGAAAGCTCAGAACCGAGGGCACGAGTGGGTCCTCGACCGTCCCCGCGGGGTTCTCGATCCGCTCGAACGGTCGCCCCGACGGGTCGAAGGCCGAGAAGTCCTCCGGGCCCAGTTCCGGCTGACCGGACGCCTGCACCGCGCGGACGTCCACCACCACGACCGCGTCCGAGTACGTGGTCGAGGGCACGATGCGGAGGTCGGACAGGGTCACGGTGGCGTCCCACGATTCTCCGGCCACGGGGAACGGCCTGTCGAACTGCTGCGACGAGGGCAGGGGTCCGGACTGCTGGGCGGTCGGGACGGGGACGCCCGCGGAGTCGTCATCGCCGAACAGGGAGGCCGGTGAACAACCCGACGTGGAGACGGCCGCGGTCACGATCACTGCAGCGAGGACGGCGCGACGCATGTAGGCGCTCCTGGGGCGAGTTCTCACACCGGGCCCGTCCCGGCACGGTCTCAGATCCTACTGCTCACCGGGACGGTGGTCATCAGAGGCGCGCAGGTCACGCCATCGTCGGCCCGCGACCCGGTGCGCGAGGTCCGAGTAGACGTCGTCGAGTTCGGCGGAGATCTCGGCCAACTGGATCTTGAAGTTGACCGGGACGAACACCCGGTCGACGAACTCCGCCTCGGCGGAGATCGTCTGGCCGTCGAACACGTACCTGCACCATAGCGAGTCCCGGTTGAGGATCGCGACCTCGGTCTCCGCGGCCGCGGGATCCTCCACGGAGGACACGAGTGGGCTCCGGAACACGACGAGGGGGAGCGAGCGGTGCGCACGGACGAACAGCAGGACACACCCGGCGGGAACGGTGAACACGTCATGCTCGTCGGGTGTGACCCGACGCTCGTAGACCTCCGACAGAGCCGACTGTAGTGCTCTGGTCGCCTCGTCCGGGGTCGCGATGGGCTGCGACCGGAAGTCGGCGTCCGCCGACACGGGTTCACCCGAACCGGCCCCGGTCGCGTCCTCCGGATCGGACACGTCATGGAGGAATACCGGGTGGGGGATCCCGAAGACGCGCTCCATAGTGCCGGCGACCAGGTGCGCCACCTCGGGTGCACGGTTCACCGGGAACGTGAGGTCCGCCCCCGGAGCACCCTGGTCGGTCGGGCGCCGGAGCGCCCAACCGAGGGCCATGAGTTGTTCGAGCCGGACGGGCCCCAGCGGCTCCGGCGAATCCGCGGACCCGCCGCCGGAGACCTCCGCGTGGACGCTGCCGCCGCCGGTGGCGGTGAAACGCACGTACGGGGTGCGGGTGGACGGCGACCCGAGGACGGGAACGGCCAGGTCGAACGTGGCTCCCGGGACGAGGTCACGCAGTAGTCCGGCCAGGCGGGTCGCGAAGCGGTTCCACCCGGCAGCGATCGACGCGTCCACGTCGAACTCGAAATCCAGCATGAGTGGCAGTCAACCACCGCACAGCCGAGCACGTCGGTACTTCGGGATGTCCGGTGGGAGTGATCAGCTCCCCGCCTCCGGCCGGCCCGCCTGGTAGTCGGACCAGTACTCGTCCGAACCGTCGAAGCGCACGCGCACCCCGCCACGGTGCTCGACGACCTCCGGCTGGACGGGAACGATCCTGCGCTCGGAGTCCAGTGCTGCCGCGACGTCGGGGAACCCGGCGAGGACGCGGAGTTGGGTCCACGTCGGGGGGAGGAGCATGGACCGGCCGGCACGGAAGTCCTCGAGGAGGTCGACGGGGCGGGCCCACATGGTCAGGTCGACCTCGGTCGTGAGGTCATCCGGTTCCTGTCCCTCCGGTAGCGCGGCGAGGAAGAACCTCGTGTCGTACCTCCGCGATTCCACCGAGGGCGTGATCCAGTGGTCGTAGGGGCGGAGTCTGCCCGCCGCGAGTGAGAGATCCTCGTCGGCGAGGAACGCGCTGAAGGTCAGTCGGTGGCTCTCGAGCTCCTCGCGGCTCGAGTGGTACCGGCCGGCGTCCGCGACCGGGGACCCGTCGAGGTGGTCGGCGAGGAGCACGCCACATTCCTCGAACGTCTCCCGCGCCGCCGCGCACACCAACCGGCGCGCTCGAGGCACGTCGCAGCCGAACCGCTCGGACCACCACGCGGGCGCGGGGCCGGACCAGGCGACATCCGGATCGTCGTCCGAGGCGTCCACGCCCCCGCCCGGGAACACCGTCATACCGCCGGCGAACGCCATCCCGCGGACGCGGCGTGCGACGAACACCTCGGGTCCGCGATCGGAGTCCCGCATCACCATCACGGTGGACGCGTCCTTGATCGGGCGGGCGGTGGGGTCGTTGCCTTCGGTCATGCGGACAAGTCTCACCCGGCGCGGTGGAGGACGGTTCGTCGGGGTGGCCGGACGGCGCCGTCAGTACGTGCTGTCGGAGGACACCCGACGTGCCAGCACTCCGTGCAGGACACGATCGACGTGCTCGCGGAGGTCGGCTCGGTGGTCGCGACCGGGCGACCGGTCGATCCCCGAACGGACGATGCTCATGTACAGGACGTCGAAGACGGTCTGGGCGGGACCGTCGAGGTCCTCCGCCTCCGGTGCCCGCGGGGAGTGCCGGGCGAGCACGAGTCCGATGATGCCCCGGAGTTCCCCGAGGATGCGCTGCGCCTCCGCCGGGTGCGGGCCGGGTTCCCCGAAGACCGTCTCGCGGTGGTAGGCGACGATGTTCTCCGGCTGGTTCTCGAGGGCGGAGAACAGGGGGTCGCACAGTGTGACCAGATCCTCGACGGGGTCCCCGGTATCCGGGACGGTCTCGACCATGGCGCGGAACTCCTCGTTGGCCACCATGCACAGGAGCTCGCCCTTCGACTGGGCGTACCTGAACAGTGTCCCGGTGCCGACCTCCGCCTGATCGGCCACCTCCTGGGTGGTGACCGACGAGTACCCGTTGCGGAAGAACAGGTCGCGGGCGGCGGCCAGTATCCGGCGTTGTTTGTCCGCCTTGTTCAGCTCCCGGCGTCCCGGCTCACGGGCCAGGGTCACGAGAACCACTCGGTGGGCTTGCCCGCCACCAGGAGGAGCGAGAAGACCACGGCCACCATGATGAGGGTCACCACCAGTGCGACGACCGGGGACCGGAGCGCGAAGGCCAGCGTGCGCTCGGCGAGGGTGCGCGACTGTTCGCCTCCGGGCCCGAGCCGCCAGTGTCCCTCGAGCAGCCCGCGGCGCTCGACGGACCTCTCGAACGGCACGGTGGCGTAGGGGATGACCGCGGACGCCAGGCCCATCAGGCCGGTCCCCGCCGACCAGCGCTTGTCCGTCCAGACCGCGATCGTCGCCACGGTGTAGCACAGGAACACGAAACCGTGGATGCTGCCACCGACCGTGGTGGCCCAGTCGAGACCGAACCCGTACTTGCCGACCATGCCCAGGATCAGCAGCGTCCACGTGATCACCTCCGCGAGCGCGAGCCTCTTGTACAGGATGCGGGGGGTCACAGATGTCCTCCAGGGGTCGGATCGGTGTTCGTCGGTCATCGTACGGACACCGGAACCGCGGCCCGGTTCAGCCTCCCCGCTGCGTCACCCCGCGAGGGTCAGCGACGCGAACCGGACCTCGCCCGCCTCGTCGCTGGCGCCGAGGTCCACGACACCCTCGACGGCCCAGCCGTGGTCGTTCTCCGGATCGTCGAGCACCTGCCGGACCCTCCAGGTCCCCGGCTCCACCCCGTCGCCCGACTCGGTGACGGAGAAGAGGGCGGGTCCGCGCGCCGCGGGCCCGGTTCCGATCGCGTCGTACTCGTCCCAGTACGCATCGATCTCGGTGTCCCAGTCGGGATGGAGCGGGACGTCGGCGTCGAGTTGCACCAAGGTGTCGATGTCGTCTCGCGACAGGAGCTCCACGCGGCGGAACATCGCGTTGCGGACCATCACCCGGAACGCCCGCGAGTTGGCGGTGACGGGCCGGGTGGTGCCGCTCGACTGTCCGAAGGCGAGCTCGGCCACCTGGTCCGGGGAGACCTCGGGGTCGGTGAGCAGTTCCCACTCGTCCAGCAGGCTCGAGTCGACCTGGCGGACGAGTTCCCCGAGCCATTCGACCAGGTCGTCGAACTCGTCGGTCCGCAGGTCGGCCGGAACGGTCTGCCGCAGCGCACGGTAGGCGTCGGTGAGGTAGCGCAGGACGGAACCCTCCGACCGGCTGAGTCCGTACGCGGAGACCAGATCGGAGAAGGTCATCCCCCGCTCGACCATCTCGCGGACGACCGACTTCGGGGAGGGCTCGACCCCCGCCACCCACGGGTGCCCGGCCCGGTAGGCGTCGTAGGCGTCCGCGATGAGGTCGCCGAGGGGTGTGGGCCACGAGATGTCCTCGACCAGCTCCATCCGTTCCGAGTACTCCACCCCCTCTGCCTTGAGCGCCCCGATCGCCTCGCCGCGGGCGGCCCGCTGCTGTGCGTAGAGGATCGGGCGCGGGTCGTCGAGGACGGACTCGATCACCGAGACCAGATCCAGGACCGGGGTGGGGGAGTCGGGGTCGAGGACCTCCATCGCGGCGATCGCGAACGGGGCGAGGGGCTGGTTGAGGGCGAAGTCCCGTTGCAGATCCATTGTCAGTCGGACGTGCCGACCCTCGTCGTCCGGCTCCGTCATCCGCTCGACGATGCCCGCCGTCTCGAGCCCTCGGAAGAGTTCGATGGACCGCAGGACGTGGTGCCGGACGCGGGCCCTGGTCTCGTGTGAGGACAGCAGCAGATGCCGCATGTGGGTGTAGCAGCTCCCGGGCCGTGAGATCACGTTGAGCAGCATCGCGTTGTTGACCTCGAAGCGACTGGTCAGCTGCTCGGGCTGGGCACCGACGAGCTTGTCGAACGTGGCGCGGGTCCAGTTGACGAATCCCTCCGGAGGCTTCTTCTTGGCCGCCTTGCTCTTCTTCTTGGGGTTGGCGGCGGTCTTGGCCGCCGCCTTGGCGTTCTCCACCTCGTGCTCGGGTGCCAGCACCACCACCAGGCCCTCGGTGTCGAATCCCGCGCGGCCGGCGCGGCCGGCGATCTGGTGGAACTCCCTGGCCTTGAGGACCCGCTGTCGGCGGCCGTCGAACTTGGTCAGGCCCGTGAACAGCACGGTCCGGATGGGGACGTTGATTCCGACGCCGAGGGTGTCGGTCCCACAGATGACGGTGAGCAACCCGTCCTGGGCGAGCCGTTCCACGAGGCGGCGGTACTTCGGGAGCATGCCCGCGTGGTGCACGCCGATCCCGTGCAGGAGCAATTTGCGCAGGTTCCGACCGAAGGAGGTCGTGAACCGGAATCCGCCGATCTGCTCGGCGATCGCGGCCTTGCGCTCCTTGGAGGACACGGCCACCGAGGTCAGCGCCTGCGCCTGTTCCAGGGCGGAGGCCTGCGTGAAGTGGACGATGTACACGGGGGCCTTGCCGTCGCGGAGCAGCAGTTCGACCGATTCGTGGACGCTCTGCAGCGCGTAGTCGAACGTCAGCGGGACCGGCCGCTCGGTCCCCCCGACGAGCGTGCACTCCCGTCCGGTGCGGGTGCGCAGGTCCTCGATGAGCCAGTCGACGTCCCCGAGGGTCGCGGACATGAGGAGGAACTGCGTGTCGGGGAGTTCGATCAGCGGCACCTGCCAGGCCCAGCCCCGGTCGGGCTCGGAATAGTAGTGGAACTCGTCCATCACCACCTGGCCGATGTCGGCGTCGGCGCCCTCCCTCAGCGCGATGTTGGCCACGATCTCCGCGGTCGCGCAGACGATCGGCGCATCGGCGTTGACGGCGGCGTCGCCGGTGAGCATCCCCACGTTCTCCGCGCCGAACACCGCGCACAGGGAGAAGAACTTCTCGCTGACCAGAGCCTTGATCGGCGCGGTGTAGTAGCTCCGCGTGCCCCTGGCCATCGCGGAGAAGTGCGCACCCAGCGCGACCAGGGACTTGCCCGATCCCGTCGGGGTGGCCAGGACGACGTGGCTCCCCGCCGACACCTCGAGCACCGCCTCCTCCTGCGCCGGATAGAGCGTCAGGCCCTGGGCGTCGGCCCATGCCACGAAGGCGTCGAACACCGCCTCCTCCAGGAGATCGGAGGGGACGTCGTCCAGGTCGGCGAGGAGGTCGGGCAGGTGCACCAGACCGAGCCTAGCCGCCCGGCCGCTCCCGCCTGCCTGCGCTACTGGGCGCCGGGCCCGTCGTCGCCGGTCTGCTCCGCGAGGAACCGCTCGAACTCCGCGCCGATCTCGTCGCCGGACGGCAGGGGGGTGCCGCCGGGGTTGAGCGAGTCGGAACCGTGGCGGCTCTCCATGAACTCGTCGTACTGCTTCTCCATCAGCTCCACGGCGGTCCGGATCTCCGGACTGTCGGCGATCTGGGCGGTGACCTGTGCGGTGAAGTCCGCAGCCGCGGACTCGAGCTCACCGGACGGCAGCTCGAGCTGGGAGATCTGCGCGATGTTCCCGACCAGGTTGAGGACCGCCGCGGGGTAGGCGGTCTGCGACAGGTACTGGGGGACGTGGACGGTGAAGCCCGCCGACGGGATCCCGTGCTCTGCCATGCGGAGCTCCAGCAGGGCGCTCACGTTCCCCGGGACGGAGAACTCCCCGGGCCAGGCGGTGAACCCGCGGATGAGGTCGACGTCACTGGCGTGCGCGCTGGACTGGGTGGGGCGGGTGTGCGGCACCCCGAGGGGGATGGCGCCGAGGCCGATCGACATCCGGGCCCCGAACGACCCGGCGAGGTCGATCACGGATTCGGTGAACCCGTCCCACTTCAGGTCCGGCTCGAGACCGGAGAGCAGGAGGAATGGCGTCCCGTCCGCGTCCTTGACGGCGTGCATCTGGATGGTCGGTTCCGAGTACCCGGCGAAATGGTCGAACGAGTACCGCACCTGCGGGCGACGCGAGCGGTAGTCGACCAGCTGGTCCGCGTCGAACTCCACGATCAGCTGGGAGTCCAGGCTCCCCTTGAGGTGTTCGGTGACGCCCTGGATCGCCTGGCCTGCGTCGGAGAACCCCTCCAACGCGTGCACCAGCACCGGGCCCTGTCCGGACTCCGACCGCAGATCGGGGACGGGCTCGATCAGTCGGTACAGATCGCTGTGCCTGGCCATGTCGACTCCTCTCGTCGCGACACCCCGAATCGTCCGGACCGGTCCGAATGGATCGTCCCACCGGGACGGGGTTTCACCTCTGTGCCAACGACAGCGGGCCGCAGATGATTCCCCATCATTTCTCGGGCTCCCCAGCGGCCCGTTCAGCGCCGGTTTCCGGGCGCCCGCCGTCGGCGCCGTGTCCGAAGGTTGATCCGGTGCACCGGCACCCACGGTTCGCCCGGTCGGCGGAGCGGCCGTGAGACGAGGAGACGGGTGGACGGCGATGACGGGGAACGGACGGATCGGTGGAGACGGGATCGATGACACTCCGACGGTGGTGATCACCTCCCCCGAGGAGCTCATCGCGTCCATCCCGTCGATGTTGGGCTTCCCGCCGGGCACGGGATCGGTGGTGATCGTCTGTGGACGCACCGCCGGAGGCCGCGCCGGTCCGGTCGTCAGGATGGATGTCGACGGACTGCTCGGAGGTGATCAAGACGTGCTCTCCGGGCGGGACGAGTTCCCACCGATGACGGTCGACGACGGCCCGGCGCGCGGGTTGGCACGGTTCTGCGCTCGAGAGGGAGTGACGGGCGTTCATCTGGTGGTGGTCCACGAGAACTGTGCGGACGGGGAGACCGCCGGCCTCCGGGCGGAGGACGTCGCCGCGGCGTTCGAGTACTGGCTGGGGCTGTCCGGGACGCGGGTCGTCGGTGCGTACGGGGTCGGCGAGTTCGCGCACGGCTCGCCGTGGGTCGACCTGTTCGGGATGGTCCGGGGCACGCAGGTGGACCCTGATTCGACGGAGATCGCGGCGGTCCATGCGTTCGACGGTCGGATCCGGGCCGGGTCACGGGGCGAGATCGAGGACCTGTATCTGGTGCGTGACGACGACGCGTGTGACGACGACCCGCACGGCAGCGGACCGGTCAGGCTCGGTGGCTCCCGCGAGGTCGACCGCGCGGTGGAGGCGCACGAGGACGCGGTACGGAGCCTGGAGGTGGGGGAGGAGATCGACGACGACGACCTGGCGGGGATCGGACGCGCCCTGCTGGACATCGCGGTGCGGGACGAGGTCTACCGGCGTCTGGCCCAGCGAGGTCTGTGCGATCAGGACGGTCGTCGTCTGCTCTGGTGGTCGCTCGCTCGCCGCAGGCCCGGCCGCGAGCGCTCGGTAGCGCTGCTGTTACTGGGAGCCGCGGCGTACTTCGCCGGTGGCGGGGTCCACGCCCGGGCCGCCCTCGAGGCCGCGGTGTCCGCGGATCCGGCGAATTCTCTGGCGCGTCTGCTCCTCCACGGTCTGGAGCAGGGGCTCGCCCCGGAGCGGCTCCGCCGGGCGGCCGCGGCCTGAGGGTTGCCGCCCCGGTCTACCGGAGCGCGGAGTGCGCCCGGTCTCCCAGAGCCGAGGTGAACGCCCATGCATCGCGGACGATGGTGTGGAGATCGGTCCGGGTGGGAGTCCACCCCAATTCGGTCATCGCCTTCTCACTCGAGGCGACGAGTACCGCCGGGTCGCCCCCCCGGCGTGGCGCGACGACGTCCGGGATGGGGTGCCCTGTGACCTCGCGGCACACGTCGATCACCTCCCGGACGGAGAATCCCTCCCCACTCCCGAGATTGAGAATCCGGTGGACGCCGGGCCGGTTGGATTCCAGGGCCAACAGGTGGGCATCGGCGAGGTCGGCGACGTGGATGTAGTCGCGGACACAGGTCCCGTCGGGCGTGGGCCAGTCGTCTCCGAAGACCTTGATGTCGGATCGGTGCCCGAGGGCCACCTGCAGCACCAACGGGATGAGGTGGGTCTCCACGACACGGTTCTCGCCCACCGGACCGTGGGCCCCGGCCACGTTGAAGTAGCGCAGGCTGGTGGCAGCGAGCCCGTGGGCTGCGGCGTACGAGGTGATGGCGTGATCGATCGCCAACTTGGTGGCGCCGTAGGTGTTGGTCGGCCGGGTGGGCATGTCCTCGGTGATCGGGATCTGCTCCGGCTCGCCATAGGTCGCCGCGGTGGAGGAGAAGACGAGGTTGGACACGTCGGCAGCGCGCATCGCGTCGAGGAGCGCGAGGGAGGTCACCACGTTGCCCTGCCAGTACTCCCCGGGCTTCTCCACCGATTCCCCGACGAGCGAGCGGGCGGCGAAGTGCACCACGCCGTCGAAGCCGGGTCCCGACCGCAGGACCTCGCCCGCCAGGTCGGCGACGTCCCCCTCGATGAACGTCGCCGCCGAGGGGACGCCGTCCCTGTTGCCGGTGGAGAGGTCGTCGAGGATCACCACCTCGTGTCCGCGCTCGACGAGAACCGTCGCACAGACCCCGCCGACGTACCCGGCTCCTCCTGTGACGAGCAGTCTCACGGGAGGATCTCGACCTGGATCGCGTGCGCGTGATCGCCGTCGAGCTCCACCGTATGACCGTCACCGGAGTCGAGTTCGACGAGGTGGCCCCGCCGGGTGGCGGTCACGGTCTTCAGCGGCTCGACCCCGGCCGCGCGGAGCTCGGAGATCAGGTCGGTGTCGATCTGGACGTTCTCGCCGATCGCCTGGATCCGGACGCTGTGCGGGATGTCCGTGTCCAGGGCGGACAGACGGGTGAACGCGGTCTCGTCGGCCATCGCGGAGGCGTAGCCGATCTTGTCGAGTCCCGGGATCGGGTTGCCGTACGGGGACGTCCTCGGATCCTCGAGTACCTCGATCAGACGCCGTTCCACGTCGTCACTCATCACGTGCTCCCAGCGGCACGCCTCGGCGTGGACCTTCTCCAGTTCCAGCCCGATCACGTCGACGAGCAGCCGCTCGGCCAGACGGTGCTTGCGCATGACGTCCACGGCCAGGTCCCGGCCGCTGGTGGTGAGTTGCAGATGCCGGTCGGGTGCCACGTGCACCAGGCCGTCGCGTTCCATGCGCGCGACCGTCTGGCTCACGGTCGGTCCGCTCTGCTCGAGTCGCTCCGCGATGCGGGCACGGAGCGGGATCACACCCTCCTCCTCGAGCTCGTAGATCGTGCGGAGGTACATCTCGGTGGTGTCCACCAGGTCTTTCACGCTGAATCCTCCACGTCGGATCGTCGCAGGTAGGTGCCCCGGTGGTCGACGATCCCCTCCGGGTTCACAGACGAGACTACCGCCGGTCCTCGAACCGGGGTGGGGAGCGGGCAATCGGGGGCCGAGTCAGGTCTCGCCGCGTAGATTCGTGGGGCGTACATCTCGGTGATCCCACCGGATGTGGGTGGCCGGGAGCGTCCCGGTGAGAGGGGAGGACGGGTGGCAATGGCCGGTATCCGGGACGGCGTCGCCGCGGCGGTGGTGTGGAGTCCGTCGCTGATGGAGTACAAGCATTCCGCCGACCATCCCATGAGCCCCCGCCGACTCGATCTGACGATGTCTCTCGCCACTGAGCTGGGGGTTCTGCAGGGCGTGGAGATGCTCGACCCCGGTTCGGCGAGTGATGAGGAGCTGCTGCGCGTCCACACCTCGCGCTACATCGGCGCGGTCAAGGCGGCCGGCGACCTGCCCCCCGGTGAGCACTACGGGATGAGCCACGGACTCGGCACGGCGGACAACCCGACGTTCCCGGCCATGCACGAGGCGAGCGCCGCGGTGGCGGGTGGGACCCTCGCGGCCGCGCGCGCGATCGCCAGCGGCGCGGCGACCCGGGCGGTGTCCGTGGCGGGCGGCATGCACCACGCCATGCCCGCCGCCGCGGCCGGGTTCTGCGTGTACAACGACGCCGCGGTCGCCATCAGCTGGTTGCTGGACAACGGGTACGACCGCATCGCCTACGTCGACGTCGACGTCCACCACGGGGACGGTGTCCAGGCGGCCTTCTACGAGGATCCGCGTGTGCTGACGGTGTCCCTGCACCAGCACCCCGCCACGCTGTGGCCGTCGACCGGGTGGGCGTCGGAGACGGGTGTCGGGCGGGCGGAGGGCACCGCGGTGAACCTCGCGTTCCTGCCCGCGGTCACTGACGGGTTGTGGCTGAGGGGTTTCCACGCCGTCGTCCCCGGGGCCCTGCGTGCGTTCGAGCCGCAGATCATCGTCATGCAGGCCGGGTGCGACTCGCACCGGGAGGACCCGCTGGCCGACCTCTCTCTCACCGTCGACGGGCACCGGGAGTCCTACCTCCAGGTGATCGCGCTCGCGGAGGAGCTCTGCGAGGGGCGGATCATCGCGATCGGCGGAGGCGGGTACGAACTGGTCCGGGTGGTTCCGCGGTCGTGGACCCATCTCATCGCCGCGATCCTCGGGGCCCCCGTGGATCCGGGGACCCGGGTGCCGGAGGAATGGGCGGCCATGGCCGCGCGGTACACCGTTCCGGACAGGGTCCCGCGGACGATGAGTGACGGCGCCGCCCCCGCGCACACGCCGTGGGAGCCCGCCGGCGCCGATCGCGGTGGAGAGGTCGACCGGACGCTGGCCCGACTCGACCAGTCGATCCTCGACACCCGCCGTTCCGTCTACCCCCTTCTCGGGCTCGACCCGGACGACCCCCGGGACTGACCGCCACGCCCGCGCGCGGGTGCCCACCATCCACCACTGAAGTCTCTTGGAGGACCACGATGGCCAACCCCGGTGACGGAACGACCGACGTCGGCACCCCCGAGGGCGCCACCCCCGAGGGCGGCACCCCCGAGGGCGGCACCCCCGAGGGCGATGCGCCCGTCGTCACTCCGCCGGAGCACGCCTCCACCGACACGACGGTGGACGAGTATCCGGAGGGGTACCCCCACGAGTGGGCGGCCGACGTCCTGGGCTCCGACGGCCGGGCGGTGCGGATCCGCCCGGTCCTGCCCAACGACTCGGAGAAGATCGCGCGCTTCCACTCGAGTCTCTCCGAGCGGACGCGCTACCTGCGCTACTTCGGTTCCCATGACGTCCTGTCGGCCAAGGAACTGCAGCGGATGACCCATGTCGACTACCGCGACCGCATGGCGTTCGTCGCGGAGCTGGGAGCGGAGATCATCGGGATGGCGATCTACGAACGCCTTCCCGACTCGACCTTCGCCGAGGTGGCGTTCACCATCTCTGACCAGCACCAGGGCAGGGGGCTCGGATCGATCTTCCTGGAGCACCTCGCGGGGTCCGCCGCCGAGTGCGGGATCGACCACTTCGAGGCGGAGGTCCTGTCCGAGAACCGGTCGATGATCCAGGTGTTCCGTCGGGCGGGGTACGAGATCTCCCGCTCCTTCGACGGATCCACCCTGCACCTCGAGTTCGCGATCGACCCCACCGAGGCCCTGACGAACGTCCGCAACGCGCGCGAGACGGCGGCCGAGGCGCGCAGTGTCGCGAGGGTTCTCACCCCCGCGTCGGTGGCCGTCATCGGCGCCTCGGACCAGATCGGCAAGATCGGCCACACCGTCCTGCGCAACCTCATCGGCAACGGGTTCTCCGGTCCGGTGTACCCGGTCAACTCCGATGCGACCTCGGTGCAGTCCGTCCGCGCCTATGCCAGCGTCCGCGACATCCCCGACCCGGTCGACCTCGCCGTCGTGGCGGTCCCGGCCGCGTCCATGTCCGAGGTGCTCAACGACTGCCTGTCCAAGGGCGTGTCGACGCTCGTGGTGATCTCGGCCGGGTTCTCCGACGTCGGCAGCGCCGGCGTGGTGCCCGAGCGTCGTCTGGTGAGCGAGGCCCGGGCGCACGGGATGCGGGTGGTGGGCCCCAATGCGCTCGGGGTGATCAACACCTCCGCCGACGTCCAACTCAACGCCACCCTCGCCGAGGTGGTCCCCGGACCCGGACGGGCCGGGTTCTTCTGCCAGTCCGGTGCCCTCGGCATCACCATCCTCGCCGCCGCCGCCCGCCGCGGTCTGGGGCTGTCGACCTTCGTCTCCGCGGGTAACCGGGCCGATGTCTCCGGCAACGATCTACTCCAGTACTGGGACACCGACACCGGGACCGAGGTGGTCCTGCTCTACCTCGAGAGCTTCGGCAACGCCCGCAAGTTCTCCAGGATCGCGCGCCGGGTGGCCCGCAACAAGCCGGTCGTCGTGGTCCGGAGGGCCGTCGACGACCTGGAATCCGGGGTACGGGGCCTGACCGCCTCGGCCATCCGTGGACTGTTCCGCGACTCCGGCCTCATCCAGGTGGACTCCATCACCGACATGTTCGACACCGCGACGTTGCTCGCCTACCAACCGCTGCCCGCGGGCGGACGCCTGGCGATCGTCGGGAACTCGACGGCCGTCGGCCGTCTCGGCGGGGACTCCGCGCGGTTGCAGGGATTCACGGTGGCGGACTCGGTGGACCTGGGAGCCGGGGCTCTTCCCGAGGACTTCCGCACCGCGATAGCCGACGTGGTCGCCCGGGACGAGGTGGACTCGGTCCTCACGGTGTTCGTGCCACCGGTGGCCACCGAGCCCGACGCGTACGCCGAGGCCATCCGCGCCGCGGCGTCCGGCAGCTCCAAGCCGGTCGTGAGTACGTTCCTGGCCGGGGAGGGGTTGCCGGAGGGGCTCACCGTCACCGACGACTCCGGCGTCGCCTCGCGGGGTTCCATCCCCTCCTACCCGTACCCCGAGCGTGCGGTGTCTGCCCTGGTCCGAGCCCGCCGCTACGCCGAGTGGCTGGACCAGCCCGCGGAGGAACCCGCCGAGTACGACGACATCGACCGCACACGCGCACGGGACCTCGTGGACTCCCTCTGCCACTCGAACGCCGGACGCACCTCGTTCGAACTCACCCAGGGGCAGGTCCGGAGTCTGCTCGAGAGCTACGGGGTCGGGATCGTGGACTACTTCGTCGTGGCCGGGGTCGAGCAGGCGGTCATGGCGGCCGAGGAACTCGGGTACCCGGTGGCCGTCAAGGCCATGGGGGAGAAGTGGCGGACCCGCAGCGACCAGTCCGGCGTCCGGTTGGATCTGACCGATGCGGCGGCGGTCCGTCACGCCTTCGACGACCTCCAGACGACCACCGGCTCGCCGTCGCTGCACGTGCAGAAGATGGCCACCAAGGGGGTCGCCGTGACCATCCGCGTGGCGGACCACCCCATCTTCGGCTCGCTCATCTCGTTCGGGGTGTCCGGGATGCTCTCGGACCTCCTCGCCGATCGCGCGTTCAGCACGCTACCGGTCTCCCCCTCCGAGGCCCGATCGCTCCTGGATCGCCCGCGGGCAGCGCCCATTCTCGACGGGTACGCCGGGGACACACCGGCTGACCGGGAGGCACTGGTGGAACTCATGGGCCGGGTGTCGTGCCTGGTGGAGGACGTCCCGGAACTGCGACGCCTGTCCATCGACCCCGCGCTCGCCGCCCCCGACGGGGTGGCGGTGTTGTACGCGCAGGTGCACCTGGGCCCGCCCCCGAGGTCCAGTGGGGACGAGGGCCCCCGGCGACTGCGCTAGCCGGTGAGGGCCCCCGGCGACCGCGCTAGCCGGACACGGCAGCCGGGGCCCATGCGCAACGCAGCCCCGGCTCCCTCGGCGGGGTGAACCCGCTCCGGCGGCCGGGGCTGCGTCGTGTCCCCGTGTGACCCGTCCGTCCCTCAGACCGCGTAGGAGCGGAGCTTGTCGGCGCGGCGCCCCTCCCGGAGCTTCGCCATGACCTCGCGCTCGATCTGACGGACACGCTCTCGCGAGAGACCGAAACGCTTGCCGATCTGGTCGAGCGTGCGCGGTTGGCCGTCGTCGAGCCCGAACCGCAGGGTGATGACCTGCTGCTCGCGCTCCTCGAGCGTGGACAGCACCGCGCGGACGTCCGAGTGCATCACGTTGGTCACGACCGTGTTCTCGGCGCTGGTGGCCTCGGCGTCCTCGATGAAGTCGCCCAGGGGCGCCTCCTCGTCCGCACCGACCGGCATGTCCAGGCTCACCGGGTCCCGGGAGTGGTCGAGCAGCTCCTCGATCTTGTGCGCGGGGATCCCCGACTCCTCGGCCAGCTCATCCAGGGTGGCCTCGCGCCCGAGTTGCTGGTGCAGCTCCCGCTTGATGCGGGCGAGCTTGTTGACCTGCTCCACCAGGTGCACGGGGAGCCTGATGGTGCGGGACTGGTCGGCCATACCCCGGGTGATCGCCTGGCGAATCCACCACGTGGCGTAGGTCGAGAACTTGAACCCCTTGGCGTAGTCGAACTTCTCCATGGCGCGGATCAGTCCGAGGTTGCCCTCCTGGATCAGATCGAGCAGCGGCATACCGCGACCGGTGTAGCGCTTGGCCAGGGAGACCACCAGACGGAGGTTGGCCTCGAGCAGGTGTGCACGGGCCGCCTCCCCCTCGGCGACGATCACCTTGAGGTCCGCCTTCTTGGTTGGACCGATCCGCTTCTTGGTGGCCAGGAGGTGGGAGGCGTACAGACCGGCCTCGATCCGCTTAGAGAGTTCGACCTCGTCCTCTGCGTTGAGGAGGGCGGTCTTGCCGATCCCGTTGAGGTAGACGCGGACGAGGTCCGCGCTGGGGCTCTGGCCTTCCGACTCCGCCTCCGTCCGACGATCCGATCGGGTGGTGGCTGACGTCATGTCTCCTCCTCCTGCCGGCCCGGGGAGATCAGAGCCGGCGGTCGGTTGCTGATGGACGGAACGGGCGCGTGTCCGGGTCACGGTCACGTACTGCTACAACGGCGGGGCCGACGGGAATGTTCCCGGGATGATGACGCCCGTCACGAGACGCGGGACGCAGAGGTGTCCACGAGGACGGTGAACGGGCCGTCGTTGACGGAACTGACCTGCATCATCGCGCCGAACTCCCCGGTCGCGACCTCGAGCCCACGCTCCCGGAGCCCGCGGACCACCGCATCGACAGCTGCTTCGGCCTGCTCGCCGGGGGCGGCGCGGGACCACGACGGCCGGCGCCCCTTGGCCGTCGAGCCCATGAGGGTGAACTGGCTGACCACCAGGACGGGCGCGCCGGCCTCGACCGCGCCCACCTCGACAGCGCCCACCTCGACAGCGCCCACATCGACCTTGCCCACCGAGCCCGCGGCGTCCTGGACCGCGCCGTCGTCGTCGTCGCCCGACCGGCCCCGTAGGATGCGCAATTCCGCGATCTTGCGGACCATCGTGGAGACGTCCGTCTCGTCGTCGTCGATCGACACGCCGAGCAGGACCAGCAGCCCGGCGCGGGGGAGCGCACCCACGACAGCCCCGTCCACGGTCACAGACGCCTCGGTGACCCGGGAGATCACGGCTCTCATCGGTCCCCGGACCCCCCGGACCCCCCGGACCCCCCAGACCCCGCGGAGGCCGCGGCCGAGACGCCGGGCGGGAGCATCCCGGGGACCCCGGCGGGGACCACGACACCGTGGAGGAACAGATCGGCGACGACCCTGCGCACGGGGTCCGCCAGCTCCACCGGGTCCTCGCCCGCCCCGGCGGCGGCCAGGACCACCAGGTCCTCGAGTGGTAGCGCGCCCATCCGTGCCCCCCGGAGGACGGTCGCGGTCAGGGGATCGATCTCGTGGCGCCAGCGCGCCCCGGTGACCCGCTCGACGACTACAGATCCGGTCCGCGCCGCGGAATCGGGTTCCTCCGCTCCCGGGGGATCGGGGTCCGGCGCCAGGCTCTCCGAGGAGTGGAGATAGACATCGGGGGAGACCGTGAACACGGTCGTGTCCAGGGCCCGCGCCTGCCCACCCTGCCGGGTCGTCGCCGACCGCAGCCACGCCGACCGTGCGAAGTAGGCCTCGGCCTCGTCGCCGAGCCCCTCGTCGAAGGGGTGGGTCAGGTCTTCACAGAGCACGGAGGAGGCGCCGTCGATCCGCCGAAGGTAGACGTATCCGAACCCGATCCCGTCGACCTCGTGGTCCCGGAGGTGGTCGAGCCAGGTCTCCGCGGCGAGGGCGGTGGACTCGTCCCGCGGATCCATACCCTCGTCGGTGAGCCATGTCCACACGTAGAGCTCGGGGTCCGAGCGGTCGCGCCGCAGAACCCAGGCCTCCACGCCCTCCGAGGGGATCCACGACGCCACGTGGGTCCTCCAGTCGGCGTCCGAACGCTCCACCCACGACGCGAGGATGACCGCGGTGCCGTTCTCGGTCAGGTGGCCGTGGGCCCCGGAGACGACCGTCTGACTCGCGCCGTCGAGGGCGAGCCCGGATTCCCGGTACGAGTGGGCGGGATCCGCGGGGCCCACCACGAACGGTGGGTTGGCGACGACGCGGTCGAATCGTCGGTGAGCCACGGGCTCGAACCAGGGGCCGGTGAGCAGTTCCCCCTCCAGCCCGTTGATCGCGAGCGTGGCGGCGGCCAACGCCAGGCACCGCGGGGCGATGTCGGTGCCCGTCGCCGTCGCCGCGGTCTCGAGGGCGTGCACCATCTGGATGCCGCAGCCGGTGCCCAGGTCGAGAACAGAGCCCACCCGGGAGGTGGGGGTGATCCTCAGGAGGGACAGCGTGGCCTGACCCACCCCGAGAACGTGATCGGACCTCGTCGAGGAGTGCACCATCGACCCGTCGATGTCGGCGAACACCCATCGCGTGCCGTGGCCGGTGTCCACGGGGCGGAGGTCGAGAAGTGCACGAAGGGTTCCTCCGGGGGCGGACGGGCGCGTCCACAACCCGGCATCGATCCCGTCCTCGGCGTCCACCCCGGGCAGGGCCAGGACGACCTCGCTCTCGGGGACCGCGTCGTTCAGCACGAACAGACGGACCAACGTCCCGGTCGGTCCGGCTGTGCGGGCGTGCCTCCGGACGGATGCCGAATCAGAGCGCGCGAGGGCCGCGATCGCCGCCGGCCCCAGTGCATTCTCCAGCCCGGGGACCGTGAAGTGGTGCTCTCGGAAGGCCTCCGCCAGGAGCGGCGCGAGCCGGGTGAGCGTCGGGACTGCAGGGGTCACCGGGCGTCGTCGCTCTCGTCGGGGAGGTCGGCGCCGCCCGGGGAGTCGGGGCCTTTCGGGGAGTCGGGGCCTTTCGGGGAGTCGGTGCCCTCCGGGGCCCCGTCGCCGGGCGCGGACCGCTCGGGTACCGGGTCTTCACCCACCGTGCCCTGCAGGGAGAGGGTGGGACGCGAGGAGATGCCCGCGAGCCCCGGCGGCACGACGGACGGTGTGTTCGCGGACAGGGCACCCGCGGTGTAGAGACGCGCCTGTCCCTTGGGTAGCGGAGGCCTGTCGTTGGCGCTGAGCACGGCGATCCACGGGATCGGGATGGACCCCGCGACAATGGCCAGCGCGATCCACGGGTTGTTCCACAGAGCCAGGGAACCCGCGGCCAGGAGCAGCGCGGGGATCCGGACGGACATCAGGAGGAAGTACCGCTTCTTCCGCGCCGCGAGCTCGTCCCGGTAGGACTCACGCGCGGCGGTGATCAGAACGGGCCTCGCGGAACCGTCCCGATCCTCGGACCGCGTGCGACGGGAGTCGGGTGCCATGGCCCCAAGGTACTCCGGCGTTGGCGCCGCGGCCGTGGCGTGCGGCATCATGAGGGGGTGAGCACCACCCGGACCAAGACACTCGAGCGTCCCGAGGTCACCACGACCGAGGAGACGCAGGACGACGCGCCCAAGTTCTTCCACTACGTGGACAAGAGCAAGATCGCCGAGAGCGCGGTCATGGGCTCCTACGTGATCGCCCTGTGTGGCGAGGTGTTCCCGGTCACCCGGTCCGCCAAGCCGGGCTCTCCGGTCTGCCCCGAGTGCAAGCGCGTCTACGAGACCCTGAAGCCTGGTGAGTGATCCCGGCGCGGTCCCGGGCACCGAGGAGCAGACCGCAGATCCCGCCACCGCGACGGCCACCGGCGCACCACTGCGCGCGTGGCAGCGGACCGCCCTGCGCAAGTACCTCATGGCACGGCCGAAGGACTTCCTCGCCGTGGCCACCCCCGGCGCCGGTAAGACGACGTTCGGTCTGCGCGTGGCCACCGAACTCCTGGCCGACCGGACGGTCGACGCGATCACTGTCGTCGCCCCCACCGAGCACCTCAAGTTCCAGTGGGCCGAGGCCGCCGCGAGGGCGGGGATCGCGCTCGATCCCGAGTACTCCAATTCCTCCGGGGCCCTGGCACCGGAGTTCCACGGCGTGGTGGTCACCTACGCCCAGGTGGCCTCACATCCCTTCAAGCACCGCGAACGGACCGCGTCCCGCCGAACGCTGGTGATCCTCGACGAGATCCACCACGGCGGGGACGCCAAGAGCTGGGGCGACGGCATCCGCGAGGCGTTCGACGATGCCGAGCGTCGACTGTCGCTGACCGGGACACCGTTTCGTTCGGACGACAGTCCCATCCCGTTCGTCACCTACGAGCCGGACGGCCAGGGCCATCAGCGGTCCAGGGCGGACCACTCCTACGGCTACGCCGACGCCCTGGCCGACGGCGTCGTGCGGCCCGTCGTCTTCCTGGCCTACTCCGGCGAGGCCCGCTGGCGCACGAACGCCGGCGAGGAGTTCTCCGCCCGGCTCGGCGAACCGCTCAGCGCGGACCAGAACTCCCGCGCCTGGCGGGTCGCCCTGGACCCTCATGGCGACTGGATGCCGGCGGTACTCCAGGCCGCGCACACCCGGCTCCGGCAGATCAGGGCCGGCGGCGTCCCGGACGCCGGCGGGCTGGTGATCGCCACCGACCAGGAACGCGCCCGCGAGTACGCGGCACTGCTCACGGAGATCACCGGGCGGGCCCCCGTCGTCGTCCTGTCCGACGACCCCACCGCCTCGAGCCGGATCGGCACGTTCTCCGCCTCGACGGACGAGTGGATGGTCGCCGTCCGCATGGTGTCGGAGGGGGTGGACGTGCCGCGACTGAGCGTGGGGGTGTACGCCACCAGCGCCTCGACTCCCCTGTACTTCGCCCAGGCCATCGGGCGGTTCGTCCGGTCTCGCAGGCCCGGGGAGACCGCGTCGGTGTTCCTGCCGTCGGTCCCGGTCCTGTTGCAGCTCGCCTCGCAGATGGAGGCCCAGAGGGATCATGTCCTGGGCAAACCCCACCGCGAGGACGGGCTCGAGGACGAACTGTTGGCCCAGGCGAACCAGCAGCAGGACGAACCCGACACCGCCGACGAGGAGGACAAGGGATACATATCCCTCGGTGCGGACGCCGAGCTCGATCAGATCGTCTACGAAGGGTCCTCCTACGGCACGGCCACCTTCGCCGGGAGCGAAGAGGAGGCCGACTACATCGGGCTTCCGGGTCTACTCGGTGCCGATGACGTCAAGGCGCTCCTGCGCCAGCGGGAGAAGGAGCAGATCCGGCGGACCTCCGGCGAGGCCTCCGCGCCCGGGCCCGTCGCCGTGGTCGGCGTGGGAACGGATCCGGCCATCTCCGGCACCACCCTGCCGGGCAATGCCGGCGGCCCGGGGGCGCACGCGGGCGCGGCGGCCGCCCGGGTGGCGTCGGCGGCGGAGCTCAAGGACCTCCGGCGCCAACTCAACACGCTGGTCTCGGTGTACTCCGGCCGTCTGGGCAGGTCCCACGGCGCGATCCACACGCAGCTGCGCAACGCCTGCGGGGGTCCACCGGTGCCGATGGCCTCGGCCGATCAGATCCGTGAGCGTATCTCCTTGCTGCGGAGCTGGTGATCCGCGGTAGAACCGCGACTCCAACCCCCGGACACCGAAGAAGGGCCCCGCCACCGGCGGGGCCCTTTTTCCGTCTCGGAGCTCAGTCCAGGTAGTCGCGCAGGACCTGGGATCGCGAGGGGTGACGCAGCTTCGACATGGTCTTGGACTCGATCTGGCGGATGCGCTCGCGCGTGACGCCGTAGACCTGCCCTATCTCGTCGAGCGTGCGGGGCAGCCCGTCGGTGAGGCCGAAGCGCAGGCGCACCACGCCCGCCTCGCGCTCGGAGAGGGTGTCGAGAACGGAGCGGAGCTGGTCCTGCAGGAGCGTGAAGCTCACGGCGTCCACGGCCACCACGGCCTCGGAGTCCTCGATGAAGTCGCCGAGCTGCGAGTCGCCCTCGTCACCGATGGTCTGGTCGAGCGAGATGGGCTCTCGCGCGTACTGCTGGATCTCCAGCACCTTCTCGGGGGTGATGTCCATCTCCTTGGCGAGCTCCTCCGGGGTGGGCTCGCGGCCCAGGTCCTGGAGCAGCTCCCGCTGAATGCGGCCGAGCTTGTTGATGACCTCCACCATGTGGACCGGGATCCGGATGGTGCGGGCCTGGTCGGCCATGGCACGGGTGATGGCCTGGCGGATCCACCACGTCGCGTAGGTCGAGAACTTGTAACCCTTGGTGTAGTCGAACTTCTCCACGGCGCGGATCAGGCCGAGATTGCCCTCCTGGATGAGGTCCAGGAACGCCATTCCGCGACCGGTGTACCGCTTGGCCAGGGACACGACGAGGCGGAGGTTGGCCTCGAGTAGGTGGTTCTTGGCGCGGACCCCGTCCCGCTCGATCCACTTGTAGTCCCGTCGCTGGGCGGTGGTGAGCTTCTCGCCACGCTCCGCGACCTGCGCCATGAACCAGGTGGCGTAGAGGCCGGCCTCGATCCGCTTGGCCAGCTCGACCTCCTCCTCGGCGTTGAGCAGGGCGACCTTGCCGATCTGCTTGAGGTAGGCGCGGACGGAGTCGGCGGAGGCGGTGAGTTCGGCGTCCTTGCGGGCCTGGCGGAGGGCCTCGGACTCGTCCTCGTCCCAGACGAAGTCCCCCGACGCCTTGTCCTTGGCGGTGGGGCCGTCCTTGGTCTCCTCGTCGGCCTCCGTGTCCTCCACGTCGACGACATCGACCTCGACGTCCTCGAGCTCGGCGGTGTCCGGTTCGACCTCGAGGGCCTCGACGGGTGCGTCGTCGATCGACGCGGCGTCCGCGGGATCGCCCGCACCCGCCGTCTTCTTGGCCGCGGTCTTCTTCGCGGCGGTCTTCTTGGCCGCCGTCTTCCGGGCGGGAGCGGTCTTCTTGGCCGCGGTCTTCTTGGCGGCGGCGGTCTTCTTCCCTGGTGTCCTGCTCGCCGCGGTCTTCTTGGCGGGGGCCTCGCCCGTGACCTCGGTGTCCGACGGATCGCCGCTCATCGCGGAATCCGAACTGGTGGTCTTCGTGGCTGCCACAAACGCCCCTTCACAACCGGTGATTCGATGGGAAACGGGGATCGATGCCGCACAGTGTGCCGACTCGCGAGCCGTCCGCCTTGCGGTACCGGGCCCGTCCCCGGCCGGTAGGTGATCCCGGCCTGCGCCATTGTAACGAGGATCGGGCCCGGAGGTCGCATCAGGCGCTGTCGGCGAGGGATCAGCGGTCGGACGGGGACACCGTCGCGTCCAGGTCCAGCAGTCCGGTGCTCGCCGCCGCGTACAGGGCGGCGCCAATGATCCCGGCGTCGCCACGTCGGACCGCCACGCGAACCGGGGTGCGGTTCTCCAGCAGCGGGAACCACTCCTCGGCGGCCTCGCTGATCGCGCCCCCGATGACGAAGGCGCGAGGCCACAGCAGGTCCTCGAGGGACCGCAGGACGTTGGACACGTGCGGTGCCCACTGCTCGTAGGTCAGCCCGTCCCGGTGCCGCACCGCAGCGGAGGCGAGGTGTTCGGCCTCGTCGACCCCCCGGCCGTCGATGTCCTGGACCAGAAGGTGCCCGAACTCCGTGTTGGGGATCAGATGACCGTTCAGCAGCAACGCCGACCCGATGCCGGTGCCGAAGGTCAGGAGGATCACCAGTCCGTCCACGCCCTCACCGGCGCCGTAGTGCACCTCCGTGATCCCCGCGGCGTCGGCGTCGTTGAGCATCACCACCGGGCGTCCCGGGAGGTGCTCGGCGAACAGTGCGACGACGTCGCAGCCCACCCAGGAGCGGTCGATGTTGTGGGCGATCCGCGCGATCCCGTCGTGGATGACGCTGGGCAGCGCCACGCCCACCGGTCCGTCCCACCCGACCTCCTCGACCATCGAGCGGATGACCCCGGCGACGGCGTCCGGGGTCGCCGGCTGCGGGGTGGGGTGTGTCAGCCGGTCGCCGATGAGTTCGCCGGTGCCCAGATCGACCCGTCCGACCTTGATCCCGGTGCCGCCGACGTCCACCCCCACGCCGGTGGGGGTGTCCGATGCCTGGGTGCGCTCGGAGGGGCTGGTGGTCGGCATCTCTGGCTCCCGTGGGACGGGCCGCGGGGTCACGGCTGAGGGTTGGAGACCACCGGGCCGGCGGGGCACGATGGGGGCGGGCGAGCACCCGTTCGTCAGAGTATCCGCCCGGTGCGCCGGGGGACCGGGCCATTCGGTGATGACGAGGGGAGAAGACGTGTCGGAGCAGACGGTGGAGGGCCTCGCCGGACGAGACCATCCGGTGGATGTCGACGAGTTGAGGATGTTCGCGGACCGGCTCGCGGTCTCGGGCGGGGGCGTTGCCCGGCGGATGCTGGAGCAGTTCGACTCCACAGGGCTGGATCCACGCGCCAAGAGCTCGGCGACCGACCCGGTGACCGTCATCGACACCACCGTCGAGCGGCATCTGCGCGAGCTGGTGACCACCGAGCGGCCCGGTGACCGGGTCCTGGGTGAGGAGGGTGGCGAGGAAGGCGGTGAAGAGGGCGGCGAGGAGCCTGCCGCCGCCGGGCGGGGCGTGGTCAGGTGGGTGGTGGACCCGGTCGACGGAACGGTCAACCTCCTCTACGGGATCCCCTTCACGGCTGTCTCCGTGGCGGCCGAGGTCGACGGGGTGGTGCTCGCGGGGGCGGTGCACAACATCGTCACCGGCGAGACCTGGACCGCGGCGGTCGGCCGCGGATCGAGCCTACGATCCGCCGCGGGAACGGTGACCGGACTCACGGCGTCAGCGTGTGACGACCTGTCGATGGCGCTCGTCGGCACCGGGTTCTCCTACGACGCGGACGTTCGGGCGGAGCAGGGGCGAGCGGTCGCTGCCCTCCTCCCACGGATCCGTGACATCAGACGGTGCGGCTCCGCGGCGCTGGACCTGTGCATGGTCGCCACCGGCCGCATCGACGCCTACTTCGAGCGCTGCCTCAAGCCGTGGGACCACGCGGCCGGGGCGCTGATCGCCGCCGAGGCCGGCGCGATGGTGAGGGTCGCCGCCGACGACGAGGTCCCCACCGTCGCCGCCGCGCCCGGTGTGGCGGAAGACTTCCTGGCCGCGCTCGAGGGCCTCGGGGGTCCGGTCAGCAGTTGACCGAGCGCGCCGCGTCCAGCTCAGCGGAGATCGGTTGACGACCCAGCTTCAGCTCGTCGAGTGCGCCCACACTCTCCGCCGAATCCGACAGCCGGGAAAAGATCGTCCCGAGCACCAGGTCCACCGACGAATCTGTCCGCCCGTCGGCCACCAGCTGCATGCACGGCGCCGCGAGCGAGAGTGAGCGGGCGTTCGCCTGCCCGGCCTCCCCGTACCGGATCTGGCCGTGACACTCCAGATCCTGGGCGTACACGGGGTCGTTCCCGGTGGCATCGGCTCCCACCGGTTGGAATCCGCGCTCGACGAGCTGGGCGGCGACCGCGCCCGCCTGCCCGCTCTGCCCGTTCGCGTTGAGCACCCGGATCCTCGTGTCCGAGAGCACGGCCGGTTCGACGGAGTCGAGCGCGCCGGCGGGTTGCTCCTCCAGGCCCGCCTCCTGGGCGGCCGGCGTCACCGGGCAGGCGGCGGCCTGTGTCGCGGCATCGCTCCCCCTCAGGGCGGTCACCCACACGAGACCCCCGAGGACCAACGCGGCCACCACGAACAGGACGTAGGGGCTGCGCATCCGGCCGAACCCCCGAGCGGGGGTCGGACTGGGTGTCGCCTGGGCGCTGAGGTGGACGACCATGAGGGCCCTTCCTGCAGGGGAAACGGTGTCGGAGCCCGGCCCGGGTCCGCGCCATCACTGTAATCGCCGCGCGATCGGCGACCCGACGGGGACACGGTCCGCCAGCGCGGATGAAATCCCTGCTGGATTCCGCTAATATGCGGGCGCCGGTCGGTCCACGATCGCACCGTCCGCCCCTCGTCACCAGACCGCTAGAGAAGAGACACATGGCAACCGACTACGACGCACCCCGCCGGACCGAAGCCGATGAGCTGGCCGGCGATTCGCTGGAGGAACTCAAGGCCCGAAGGGCGGAGGGTGCCACCGGCGAGGTCGACGTGGACGAGACGGACACCGCCGAGTCCTACGAGCTTCCCGGGGCGGACCTCTCAGGGGAGGAACTCACCGTCCGCGTGATCCCTGAACAGGACAACGAGTTCACCTGCGGCGAGTGTTTCCTCGTTCACCACCGCAGTCGTTTCGCCCTGGAGAGGGACGGTCTGCCGATCTGCGTGGACTGCGCGGGCTGATCGTTCAGCTGTAGCGCGTGTCCGGCAGGGCGGCCGCGAGACCCTCCGGATCGCGGGTGCTGATCAACCAGTAGGGCGTGGGGTCCAGCGGGTCGTCCAGAACGACGATCACCATGGTGGGGACGTAACCGCGATGCACGACGAACGCCTCCGGGTCGAGCTGGCGCCCCATCGCGGCCTGCTTGGCGGTCGCGGGCACGACGGCGCTCCGAGCGATCGCCTCGAACGGCAGACGCGCCCGGCCCGCGTAGAGGGTTCCTCCGCCCTGACCGTCGGCCTCGACCTCGATACTCTCGCGACCGACGGTGACGAAGAGCCAGGCGAACAGGGCGGGCACGACAACGCACAGGAGCCACAGCCACCACGGGGCGCCCAGGATCGAGGCCACCGCGACGACGAGGGCGGTGACGGCGGCCAGCACGAGCCACCACCATCCCGGTACCCGCAATCGTTCCGAGTGAACGGGACGCGGGACACGGTCGGGAGACGGTCGGAGATCATCTTCGGTCACGAGATCAAGACTATCCATCACCCGGGCTCCGCCCGGCAGGAGGGCGTACAGCGATGAACAACCCGGATCACTCGCCCGGAGGGGGCGGACCGTTGCGTCTACGGAGGTTGGACCCGGGTCTCCCGGTGCCGTCCCGCGCACACCCCTCGGATGCGGGCATCGACCTCTACTCCGCCGAGGACCTCGTGCTGGAGCCCGGGCATCGTTCACTTGTGGGCACGGGGGTATCCGTGGCCATCCCGGACGGATATGCGGGACTCGTCCACCCCAGATCCGGGCTCGCCGCGCGTGCGGGGCTCTCGATCGTCAACGCGCCGGGGACCGTCGATTCGGGATATCGGGGCGAGATCAAGGTCAATCTCGTCAACCTCGATCCGTCCGAGCCGGTGCGGATCGGCCGCGGGGACCGGATCGCGCAGTTGATCATCCAGAGGGTCGAGCTCTGGGAGGTCCTCGAGGTCGACGAGCTCGATCAGACCGCCCGGGGCGACCGGGGTCACGGGTCGACCGGCGGTCACCACCGCCTGGCCTGACCGGCGCCATTCATCGTTGGGTAGCGTCAAGAGGCACGGTCCCGTCCGGGACCGGGTCGTACGCGGAGAGGATTCGACCATGTTCGGACGCAAGAAGTCGGTGACCGGGGACCGCGTCGCCGCCGCCCCCGCGGAGCCCGCGGACTCCGCACCGTCCACGACCGGTCCTCACGACCGCTCCTCGGTCGGGGACGTGGCCCGGTACTACACCGACCTCGGGTACGGACACATCGATCTAGGGTCCCTGGTGATCGGCGTCCCCAAGGGGCGCGATCTGAACGTCGCGCTGGACCCGAACGGTCAGCCGGAATTCCACGTGGTCACCTCCGTCTCCCGGGTCATCCCGCGCGCCTTCGCCGCGCCGAAGTCCGCAGGGCAGTGGCGGACCATGGTCGCGGGCATGCGCGAGCAACTCGAGGCGCAGGGAGCCGAGGTGACCGTCGTCGACGGCCCGTGGGGTCGTGAGCTGGTGGCCGCGATGCCGGGCGCGGTCTTCCGCGCCATCGGGGTCGACGGGCACCGGTGGACCGCCGAGGTGCGCATCATGGCCACCCCGGAGTTGGCAGAGCAGGCCGCCGAGGAGGGCCGGGAGGTGTTCGCGCACCTCATGATCAACCGTGGTGACGGGCCGATGCCCGTAAGCGAGGCGCTGCCGCTGACCATCCCCGACGAGATCCAGCAGGCGCTGGTCAAGGCGCAGTCGCAACTCGCGGCGCAGCAGCAGGCCCAGGCCTACCAGCAGCAGATGGCGGCGGGTCAGCAGGGCCAGGCCGCGCCGCAGGTGCGGCCCCAGGCCGCACAGAACCAGGCCCCCTCGTCTCCCCAGGCGCCCGCGTCGACACCGTCGCCGGGGCAGGCCCAGCAGCAGCCCGGGTCGCCTTCTCGCAGAGACGCCGGCGCCATGGACCGACTCCGCACCTCCGACGACCTCTGACCCCGCCGACGCGCTGAGAGGCAAGCCATGTCCGTCTCGCGGATGTTCCGAGGACTCTCGTCCCGCCTGACCGCGCCGCTCGAGTCCCTCGACGCCGTGGACCTGGCCGGGCGGGTGCAGGGACTGTGCAGCTCGCCGGTCGAGAGTGCGCAGCGAGGTCAACTGGTGACCCTGGCCGGGCGGGTGCGCACGGTCCTGTCCGGCGGGGGAGAGCAGTTCCTGGGCGTGACCGCCGAGGTCTACGACGGCACGGGGGCTGTCGACGTGTGCTGGCTGGGGCGACGATCGATTCCCGGGATCGACACCGGCCGGTTCATCAAGGTGACCGGCCGCATCGGGGTCCGGTCCGGCCAGAAGATCATGTTCAATCCACGCTACGAGTTGCTCAGCGGACAACCGGGCGCGGGACGCGGAGGAGAAGTGTGACCGAGTCTGAACGCGCGGGGGATCAGGCCTCCACAGAGAACACCGGGGACGCCCCCGCCGTGGACACGCCACCCAAGCGGAAGTCTGCCTTCGGTGACCCGGACGCCTCGCTGCTCGAGCAGATGGGCGGTGTCCGCGGGCTCGTCTACTCCTCGATCCCGATCCTGACCTTCGTCCCGGTCAACGGGTTCTGGGGGCTGACGGTGGCGATCTGGGCCGCGCTCGGTGTGGCGGTCGCCATGCTGATGTGGTCCCTGCTCAGACGGGAGAACCCTCAGCCGGCGATCTCCGGGTTCATCGGTGTCGCGATCGGTGTGCTGATCGCCTGGCGGACAGGCGACGCGAAGGGGTACTTCCTCTACGGCATCATCACGCAGGCGGTGTACGGCGGGGCTTTCGCGCTGTCCGCGCTCGTGCGCTGGCCGCTCGTCGGCGTGATCTGGGGGTTGATCGACGGTAGAGGGATGGCGTGGCGTCGGAACCCGCCCGCGCGACGGTGGTACGCCATCGCCACCTGGATCTGGGCCGGTCTCTTCGCGATCCGTGCCGTCCTGCAGTACGCGCTCTACCTGAACGACGAGGTCAACTGGCTCGGGGCCGCGCGGATCGCCATGGGGTGGCCGCTGGCGCTGGTGGCGTTCGCCGCGACGATCTGGGCTGTCCGACGGGCGATGGCCCACGAGAACGAGCCCGCTGCGGCCCGGGACGCCTCCGACGAGTGATCCCCGATCCACGGTGGCAGAGGGCTGCGGTCGTGGACACGAGAACTGCCCCCGACGGAATCGTCGGGGGCAGTTCCCTGTGGGAGCGGGTCACCGGTCTCCCGCGAGTGCGTGTGAGGCTGCGATCAGACCCCGCTGGTGGCCATGCGCGAGAAGTCGCTCGGACCGGTGATGGTGCGATAGGCGTACACGGATGCCAGGGCGGCGACCGGGGCCGCGACCAGCAACCCGACGAGCAGGGCCAGGGCACCGGCGATGACGATGAGGATGTTGAGCAGGGCTAGGGCGAAGAGGTTGCCGGCATCGGACTTGATCGCGTTGACGCTGGACTTCATCGCGTCGATGGCGGTCATGTTGCGGTCCACGACGAAGTGGAGAGTCCAGTACAGGAAGAACGCGATCACGATCCCGGGGATGATCAGCAGGATGAACCCGATGGTCGTCGCGATGGCCACGAGGATCGCCGCGATGACGAACGCCCCGAAGTTGTGGAGTTTGAAGAAGTCGCCGATCTCCGGCTTGTGGCCGTCGACCTCAAGCAGGGCGCCCCGGATGAGGAAGGCCTGGAACACCAGGCTCACCGCGATCGTGAGGATCGAGCCCACGAACGACACCGATGCAGACTGCGAGTTCTGGATCCAGCTCCCCACGCCGTTGGCGAGGAACATGATCAGCATGATCAGGACCCACGGCAGGGGATTGTTCTTGAACATCTGCCAGCCCGCGCCGATGGCGTCGGTCGCGGACACCTTGCCGGACATCACCGGCCAATCCGCCGGGCCGGACTGGGGGTAGGCGTCCCCGTATCCGTGGCCCCCGAAGGACTGTTGACCGAAGCCCTGGGCGTCACCCTGGCCTCCGTATGGCTCCCCGCCCCAGCTCTGGGGGGTGGGGCCGGGGCCGTTCGGATCATTCGGGTACCCGCCTTGCGGCGGTGTGCCTCCGGTGGTCATGGCATCTCCATCTCTCGTCGGTTCGGTGGCGCGGAACTGGTGTGAATGATATTTCCACTCCTCCGCGTCCGAACCTAGTCCCACCACGGCGTTTTTGGGAGAGGCACTTCAGGGAAAGGCAGGTCACACAGCAGAGCCCCGTCGACGATGTCGACGGGGCTCTGGCTCCGGTGCCCGGAACGGGGCGTCAGACGTTGGCGTGGATCTCCACAGCCTGAGCGACTCCGGCCACGGTGCCGGCGATCTTGACGGCCTCCCAGGCCTGCTCCTTGGTGATGCCCTCCTTGCGGATGACGTCATCGTGCGCGGCGGTGCAGTTCTCGCAGCCGTTGATGGTCGAGACGGCCATGGACCAGAGCTCGAAGTCGGCCTTCTCCACGCCCGGGTTGGCGATGATGTTCATCCGAAGGCCCATCCGGACCTGGGTGTAGTCGTCGCCCAGGAACTCCTTGGCGCGGTAGGCCACGTTGTTCATGGCCATGATGGACGCGGCACCCAGGGCGGCGTTGAACGCCTCCTCGGTCAGATGCTCGCGCGCCTCATCGGCGATCTCGGACAACACAGTCTCCGACCGGGTCGCCGCGGCGGTGGCCAGGAAGGTGCCCCACAGCTGCTGAGGGGTCAGCTCGGTGGAACGCGCCAGTGACCCGAGGTTGAGCTTGAGATCCTTCGCGAACTCGGGGAGTCCGGACTTCAGGTTCTCGATGCTCACTTGATCCCCTCCTGCAACATGTCCATCTTGTTGATGTTCTTCGTCGGGTCGTTCTTCTGCCAGTTGCACGCGCAGACCTCGGACGACTGGAGCGCGTCGAGCACCCGGAGGACCTCGTCTACGTTGCGGCCCACGGCGTCCGGCGTCACGGAGACGAACTGGATGACGTTGTCCGGGTCGACGATGAAGGTGGCGCGGTCGGCGACCCCGTCCGCGTTCTCCACACCGAGCTCACGGATCAGCTCGTGCTTGATGTCGGACAGGAGCGGGAACGGGACACCCTTGAGCTCGTCGTTGGTCGCACGCCAGTTGAAGTGGGCGAACTCGTTGTCGATCGAACCACCCAGAACCTGCGTGTCGCGGTCCTGGAAGTCCTCGTCGAGCTTGCCGAACGCCGCGATCTCGGTGGGGCAGACGAAGGTGAAGTCCTTCGGGTAGAAGAAGATCACGCGCCACTTGCCGGCGTAGGACTGGTTGGTGATCGTCTCGAAGTAGTCCTCGGGCTGCTGGGCGTTGACCTGCTGGAGGTCGCCGCCCTTGAGCGCGGTCAGCGTGAAGTCGGGGAACTGGTCACCGATGGTGAGAATAGCCATGTGTCCTCCTGAAGTTGGCGGCCGTCATTCAACGGGCAGCAGAGACTATGCCCGACATCCGGTGAGAGGTGAAGCCTAATGAGGCAAAGATCACTCATAGGGGGGAGCAAATAATCATCGACGGCGAGCTATCGATCGCTCTACACTGATCGACATGGTCAATCAGCGGTTCGTTCCGAGCGTGACCCAGCTCAGGGTGTTCCTCGCGGTCGCGGAACGCCTTCACTTCCGAAGTGCCGCTGAGGAGTTGGGGATGAGTCAACCCTCCCTCTCCCAGGCCCTCGCGACACTGGAGGAGGGGTTGCGGGTCCATCTGGTCGAACGCAGCACCAGGACCGTGCTCGTCACACCGGTCGGGCACCAACTCCTCCCGTTCGCGCGGGCGGCGGTGGGTGCGATGGACGCCGTGGCAGACATCGCCGCGGGTAGCGGGGGTCCGATGTCCGGAGACGTCCGGATCGGTGTGATCCCCACGGCCGCCCCGTACCTGCTGCCGGGGCTCCTTCCCGCTCTCTCGGACCGCTTCCCGGATCTGCGGCCGCGGATCGTCGAGGACCAGACCGCGCGACTGCTCGAGCAGCTGCGGTCGGGTGCGCTCGACGTGGCGATCATGGCCCTGCCGACCGATGCGGCGGGCGCGGCAGGCATGCCGCTGTACGCCGAACCGTTCGCACTCCTCGTCCCGGCCGGCCACCCGCTCGACGGGCGTGACGACCTCTCCCTGGAGGCGCTCGTGGAACTGCCCCTCCTCATGCTCGACGAGGGTCACTGCCTGCGTGACCAGACGGTGGACCTGTGTCGGCGGGTGTCGGCTCCGATCCTGGGCCGTGGCGGGTCGCGCGCGGCGTCCCTGACCACCGCGGTGAGATGCGTCGCGGGGGGACTCGGGGTGATGATCGTCCCGGAGTCCGCCGTGGTGTCCGAGAGTCGCGACCCGGGACTAGGAGTGGCCCGGTTCCGCGAGCCCGCCCCCGGCCGGACGATGGGCCTGGTGCTTCGCACCGCGACCGCCGACGACGACGCCTACACCGAACTCGGCAGCGTGATCACCGGGGTCGCCCAGCGGCTGTTCGGTGCTGTTCCCGCCTGACGGGTCGTCCGTCGCTGTCGACCGACAGGACTGGTCTCGACGAGTCCAGTCTCGACGACTCCGGTGTCGAGGGCTTCAGTGTCGAGGGCTCCAGGCGCCGGACCGACTCCAGGAAGCGGGCTCGGAGCGCCTGTGTCCGCCCGATCCACGCGCGCTGGTGGGCGACGAACACCGCACGGCCCTCGGGCGACTCCACCGGGATCGGCTCCAGACCCCAGGCGGAGAGGTCGTAGGGGGAGGACCGCATATCGACCTCGCGGGCATCGAATGCGGCGCCCAGCGTGTCCCGCAGGAGCTCGCCGGGAGCACCGGCCTCCATGGCCGCGACGTGCGAGTAGAGATCCATGCCGGAGTGCAGACAGGCCGGTTGCTCATATCGGAACTGCCCCTCGCGTGTGAGCACGTGGTGGTTGAGGGGGACGGCCGGATCGGTGAAGAACCGAAAGGCGTCGAAGTGGGTGCATCGCAGCCGGGACTGCTCGACGACCTCGTCGATCCGCGCGTGCGACACCCGTAGAGGAACCCGGTGGTGCCGGAAGTCGTCGTCCCCACCGCGGTAGAGCATGGCCCATTCATGGAGGCCGAAACACCCCATGGCGCCCGGCCTCGAGGCGGTGGCCTCGACGATCGCGCGTGCCCGCGCGATCCGCGGGGCGCAGCGGGCCCGGACGGACTCGGGATCCACGATCAGACCGGCCCGACCGTGGAGCGAGGCCCGCTCGTAGTGGCGCCAGTGGACCCGCTCGGTCAGGTGGGCGTTCTCCAGGATGATGCCGGGGCCGGGGTGCCAGCGGCGGACGGTGGCGACGCTCGTCCGGTAGTAGGTGAAGAGGAAGTCCGCGACCGGGTGGGGCTCACCTCGTCGTCGTCGCTCGAGGTGATCTCCGGTCATCGAATCCACGGCCCCGGTGTGCCGGAGTTCCAGCGTGCGCCAGAGGGCCTCGGGAAGCAGAACGACATCGGGTGCGCGATGGCTCGTGGTCACGTGCGTCGCTTCTTCTTGGGGCGGTGCACCCGGGACCGGGCCGGGCGTCGGGACCGCGCCGGTGGCGCGGGTTCCCGCCGACGGCGGGGTGGCGTGATCTCCGGTCCGAAGAGGTCGTCGAGCAGAGTGGCGGCGCGTGGTCGGGTGGGATCGACGACGTCGACGGTCATGCCCACCTCACGTGCGAGCGCACTGATCCGCGCGACCTCCGACGGTCTGACCACCGCGGCCACCACCCCGGCGGTGTCGTCCCCGCGCCCGGTACGGCCTGAGCGATGGACCAGATCCTCGACGGAATGCGGCGGGCCGACGTGGATGACGTGGCCGATCCCGTCGAGATCGAGTCCGCGCCCGGCGAGGTCGGTGCTCACCAGGACCCGGACCTTGCCCGAGGCGAGATCGGCGAAGGCGCCGGATCGTCTCGTCGGCGAGGCGGAACCCGCCACTCCGGCCGCGGTGACGCCGGTAGCCGAGATCGAGGCGCGCAACTGCTCGACCGCGTCGCGGCGGGTGACGAAGAACAATGCCCGTCGGCACCGGGCCGCCAGGGCGACCGCATAGGAGTCGGGATCCGATGCGGAGACGACGATCAGTCGTCGGGGTGCTCCCGCCGCGGCGACGGGCGCCTGTGACGGGGAGGTGGGGGAGTGCCCCGGTGACTGGGCGGTGGGGGAGTCCACCCGGTGGATACACAGCCCCGGTCGCCGGCGTTGTAGGGCGTCCTCGACCCCGGGGTCCGCCGTGGCCGTTGTCGACAACAGGGTCGCGTCACCGCAGTCCGCCAGCAGGACCGCCGTCTGCTCGCCGAAGGACGGCCCCAGCAGGTGATCCGCCTCGTCCAGGGCGAGGACCCGGACATCCTCGGTGGACAGGTCACCCGTTCGGAGCAGATCGGTGAGGCGGCCCGGGGTTCCCACCGCGATGTCGACCGGCGCCACCAGGGTCCGGCGATCCTTGGACAGTGGCTGGCCTCCGACGAAGGTGGCCACGCGGAGGCCTGCACCCGCGCCGACCTCGGCGAGTACCTCGGCGTTCTGCACCGCCAGCTCGCGGGTCGGCGCGACCACGACGGCGCGCGGACGACGAGGCAGGCTCGGGGCCCCGGCCAGACGGTGCACCACGGCGATGGCGAACACCAGGGTCTTGCCGGAGCCGGTCGGAGCGACCGCGAGGAGATCTCGGCCGGCCACCGCGTCCTCGAGCGCGGCGGCCTGGATCGCGCTCGCGGCTCCGTCGACGACGGTGGAGACGGCGTGCCTGACCGGGACCGACACGCCGAGCTCGGCGAGGAGGCGGCCCAGATCGGTCTGAGCCGAGCCGGTCAGGCCCGCACCTCCGTACGATCGCCGCTCCACAGAGTGTGGAAGCTGCCCTCCCGGTCGGTCCGCAGGTAGGTGTGGGCTCCGAAGAAGTCGCGCTGACCCTGGATGAGTGCGGCGGGAAGTCGCTCGGTCCGGAGCCCGTCGTAGTAGGCCAGGGCGGCGGAGAATCCGGGAGCCGGGATCCCCGCGGTGACCGCAGTGGTGACGACGCGGCGCCAGCTGTCGACACAGTCGGCGAGGGCCTCGGCGAAGTACGGGGCCGCCAGCAGGGTGGGGAGGTCGGCGTTCTCGGCGTAGGCCTCACGGATGCGGTCGAGGAAGGTGGCGCGGATGATGCACCCCCCACGCCAGATCGTGGCCAGGTCGCCCCGCGCGACATCCCACCCGTACTCGGCGGTGGCGGCGGTGATCTGGTCGAACCCCTGGGCGTAGGCGATGACCTTGGACGCATACAGCGCTCGTCGGACGTCCTCGATGAACTCGGCGCCGGTCTCGCGCGGGGTCGACACGGCGCCGGAGGGCAGTGCCCGACCCGCCTCGCGCTGCGGAACCGAACTGGACAGGGCGCGCGCGAAGACCGCCTCCGCGATGCCGGTCACAGGGACTCCCAGGTCGAGAGCGGACTTGACCGTCCAGCGGCCGGTCCCCTTCTGCCCCGCGCGGTCGACGATCACGTCGACCAACGGCGCCCCGGTCTCGGCGTCCACCTGGGCGAGCACCTCCGCGGTGATCTCGATGAGGTAGGAGTCGAGCTCGCCGGTGTTCCACTCGCGGAACACGTCGGCCATGGCCGCCGGCTCGATGCCGGCCACACCGCGGAGGAGGTGATATGCCTCCCCGATGAGCTGCATGTCCGAGTACTCGATCCCGTTGTGCACCATCTTGACGAAGTGGCCGGAGCCGTCTTCGCCGATGTGGGTGCAGCACGGGGTCCCGTCCACTTTCGCGGAGATGTCCTCCAGCATGGGCCCGACGACCTCGTAGCTCGAGGCCGGTCCCCCCGGCATGATCGAGGGGCCCTCGAGTGCGCCCTCCTCGCCGCCGGAGATCCCGGCGCCGATGAACCGGATCCCCCGGTCGGCCATCGCCTTCTCCCGGCGGATGGTGTCGGTGTAGAGGGAGTTGCCGCCGTCGATGATGATGTCACCCTCGTCGAACGCGTCGGCGAGGGCCTCGATCACCGCATCGGTGGGGGCGCCGGCCTGAACCATGACGAGCGCCCGGCGCGGGGACCGCAGCGCGGCGGCGAACTCCTGGATCGTCTCGGTGCGGACGAATGCCCCGTCTCCGCCGTGTTCGTCCAGCAGCGCGTCGGTCTTCCCGGCGGAGCGGTTGTGGACCGCGACCGTGTACCCGTGGCGGGCGAAGTTGCGGGCGATGTTCGAGCCCATCACGGCGAGTCCGGTGACTCCGATGTCGGCGGTGCCGTTGGTGTCTGAAGTCGGCTGCGCGTCCTCGCGCTCAGTACTCATGGGTCCCAGACTAGTCCACGGCCCGCCGAGCGATGGACCTGCGTCGATGGGAGATCGGGGCGTGTCAGGGGGTGCGCTGGACCCCGATTGCTTGCTGACATATCAGTGGTGCACTGAGTGCACTGATTCGCGGAGCCACCAAGAAAACCTTGGATACAGTAGGCGGCCTGTTGTATCACTTATTACCGGGCCTGAACACCGGTCTGCCCGCGGAACGGGGGGAAACGCGCCGCGGACTGGCACCGGTGGGTGGTTGGCCCTGAACGGGAAGTGATCATCGAGGGGGAAGCAGCAGACATGACCAGTTCCATGCTGCCCACACACGCGGTGGGTTCGTGCACGGTGTTCGACGACACCGTCGAGGTGCTCGCGGGTTTCAGGCCGGGATACCCGAAGTTCTATTCGATCGCGGATCTCGGTACGCAGTCCCGCCGCCGGTGGGTTCCCCTGGAGCGAGCCGTGGACGGCGGGCGGGTGGAGACGATGTTCCGCGACTACTTCGCGGAGTCCGGGGACATCCGATTCTCGACCTATCTGGTCGCGGACGCGTTCGCCCACGGGGTGATCGGCCGCGCGGTCGCGAGCTTCGTCACCATCGGCCGGGTGTGGGACACCGGAGCGGAGAACCTCGCGGTCCGTACCGATATCGAGGGGGGACTCGACTGGGCGGGTGTCCGCGACACCACGTTGCGGGTCCTGGGCGACGACCCGAGGGCGGGTTCCCCGGGGACGGTGGTCCTGCCGTGCGAACAGGCGCTCGCCCACTGGCTCGCCTGTCGTTCGCGGATGACGCTGGGCCCGGTGTTCGACGGCCTCGCCCGTGTGAGCAACTGCAGCGTCGAGACCCTGTGGTCGGTGGTCGGGGAGTGCGTGCTGGGTGCCGCGACCATCGTCCCGACCTTCGCCGACTCGAGCGCCGAGACCGGGTACCGCCGCGGCCAGTTCGTCCTGCAGGCGCTCCACGACTCGGGTCTCGCGGTCCGCAAGCGCAGCGCGCTCCCGCGGACGCCCGGAGCGGGACCGATCCCGGTGCGCGACCGGGGCTGGCGCTCGGTCCGCTGAGCACGTCCGACTCCGCGCGACGGGCGCGGAGGCGCGGTAGCGTCGGTGCCTGAGTCGCCCGGATCGCCCGGGTCGGGAGAAGAGGTCCGATGTCCGAGACGGTCGACAACGAGTTCATCACGATGATCCGGGCGGGAGCCGGTGCGGGTTTCGGTGGCGGGATCGGGATGGAGTACCTCGAGATCACCCCGGACAGGGTGGTCGTGTCGGTGGCGGTCGGACCGCACCTGCTCCAGCCCTACGGGATCGTCCACGGCGGCGTCTACTGCGCCATTGCCGAGGAGGTCGCGAGCGTGGCGGGCGCCGTGTGGCTCGGTGGCGAGGGCAAGGTGGTCGGGGTCAACAACTCGACCGACTTCCTGCGGGCGGTCACCGAGGGCACCCTCACGGCCACCGGCACCCCCGTGCACCGCGGCCGCACCCAGCAGCTGTGGCGGGTGGAGATCACCGGTGACGACGGACGGACCGCCGCCGTGGGTCAGGTCCGGCTCGCGAATCTTCAGTAGGCGGGGCCGGAGCCCGGACACGCGCCCGGCCGGATGCCGCCGGGCGCGTGGCGTCACTCACTGATCGACGTGGTCTCCACCGCCCGGTCCCGGTCCTCCTCCGCCGACCGGGCCTTCTCGTGTTCCGCGACCCGCTCGATCGCCTGCCGGCCGTAGACCCACTGTTGGGTGGACGTCAGCTGGGAGCGGTGGTCGCCGCCCATGTTCATCCCCCAGGAGAACATGGTGGTGAGGCGGTTCTTGAAGCCGATGAGGTAGGCGAGGTGCACGACGAGCCACATGACCCAGGCGATGAAGCCGGAGATCTCCAGCCTGCCCATCTTCACCACCGCGCTGTAGCGCGAGACGGTGGCCATGGAACCCTTGTCGAAGTACTTGAACGGCTGGCGTTCCGCGGGGGACCGGCCCTTCTCGACCTCGGCCGCGATCTGCTTCGCGGCATACTTACCGCCCTGGATCGCGACCTGCGCGACCCCGGGGAGCTTGTCGAGACTCATCATGTCACCGACGACGAAGATCTCGGGGTGCCCGGGCAGCGAGAGATCCTTCTGCACAAGGACGCGTCCCGCGCGATCGATCTCCGCCTCCGTCTGGTCGGCGAGCATCTTGCCCAGGGTGCTCGCCTGGACGCCGGCGGACCAGATCTTGCAGGTGGCGTCGATCCTCCGGACCGACCCATCCGGGTCCTTGACCTCGATCCCGAGCTGGTCGACGTCGGTCACCATGGCGTTGAGCTGGATCTCGACGCCCATCTTCTCCAGCCGTGCGCGAGCCGCGTTGCCCAGCTTGTTGCCGAACGGCGGGAGGACGGCGGCGGCCGCGTCCAGCAGAATCACCCGGGCGGAGGCGGGGTCGATACGGCGGAACGTGTTCTTCAGGGTGTGCTGGGCCAGCTCGGCGACCTGCCCGGCCATCTCGACACCGGTCGGCCCCGCACCCACGATGATGAACGTCAACAGGCGGCGGCGCTCCTCCTCGTCCTCGGTGACCTCCGCCTGCTCGAAGCATCCGAGAATCCGGCTGCGCAACTCGAGCGCGTCGTCCACGGTCTTCATGCCGGGGGCCCACCGCTCGAAGTGGTCGTTACCGAAATACGACTGATTGGCGCCGGCGGCCACGATCAGGCTGTCGTACTCGAGGTCGAACCTGATGTGGCCGGCGGAGGCGAAGACGGTCTTGGAGGCGACGTCGATCTTGGTCACGTCGCCGAGGATGCAGGTGACGTTCTTCTGATCCCGCAGGATGAGTCGGGTGGGCGGGGCGATCTCGCCCACCGACAGGATGCCGGTCGCGACCTGGTAGAGCAGGGGCTGGAAGAGATGGTGCCCGGTCTTCGCGACCAGAGTGACGTCCACATCGGCCTTCTTGAGCTGCTGGGCTGCGAAGAGCCCACCGAAGCCGGACCCGATGATGACGACGCGGTGCCGGCGTCCGGCCGGTGCGGTGGCGGTGACCTGGTCGTGTGCGGGCTCGGTCATGGCGGCTCCTGGTGAAGGTGAGGCTGTCGCGGTGAGCGCGGGGGCTCTCCGATCGGTGTCCCCGGCGGGTCGCGCGCGGGGACGACTCCTCAGGGTAGTGGTATGCGCACGCCGGTGCACACGTGGCGGGCTCGCCGCGGTGACCGATCCCCCCGTCGCGCCTGACCCGCCCGGGCGACGTGCGGCGGTACCGTCCCACTGACGACACCCCTGAGGAGGGACCCGGTGGTCAGACTCGAACCGCAGACCGTGGACCTCGACCGTTGGCCCGCACTCGAGGCGCCCTCGGGTCCCGGCGGTCAGTCCGCCGTGGAGGTCGCGCAGGCCCTGAGGCGGTCGGCCAGGGAGATCGGTCTGAGGATCGACTACCCGGACTCGACGGCGGCGGGGGAGTACGACGCTCCGGCCCGGGTGGTCCTCCGTGATCCCGAGCGGTTCTGGGCGCGGCTCGCCTCGTCCGGGGTCCTCGGGTTGGGTGAGTCGTACATGGCCGGTGAGTGGACGACCACCGACCTCGGCGCGGTCATCGGGATCCTCGCGCCGTGGATCGCCGGGAATCCCGACTGCGCCCACCCGGGTGAACGGGCCTTCGGGCGCGACGGTCGCGCGACCCCCGGCGGGGGGCGTAGGCGAGGGGGACCGGTGGCGGTGGAGCTCGAGGATTCCGTTCCCGGTGCCCTCACGTCCCTCTACACCGACGAGACGATGTCGACGGGGGGTGCGGTGTTCGCCTCCGGAGCGCGGACCCGGGTTCGGATGGACGACGGAACCGACGTGGTCCACCTGGAGGCCCCGGCATCGCCTCCCCGGCGCAACGATCTGGGCGACGCCCAGCGTCGATCGGTCGACACCCTGCTCACCCTGGCGGGGGTCGGCGCCGGCTCTCGCGCCCTGGTCGTCACGCCCGGGTGGGGTGAGGTGCCGATGCGGGCCGCCGAACGTGGCGCTCACGTGCGGACGATGACCGCCTCGACCGAGCGACTGTCCGCGCTCGGGTCGAGATTCGCCGCGGCGGGGCTCCGGGACGAGATCACCCTCTTCCTGGGGGGACCGGCGGACGCGCGGGGGAGTGTCGACGCGGTGGTCGCGGTCGACCCCGGGGTCACCGCGGGCGTGGCCGGTTACCTGGAGGTGGTGGACACGGCCGAGAGGCTGCTGGTCGATGGCGGCAGGCTCGCGATCTCGGGAGTGGTGTCCGCGGAGCGCCCCAGGCCGGCGGTCGTCGAACTCGCCGCTTGGGGTTCGCGGTATGTCTCCGACGCGGGCCCGGTGGTGTCCTGGACCGAACTGGCCGCGGCCGTCGAGCGCTCTCCTCGGTTACGCCTGCTCGGTCGGATCGAGGCTACGGCCCACCATGCCGAGACGGTGAGGTTGTGGTCTGAGACGTTCGCGCTCCGGGGGCGGGATGCGGCGGCTCTGGGGTTCGATGCCGTGTACCGCCGGATGTGGGCGTTCCACCTCGCGGCGCTGGAGGCCGGGCTGCGGCGGGGGTGGCTCGAGTCCGTGCAGGCGGTCGCCACGGCCAAAACCACCCTGAACCGTCGAGAGGTGACGCCGAGGTCCTAGGGTTCGTTCATGAGCAACTTCCTCACCCCGGTCGCGATCTGGTTCGGTCGTCAGGACGCCACGCGGGAGAACTCCCATCTCGTGGTGACGGTCGACAAATGGATGAACAGGATCTCCGGCGGGCGTGTTCCACTGCTCCGGGTGGCGGGACTGCCCACCCTTACACTGCACGTCCCGGGGCGAAAGACCGGAGAGCTTCGGGATACGCCACTGCTGTGCGCGTCGTGGCGAAACGGACTGGTGATCGTCGGTTCCAACTGGGGCGGCGAGAAGGCGCCGGCGTGGGTGTACAACCTCCGTGCGGCGGGGGACGGGGAGGTCTCCATATCGGTCTACGGCGCCAGGCTCGTCGTTGCCGTGCGAGAGGTGCCGGAAGCCGAGCGGGCCTCGGCCTGGGACGCCGCGGTGAAAGTGTGGCCGAACTACGAGATCTACGCCACGCGCACGACCAGGCAGCTGCCGATTTTCCACCTGACTCCCCGGCTCTGACCGTCACCCGCTCTGACCGTCACCGGTTCGGATCGAGGGTCCCGGTCATCGCCGGGCGACCATGTTGAGCGCGGTTGCCGTGAGAACCGGATCTCCGTCCTGATTGATCAGTGTCACATCCGTGGTGAGCACTCCCCGGTCCGGTTTGCTCCTCGAGGGGCGGACGCCGGTCGTCTCGCAGATCAGGGTCAACCGGTCGCCGGGGCGCAGGGGCCGGACCCAGCGCAGTTCGTCGATGCCGGGTGAGGCCAGGCTGGCGACGGCGGTGAGGTAGTTGTCGGCGAACAGTCGCATCATGAGTGCGGCCGTCTGCCAGCCGCTCGCGATCAGCCCTCCGAAGGGGCCGTCTGCGGCAGCCTCGGGATCGGTGTGGATGCCCTGCGGGTCATACCGACGGGCGAACTCCACGATCTCCTCGGCGTCCACCGACTCCTCGCCGAAGCGGTAGACCCGACCTTCCCGGTAGTCCTCGAGGTACCTGTCGTCCGGAGGGGTGTCGAAGGTGTCGTACTGCTTATCGGTCATAGGGGACTCCTGGTCGCGGGAACGGGCTCGTGAGTGCAGGGAGAGTCAACCGCACGCGGGTGACGACCGGTGCGGATTCGCGGCCGCACCCCTCCTCTCGTGGTAGTCAGTTAATGACAGTTCACCCGATGGGAGGCAGGCGTGGCGTACTTCGAGCGACTCGGTGACCGACGGTTCCACCCGACCCCGCACACCACCGGGGCATGGGACCCGGCGGTGCAGCACATCGGCCCGTCGTTCGGGCTGCTCGTGCACGAGGTGGAGCGTGACCTACGGCGCCGACGGGACGACCCCATGGTGCTCTCACGTCTGACCTACGAGATCCTGGGCACCGTGCCCATGGACCCGGTGGCGGTGGATGTGCAGGTGGTCAGGCCGGGACGCACCATCGAGCTCGTGGAGGCGACGTACGGTCTCGAGGATCGCGTGGGGGTCCGCCTGCGCGCCTGGTTTCAGCAGCCGAGGGACACCACGGGGCTCGAGGGCGTCGGGTTCGACCCGATCCCGGGGCCGTCCGCCATGGAGCAGTGGGACCCCACCGCGGTCTGGCAGGGCGGTTACCTGGCGTCCGCGGACGTCCGCCGGGACTCGGTCGGGCCGGGAAGGGCCCGGTACTGGGTGCGGACCGACATCCCGCTGGTCGCAGGGGAACAGGTGGGCATGTTGGCCCGGGCGGCCGCGCTGTTCGACATCGCCAACGGGATGGCGATCCGTGCGGATCCCTCGGACGTTCAGTTCCCCAACATCGATCTCACCGCCCACCTCTTCCGCGAGCCACGAGGGGAGTGGGTCGGGTTCGACACCCGGGTGAGTTTCGGTCCGGGTGGGCTCGGGCTCACCTCGAGCACCCTGCACGACGAGTCGGGCCCGATCGGTACCCTCGCGCAGACCCTCACCGTCCGCCCCGTCACCCCGGGACGGTGACCGCGGCCGGGGAGTCGTGGTCCCGGGGGGCGGATTGCGTCATACTCGGGGAGTCATCCACATCGACACACGAAACGGAGTGTGTGAGAAGCCCTGATGGGTACCCCCTCTGAAAGGACCGGGTCAGACGACGACCCGGGACCTAGTCGCCCTCCTCGTTCTTCTCAGGTCCACGGCGCTCGAGTGCCGATCCCGAGGGGGGAGGTGGCCCCGTGGTCATAACCCTTCTGATGTTGCTGCTTGGAATCCTCGCGATACTGGCCATCATCGCTGCGAACGGCTACTTCGTGGCACAGGAATTCGCCTACATGTCCGTGGACAGGAACAGGCTCAAGGCACTGTCCGAGGCGGGAGACGTCGCCGCTCAGCGGGCACTGAGGGTCACGCAACGGACGTCCTTCATGCTGTCGGGTGCCCAGTTGGGCATCACGGTCACCGGCCTGCTGGTCGGATACGTGGCCGAACCACTGGTCGGTGAATCGCTGGGGACCCTCCTGGGCGGGGTCGGAGTCCCCGCGGCGGTGAGCGTCACGGTGGGCACCGTCTTGGCGTTGGTGGCCGCGACCGTCGTGCAGATGATCTTCGGCGAGTTGTATCCCAAGAACCTGGCGATCGCGAGCCCGGAGCCCCTGGCCCGCGGTCTGGCGCGGTCCACCACCCTATACCTGACCGTGTTCGGCTGGCTCATCGTGGTGTTCGACCGGGCGGCGAACCTGCTGCTCAGGTTGGTCGGGGTCACACCCGTCCACGATCTGGACTCCACGGCCACCGCCGAGGATCTCGAGCGAATCGTGGCAAACGCCCGGGAGAGCGGCGATCTGCCCGAGAACCTGTCCGTCCTCATCGACCGGATCCTGGACTTCCCGGATCGCACCGTCGAGCACGCGATGATCCCGAGTCCCCAGACCAGCGTGGTGGGCCCGGATGACACCGTCGGAGAGGTTCGGACGTTGATGGCCTCGGGACACACGAGGTATCCGGTGGTCTCGGAGACTCTGGAGCCGCTGGGGGTCGTTCAGTTGGCCGACCTCCTCCGCGTGGGTGCGAAGGCCGACACCCCGGTCTCGGAGATCATGCGCCCACCGGTGGTCCTGCCCTCGTTGATGTCCCTGCCCCATGCGCTGTCAGCGTTGACCAGGTCGAAGACCCAGCTCGCGGCGGTGGTCGACGAGTACGGGGGCTTCGCGGGCGTGTTGACGATCGAGGATCTAGCCGAGGAGTTGGTGGGGGAGCTGACCGACGAACACGACACGGAACCCGAGTCAGTCATCGCGGTCGTCGACGAGGGGGTCTGGCGGATGGACGGTGACGTCCACGTCGACGAGGCCGAGAGATCCCTCGGTCATGAGCTTCCGCACGGAGATTACGAGACCATGGCGGGGTTGACCATCTCCGCTCACGGCGAACTCCCGGAAGTGGGTCAGACCGTGCGGGTCGAACTGCCGATCGAGCCCCGGGAACTGATCGCCGAGACACCGCTTCAGTTCGCCCTGGAGATCGAGGTCCTCGAGGTGACCCGGCTGGTCCCCGGCGAACTGCTGGTCCGGTTAATGGACTCCCAGGAGGAGCACTCCGGGCGTCCGGGGGACGACGGACACCCCGCGACGAAGCACGGGCTCGAGCCGGGACGGGGGGAGGAGCGGTGATGGACAATCCGCTCGTCGTCGCCGCGATCACCGTGGCGTTGATCGTCCTGAGCGCCTTTTTCGTGGTGATAGAGTTCGCGCTTCTCGGGGCTCGTCAGCACCGGCTCGAGAAGGACGCGGAGAGGAGCGCCTCGGCGCGGGCCGCCCTGCGGGGGATCAACGAGCTGACCGTCATGCTCGCGGGCGCCCAGTTGGGGATCACCGCCTGCACCTTCGCACTGGGCGCGGTCACCAAGCCGGCCGTCGACGCCTGGCTCGGGCCTGTCCTCGCCTCCCTGGGCGCGCCGGTACAGGTGGCCGGGGGCGCCGCGTTCGCGCTGTCACTGCTGTTCGTGACGTTCCTCCACCTGGTGGTGGGGGAGATGGCCCCCAAGTCGTGGGCCATCGCGCATCCGGAGTTCTCCGCCAAGTTCATCGGGATTCCCTCCCGGGGCTTCATCTGGGTCTTCCGGCCGCTCCTGAGGTGGGTGAACGAGGTCGCCAACCGACTGGTCTCCGCCAGCGGTGTCACTCCGGTCGAGAGGGCCGCGGTGGGAGGTCAGGATGCCGCCACGATCCGGCAACTCGTCGAGCATTCGGCGTCGGTCGGCGCCCTGGACGAGACGTTCAGTTCCCCGCTGACCGGAGCGCTCGGCCTCGATCAACTGACGGTGGGGTCACTCGTCGACACCGACAGGGCACCTACCGCAGTGGCCGCGGAGGCCACCGTGGCTCAGATCCAGGAGGCCGCGGCTCGGACGGGACACATGCGCATCCTCCTCCTCGACGGGGATTCCACTCCAGCGGTGGTGCATGTGCGCGACACGCTGATGGAACAGGAGGGCCACCCGGCGCGGGACCTGGCCAGGCCGGTGATGCTGCTCGACACCCGGACGCCGGTTTACGAGGCGCTCGCGGTGTCGCGGGAGCGGAGCGAGCAACTCGCCGCGGTCATGGATCACGACCGGTTCGTCGGCGTGATCACGATCTCGGACATCCTGCGCCACATCCTTCCGGAGGAGGCCGGAACCGTCGGCTGACGTGGCGTCACCTCTCAGGGGTCAGAGCTGCCGCAGGTAGCACCGCATCCCGGATCCGGTGTCCGGGTCGTGGTCGGAGAAGCCGTGACGCTCGTAGAACCGGCGGGCACCGAGATCGTCCGAGTCCACGTTGATGAGTATCTCCTCGCAGCCGCGCCGTCGGGCCTCGGACACCGACCGGTGCAGGATCGCGGTTCCGATGCCGGCTGCCCTGAGGTCCGGGCGAACGTAGAGGTCCTCTAGCTGCGCGAGGGGGCCGTCCCAATACAGGGTCGGGCGAAGGGTGAGGAACGCGAACCCCACGTCGGTCCCCGCCTCGCGGCCGTGGGTGAGTCTGGCGACGACAGCGAGGACGTCCTCCCGTCCCAGGAGTCGCTCGAAACGCTCGGCCGCCTCGGTGCGGCTCGGGGTGGCGCAGTCGAACTCGGTGTTGAAGTCGTGGAGCAGGCGCCCCAGGGAGGTCGCGTCCGACGGCCCGGCCACGAGGATGTCCGCAGTCACGGCCGGACGAGGCGCAGACGAGGGGAGTGGAGGGCGATCCGCCTCGAGGAGGGCCTTGAGCCGGTCCAGGTCGGCTGCCACCGTGGCGGCGTCCTGCTCGAACTGGTCGTCGTCGTCCGTCAGCTGACGGACGGACATCACCACTTCCGCACCGTCCGGGTGGGGCACGACGCGGAGCGGGTTATGGACCGTCTTCCCGTCGGGCAGGGTGACCTCGTGGTCCAGGATGCCGAAGTCGTTCCTGGGGACGAACCGCACGGTCACCCTCCCCATGGGGGAGTCGACGATCAGACTGTCACCGTCGACGGCGGCCTCCGCGGTGGCCAGGCCCGACGCCCAGTCGGCGAGTGTCGCGTGATCCGAGGCGTAGGCGTAGACGTCCGCCGCCGAGCGGTGGATCACGGTGCTGACGTGTCTCGTGCGCATGTCGACAGTGTCGGCCACGGCCCGGTCGTGCGCCACAGGATCCCGGCGACGAGTGAGGATATGGGCTCTCCGGCACCGGTTGCGAGTGGGTGTCACGCGCAGCACCATCGCAGCCATCGAGGCACCGTCGGGAGGATGCGAGATGCGATCTCTGTCAGAGCAGTCACTTCGAGAACTGGGCGGACGCAGCAGTGTCCTCACCAGGCAGAAGCTGGACCATATCGAACTCGATCGGCTCCTCGGCAGGCTGGAGCTAAGCAGGGGAGCGGAGCAGCGTCGAGTCCTGCTGCGCACCTACCGTCTGGTGTTCCCGCACGCCTTCGCCGAGGAATCGGTGCTGTGGCCGGCGATCCGGAAGGCCTTGCCGGACGGCCACGCCCTCACGCTGCGGGTCGAGCAGGAGCACCAGGAGGTCAACGAGCTGGTGGTCCGGCTGGAGACGCTGGAGAGCGAAGGGCCTGAACGGGATGAGGTGCTGAGGCGGCTGGTCGCCGTCCTGCGCGAGGACGTGCGCGACGAGGAGCACGTCCTCCTGCCCCGACTGCAGGCGGCGCTACCGCCCTCCCGGCTGAGGGCGCTCGGGTTGGCCTGGGAGGTGGTGCGCCGGACGGCACCCACGCGCCCACACCCGGTGGTGGCACGGCGTCCACCCGGGAACGTCATCGCGGCCTTCCCGGTGACGATCACCGATAGAGTGCGGGATCTGCTCGACCTGGCCGCGACGGCGAGTCCCACGAGAACGCGATCCGGACTGACCACCGCCAGCACCATGGTGGCTCACGCCGCTCATGCCCTCGAGAGGCTCCCCGTCATGAGAAGGGGAGAGCATCCGAGCACCGCGCGCGGTGACGACGCCGAGCGAGCCGAGTGAACTGACAGGAGAGAACATATGGGGATCGCGGCGACAGTCGTCGGCGTGGGGATCATCGCGATCGGACTGAGAGAGTGGCCCTGCGCGTTGCCGGTTCGGACTACGGGGGCCGCGGGGTCCGCGGGGTCCTCGATGCGTATGCCGCAGATCACCAGCTGGCGGCCCGCAGCTGACGGCGGGGATGCCCTACCGGGGACGTGAGCGGGCCCTCAGACGCGGTCTCAGCCGACTGGGGGCGAGGTTTGCGCCTCGGCTGAGTTCGGCCATCAGCTCGTGCGCATGGGCGACCACTCCGGCCGTGTCGATTCCGTGGGGCGCCGGGTCGTCCTGGATACCGATGCTGTCGGCTGCCCGCTCGAGAAGCGCGCGGGCGCCGCGGGTGTTGCCACGCTGGATGTGGGTGATGCCGACCGCGAGTTGGGCGAGTCCCCGCCAGAGCTCGCGCTCGGCGGTGGGGGAGCTCTTCCATGCGCCCTCCAACACCTCGTGGGCGTGGAAGGCGAGACCTCGGTCGAGCAGGTCCTGCGCCCAGGCCAGCGATTCGGCGGGCGGCAGATCCAGGTCTTCGGGGATGCGCTCGACTCCAACGCTGCCGGGCGGCAAGGGCCGGCCGAGTTCGTCGCGGGGACGAGCGTTCCGCGCCCGTCCGTTCTCGTCCCGGTCGCGGTCGATGCCATCCGGAGTGCGCATGGGCTCATCGTCCCATCTGTCGCGGCCGGCCTGCCACCTCTGCCACCTCTGGCCCCTTGCTCTTCTCCGGTGGTCCCTTGCGCTTCCGAGACACCCGCCTCGCCCACACTCCGTAGGCTTGCCCCATGACCTTGAATCATGTTCGGCGAGGACAGGGCAGGCCGTTGCTGCTCGTGCACGGACTCGGCGCGGGGTGGCGATCGTGGCAGCCCGTCATCGACGAGCTGGCGGCGAGTCGCGAGGTGATCGCTCTGGACCTGCCGGGATTCGGCGAGTCCCCACCGCTGGACGGCGAGCTCACCATTGCCGCGTTGGCCGACTCGGTCGCCCGATTCATCGATGAGCTGGGTCTGGACGGGGTGTCCACGGCGGGGCAGTCGATGGGTGGACGCATCGTGCTCGAGTTGGCCCGGCGCGGCGTCGGTGGGGACACCGTGGCATTGGATCCGGGCGGATTCTGGAGTGACCGCGAGCTGGCGTTGTTCAGCGCCACCCTGCGGCCGTCGATCGCGCTGGTCAACGCTGTGCGGGGAGCGCTCCCGGTACTCCTGGGCAATCCGGTGAGCCGCTCCGCCCTGCTGGCGCAACTCTCCGTGCGCCCCTGGGCTCTGTCGGCGCAGACCGTCCTGCCCGATGTGGCCGGGCTGGCCGACGCGCCGGCGACGGGCGCGGCGATGGACGCGCTGACGAAGGGGCCGAAGCAGCAGGGCGCCCCCGCGGGCTCGGTCCCGGGACGGGTCACCATCGGGTGGGGGCGTCGGGACCTGGTGACGCTCCCGGCCCAGGCTCACAGGGCCGCCCGCGCGTTTCCCGATGCCACCCTGCACTGGTTCGACCGGTGCGGTCACTTCCCGCAGTGGGACGCGCCTCAGGAGGCGATTCGCCTGATCCTCGACGGGACCAACTGAGCGAGATGCACCCGCTACGGTCGGTCAAGGAGCTGAGTTCGATGCTCAGAGTCCGCGCCGGGTTTCATCGCGGCATATGGACGGCCGAACTGCGGATGACCGTGGACCCGGAAACCGTCTGGTCGGTCATCACCGATGTGGAGAGCTGGCCGCGATGGGGGCCCACTGTCTTCAAGGCACGGGTCGACGGCGGTGGCGCACTGACGGCAGGTGCGCGGGGGACTATTACGACCGTGGCGGGGTTGTCCCTGCCCTTCGAGATCACCGATTTCGTGGAACAGCAGCGGTGGTCGTGGAGGGTGGCGGGTGTGGATGCCACGCGTCACGAGGTGGTCGCGGTGCCGGGTGGTTGCGTACTGAGCTTTGGGGCTCCGGCATGGGCGGCGGGATACCTGCCGGTGCTGGCTCTCGCACTACCGCGCATCGAGAGAATCGCACTCGACCGAGGTCACTGAGACGGGCCGGCGCCGGCGTGGGCGTGGTTTCGGGATGGGCACTCCCTTCGACACCGCGGATGTTTATGGTGTTTCGGAGTGTGCCGGCGTTCCGGATTCGGATGGGGATCGGGCGATAACGGGGGAGTTGTCATGGTCGGCCGGGTTGAGGCGGGGAACAGATGAGTACGTTCTTCACCGGACGGGCCCTGCGCATCGCGTTGCCGATGGTGGCGGGGGCGGTAGTGCTCGGCTACCTCTCGGCAGTGTCCGACAATGTGTACAGCCAAGCATCTTTGTCGAGTGCCAGATGGTTCTTGTATGCGATCGCAGGGATCGCGAACGACTTCGCGGTCTGGTTGGCGCTCGCCTCATTTGTCGCCTGGCGCTGTGGCACGCGACTGTGGCAGTCGGTTGCCTGGTCAATCCTGTTTTCCCTGGGCGCGATAGCGGCGTACCTGGTGTGGTCGCCGATTCTGGCGCCGGGAAACTACATGGTCGAGTCTCCGGCGGCATACGCGGTGTGGGGTGTGCTCGCACTGGCCGGAGGAGCGGTGGGTGGACTCTCCGGACACCTCGCCCGTCACTGGCCTGCCGCGCTGCTTCCCCTATACGTGCTTGCGATCTACCGGGTGATGTCCGGACACGGAGCGTGGAGCTCGACCCTGGGCGCGGCGCACCACGTCGCGCTGGTGCTCATCGCGGCCGCGGTTGCCGGGTATTGGATAGTGAGTGCTGCTCGCTGGGCCCGTCGCCACCGAGCGAGTCAGGTGGGCGCTGCGCGCGTGGATGTCCGGCTGCGGCGAGTACGCTCAGCGGTCCCGAGGTGCGGGGAGTGGCAGAGTTCCGCACCGTCCCCGGCCCCGGCCCCGGCTGGCCGACTTTACATAATGTAGATTATCGGCACTTAACTCTCGGGAGTAGTGGTAGGTGCGGTTAC
>NZ_NTGA01000027.1 GCF_002289575.1 Dietzia natronolimnaea
AGGATCACAGCTTGTTCAGCAGTCTCCTAGATGAACTCCATCGTGACCTCGCCCAGACCCGCGAACTCGGCACGGAAGGAATCGCCCGGAGCGGCGTCCATGGCCCGAATCGCGGTGCCGGGCAGGATCACGTCGCCCTTACGCAGGCGAACGCCGAACTTGGCGACCGTCGAGGCCAGCCACCCCACCGAGTTGAGCGGGTTGCCCAGCACCGCGTCGGAGCGACCGGAGGCGAGGAACTCACCGTTCTTGTAGAGGGTCGCGTCGATCGCCGCGACGTCGAGATCCGCCAGCCTCACGCGCTGCGAACCGACGGCGTACCCGCACGACGAAGCGTTGTCCGCGATCGTGTCGGGCAGGCTGATCTTCCAGTCGCGGATGCGGGAGTCGATCAGCTCGATCGACGGCACGACCCACTCGATGGCGGCGGCAGCCTCCTCCTGAGAGCACCCCTCCGGCGGGATGTCGGCGCCGAGGATGAACCCCACCTCGACCTCGACGCGCGGGAAGCAGAACCGCGCGGCCTCGACCGGAGCCCCTTCCGGATACTCCATCGTGTCGAGGAGATGGCCGTAGTCCGGTTCGTCGACGCCCATCATCTCCTGCATCGCTTTGGACGCCAGGCCCACCTTGTGGCCGGTGACCACCGCGCCGGCCTCGAGCTTGCGACGGATGTTGACGAGCTGGATCTCGAAGGCGTCGTCGGGGGTCATCTCGGGGTGGTCGGCGGTGAGCGGCGCGATGGACGCCACCTCGGCCTCGGCATCCCAGAGTCGCTGTGCGAGTGTGGCGCGGGTCTCCTCGGTGAGCATGACGGGGATGCTACCTCGATCGTCTGGCGCTCGAGCCCCCGGTTCTATAACGTGTTCTACATGGCAGACCAGGAGTTCGACGTCGTCGTCGTCGGTAGCGGTGGAGCAGGCATGACGGCCGCCCTCACAGCAGCGAAGAAGGGCCTCAGCGTGGTCCTCGTGGAGAAGGCGCCGCACTACGGTGGCTCCACCGCACGCTCTGGAGGCGGCGTGTGGATCCCGGGGAACTCCGTCCTCCGGCGGGACGGGGTGCAGGACACCCCGGAGGCCGCCCGCACCTACCTGCGCTCGATCATCGGCGATGTGGTGGCCCCGGAGAGGATCGACGCGTACGTCGACCGCGGCCCCGAGGTCCTCGACTTCGTGCTCGCCAACTCACCCCTGGAGCTGGAGTGGGTGGTGGACTACTCCGACTACTACCCCGAGGCCCCGGGGGGACGACTCGGTGGCAGGTCCGTGGAACCCAGGCCGTTCGACCTCCGCCAACTGGGATCCGAGGCGTCGAGGCTCGAACCCCCCTACGCCAAGGCCCCGGCGAACATGGTGGTCAAGCAGTCGGACTACCGCTGGCTCAACCTGCTCCAACGCCCCACCACCAAGGGCTTCCGGCGCTCCGTCCGCGTGACGATGCGCATGCTGGTGGCCAAGGCCCGCGGGGCCAATATGGTCGGCATGGGCCGCGCCCTCATCGGCGCCATGCGCAAGGGTCTCCTCGACGCGGGCGTCCCGGTGTGGCTCAACACCCCGATGACGGGACTGGTCACCGAGGGTAGTGGCCTGGAGGAGCGGGTCGTGGGCATCACCGTGACCCGCGGCGGCGAGGAGCAGACGCTCCGCGCCCGTCGGGGCGTGATCATCGGCTCGGGCGGGTTCGAGCACAACCAGGAGATGCGGGACAAGTACCAGCGTCAGCCCATCCCCACCTCCTGGACGGTGGGCGCCGCCGGCAACACCGGTGAGGGCATCGAATACATGGAGAAGCTGGGTGCGGAGCTGGCGCTCATGGAGGACGCCTGGTGGGGTCCCACGATCCTGCTCCCCCGCGGCCCGTGGTTCGCGCTGGCCGAGCGGTCCCTGCCCTGCTCGTTCCTCGTCAACTCGCGCGGCGAGCGGTTCATGAACGAGTCGCTTCCGTACGTCGAGGCCGGCCACCGGATGTACGGCGGCGAGTACGGTCAGGCGCCGGCCGGCCAGGAGGGAGCCGAGGGCGAGAACGTCCCGGCCTGGCTCATCTTCGACCAGGAATACAAGAACCGGTACCTCTTCGCCGGACTGCAGGCGAAGCAACCGCTGCCGAAGAAGTGGCTCGAGACGGAGAACTTCCACAAGGCGGACACTTTGGCCGAACTCGCCGGCCTGATCGGGGTCCCGGCCGACGCGCTGGAACGGACGGCCACGCGGTTCAACGGCTTCGCCGAGAAGGGCGTCGACGAGGACTTCCAGCGCGGCATCTCGGGGTACGACCACTACTACGGCGACCCCACCAACAAGCCCAACCCGAGTCTCGGGCCCGTCCGCAAGGCCCCGTTCTTCGCCGTCAAGATGGTGCCCGGAGACCTCGGGACCAAGGGCGGGGCGACCACCGACGTCCACGGCCGCGTGCTCCGGTCGGACGGCTCCGTGATCGAGGGACTCTACGCGGCCGGAAACGCGTCGTCGCCGGTCATGGGACACACCTACGCCGGGCCCGGGGCGACCATCGGTCCCGCGATGGTCTTCGGGTACCTCGCGGTCGAACACATTCTGGCCGGCGCGACGGCCGGATCCACCGCCGCCGCACCCACCACTATCGACAAGACGGGAGTCTGACTGTGCCGATCGACCTCTCGAAGGCCCTGGGGGCCGAACTCCCCTCGCAGGAGTTCTCCTGGACCGCCTCCGACGTGGCGCTGTACGCGCTCGGAGTCGGTGCTGCCGGGGACCCGATGGACACGGCCGGGCTGCGGTACGTGGAGGACTCGAACCCGAAGGTGCTGCCGTCGTTCGCCACCGTCGCGGCCACGATGAACGTCACCGAGGCGCCCAGGGTGTCCTTCCCCGGGGTGGAGATCGACCTGGCGAAGGTCGTCCACGGAAGCCAGTCGGTCAGCCTGCACCGGCCCATCCCCGCTGCCGGCACCGCCGTCACCACGACCAGGATCGCCGAAATCCAGGACAAGGGTTCGGCGGCCGTGATCATCCAGGAATCCGAGACCGTCTCCACCGAGGGTGAGAAGCTGTGGACCTCGCGGTCCGGGATCTTCGCGCGCGGCGAGGGGGGATTCGGCGGCGAGCGCGGGACCTCGGAGAAGGTCGAGTACCCCGAGCGGGAGGCCGACCACACCATCGAGGTCGCGAGCCTGCCCCAGCAGGCGCTGCTCTACCGCCTCTGCGGGGACCGCAACCCGCTGCACTCGGATCCGGCGTTCGCCGAGGCGGCCGGGTTCCCGAGGCCGATCCTTCACGGCCTGTGCTCGTACGGAATGGTGCTGCGGGCTGTCGTGGACCACGTCCTGGACGGGGACGTCGAGCGGGTCAGCGGCTACGGCGTGACGTTCGGCGGCATCTTCTTCCCGGGCGAGACCATGCGGGTCCGGGTATGGGAGGACGCCTCGCGCCTACTCGTGGCGGCCACGGTGGCCGATCGCGACGACGCCCCCGTGCTCAAGAACGTGGTGGTCGACCTCGCCTGACCACGAACCGGTCAGCAGAGGTCGCGGAACCGCTCCACCAACCGGATCCGGCCGGGGGCGTCCATCGCCATCGGGACGACCGTGAGGGTGGTGGCCCCGGCCTCACGGAACGCCTCGACCCGCTCGGCCACGTACGACTGGGGGCCGATCAGCGAGACCGACCGGACCAGCTCGTCGGGCACCGCTGCCGCGGCCTCGTCCTTCTTACCGTCCAGGTACAGGTCCTGGATGCGGGCGGCCTCGGCCTCGTAACCGTAGCGGCAGGCGAGCTCGTTGTAGAAGTTCTTGCCGCGGGCGCCCATGCCACCGATGTAGAGGGCCAGGTGCGGACGGACGAAGTCCAGGTAGCCCGCGACCTCGCTCTCCTCGCAGATCGCCAGCGGGGGTCCGGCGTAGACCTCGAGCTCACCGAGCGAGGGATCGCGCTTCGCGCGTCCCTTGGCCAGCGGGTCGCCCCACGCCACGTGCGCCTTCTCGGGGTGGAAGAAGATCGGCTGCCACCCGTCGGCGATCTCGGCGGCCAGCTCCACGTTCTTCGGTCCGAGCGCCGCCAGCACGATCGGGATGGTCGAGCGCACCGGGTGGTTGATGAGCTTGAGCGGCTTGCCCAGGCCCGTGCCCTGGTCGGCGGGCAGCGGGATCTGGTACTTGGCCCCGTCGTGCACGACCTTCTCCCGGCGCCACACCTTGCGGCAGATCTCGATGACCTCGCGCGTCCGGGCGAGCGGGGCGTCGTAGCGCACGCCGTGGAAGCCCTCGACGACCTGCGGGCCCGAGGCGCCGAGGCCCAGGGTGAAGCGGCCGTCGGAGACGAAGTCCAGGCCGGCGGCGGTCATGGCGGTCAGGGTGGGCGTACGGGTGTAGATCTGCAGGATGCCCGAGGCCAGTTCCATGGTGGAGGTCTTGGCCGCGAGGTAGCCGAGCTGGCTCACCGCGTCGAACGAGTAGGCCTCGGGGACGAACGCGATGTCCAGCCCCGCCCGCTCGAGGTCGGCGGCCTCCGCGGCCGTCTCGGCGAACCCGCCGCTGTAGTTGAGAGCCATTCCGATGCGCATGGGGGCAACGCTACCGGGGGGTCGGGGCGCCCCGGCCGCGGGTCGGCCCGGTGTCGCCCCGGATCGCGGCGTCGCCCAGGATCGCGGCGTCGCCCCGGATCACGGCATCGACCTCTCCCCCGGCCCGCACGAACACCCCGACGCGTCGACGCAGCGGGGAGTCGGTGCGCTCGTACCCCAGAAACCGCATCCCCGCCTCGGTGGCGACCGCCAGGACGGTGGACTCCGGCAGATCGACGTCCGAGGTGGGGACGACGACGAGGTCGGCGGACCCCAGCATCCGCGCCAGTCGCAGGCGCCGCGTCTGGTCATCCCCTCGGCGTCGCAGCGCCCGGCGGCCGGCCACCGCCGCGAGGGCCACCAGCCACGCGGCGATCGGCAGCAGCGCCACCAGCACCAGCAGCCATCCGATGCTCATCGCCGGTCCGCCGAGCGGGCGCCGTCCGACCTGACGAAGCGCATCGGATCCAGCCACGGTCCGCGTCGCGCGAGCTCCCCCGGGGCGCCGACCGGCTCCAGCCCCCTGCTCCGGGCCGCGGCGAGGATGACCGTCCGGGGCAGTCGCACCTCCCAGGGGCGGACGACCACCTCGTCGTCGTCGCCGTCCAGCAACGCCGCCAGCGCGCGCGCCCGGCGGCCGTGCCGCCCGCGGTACGACCGCGCGGGATCCACGCCCCTCAGGCCGCGGATACGCTCCGCCGGGCCGATTTTCCACATGCAACGGATCGTACTGGGCCGTAGGCTCGCCCCCATGTCTCCGATGTCGCGCCACAAGCCCGACCAACACCAGGCCGATCCCCGCCACCCCGATCCCCGGCACGCGGAGCCCGAGCTCACCGACGACGGGCACGTGGTCGAGCCCAGTGCCGACAGCTACCGGCACGCGGCCGAGCTCGAGATCGATCGTGACTGGTACAAGTCCGCGGTCTTCTACGAAGTGCTGGTGCGGGCGTTCAACGACTCGGACGGCAACGGCACCGGGGACCTGCGCGGGCTCACGGAGAAGCTCGACTACCTGGAGTGGCTCGGGGTGGACTGCCTGTGGCTGCCGCCGTTCTACGACTCGCCGCTTCGCGACGGCGGGTACGACATCCGGGACTTCCGCGCCGTGTTGCCCGAGTTCGGCACCGTCGAGGACTTCGTCGAATTCCTCGACCAGGCGCATCAGCGGGGCATCCGGGTGATCACCGACCTGGTGATGAACCACACCTCCGACACCCATGCCTGGTTCACCGAGTCGCGCTCCGACCCCACCGGGCCGTACGGGGACTTCTACGTATGGTCCGACGACGACACCCGGTACCCGGACGCCCGCATCATCTTCGTCGACACCGAGACGTCCAACTGGACCTACGACCCGGTGCGGGGGCAGTTCTACTGGCACCGCTTCTTCTCCCACCAGCCTGACCTCAACTACGACAACCCCGAGGTCCAGGACGCGATGATCGACGTCCTGCGGTTCTGGCTGGACCTGGGGATCGACGGGTTCCGCCTGGACGCCGTGCCGTACCTCTTCGAGCGCGACGGCACGAACTGCGAGAACCTGCCGGAGACCCACGAGTTCCTCCGCAAGTGCCGGGCGGTCGTGGACGAGGAGTACCCCGGGCGGGTGCTGCTGGCCGAGGCCAACCAGTGGCCCGAGGACGTGGTGGAGTACTTCGGCGAGCCCGAGGTGGGCGACGAGTGCCACATGGCCTTCCACTTCCCTCTGATGCCCCGGATCTTCATGGCGGTGCGGCGCCAGTCCCGGTTCCCGGTCACGGAGATCCTCGCGCACACCCCCGACATCCCCTCCTCCGCGCAGTGGGGCATCTTCCTGCGCAACCACGACGAGCTGACACTCGAGATGGTCACGGACGAGGAACGCGACTACATGTACGCCGAGTACGCCAAGGACCCGCGGATGAAGGCCAACATCGGCATCCGGCGGCGCCTGGCCCCGCTCCTCGACGGCGACCACAACCAGTTGGAACTGTTCTCGGCACTGCTGCTCAGCCTGCCCGGGTCGCCGGTGCTCTACTACGGCGACGAGATCGGCATGGGAGACAACATCTGGCTCGGCGACCGCGACGCCGTCCGCACACCCATGCAGTGGAGCCCCGACCGCAACGCCGGCTTCTCCCGCTGCGACCCGGGCCGGCTCTATCTGCCGGTGATCATGGACCCGCAGTACGGGTACCAGGGCGTCAACGTCGAGGCGCAGCTCAACTCCACCGCGAGCCTGCTGCACTGGACGCGTCGCATGATCCACGTGCGCAAGAGCCACCCCGCGTTCGGGCGCGGCGAGTTCGTCGACCTGGGCGGGTCCAACCCCAGCATCCTGGCCTACCTCCGGACGATGGGGTCCCCCGACGAGGACCCGCAGGCGGACGTGATCCTGTGTGTCAACAACCTCTCGAGGTTCCCGCAGGCCGTGCGACTCGACCTCTCGGGGTTCGCCGGCCGCCGACCCACCGAGCTCACCGGCGGGGTCCCGTTTCCCGAGATCGACGCCGACCCGTACCAGCTCACCCTCCCCGGGTACGGCTTCTACTGGCTGGAGCTGCGCAGTCCCACCGAGACACCGGCATGAGAGGCACTCCCATGAGCATCCCCCCGGTCGACGACGACACCATGGTCACACTGCTGACCGAGTGGCTTCCCGGACAGCGGTGGTTCGCGGGCAAGGGCCGGCGGCTGTCCGCGGTGCGGATCGCCCGGCGCGTGATCCTCCTGGACCACGAGGACGTCCTGGTGGAGCACCTGCTGGTGGACGTGGAGGTGGACGGTCGGCCGCAGCGTTACCAGGTCCCGCTGGCCACCGCGGAGTCCCTGCCCGACGACCGCCGGGCGCTCCCGCTGACCCCGGAGGGCGCCTCACCGGTGGTCTACGACGGACTGCGCGACCCGCGCGGGACCGAGTCGCTCGTGACCCACCTCGCCGCGCAGGACCACGTGGGGGGTCTGCGCTTCCGCCTGGTGGAGGGCGCCCCGGCCCCTGAACCCGCCCGCGGCAGGCTGCTCGAGGGAGAGCAGTCCAACTCGTCCCTGGTCTTCGGCGACGACCTCATGGTCAAGGTGTTCCGCCTGGTCCAACCGGGGCTGAACCCCGATGTGGAGCTCCACGCCGCGTTGGCCGGTCGGGAGTGCCCGGCCGTCGCGTCGCTGCGGGGCTGGGTGGAACTCGAGGACGACATGGCAGACGGGGCCGACGGGGCCGACGGGGCCACCACGCTGGCCATGGCCCAGGAGTTCCTCGCCGGCGCCGCCGACGGGTGGGCGATGGCCACGGCGAGCGTGCGCGACCTGTTCGCGGAGGCCGACCTGCTGGCGGACGAGGTCGGGACCGACTTCGCCGACGAGTCCAGAAGGCTCGGGGCGGCCGTGGCGCAGGTCCACGACGACCTCGCGGCCGCGACGGGCACCACCACCCGGGACGGCTCCGAGATCGTGGCGGGCATGCGGGCGCGGCTCGACGACGCGGTGGCCGAGGTGCCCGCGCTCGACGGGTTCGCCGACGCCGCGCGGGCGGTCTTCGACGAGGTCGCCGGGTCCGGGCCGGTGCCGGTCCACCGCGTCCACGGCGACCTGCACCTGGGCCAGGCCCTCCGGGCCCCGGACCGGTGGATCATCATCGACTTCGAGGGGGAACCGTCCGCCCCGCTGGCCGAGCGCCGTGTGCCGGACTCCCCCGCCCGCGACGTGGCCGGGATCCTGCGCAGTCTCGACTACGCCGCCCAGCACACGCTGGTGGGGGTCGACGACCGGCAGTTGCGGTTCCGGGCCCGGGAGTGGCGGGACCGCAACGTCGACGCCTTCTGCGCCGGGTACGCTGAGGTCAGCGACTCCGACCCGCGCGAGACCGGCGCGCTCCTGAGGGCGTACACCTTGGACAAGGCCGTCTACGAGGTGGTGTACGAGTCGCGCAACCGGCCCAGCTGGATGGGGGTCCCGCTGGGCGCGGTCGAGCGAATCCTCGCGACGGACTAGCGTCGTGCGTCAGCTCACGGGGAGCTGGTCCTTGGCCCACTTGTAGTCGGCCTTGCCCGCGGGCGAGCGGCGGATCTCGGGCACGTCGACGATCACCTTGGGGACCTTGTAGTTCGCCAGGGACTGCCGCAGGAACTCCGACAGATCGTCCTGCTCGACCGACTGCCCCTCGCGGAACGAGACCACCGCGGCGACCTTCTGCCCGTAGCGCGGGTCCGGCGCCCCGGCGACCAGCGCGTCGTGCACGGCCGGGTGGGCCTTGATCGCCTGCTCGACCTCCTCCGGGAAGACCTTCTCCCCGCCGGTGTTGATGCATCCCGACCCGCGGCCGAGGAACACGATCGTGCCGTCCTCCCGGATCTGACCCATGTCCCCCAGGATCGAGACGCGGCGGCCGTCGACCACGGGGAAGGTCCTGGCGGTCTTCTCCGGGTCGTTCCAGTAGCCGAGGGGCAGGTGCCCGCGGCGGACGATGTAGCCGACCTCGTCCGAGCCCGGCTCGATGGGTCGGAAGTCCTCGTCGACCACGCCGAGCTTCGGGCTGGCCGGGATGGTCATCTCGCCGGACTCGTTCATCCCCAGCTCGCCGTCGTTACCGGCCTCGGAGGCGCCGAAGTTGTCGCGGATGATGATGTTGGGCAGCACCTCGAGCACCCGATCGCGACTGGACTTGGACCAGATACCGCCGCCGGAGGCCATCATGAACAGCGTGCTGAAGTCCATGGTCTCGGTGGCCTTGACCAGCTCGTCCGTCAGCGGCACCGCCATGCCGTCACCGACGAACATGAGGATGTGGGCCTTGTGTTCCGCCGTGGCCCGGATGATCTCCGCGGCGTCGAACTCCCGGAACATGATGAGGTGGCCGCCGAGGTTGACGAAGGTCAGCAGCGTGAACAGGCCCGCCCCGTGCATGAGCGGCGCGGAGATGACCACCTTCAACCCGCCGTCGGGCGAGATGTTCTCGGCCACCTCGGCGGGGCTGTGCCGCTTGTCGCCGTAGGGGTTGCCGCCCGACAGGCACGCGTAGAAGTAGTCCGACATGTGCCACTGCACGCCCTTGGGGAAGCCGGTCGTGCCGCCGGTGTAGACGATCCAGTGGTCGTCGCCACGGACGGGCTCGAAGTCACGCTCCGCCGACTGCGCCGGCCATTCGGTGTCCCCGTCGACAACGGTGAGGCCCTTGGCGGCGCACGCCGAGGCCAGGACCTCCGGGACGCCGCCGAACACGATCACCGTGCGGACGGTCTCGAGGTCCGGGATCGCGGCGGCCATGGTCTCGGCGAACTCGGCATCGACCAGCACGGCGATCGACCTGGAGTCGTTGAAGAGGTAGACCAGCTCCGGCGGGGTGTACCTGAAGTTGACGTTGATCCCGGCCACCCGGGTCTTCATGCACCCGAGGATGGCCGCCATGTGGGCGGTGCTGTTCTTCATGTAGAGGGCGACGTGGCTGCGCGGCTCCGCGCCGTGCGCGAGGAGCAGGTGGCCCATCCGGTTGGCGAGTTCGTCGATCTGGCGATAGGAGTACTCGACACCGTCCATGGTCAGCAACGGGTTGTCCGGGATCGTGTCGACGACGGCCTCGAACACCGCGGCCTGGTTCATCTCCGGATTGGTGCCGGCGAGCGGATCGGTCGAGTGGTCAGCAGCTTCGGTCATGGCGGAATCCTTCGCGAGGTCAGTCAAAATGTGGCTGTCCTCACATTGTGACCTGAACTTGTTCTCATGTCCAGACGGCACCCTGATCAGGTCAAACCCCCAATAAATAGAACGGGTTCTAGCTATACTTCCCCCCGCGAATGCGATTCTCCGTGACCCCGCGCCCGTGAGCGCCTACATTTTGGACATGAGTTCACGGCGGTCCCCACAGAGCGGCGCGCCCTATGACGGGGGCCTGATGCTGCCCCACGCCACGAGGACGGGGTCCGTCCCGGTGGACGGTCGCCGATCTGCCGCCCCCGAGGCGGACCGACCGTCGGGCCGGACGCCGACGCTGACGGGCCCCGGCGAGCAGGGGACCCTCCGGTCCCGCGGGCTCGCCGGCGGCCTGAGGATGTTCGTTCGCCCCGCCCTGGACAAGATGCCGGCGACCGACGTGTCCCTCGGGCGTCTTCGTGCGCTGACCTCCGGAGCCGGCCGGGCGGCCGCCCTCGAGACGACCAACGACTGGTCCTCGGACGGTCCCGTGCCCGGGTTGTGGGTGGGTCGCAAGCGGTTCTTCCACTCGGACAAGGTGATCTTCCACATCCACGGCGGTGGCTTCACCTTCGGATCCCCCTGGTCGCACAAGGCCCTCGCCTCGCGGATGGCCAGCGAGACCGGCGTGCCGGTCTTCCTGCCCGACTACCGGCTCGCGCCCGAGCACCCGCACCCCGCGGCCACCGAGGACACCCTCGCGGGCTGGGAGTGGCTGCTGAGTATGGGCTTCCGGGCGCAGGACATCGTGGTGGCCGGGGACTCCGCCGGCGGCAACCTCGCCCTCCAACTCGTGGCCGCCCTCGGCGCGAAGCAGGCCGCGATGCCGGCGGGGGTCGTCCTGCTCTCGCCGTGGGTGGATCTGGACTTCACGGACATGACCGCCCGCGACCGCACCCGCAAGGACCCGTTCCTCGCCCTCGGCCTGGCCGAGCTGTGCCGACGCCAGTACGCCCCGGGGGTGGACCCGGACGACCCCGCCATCTCGCCGATCAACCACGTCCCGTCCCCGGACTGGCCGCCGTTCCTCATCCAGTGCGGGGGCGAGGAGATCTTCTGCGGGGGGATCGAGAAGCTCGCCGAGCGGTTCGCCGAACACGGGGTCCGGCACGAATTCCAACTCTGGCCCCACCAGTTCCACGTGTTCCAGGTGTTCCACCCCCTGGTCCCCGAGGCCAAGCTCGCGGTGCGCGACATCGGGTCGTTCGTCCGCGGGTGCCTGCGCAGCTGAGCCACGGGGTCAGACCGGCGGTCAGACCGTGAGCACCAGGCCCGACGTCGGCACCCCGGTGCCCGCGGTGACGACCAGCTTCTCCGCACCCGGCACCTGGTTCACCGAGTCGCCCCGCAGCTGACGCACGCCCTCCGCGATGCCGTTCATGCCGTGGATGTAGGCCTCGCCGAGCTGCCCGCCGTGGGTGTTGAGCGGCAACCGCCCGCCCACCTCGAGCGCGCCCGGTTCACGGACGAAGTCCTTGGCCTCTCCTCGGCCGCAGAAGCCGAGCTCCTCGAGCTGCATGAGGACGTACGGCGTGAAGTGGTCGTACAGCACCGCCATGTCCATGTCCTGCGGCCGCAGCCCGGACTGCGCCCACAGCTGGTCGCCGACGATCCCCATCTCCGGCAGTCCCGCGAGCTCCGGGCGGTAGTACGAGGTCATGATGAACTGGTCAGGCCCCGAACCCGAGGCTGCCGCCGCGATCGACACCGGACGGTGCGGCAGGTCCCGGGCGCGCTCGGGGGTGGTCACGACGATCGCCTGACCGCCGTCGGACTCCTGGCAGCAGTCCAGCAGGTGCAGTGGCTCGGCGATGTAGCGCGAGCTCTGGTGATCCGCGAGCGTGATCGGCTTGTCGTAGAAGAACGCGTTCGGGTTGACGGCCGCATGGGTGCGGTCCACCACCGCGACCCGGCCGAAATCCTCGCTCGTGGCTCCGTACTCGTGCATGTACCGCCGGGCGACCATCGCCACGAACCCGGCCGGGGTCGACAGCCCGTGCGGGTAGGAGAAGGCGTTGTCCGTCCCGGACGAGTTGACCTGCTGCACCAGGGCCGAGTTGACCTGGCCGAACCGCATCCCCGATCGCTCGTTGAACGCCCGGTAGCAGACCACCACCTCGGCCACCCCGGACGCCACGGCCATCGCGGCCTGCTGCACGGTGGCGCACGCCGCGCCGCCGCCGTAGTGGATCCGGGAGAAGAAGTTCAAGCTGCCGATGCCGGCGGCCCGCGCCACCGCGATCTCCGTGTTGGTGTCCATCGTGAAGGACACCAGGCCGTCGACGTCTGACGGCTGCAGGCCCGCGTCGGCGACGGCAGCGTGCACGGCCTCGGCGGCCAGGCGCAGTTCGGAGCGGCCCGAGTCCTTGGAGAAGTCGGTGGCACCGATGCCGACGATCGCGGCCCGGTTGGCGAGTGATCCGGCCGCAAGGGTGCTCACTGCGGGTCTCCGTTCATGTAGAGGGTCGCCGTCGAGGTGACGTGCGCGCCCAACGAGTCCGTGCCGACGATCGTGAGCGTGACCAGCCCGTCGTCGTCGACCCCGGTGACCTCACCGGCCAGGGTGAGCGTGTCGTACGCGTACCAGGGCACTCCGAGGCGCAGCCTGATCGACGTGATCCGGGCGCGCTGTCCCGCCCAGTCGGTGACGAACCGCTGCACCAGACCGGTGTCCGTGAGGATGTTGACGAAGATGTCCTTCGAGCCCTTGGCATGGGCCAGGTCGCGGTCGTGGTGCACGTCCTGGAAATCCCGGGTCGCCAAGGCGGACGCCACGATGAACGTCGGGGTCCCCTCGATGGTCAATTCGGGCAGACGGTCCCCCACCGCCACCGCGGGCGGCTCGGCCGGGCAGATGACTCGATCGCTCACTTCGACTCCTCCTGATCGGTGGTGGCACGGTCGGTGGTCGCGCGGTCGGTGGCCGGGCGCCAGGCGTAGAGGGTCCACGGCTCGGTGCCGAACGCGGCGTCCTCACCGGGGTCGCCGGGCATGTCGAGGAACTCGACCTCGACCGGCATGCCGATCGACACCTCGGCCGGGTCGACGTCGCGCAGCTCACCGAGCATCCGCACGCCCTCCTCCAGTTCCACGAGGGCGATGACGAACGGGAACCGGGTGCGTCCCGGGACGCGCGGGGCGTGGTGGGTGACGAAGCTGAAGACGGTGCCGCGGCCGGAGGCCACGACGTAGTCGGTCTGCTCGGACCTGTCCTTCCACAGCGCCGGGACGGGCGGGTGCTGCAGCGAGCCGTCCTCGCGCGTCTGGATGCGCAGCTCGTGGGCTCGGACCCCGTCCCAGAAGAAGCGGGTGTCGTGCGAGACCGACGGGCGCATCACCTTGCCCACCACCAGGTCGTCAGTGGGGGAACCGGAGCTCGAAACGATCCCGGCGGGCGCCACAGCGGGCTCGGCGGCGGGCTCGGTGGCGCGGGCGGCGGGGCGGAACTTGAGGATCCGGAAATCCATCTCCGCCACGACCTCGTCGCCGACCCGCCAGTAGTTGCGGGTGGTGAAGAACCAGCCCTCCCCCAGGCCCGTGGTCTTGGGTCCCACGACGTCGGTGAGCACCGAGGAGATGGTGACCTCCTCGCCCGGGCGGGTGTACCGGTGGTAGGTCGAGTCGCAGTTGGTGGCCACCACGGAGGTGAAGCCCTCTGCGTCGAGGATGTCGGTCATGCGCCCCAGCGGGTCGTCGGCCTCCCGAGCCTTCCCCAGACCGCGCATGGTCCACACCTGCGCCATCGCGGGCGGGGCCACGAGGCCTCCGTGACCGGCCGCACCGGCCGCGGCCTCGTCGGTGTAGATCGGGTTGACGTCCCCGATCGCCTCGGTCCAGTTGCGGATCATCGGCGTGTTGATGGGATCGCGGCCCGCGCGGCGCGCACTGCCGCCGGAGGCTCGAACCTCCTCGGCGGCGGCCAGGATGCGGGCGGCCTGCTCGTCACTCATGAGTGCCTTCTCGTTCGTTCGTGGGCGGGCTGACAGAGGGTCGGGTCAGCGGGCGGTGCGGGGCATGCCGAGACCGCCCATGCAGGTCAGTTCGCGCATGACCTCGTTGACGCCTCCCCCGAAGGTGATCACGACGTTGCGCTTGTTCATCATGTCGAACCACCGCTGCAGTTTCGCGGTGTCGGGATCGGTGGGGTCACCGAAGCGGCCCAGTAGTTCTTCGATGATCCGACCGACGTGTTGGATCCTCTCGGTGGAGAACACCTTGGACGCGGCCGAGTCACCCATCGACGGGTTCTCCCCGGCGGAGGAGACCTGCCAGTTGAGCAGTTCGTTGAGTCGGACGAACGCGAAGATCTCGGCGAGCCCGCGCCGGACCTCCCGCCTGTCCAGGTGCCGGACCCCGTCTGCCCCGGTGCCGCGGGCCCAGCCGACCAGTTCGTCGTAGTACCCGCCCGGCCGGCCGGACGGGGCCAGCATCACGCGCTCGTGGTTGAGCTGGGTGGTGAGCATCTTCCACCCGCCGTCGACCTCGCCCACCACCATGTCCGCCGGGACGCGCACGTCCGAGTAGTAGGTGGCGTTGACGTGGTGGGCGCCGTCGCAGGTGATGATCGGGGTGTACGAGAACCCGGGGTCGGTGGTGTCGACGATGAAGATGGTCAGCCCGCGGTGCCGCGAGTCCGGGGCCCCGGTGCGGGCGGCCAACCAGATGTAGTCGGCGTGGTGGCCACCGGTGGTCCACATCTTCTGCCCGTTGATGATCCAGTCGCCGGTCGCCTCGTCGCGCCTGGCGGTGGTCCGCAGCGCGGCGAGGTCGGTGCCGGCGTCGGGCTCGGAGTAGCCGATGGCGAAGTGGATCGAGCCGTCGAGAATGCCGGGGAGGAACTTCTCCTTCTGCGCCTCGGAGCCGTACTTCTGGAGGGTCGGGCCCACGGTCTGCAGGGTGACCGAGGGTAGCGGGACGTCGGCGCGGGTGGCCTCGTTGGTGAAGAGCAACTGCTCGATGTGGCCGAAACCCTTACCGCCGAACTCGGTGGGCCACCCCACGCCCAGCCACCCGTCCCGGCCCATCCGCTCGATGATCGTCGCGTAGGTGTCGCCGTGGCGGGTGGTGGCGATGTCCGCGGCCTCCTCGGGCGAGATGAGCGTGGAGAAGTACTCGCGGAGTTCGGCCTGCAGTGCCCGCTGGTCTGGAGTGAGGTCGATGAAGGTGCCCTCCGGAGCCGCACCGGCGCCGGCGTCGGCGGGGGCGGGCGCCACGTGCTCGACGGGATCGGACGCCACCGCCGACGCGAGGTCGTCCAGGTGGGACTGCGCGCCGCCGACGAAGCGGGCCAGATCCTTGACGGCCGATGAGTACCGGAACATGGGGTACGTGATGTCCACCCCGACCCCGCCGTGCAGGTGGTGCAGGATCTGCACCGCCCGCGGCCCCTCGGTGGCCAGCCAGTAGGCGCCGATCGTCGGGTCGGTGGCGTAGCGGTCGGCCGGGCCGGTGAGCCCCTCCGAGACCCGCCAGGTCACCGACTGGGCGATGACGTGCAGCGTGCGCGAGATGATGTAGACGTCGGCCAGCTCCTGCTGGACCGCCTGGAACGAGCCGAGGGGTTTGCCGAACTGCACCCGGTTCTTGAGGTAGTCGGCGGTCATGTCCAACGCACCGGAGACCAGGCCGTCGCCGTGGGCGATGCAGGCCGCCAGGACGAGCCGTCGGAACTCCTCGAGAACCGATCCGTCCCCAGCGCCGCGGAGCACCTCGTCGTCGTCGACCGGCGTCGCGTCGAACCGCATCGCGTACTCCGGCACACCGAGCGACCCGAGGGTCGGGGTCAGGGTGACCCCGGGGGCGTCGGGGGCGACGACGACGAGGACGGGGGCACCCTCGGCCGTGGACACCGGCACCAGGACCGATCGGGCCTGGGCGGCGTAGCGGACCGCGGTGGCGGTGCCGGAGATCGTCCCGCCGTCAAGGCGCACGGTGGGCTCGAGCGGCAGCGGGCTCCCGGGCTCGGCGAGGGCGGCGGTGAGGATCCGGCCGTCCTCGATCCCCTCAAGGAGCGCCTTCTGCTGGTCCGCGGTGCCCAGGGCGACGATCGGCAGGACGCCGAAGCCGAGGGTCTCGAGCGCGGGGATCACCACTCCGGACCGGCCGACCTCCTCGAGGACCACGGCGATGTCGGCCACCGAGAGGTCGTCGCCTCCGAGCGCGGCGGGCAGGCCCAGCGAGAGCAGGCCCGACCCGGCGAACGCGGACCACAGCCGCTCGTCGTACCCGGCGTCGGCGACACCTCGGCTGGGCAGGGCGGTGAGCAGCTCGTCGGCCGGGGCGGCGGTGGTGAGTGCGCCGGCCACGGCCTCGGCGACGGCGGCCTGGGTCTCGGTACGGGTGAAGTCCACGTCAGATCAGTCCTTAGTCGAGAGGGGTTCAGGCACGGGTTCGGTCAATCCCTGGGCAGGCCGAGGATGCGTTCCCCGACCACGTTGAGCAGCACCTGTTCCGTGCCGCCGGCGATCGACAGGCAGCGGACCATGAGGAACTTGCGCCCCTGCTCGGTGAACTCGACGCCGCCGGTACCGGTGAGCTCGAGCCCGAACTCGGCGATGTCCTGGCGGTGGCGCACGCCCACGATCTTGCGGACGGAGGACTCGGCGCCCGGGCCGGAGCCGGAAAGGGTCCGCAGGGCGGTGCGCAGGTCGAGCAGGCTCCCCACCACCCCGTCGGCGACGTGCCTGCCGAGCTCGTCCAGGACCAGGGCGTCTTCCTGGGCCCCCGCCGCGCGGATGAGCCCGATGATCTCCTCGGCGGCCTCGCCGAGCGAGGAGCCGCCGCCCATCGCCACACGCTCGTTGGCCAGGGTCGTGCGCGCGATCTTCCAGCCGTCGTTGACCTGTCCGACCTGGAACTCGTCGGGGACGAACAGGTCCTCTAGGTAGACCTCGTTGAACAGCGCCTCACCGGTGATCTCGCGCAGCGGCCTGGTCCGGATGCCCTCGGACTTCATGTCCACGAGGAAGTAGGTGATGCCCTTGTGCTTGGGGGCGTCGGGATCCGTGCGGGCCAGGCACATGGCCCAGTCGGCCTCGCGCGCCAGGGAGGTCCACACCTTCTGGCCGTTGATCCGCCACCCCCCGTCGACCTTCTCCGCGGTCGCGCGCAGCGCGGCGAGATCGGAGCCGGCGCCGGGCTCGGAGAACAGCTGACACCACGTGATCTCGCCGGCCATGGTGCCGCGGACCAGCCGGTCGGCGTGCTCGGGTGCGGCCTGCAGGATGGTCGGCACGGCCCAGCCGCCGATGGTGATGTTGTGGCGGCTCACGCCCGCGGCCTCGAGCTCCTCGTCGATCAGGAGTTGTTCGGCGGGCGAGGCGCCCAGTCCCCACGGCTCGGGAAGGTGCGGCATGAACAGGCCGGTGTCCGCCAGGGCTCGCTTGCGCTCGTCACCGGAGACCGCGGCGACCGTCGCCACCAGGGCCCTGATCTCCTCGCGCCGGGAGTCCAGACCCTCGACCTCGGACAGGTCGATCTCGAGGTGTCGCCGAGCGCCGGCCAGGGTGAGCTCGGCCAGCGAGCGCCGCCAGCGGGCCGAACCGCCGATCGCCTGGCGCAGCGCGCCCGCCCGTCGCATGTAGAAGTGTGCGTCGTGCTCGAAGGTGAAGCCGATCCCGCCGAGGATCTGGATGCAGTCCTGCGCGTTGCGAACGGCGTTGTCGAAGGCCAGCGCCCCGGCGACCGCGGCCGCGACGGGCAGCTCGGAGTCCTTGGCGAGCAGGTCCTCGGCGGCCGCGGCGGCGTCCCATGCCGCGGCACGGATCTGCTCGGTGCGGCAGAGCATGTCGGCCGCCAGGTGCTTGATGGACTGGAACGACCCGATGGTCCGGCCGAACTGCTCGCGGATCTTGGCGTACTCCACCGCGGTGGTAAGCGCGTAGTCGGCGACCCCGGCGGCCTCCGCGGCGGCGAGGGTCACGAAGAGCTGGTGGACATGGTCCGTGGTGATGCCGTCGAGGATGCGGTCGTCCGGTATCCGCACGTCCTCAAGCGTCACGTGGCCGATGGAGGCCGACAGGTCGTAGGGGGTCGCGGCGGTCACTCTGAGTCCCGCGGTGTCCCCGTCGAGCAGCGCCCACCGGGTCTGTCCGCCGATCTCGACCGCCAGAAGGATGCCGCCGCCCGTGGTCCCGCCGTAGGCGACACCCGGGTCGCCGCTCACGGTGGTCGAACCCTCGGTGGTCGAGCCCCCGGTGGTGGTGTCCTCAGTGGTCGGACCCTCAGTGGTGGACCCCTTGAGGGTCGCCACCCCGTGGCCCAGGCAGACGCCCACCGGCAGCCCGCCCTCGGCGATGGTCTCGCCCAGGGCGGAGGCCACTTCGCCCCCGGCGCGGGAGACCAGCACGCCCGCGACGGTGGTCGACAGGACCGGGCCTGGGGCCATCCGGGCGGTGGCCTCCTCGAGCATGCAGGCCAGGTCGAGGATCTCGGCCCCGGCCCCGCCGTGCTCCTCCGCGACGGCCACGCCGAAGATCCCCAGTTCGGCCAACTGGGCCCAATGTGCCTTCCAGGCGTCCGGGTCGGTCTCCTGTGCGCGTACTGTGTCCACGGGATCGACGGACTTGGCCCAGGACCTGATCGAGTTCTGGATCTCGATCTGATCCGGGGTGGTGGCGATACTCACGGTGGCTCCTCGTCGCGACGGGGTTCGAACCGGCGCGGGTCCCGGGACCGGCGCTCTCCCCCATAATAGAACGTGTTCTAACAACCGTGTCCTAGAATGCACCAGCAGGACGTGATGACCGCACCCGGCCCCCGATCGGCCGTCGCCAGCCCAGGAGGCTCGCCTCATGACCAAGAGCTCGACCGAGACCGGTTCCGGTCCAGCCGCGTCCGATCCCGCCACCCGCGCAGACGAGCCCAGCACCTCGTCGCAGCGGGAGCGTCGTCGTCGCATCCTCGACGCCACGCTGGCCCTCGCGGCCAAGGGTGGGTACGAGGCGGTCCAGATGCGGGCCGTGGCCGAGAAGGCCGAGGTCGCCGTGGGCACGCTCTACCGCTACTTCCCCTCCAAGGTCCACCTTCTGGTCTCGGCACTGGCCCGCGAGTTCCGCCGGCTGGACCAGCGCACGGAACGGTCGGCACCGCCCGGCGACACCGCCCAGGAGCGCATGAAGGTCGTGGTGGACATGATCACCAAATCCATGCAGCGCGATCCCAACCTCACCGAGGCCATGACCCGGGCGTTCATGTTCGCCGACGCCTCGGTGGCCAACGAGGTCGAGGAGGTGGGCTTCTACATGGACCGGATCATCGCCCGCGCCATGGCCCAGGGTGAGCCGGACGAGGTCCAGCTCTCGATCGCGCGCGTGGTCTCCGACGTGTGGATGTCGAACCTCGTCTCGTGGCTCACCAGGAGGTCGTCCGCCGCAGACGTCAACAGCAGGCTGGGGCTGACCATCGACCTCCTGCTGGGCACCGACGACTCACCCCGCCGCGCGCGTCTGCACACCGCGATCGGCAAGGGGAACAGGGCTGCGGAGGACAGGGCAGCCGAGGAGCGGGTGGAGGCCGACGCCGACGCCGCGGCCGGGGCCTGACCAGGGCCTGATCGGGCGCCGCCGCTCGACCCTCCCCACACGCGCGCTAAGACTGCAGCCGCACACGAAATCTCGTGTGCGGCTGCAGTTGTTGCGCGCGCCTGAGGCGCCTTCCCGGCCCGGGGACCGAGCGCACCCCGGTCAGGGCACGACGACCGGCGGGACCTCGCGCACCAGGTGCGAGACGTCGGCCGTCCAGCGGACCGGGCCGTCCGCGGGGGTCCACCGGGTGAGCAGGTCCGACACCTTGGCCGTCATCTCCCGGCTCAGCCGCAGGAACGAGGTCCCGGGCTGGTCGTCGACCTCTCCGAGGATCAGCCACCAGGCCCAGGCCACCGCACCTGCGTTGGCCACGAAGTCCGGGAGCACCGCGATCCCGCGCGCCGTCAGGTCGAGTTCGGCGTCGATGGTGGTGGCGGCGTTGGCGGCCTCCACCACGATCGGCGCCGTGACGGACGCGCAGTTGTCCGCGGTGATGGCGTACGAGACAGCGGCGGGGACCAGGACGTCGACGTCCATCCCGATGATCTCCTCCCGCCCCAGACACTGGACCCGGGCGGGAACGGCCGCGCGGTCGATCTCACCGAAGCGGTCGCGGGTGGCGAGCAGCGCGGGGATGTCGAGGCCCGCCGGGTCGTAGAGGGTCCCGGCGGCGTCGGCCACCGCGACCACGGTCATGCCGGCCTCGTGCAGGTACCAGGCGGCCGCTCCACCCATCGTGCCCACGCCCTGGACCGCGACGGTCGTGCGGCCTACGTCCCAGCCGCGGACGTAGGCCGCGGCCAGGCACGCCTGCGCCACCCCGTACCCGCCGATCACGTCGCCGAGCAACCCGCCGGGCACCTCGGCGGTGAGCCCGCGGAAGATGCGCGCGGCGGTCGCGGCGGGATCCCCGGAACGCTCGATGGCGGCGTGGTAGGACTGCCGCATCCCCAGGCCCGCGAAGACCTCGTCGATCAGGTGCTGCGGGACCCCCAGGTCCTCGGCGGTCACCCAGTGACGGTCGAGGAACGGGCGCATCGCCTCGCAGAACCTCGACAACACCTCGACGGCGCGCGGATCCTTGGGGTCGAAGTCGATCCCGCCCTTGGCGCCGCCCACGGGGAGGTCGAACGCCGCGGTCTTGCGTGTCATGCCCCGGGCCAGGTCCTCCACCTCACCCAGGGTGCAGCCGGCTCGCATCCTGGTGCCCCCGGTGGCCAGGCCACCGACCAGGGTGTCGACGACGAGGAAGCCGCGAGCGCCCGTGATGTCGTCCTTCCAGTGCAGCCGCAGGTACGGCTCACGCGTGGTGGTCCGCTCCGCGGGCGGAGCGGGAACAGCCACCGGCACGGACCCGGTCGTCGCGGTGCTACCCGGAATCTCGATGGATGTCATCGTGCTCGCCTCCTGAAACGCCTGTGTCCGACTCTCCGTCGGGGTCATTCCAGGATGGGAGCGGGAACGGGGCCGGGTCCAGCGAGAATCGATGGACCTGACCGTTCAGATTTTCTGCACTGTCCCCGGTCAGCCCCTATTCTCGGGGCCATGGAGCCGTCACTGCACCGACTCAGGCTGCTTCGCGAGCTGGAGCGCCGCGAGACCGTGACCGCTGTGGCCGGGGCCCTGGACTACACGGTCTCCGCGGTCTCCCAGCAGCTCGCGCTGTTGGAACGGGAGGCGGGGACCCCTCTGTTCGAGCGGCGCGGCCGGCGGATCGGATTGACCGATGCCGGGGTGGTCCTCGCCGGGCACGCGGAGACCATCCTCTCCGCGGTGGAGGACGCCGGGCACGCGATGGAGTCGGCCCGGGCCGGGGTCGGCACGACTCTCACCGCCGGCGTCTGGGCGTCGGTGGCCACCAGGCTGCTGCCGGAGGGGATCCGGGTACTCGCCCGGGACCACCCGGGTATCGGGGTGCGGAGCCGGGAGCTCGCCCCGGAGGACACCACGGGCGCCGTCCGGGACGGGTCCCTCGACCTGGCGTTCGTCCTGGACTACTCCAGCTACACGATGGCTCGCGTCCCCGAACTCACCCGTGCCCCGATCGCCGTGGAATCCCTGCATGTCGTGGCCCCCCGCGGGTGGATCGACGCCGACGAGGTGGCGTTGGCCGACCTCGCGAGCAGGCCCTGGGTCCTGGCCCACCCCCGCTCGCATTTCGGAAGGGCGGTGCGGCTCGCGTGCCGCGAGGCGGGGTTCGAACCGGACATCCGCCATGAGGCCGGCGAGCAGTCGACGGCACTCGCCCTGATAACGGCCGGCCTCGGCGTGACCCTGGCCTCCGACCTCGGCCTGAGCACCACGACCGCGGATGTGGACGTACTACCGCTGAGCGACGGCCTGACCAGGACGGTCTCGATCGCCTACCGGGAACGGGACGCCCGGCGCCGGCCGCTGCAGGCCTTCGTGGACGCGTTCACCGAGGCCGCCCTCGGCCTGGGGCTCGACACCCCGTAGGACCTGACCGCACCCGGTCCGCGGGCACGCCACCGGGTCTCAGCGCCGCGCGAGGAAGTCGGGTCGTCGCGGAGTCCCCGCGAAGGGGCTGGCCAGCTCGTTCTCCACGCTGTTGAAGACGACGAAGACGTTCGCCCTCGGCACCGGGCTGATGTTCCCCCCGGAGGCGTGGAGGGTGTTGCAGTCGAACATCGTCATCGACCCGGCCCCGCCCGTGAGGACGTCCAGTCCGTGCGAGCGGTACAGCTCCGCGATGTGCCCCTCGGACGGCACACCGATCGTCGGCGCCGTGCTCACGAGGGACTCCTCGTAGTACGCCTCCGGCGTCTCGCCGGCGCACTGGACGAAGTACTTCTGCGTCCCCGGCATGATCATCAGCGGGCCGTTGTACACCTCGTTGCGGGTGAGGGCGAGGGAGGCGCTGCACGCCCGCGGACGGGGCATGCCGTCCTCGGCGTGCCACGTCTCGAAGTCCGAGTGCCAGTAGAACGCACCGCCTGCGAAGCCGGGCTTGTAGTTGAGCCGACTCTGGTGCACGTAGACGTCCGAGCCGAGGATCTCGCGGGCGAGTTCGATGGCACCGGAGTACTCGACCGCCTCCTGCACTACCTCGCTCAGGATGTGGACGTCGAAGATGGATCGCACGGCGTCGCTGCCGGCCTCGCGGATGACCCGTGGGTAGGTGGCCATCGTGGAGTCGGCACCGATGCGGTGCACCTCCTCGAGGCAGGCGTCCACCCTGCCCGCGTCCAGTGCGCCCTGTCGCTGCACGTAGCCGAATTCGGCGAATCGCTGGATCTCGGGATCGTCGGCCCGGGACCACACCACCGGGTCGGGCCTGTCGATGATGGTCGGGGTGGTGGTCACGCGCGTGACGTAGTCGTCGACGGCCAGTGCCATGCAGCTCCTCTCGGTGGCCGGCGGACCTCGTATGCCCGCCTCTGACCTCGACCGTAAGGAGGGTACTGACCACCCACAACCGGTCAGCCGCTGACGTATCCCCGGCCCTTGTCGACCGCGGGCCCGGGCTCGGCACCCCGGAGCCACGTCTGCAGGTGATCGAGGAACTGCCGGGAGAGCGTGTCGCGCCAGCCCTCCACGTCGCCCGACATGTGGGGGCTGATGTGCGCGCCGTCGAGGGTCCACAGCGGGTCGCCGTCGGGGAGGGGTTCGACGACGAGGACGTCCAGGTGCGCCGAGAGCCTGCCCGCGGCGATCTCGCTCGTGAGGGCCTCCTGGTCCACCAGTTGGCCCCGCCCCACGTTGATCACGTGCGCGCCGTCCGGGAGCGCGGCCAGCTCGACCTCGCCGAGCATCCCGCGGGTGGCCTCGGTCAGCGGGGCCACCATGACCAGGTGGTCGACGTCGCCCAGGTGATCTGCCAACCGGGCCGAGTCCAGGACGACGCCGAAGTCCTCGTCGTCGTCGGAGGGTCGACGCCCCGCCCCCCGGACGTTCATTCCGACGGCCCTGAGCAGCCGCGCGGTGGCCCGGCCTATCCCCCCGGTACCCACGACGAGCGCCCGGCGCCCCGCCACCCGGGTGGTCTCGCGGTGGTGCCACTCTCCCGCTCGCTGCAGCGCCTCCGTCCGGTGCACCTGCTTGTCGTGGGCGAGCACGCAGGCCAGGACGTACTCGGCGATGGGCCCGTCGAACACGCCCCGGGCGTTGGTGACCAGGACGTCCGAGTCGCGAAGCTCGTCGAAGAGGAGCGCATCCACCCCGGCGGCGGCCACGTGGATCCATCGCAGCGCGTCGGCGGCGTGCCAGGCGGAGGCCAGTGCGTCGGAGAAGATGTCCCACACGAGCAACACCTCGGCGCCCGGCAACGCCTCGGCCAGGGTGTCGGCGGTGCACTGGCGGACCTCGGCGAGGCCGCGCAGCTCGTCGAGGTGGGCGGGCGGGGCGACGCCGCCGGCGGTGAGCAGGACGACTGCCGGTCGGGTGGCCGGGTCCCGGTGGTGCTGCGTCATGGACACACCGTAGCGTGCTGGCACCCACCACCCGCGGATCGTCGGATTGTTGACAATCTACCGCGACGGGTCACACACTGGCCCCATGACCGCGCACCTGTCCCCCCTTCTCAAGCAGGCCACGCCCGTCGTGGTGGACCACGCCCTCGGCTCGTGGATCCACGGCACCGACGGCCGCGACTACCTGGACTTCACCACCGGAATCGGCGTGACCAGTACCGGCCACTGCCACCCCGACGTCGTCGCCGCCGCCCGTGAGCAGTGCGGAAAGATCATCCATGCGCAGTACACGACCGTCATGCACCAGCCGCTGCTGCAGCTGACGGAGAAGCTCGGCGAGCACCTGCCCGAGGGGATCGATTCGGTCTTCTACGCCAACTCCGGCTCCGAGGCGGTCGAGGCGGCCGTCCGACTTGCCCGCATGGCCACCGGCCGGCCCAACATCGTCACCGTCCAGGGCGGGTTCCATGGCCGCACGGTCGCCGCCGCCAGCCTCACCACCGCCGGTACGCGCTTCTCCGCGGGCTTCTCCCCCCTCATGGGAGGCGTGGTGATGACCCCGTTCCCGCACGCGCTGCGGCACGGGTGGACCCAGGACGACGCGATCGACTTCGCGCTCGCCGAACTGGACTACCTGATGGCCTCCCGCGTCGACGCCCGCGAGATCGCGGCGTTCCTCATCGAGCCCGTGCTCGGCGACGGCGGCTACATGGCCACGCCGCCGCGCTACCTGCAGGGACTGCGTGACCGGGCCGACCGGATCGGGGCGCTGCTCGTGCTCGACGAGGTCCAGGCCGGCGTCGGGCGCACGGGCCGGTTCTGGGGCCACCAGCACACCGAGGGCCTGGTCCCGGACGTCATCATCACCGCCAAGGGGATCGCCTCCGGCTTCCCCATCTCCGCGATCGCCGCACCCGAGGCCATCATGTCCAGGGCCTGGCCCGGGTCGCAGGGTGGCACCTACGGCGGCAACGCCGTCGCGGCCGCGGCGGGGGTGGCGACCCTCGGGGTGGTCGAGAGGGAGGGCCTGGTGGACAACTCCGCCGAGCGCGGGGCCCAGCTCCTCGACGGCCTGCGGCGTAGCCTCGGGGACGTGCGCGAGATCTGTGACATCCGCGGGACCGGCCTCATGCTGGGCGTCGAGTTCGGTGACCCGACCGCACCCGCCGGGAGCGCCGGCGCGGTCGAGGCCGCACGCCTGGCCGGGGCGGTGCAGCAGGCGTGCATCGACGAGGACCTGCTCACCCTCACCTGCGGCCCCACGGGCTCGGTGGTGCGCCTCATCCCCGCGCTGGTGGTGACCGCCGACGAGGTGGACGCCGGAGTGGAGCGGTTCACGCGCGCGGTCCACCGGGTGTGCGACGGGGCGGCGTGACCTCCGTCGACTCGCGCGGCGGGCTCCACGAGGAACTCGTCGCGGCGGGCCTCGCACCCGAGTCGGACCCGCGCCGGATCGCCGAGTACTCCTACGACGCCTCCAACTACCGGGTCGTGCCGGAGTCCGTTCTGTTCCCGCGGTCGGAGTCCGAGGTCGCCGCCGCGCTGGCGGTCTGCCACCGGCTCGGCGTGCCCGCCACCGCGCGGGGCGGCGGGACCTCCATGGCGGGCAACGCCATCGGGACCGGTCTGGTCCTGGACCTGTCCCGGCACATGAACCGCGTGCTGGCCGTCGACGGGACGGGCCGGACCGTCACCGCCGAGGCCGGGTGCGTCCTGACCGACCTGCGTGCGGCCGTCCACGCCGCCACCGACGAGCGCCTGACCTTCGCGCCCGATCCGTCCAGCCAGTCCCGGGCGTGCCTGGGCGGGGCGATCGGCAACGACGCCTGCGGTAACCACTCGGTGCGCCACGGCCGGACCGCGGACCACGTGTTATCGATGCGGATCGTCACCTACGACGGCCTGCGCCTGACCGTCACCCGCAGCGGCGTCGAGGCCACCGATCCCTCGGACGCCGCCGCCACGGCCCGCGCCCACCACCTCGACACCGAGCTGCGCGAGCTGGCCGCCGACCACCTGGCCGTCATCCGCACGGAACTTGGTCGTCTGCCCCGCCAGGTCTCGGGCTACCACCTGCGCCACCTGCTGCCCGAGGAGGGCTTCGACGTGGCGCGCTCCCTGGTGGGTTCCGAGGGCACGTGCGCGGTCGTCACCGCGGCGACCATGCGCGCCGTGCCCCGGTCCGCGCGGACCGGGCTCCTGGTCGTGGGGTACGCCGACGTCGTGGACGCCGCCCGGGACGTCACCGCGATCCTGCGTCACCAGCCCACGGCGGTCGAGGGGATCGACGAGGTGATCGTCGAGACCATGCGCGAGCGGCGCGGCGCCGACGCCGTCGCGGCGCTCCCCGCCGGCAGGGCATGGCTGTTCGTGGAACTCGACGACGACACGACCGACACCGACGGCGTGCATGCCGACCGCGCCGGGGCGGGCCCGATGTCGGCGACCCTCGACGACCGGGTCGCCGACCTCGCGCGTGAGCTCACCGGCAGCGGCCACGCCGTCGAGGCGCTCGTCGTGACGGACCCGGTGGCCCGCGCCGATCTGTGGCGGGTGCGCGAGGACGGCGCCGGGTTGAGCTCGAGACTGACCGACCCCGCGACCGGGGAGACCATCGAGTCCTGGCCGGGATGGGAGGACTCGGCCGTGGCGCCCGACCGTCTGGCCGACTACCTCGCCGATTTCCGGGAACTGCTCGCGCGGCATCGCCTCACCGGCGTCATGTACGGGCACTTCGGGGCCGGGTGCATGCACATCCGCATCAGCTTCGACCTGCGGTCCGAGGAGGGCCGTCGGGTCATGCGCGCCTTCTGCACCGACGCCGCCCACCTCGTCGTGCACCACGGTGGCTCGCTGTCCGGGGAACACGGCGACGGCCGGGCGCGCTCCGAGCTCCTCCCGGTCATGTACTCGCCCGAGATGCTGGACACCTTCGCCCGCTTCGCCCGCATCTGGGATCCCGCGGGGATACTCGCCCCGGGCGGGCTCACCGCCACCCGCCCCCTCGACGGCGACCTCGCACTGGCCGGTGTCTCACAGGCCGGTGTCGCACAGGCCGGTGTCGCACAGGCCGGTGTCGGCCTCCGTGGCCGTGACCTCCTCGGCGCGACCGTCGCCGCCGACGGCGCCCACCCGGTCCAGGCCTGCATCGGCGTGGGCCGATGCCGCTCGTCGGCGGGCGGCGTGATGTGTCCGTCGTTCCGCGCCACGGGCGACGAGAAGGACTCCACCCGTGGCCGGGCCCGGGTCCTGCAGGAGGTGGTCCGCGGCACCCTGCCGATCGACGCCCCGGCCGTGGAGGACTCGCTCGAACTGTGCCTGGCCTGCAAGGCGTGCTCCTCCGACTGCCCGACCGGCGTCGACATGGCCACCTTCAAGTCCGAGGCACTGCACAGGCGCTACCGGCGGCGGATCCGCCCCCTGGCCCACTACTCGCTGGGCCTGCTGCCCCTCTGGCTGCGCGGGACCGTGCGGGCGTCCGGACCACTCAACGCCGTGCTCGCCACCCGCGCGGGCCGCGCCGCCGCCCGACTGGGCGGGCTCGCGACCGACCGGACGCTGCCGCGCTTCACCTCGGCCGCGCAGCTGCGGGGCGAACTGGCCCGCGTCCCGGACAGCGTGTGGTCCGTCCGCGATCACGGACCTCCCGGGACGCGCACCTCGGCAGAGGTCGTGCTGTTCCTCGACTCCTTCACCCGCGGCCTGCGCCCCGCCGTCGCCGGAGCCGCGGCCCGGGTCCTGGGCGGTGTGCACACGTCCGTCGCGTGCAGTGCCGACCAGTGCTGCGGGCTCACCCACGTCACCACAGGCCGGCTCTCCGCGGCGCGCCGCACCATGAGGGCGACCGCCCGCCGCCTCGACGCGATCCGCGGCCCGGACGGGGGCGAGGTCCCCGTCGTCGTCGTGGAACCCAGTTGCGCGGCCACCCTCCGCGAGGACCTCCCGCGCCTGCTCGCCGACACCCCCGACGCCGACACCGCCCGCCGCGTCGCCGCCCGCATCCGCTCGGCGGCCGACCACCTGGGACGACTCGCCGACGAGGGCCGCGCCCCCTCCTGGCCCGGCGGTACGGCCCCGGACCGGGTGACGGTACAGACCCACTGCCACGAGTACGCGACATTCGGTAACCGCGTCCAACGGGCGGCACTTACCTCCCTCGGCGTGGGCTCGGTCAGGGAGGCCACCGGTTGTTGCGGCGTGGCCGGGGATTTCGGGTTCACCGCCGGTCACGAGGCCGTCACCGCGGCCGTCGCCGAGCAGGCCCTGGCCCCAGCCCTGCGGGCCGATCCGGACGCCCCCGTGCTCACCGACGGATTCTCCTGCGCCACGCAGGTCGGCCACCTGGGCGCCACCGATCCCACCACCGGATCCGGCCGCGCCGGCCGGCACCTGTTCGAGCTCCTCGACCCCGATCCCAACCCCACACTCAGCCCCACGCCCAGCCCCATACCCAGCCCCGCGCCCACCAGGAGGCCCACATGACCCGATCCGCCACCGACATCATCGCCGCGCTCGGCACCGGCATCCACGTGGACGGGGCCTGGCGAGACGCGGACTCCGGAGCCACCTTCGAGGTGGTCAACCCGGCCACGGGCGAGGTGATCGCCACCCTCGCCGACGGCGGGGCCGCCGACGCCGACGCCGCGATCGAGACCGCCGGGCGGGTGCAGCCGGAGTGGGCGGCCGTGCCCGCACGCGACCGCGCCGAGATCCTGCGCAGGGCGTACGAGCTGATCCTCGACCGCGCCGACGAGCTGGCCCTGCTCATGACCACCGAGATGGGCAAGCCGTTGGCCGAGGCGAAGGGCGAGGTCACCTACGGCGCGGAGTTCTTCCGCTGGTTCTCCGAGGAGGCCTGCCGCGTCCGAGGGGACGCCCGCCGGTCGCCCGACGGCAAGACCCGGCTCATGGTGACCCACGAGCCGGTGGGGCCGTGCATCCTCATCACCCCGTGGAACTTCCCCCTGGCCATGGCCACCCGCAAGATCGGACCCGCCATCGCCGCCGGTTGCACCATGGTGTTCAAGCCGGCCAACCTCACCCCGCTGACCTCGCTGTACGTGGTGGACCTCCTGCGCGAGGCGGGACTGCCCGACGGGGTGCTCAACACGGTGTGCACCACCGACCCCGGCAGTGTCGTGGAGCCGTGGATCGACTCCGGGATCGCCCGCAAGCTGTCGTTCACCGGGTCCACCCCGGTCGGGCGCACCCTGCTCGAGCAGTGCGCGCGAGGGGTGCTGCGCACGTCGATGGAGCTCGGCGGGAACGCTCCGTTCGTGGTGTGTGAGGACGCGGACATGGACACCGCGGTCGACGCCGCGATGGCCGCCAAGATGCGGAACATGGGCGAGGCCTGCACGTCGGCCAACCGGATCCTCGTCCACCGTTCGGTCCTGGACGAGTTCGGCCGGCGCCTCTCCGAGCGGATGTCCGCGCTGACCGTCGGCGACGGCACGCGCGAGGGCACCGACGTGGGCCCGTTGGTCGAAGAGAAGGCCGTGACGAAGGTGGTCGAGCTGGTCGACGACGCCGTGGGGCGCGGCGCCGAGGTCCTGTGCGGCGGGTCGCGAGTCGATGGCCCCGGGTACTTCTACCCACCGACCGTCCTGACCGGGGTCGCGGCGGACTCCGCCCTGATGTCGACCGAGATCTTCGGCCCCGTCGCCGCCCTGATCCCGTTCGACTCCGACGACGAGGCGGTGGAGCTGGCCAACGACACCGAGTTCGGGCTCGTCTCCTACGTGATGACCGAGAACCTGGACCGCGCGATGACCATGTCGGAGCGGCTGCAGGCCGGCATGGTGGGCGTCAACACCGGGATCGTTTCCAACCCGGCCGCGCCGTTCGGGGGCATCAAGCAGTCCGGCCTGGGGCGGGAGGGCGGCCTGACCGGAATCGAGGAGTTCGTGGAGACCAAGCTCGTGGCGATCCCGGTGCGCTGACGGGGCACCGACCGACCTGGGCCGGGTCGTTCGGGGGCGGGTCGCACGGGGCCGGCTCGTCAGGGGCGGTCAGCCGGTGCGGGCCCGGCCGGCGAGGCGGTGTCGCTCGGCCTCCGTCATGCCTCCCCAGACACCGTAGAGTTCCCGGTTGCCCACGGCGTGCGCTCGACACTGCTGGATGACAGGGCACTGCTCACACAGCTTCTTGGCCGCCGCCTCCTTACGCCGCCGGAGGCCTTTGGGGTCGTCGTCGGCGTTGTAGAAGAGGTCCGGTACGTCCCTGCACCTGCCGTACTCGGCCCAGGCCCATCGTTCGACGATCCTCGCAGCCGCGGTCGTCATTGTTCTCCCTCCCGTCCAACCCAGCTTCTTTCACGGTCGAGTCTGTTCGGCACATCCCCAGGGGTGGGATGGGGCGCGACTGTTAAAGTTCTGATATGTCCGTCAGGGTTTCGGTGGAGAACGACTTCACAGTGATCATCGCCGGCGTTCACGCCCTGCTCTCCCCGTTCTGCGACCGCGTGGAGGTCATGGTGAACCGACCCGGTTCACCGGGGAACGCGCCGGTAGACGTGGTGCTGTTCGACACCTTCGCCTCGCCCGTCGACTGGCAGGCCCGGTGCTCCGCAATGACGCTCGACCCCATGATCGGTGCCGTCGCCGTCTACTCGGCCGTCACGGATCCGCGCGCGATCGACGACGCCTTCGCCTCCGGCGCCACGGGGTACCTGTCCAAGTCTCTGTCCGGTGAACAACTGGTCGGCTCCGTGGAGCGGATCGCCGCGGGCGAACGGGTACGACTACTGGGGCACGACGGCGAGCACAGGTCCGCGGGTATGTGGCCGACAGGCGACGTGGGCCTGACCCCCCGGGAATCGGAGATGCTGGCGCTCATCGCCCAGGGAAAGTCCAACGAGGAGATCGCCGCGGTCTGCTACCTGTCGATCAACACGGTCAAGACCTACATCCGAGAGGCCTACCGCAAGATCGGGGTGACGACCCGCCCGCAGGCGGTGGCGTGGGCGATGCGCAGCGGGCTCGCGGTCACCCGCTGAGCAGCAGGGTCACCGCACCGGGCCGCCCTCCTTGACCCTGGCGAGCCCGTCCCTCATGTGGTCGACCAGCAACCCCCTGGCCCGGTCAGGGTCCCCGGCGCGCATGGCCCCGGCGATGGCCCGGTGTTCGGCGAGCCTGGACTCCGCGTCCGAATAGGTGCCGGCCATGGCGTGCAGACACATGCTCGTCTCGACCAGAACGGTCTCGTGCACCCGCGACAGACGGGGGCTCCGGGCCGCCTCCACCAGGACGTGGTGGAAGTCCAGATCCGCCTCGACCATGGCCCCCGACCGTGGTTCGTGGGCGAGGGAGGCCATCGCGTCCACGGCCGCGTCCAGCGCATCCGCGGTGTCGGCACCCAGTCCCAGCTCGAGCACCCGGTCCAACGCCGCGGTTTCGACCGTGGTCCGGAGAAGGTACATGTCCTCGACCGCCTCCGCGGAGAGGTCCGCGACGAACAGACCCCGGTTCCGGTGCGAGACGAGCAGCCCCTCCTGGGTCAGGCGCTGCATGGCCTCCCGCAGGGGCCCTCGGCTCACCCCGAGCGACCGAGCCAGCGCGGCCTCTCCGAGCTGCGCGCCCGGGGGGAACGTGCCGTCGGAGATCGCCCGTCGGAGGGTACGGGCGATGAGGGCCGGGGTCGACTCCCGGACGACCGGTTCCAACCCCGCGGCCGCGGCGGGCCCCGCATCCGGACCGAGGTCGGGACCGGCGTCCGACCCGAGCACCGTCATCCCCCGGCGCTTCCGGCCGGGGACGCGTGGATCCGCGGGGCGGGGACCACCTGACCGAGTGCCGCCTCGAGAGCGGCGCCCACCCGGACGACGAGCCTGTCGTCGAACCGCGCCCCCACGATCTGGATCCCCACCGGCAGGCCCGCATCGGTCGTCCCGCAGGGCACGCTCAGCGCCGGTTGCTGGGTCATATTGAACGGATAGGTGTACGGGGTCCACGAGGTCCAGTCGGGGCTGTGCCACGCCGGAGGCACGTCCGATCCGGCGGCGAAGGCGGGGATCGGGGTGGTGGGGGTGATGAGGATGTCGTACCCCTGGTGGAAGTCCGCCATCCGCGCGCCCAGCGCCATCCGGACCGCCACCGCATCGAGATAGTCGGCCGCGGAGTAGTCGTGGTACCGGCCCAGCGCCTCACGCATCGACGGGTCGACGTGGTCGATCGCGTCTGGGCCGTGCGGCGCGAGCACCGCGGCGAGGCCCGCGAACCACAGCACGTGGAAGGCGTCGACGGGATCGGCGACTCCGGGATCGACCGAGTCGACCCGCGCTCCCAGCGACGCCAGGACGTCCACCGCGCGCGTCACCTCCCGCTCGACCTCGGGGTCGTTGGTGCCGAAACCCAGGTCGCGACTGTAGGCGACCCGCAGACCCTCGAGCGGTCGATCCCCGGCGCTGTTCCCCGCACCCTCGGTCGCCGCGGCGAGGTACCCGCCCGGGCCGGGGGTCGTCGCCCGTGCCGGTACCGCCGACCAGTCGCGGGGATCCGGCCTGAGGAGCGCGTCCATGAACGCGGCGGTGTCCGCGACGGTGCGAGTCATGGGGCCGGCGTGGGCGAGCGTGCCGAACGGACTCGAGGGGAACATGGGGATCACGCCGTAGGTGGGCTTGAGCGCTACGATCCCGCAGAACGCCGCCGGGATCCGGACCGAGCCGCCACCATCGGTGCCCAGCGCGAGCTGGCCGAGCCCGGCGGCGACGGCGGCCGATGCGCCTCCGCTCGACCCTCCCGGGGTGAGGTCGGTGTCGTGGGGGTTCCGGGTGATCCCGGTGAGTGTGTTGTCGGTGACCCCCTTCCAGGCGAACTCGGGGGTGGTGGTTTTACCGATCACCACGCATCCCGCCTCGTGCACGGCCGAGGTCACCGGGGCGTCGTCGGGCCATGAGGCGGGGTCGGCGGCGCCGTCCTTCCGGGCCAGCAGGCGCGAGCCGCGCAGCGTGGGGACCCCGCGGGTGTAGAAGATGTCCTTGATGGACGTGGGAACGCCGTCGAGAGGACTCAGGGGTGCGCCCTGCCGGTAGCGGTCCTCCGAGCGACGGGCGGCCGCGAGGGTCTCCGCCCGGTCGACGTGGCAGAAGGCGTTGATCTCGCCGTCGACCCGCTCGATCGCCTCCAGCGCGTCCACCGCGGCGTCGACCGGGGACAACGCGCCGCTGCGGAAGCGCTGGGAGAGCTCCAGCGCCGTCAGGGAAGTGGTCATACGTCTACCTTCCGTCAGATTGTCGACAATCCTACAGTCGGCGACCACGTCGTCAACTCACACCGGCGCGGATCCGGACATCACGCCCCCCGGCGGGCAGCCCTTCTAGGCTGGGGCCATGACCCCCGCCGACGACCTGTCCCCCGAACTCGCCGACGCCCTGCGCCGGGCCGCCGGGGCCCCCACCCTGGTGATCGCGTGCGACTATGACGGAACCCTGGCGCCGTTCGTCGACGACCCGACCCTCGCCGTCCCGGCGCCCGGCGCCGTCGACGCCCTCGAACGGCTCGCCGGGCTGCCGCGAACCACCGTCGCCCTGCTCTCCGGCCGCAACCGCGAGGCCCTGGCGCAGGTGAGCGGCGCCGCCGCACCGGTGGTCCTGGTCGGTAGCCACGGGTCCGAGTGGGAGGGCGGTTTCGACACCCCTCTGGACGACGACGAGCTCGCGCGGCTCGCCCGGGTGCGTTCCGCACTCGAGGAGATCGTCTCGCACACCCCCGGCGCACACGTCGAGCCCAAGCCCACCGCCGCAGTCCTCCACGTCCGGCCTGTCGAGGACCCGGATCGGCGTCGGACGGCGATGTCCGAGGCCATGGCCGGGCCCGCCGCCTTCGACGGAGTATTCGTGACCGAGGGCAAGAACGTCGTGGAGATCGCGGTTCGCGAGGCGAGCAAGGGCGCCGCGATCGAGAGGCTCGTCGAGCAGACCGGTGCGGAGATCGCGATCTTCATCGGCGACGACGTGACGGACGAACGAGGCTTCGCGCGCCTGCGCGAGGGGGACATCGGGATCAAGGTCGGGGACGGCCAGACCCTCGCCGGATATCGCGTCGCCGACATCCCCGCGGTCGTCGGGCTGCTCGCGCACCTCGCCGAACTCCGGGGTTAGACCGGGGGCCTGCTCGACCCCGGTGCCGGGTGGAGGCTTAGAATTAACGACAACGGTTCCCATTGCTACGAGAGCGGTCTTCGTTATGTCGTCATCCACCCTGCCCCGTACTCCCCTGTCCGCCCGGGTCGTGGCCCTCGCCTCCGTCGCAGTCCTCGGTGGGGCGGTCCTGACCGCGTGTGGATCCGACGCCGGTTCCGGCGAGGGGTCCGCGCAGACCGGGCCGGTCGTCGTGGCGTCCACGAGCGTCTACGCCGATATCGCCGAGCAGGTCGCCGGCGGTAACGCGGCAGTGGAGTCGGTGATCTCGGACCCGGCCGCCGACCCGCACTCCTACGAGGCGAGCCCGGCCGACGCGGCCGCGGTCACCGGCGCGGACCTCGTGGTCTACAACGGCGCCGGGTACGACTCCTTCGTGGACCGGGCACTGGAGAACGCCGACGACGTGCACGTGGTCCGGGCGGTCGACGAGTTCGAGCGCGTGACCGGCGAGACCATCGCCGGCCACTCGCACGGCGATCACGATCACGGCGACGAACACGACGACGAGCACGGGCATGAGGACGAGCACGGTGCCGAGGACGGCCACGACGAGCACGGCGACGAGCACGGGCATGACGACCACGGCGCGGACGACTCCCACGGTGGCCACGACCACGACTCGGACACCAACGAGCACGTGTGGTTCAGCCTGCCCACCGCCGCCGCCGTCGCCGAGCGCGTGGCCGAGGAACTGGCGGCGATCGACGAGGCCAACGCCGAGGAGTACCGCGAGAACGCCGACCGGTTCGCCGACTCCCTCGCCCCGCTCGAGGCCCAGCTCGACGAGATCCACGACCGCGGGCATTTCGCCTACGCCCAGACCGAGCGGATCGGCGCCCACCTGTTCGACGCCGCCCACATGGTCGACCTGACCCCGCGCGGGTTCCTCGCCTCGATCGAGGACGACACCGACCCGTCCGCCGCCGACCTCTCGGCGATGCTCGACCTGATGGCCGAGCGGGAGGTCGCGTTCCTCGCGTTCAACACCCAGACCGAGACCTCGGTGACCGCCCGGGTCCGGGACGCGGCCGAATCGGCGGACGTCGCCGTCCTTGACCTCACCGAGACCCTTCCCGAGGGCATGGACTACACCGAGTGGATGACGCAGATCGTCGACTCCCTGTCCTCGGCCCTCGACGGTGCGACCCCGGTCGACGACGGCGGGCACTGACGAGGGTGGACACTGACGACACTGACGACCAGGTGTCCCCCCACACCAGTGGGGAACCCGGCCCCGGGCCGGTCGTCTCCTTGAACTCGGTGACGGTCTCGCGAGGGGGTCGCACGCTCATCCGCGACCTCGACCTCGAGGTTGCCGCCGGGGAGTTCGTCGCCGTCCTCGGCCCCAACGGAGCCGGCAAGACGACCCTGCTCAAGGTGCTCCTCGGCGAGCTCGCGCCCGATTCCGGCACGGTCCTCGTCGACGGACGTGTCCCAGGCGACCGCGGGACCCACCTCGGCTACGTGCCCCAGCAGAAGGCGTTCGACCCCGGGATCACCCTGCGCGGGCGCGACCTGGTGGGACTCGGTATCGACGGCACCCGCTGGGGTCCGGGGTGGCCGACGGGTCGCGGCGAGAAGCGCCGGGTGGTCGCTGACTCATTGGACCGCCTTGGGGCGGGGCGACTGGCGGACAAGCCCCTCGGCCGCATGTCCGGAGGCGAGCAGCAACGCGTCAGGGTGGCTCAGGCCATCGCCTGCGATCCGTGCGTCATGCTCTGCGACGAACCGCTACTGAGCCTGGACCTCGCCGGCCAGCGCACCGTCGCCGCGGTCCTCGACCACCGGCGCCGCGAGCACGGCACCGCCGTCATCTTTGTCACCCACGAGATCAACCCGGTCCTGCCGATGGTGGACCGGATCGTCTACCTGGTGGGCGGCCGCCACCGCATCGGCACCCCGGAGGAGGTGTTCACCACCGATGTCATGTCCGACCTCTACTCCTCGCCCGTCGAGGTGCTGCGGGTCCGCGGCCAGATCATCGTGGTGGGCGACACCCAGCACCTGGTGGCCGAGCCGTGGTCGACCGGCCACCACCATCACGACGACGCCCACCCCGGACACGGAGCCTGACCATGGACCGCCTGCTCGAGATCGCCGGGTCGATCGCCGACACCGAGGTCACCGCGCACCTGCTCCGACAGGACTTCGTGCTCTACGGTCTGGTGGCGATCGCGCTGCTCGGCCTGTTGGCCGGGGCGATCGGGCCGTTCATCGTGATGCGGCAGATGTCGTTCTCCGTGCACGGGGCCAGCGAACTCGCCCTGACCGGGGCCGCGGCCGCCCTGTTGTTCGGCCTGAATCTCGGCCTGGGAGCGATCCTCGGTTCGGTGGTGGCCGCGCTGATCTTCGGACTGATGGGGGCGCGCGCCTCGCAACGCGACAGTTCGATCGGTGTGGTCATGGCGTTCGGCCTCGGCATGGCCGTGCTGTTCATCCACCTCTACCCGGGGCGATCCGGGACCAGCTTCTCCCTGCTCACCGGGCAGATCGTGGGCGTGTCCGAACACGGCGTGATCCAGATGGCGGTGGTCGCGGCGATCATCTGCGTCACGCTGATCGCCCTCTACCGGCCGTTGGTCTTCTCCTCCGCGGATCCCGAGGTCGCCGAGGCCCGGGGGGTCCCCGTGCGCGCCATCAACCTCATTTTCGCCGTCCTGGTCGGGCTCGCGGCCGCTCAGGCGGTCCAGGTGGTGGGAGCTCTGCTCGTGCTCTCCCTGCTCATCACGCCGGCCGCGGCCGCCGCCGCGGTCACCTCCAGCCCCGGGCGCGCGATCGCCCTGACCATCCTGTTCGCCCAGATCGCGGCGATCGGCGGGATGCTGCTCTCACTCGCCCCCGGGGTACCGGTCTCGGTGTTCGTCACCACCATCTCCTTCGTCATCTACCTGGCCTGCCGGGCGGTGGCCGCGCTCCGGCGCTGAGCGCCGACCGGCCCGTGTGACTACGGTCGGACTAATGCCCGTCGATCCCGACCCCCCGAGCGACCCGGTCTCCCCGGCCGATGCCGTTTCCCCCGACCACGCCGTCTCCCCCGCCGACCGGAGCACTGCACTCGACGCGATCCGCGCCGCCTTCCCCGCCCTGCTCTGGGAGTCGGCGCAGTGGATCGACGAGGGCTGGGATCACGTGGTGGTGATGCTCCACGAGTGCCGTGGCGCCGATTCGCTCGGGCACCGGGACCTGGTGTTCCGGTTCCCCATGGACGAGCAGGCGCTCGCGCAGCTCCCCCACGAGGTCGCCGTCCTCGAACATCTCTCGGCCGGTGTCGACGCCGCCATACCCCTGTACTCGCACGTCCCCCCGGACGGCGGCTTCGCCGGGTACCCACTGGTGTGTGGGGACCGGCTCACTCCTGACCTGCTCCGGTCCCTGCCCACGACGGACAGGACGATGATCGCCGGCCAGCTCGGGTCACTGTTGGCCGCGCTGCACGGGGCCGACACGTCGGGACCTCCGCTGGACCGGGTTCCGGATTCCTACCAACCCGAGAACCTGGATTTCGTGCGGGGAATCGTGGCCAACGACCTCTCGGCGGTGTTCACCGAGGACGAGATGCGGACGGCGCGGGAGATCTGCGACGAGGTCGCCGCGCTGCAGTCCACCCTGTTGCCACGGGTCCTCCTGCACAACGACGTGTATGTACGCCATCTGTACTGGGACCGTCGCACGTCCCCGGGCCGACTGGGGCTCATCGACTTCACCGACATGTGCCTCGGCGACCCCGCGGTGGACTTCGCCGAGCTGTACGAGTACGGCCCGCGCTTCGTCGACGAGGTGCTCGCGCGCTACGTCGGCAGGATCGACGAGACCTTTCTGGACAGGGCCTGGACCTACCAACGGTTCGCCGGGCTCTACATGGTCGTCGGCCACCTGTACTACGGCGAGGAGACGTGGGAGTACGCGCGGGCGACGTTCGACCGCTGTCGGTCGCCCCGGCGCCCGCTGGACTGAGCTGGTTCCGATGTGCCCGTCAGCCCGTCACGCGACGCTGACGGGCGAACTCGGAGAGGACAACACCGGCCGCGACCGAGGCGTTGAGGCTCTCCACCCCACCGGAGATCGGGATGGAGAGGATCGAGTCGCAGTTCTCCCGCACGAGCCGCGAGAGCCCCTTGCCCTCGGATCCCACCACCACGACCGTGGGGCCGGTGCCGTCGTAGCTGTCCAGCGTGGTGTCGCCGTCGGCGTCCAGGCCCACGAGCTGCACGCCGGCCTTCGCCCAGTCCAGAAGCGTGCGGTTGAGGTTGGTCGCACGCGCGACCGGCAGCCGGGCCGCCGCACCAGCCGAGGTACGCCACGCGACGGCCGTGATGGACGCGCTGCGCCGTTCGGGGATGAGGACGCCGTGCCCGCCGAAGGCAGCCGTCGACCTGATGACGGCCCCGAGGTTGCGGGTGTCGGTGATGTTGTCGAGTGCGACCAGGAGCGCGGGGCGGGACGACCCCATCGCGATGTCGAGGAGGTCCTTGGGGTCCGTGTACTGGTACGGCGGCACCTGCAGGCCGATGCCCTGGTGCATGCCGTTGCTCGTCATGCGGTCGAGGTCGGTGCGCGGCACCTCAAGGATCGAGATGCCCTTGTTGGCGGCCAGGTGTACGGCCTCGGTCAGACGCTCGTCGGCCTCCGAGCCGACCGCCACGTACAGCGCGGTCGCGGGCACGCCGGCCCGGAGACACTCCACCACCGGATTGCGGCCGACCACGTATTCGGGGCCGTCGGCCTGCTTCTGGGCGTACCGGCGGCGCTGCTGGGTGGTCTCCGCCTTCCGCGAGGCGGCCTTGGCCTTGCGGTGCGCTGAGTGATACGTGCGGTCCTCCGCCTTGGGCGTGGCGCCCCGGGCCTCGAGACCCCGTCGCCGCTGGCCGCCGGATCCCACGACCTGACCCTTCTTGGTGCCGGATTTGCGGATCGCCCCGCGTCGGCTCGAATTGCCCGCCATGTCAGTCCTTCCGGTTGGCGAGCGACCATTTCTGGCCGTCCGCGGTGTCTGCCACTTCGACGCCGGCCTCGACCAGTCGGTCCCGGATCGCGTCGGCGGTGGCGAAGTCCTTGTTCGAGCGCGCGGTGTTGCGCGCCTCGAGTTCTGCGCGCACGAGCGAGTCGAGCGCTGTGGTCGCGGCGTCGTCCCCGCCGCCGCCGGCCACCCAGTGGGGGTCGAGGGGATCCACGCCCAGCACCGCCGTCATGGCCCGGACGGCCGACGCCGCGGCCAGAGCAGAATCGTGGTCCCCGGCGGCCAGGGCGGTGTTCCCCCCGCGCACGATCCCGTGGATCTCCGCCAGTGCTGCGGGGACCCCCAGATCGTCGTCCATCGCCGCGGCGAATCCGTCGGTCCACTCTCCGACAGGTACCTCCGGGACGACCTCGGCCACGCGCCGGACGAACGCCTCGATCCTCCGGTATCCCGCGGCGGCCTCCTGCAGCGCCTCGGGTGAGTATTCGAGCATGGACCGGTAGTGGGCACTTCCCAGGTAGTAGCGCAGCTCGACGGGGCGCACCGCGGTGAGGATGTTGGGGACGCTGAGGACGTTGCCCAGCGACTTGCTCATCTTCTCCCCGGCCATGGTGACCCACCCGTTGTGCATCCAGTACCGGGCGAAGCCGTCACCGGCCGCGTGGGACTGGGCGGCCTCGTTCTCGTGATGCGGGAACTGCAGGTCCAGTCCGCCGCCGTGGATGTCGAAGGTGTGGCCGAGATACCAGGTGGCCATGGCCGAGCACTCGAGGTGCCAGCCGGGCCGGCCCTCCCCCCACGGGGTGGGCCAGCTGGGCTCCCCGGGTTTGGCCGCCTTCCACAGCGCGAAATCCCGGGGGTCGCGTTTGCCCCGCAGGTCGGCCCCCTCGCCCTGGTCGACCTCGTCGAGCCGGTGGCCGGACAGGTGCCCGTAATCGCCTTCGGGGGCGGCCGACCAGGCCGCGACGTCGAAGTAGACACTCCCCTCGGCCGGGTATGCGTAACCGCGCTCGATGAGCCGCTCCATGTAGTCGATCATCTGCGTGACGTGCCCGGTGGCCCGGGGCTCCGTGGACGGCGGCAGGACGCCCAGGGCGTCGTAGGCCCTGGTGAACTCCCGCTCGTGCGTGGCGACCCATTCCCACCACGGCCGCCCGTTCTCCGCGGCCTTGGTGAGGATCTTGTCGTCGATGTCCGTGACGTTGCGGACGAACGCCACGTCGTATCCGCACGCCAGCAGCCAGCGGCGCAGGATGTCGAAGGCGACCCCCGACCGGACGTGGCCTATGTGGGGCACGGCCTGGGGGGTGGCTCCACAGAGGTAGACCGACGCGTGACCCTCCCGGACAGGGGTGAACTCCCGGAGGGAGCGGGTGGCGGTGTCGTACAGATGGAGCGTCACGGGGATCGAGTCTACCGGTGAGGCCTCCTCGCGCCCGCTTCGTCAGCTCCGGAACACCAGAGCCGTCGCCACGGCGGAGACCCCCTCGCCACGGCCGGTGAAGCCCATCCCGTCGGTCGTGGTGGCCGAGACGGACACCGGGGCGCCGATGATCGCCGAGAGCGTGTCCTGGGCCTCGAGCCGTCGAGGGCCCATCTTGGGCCGGTTGCCGACCATCTGCACAGCGGCGTTTCCGATCGTCCACCCCTGACCGGTGAGGTGGGCCACCGCTTCACGCAGGAGCCGCTCGCCGGAGACGTCGTCGTACTCGGGGCGGCCGGTGCCGACCAGGCTTCCGAGGTCGCCGAGACCGGCGGCGGACAACAGCGCGTCGACCAGGGAGTGGGCCACCACGTCACCGTCGGAGTGGCCCTCGCACCCGTCGTCGTCGGGGAAATGCAGGCAGGCCATCATGCATTTCTTGCCGGGTTGGACCTGATGGGCGTCGGTGCCGATACCGACGCGAGGGATCACGGGCTCGGTCACGGGTGTGTCCTCCGGGTTCTGAAGTGCGTGGAACCCGTGCTGGTCGCGGAGTTCCTCCAGGGCGCGGGCGTGGTCCGACGCGGTGGTGATCTTGAAGGCGAGCGGATCGCCCTCCACGGTCGCCACCCTCCGGCCCAGCCGCTCCACCAGGCCGGCGTCGTCGGTGGCCACGTCGCCGGCCGCGTCGTAGGCCGCCAGCAACACGTCGGGCGCGAAACCCTGCGGCGTCTGGACGGCTCGGAGGGCGCCGCGATCGGGCGTGCCCACCACGTAACCGGCGGCGTCGACCTGCTTGACGGTGTCGACCACGGGGAGGACGGGGACCACCGCGCCCTCTCCCGATCGGACCGCCTCCACCACCCGCAGGATCGGAGCGGCCGGGGTCAGGCAGCGTGCCGCGTCGTGGACCAGGACGACGTCGTGGACCGGCGACCCGGACCCCTCGAGGGTGGCGGTGAGGGCCGCCAGACCGTTACGGACCGAGTCGGTCCGCTGCGGCCCACCCACCGCGACGACGACGAGGTGCTCGCCGGACCGGAGGGGTGCGAGCAGCGCCTCCGACTCCGCGACCCGGTCTGCCGGGACCACCACCACCACGTCGTCGACGGCGCCGCTGGCCAGCAGACCGGCGACGGCCCGCTCGAGCATGGTCCGGCCCGACAGCTCGACGAATGCCTTGGGGATCCCGGCTCCCAGGCGTAGCCCGGAGCCCGCAGCGGGAACGACGGCGGCCACCCTGCGCGGAGGGGCGGGGTGGCCGCTGCCCGCTCCGGGCGCCTCCGTGAATCGAGTCACCCCTGCGGACGCGTCAGGCGGGGGTGGCGGCGGACAGGACCTGCTCGAGGAGCTCGTCGGCGCGGTGCTCGTCGGCGCGGTCGGCCAACGCGAGTTCGCCCACCAGGACCTGCCGTGCCTTGGCGAGCATCCGCTTCTCTCCGGCGGACAGTCCACGGTCCAGGTCACGACGCCACAGATCGCGCACGACCTCGGCGACCTTGTTCACGTCCCCCGACGCCAGCTTCTCGCCGTTCGCCTTGTAGCGGCGGGACCAGTTGGTCGGCTCCTCGGCGTGCTCGGTGCGCAGGACGTCGAAGACCTTGTCGAGCCCCGCCTCGTCGACAACGTCACGCACGCCCACGTACTCGGCGTTCTCGGCCGGAACCCGGACCGTGAGATCACCCTGTGAAACCTTGAGGACGAGGTATTCCTTCTCGGTGCCCTTGACCGTCCGCATCTCGATCGCCTGAATGCTCGCGGCGCCGTGATGCGGGTAGACGACAGTGTCGCCGACCTTGAACTCCATGAGTGGCTTTCCCCTTTCGACTGAGACATCTTAGCACGCCCTCAGTGCTGGGGTTTTCCGTTTGCGCAGGTCAGAAACCCGTACGGCCCGGGCGCCGCATCCGGGGGGTGCCGGGAGCGCACTCTGGCGCCGGTCACGACCAGGCGTGGACTACGATGAGACCGGCCTGAGAACGACCATCCCCCGAGGAGCCTGACGTGACTTCACCGAACACCGGCCTGCGCCGCACCGCGCTCGTAGTCCTGGCCGTGGGTACCGCCGTCGGTTTGTCCGCGTGTGGCGCCGGACAGGTCTCCCAGACGGCCAACCAGGTCGCCGCGGTGGACGGCGGGCAGGGGTCCGCGGGTGAGCTCCACGTCAACGATCTCGTGGTGGTGCTCCCCGAGGAGGGTGAGGCGCGTCTCGGGTTCGCCGCCTCCTTCACCGGGACCGGCATGGGCGAGTCGATCTCCCTCGACCGGATCGAGATCGACGGGACCCAGGCGGACCTCGGCGAGACTCAGCCGCTCGAACGCGGATGCTCCCTGATCGTCTCGCCGGCGGCCGACGTCGAGCCCGTCCCCCCGCGCGACGACCTCTGTGTCGAGCGCAGCACCGCCACGCTGCCGGACTCCGACGACCTCCGGATCGGGACCTCCGTGCCCGCCACCGTGTCCTTCTCCAACGGCGACCAGATCGAGATGGCCGCCGCCGTCATCGCCGAGGTCCCGCCCAGCGACGAGTACACCCGCCCGGTCGAGATCCACTCAGACGGGCACTGAGACGTCCGCCCTGGCCCCCCGCGCCTCGGACGGGACCCCCGTCGACGCACCCGTCCGGGCCGTCCTCCGGCGCCTGTCCCCCGGCACCCCGCTGCGTGAGGCACTGGACCGCATCCGGCGCAGCGGCACCGGTGGTCTCATCGTGCTGGGCGACGACCCCGCCGTCCGGGAGATCTGCGACGGCGGCGTCACGCTGGACGTCGAGTTCACCCCGGCCAGGCTGCGCGAACTGAGCAAGATGGACGGCGCCGTGGTCCTGTCCTCGGACGGTGAGCGCATCACCCACGCCAACGTCCACCTCGTGCCCGATCCCACCCTGCCGGCGGTCGAGACCGGGACCCGGCACCGCGCGGCCGAACGGACCGCACTGCACACGGGTGTCCCGTCGGTGGCGGTCTCCGCCTCGATGACGACCGTGACCGTCTACGCGGGCGGGCAGGCCCGCGTCCTGGCCGACCCCGTGGTCCTGCTGGCCCGCGCGGACCAGACGGTGGCCACCATGGAGCGACACGGTGCCCGCACCGCCCGGGCACGCGACCGGCTCGACCGCGCGGAGCTCGGCGGGTACGCGTCCGTCCGCGACGTCGTCACGATGGCCCAACGGCTGGTCCGGCTGGACCGTCTGGGTGCCGAACTCGCCGAGCTCGCCGTGGAGATGGGCGAGTACGGGCGCCAGACCACGCTCCAGCTCGAGGAGTTGCTGGCCGACACTCCGGACGAGCTGTGGGGCCTGGTCGCCGACCACGTCGCGGTAGATCCCGCGGGAGGGAGCACGGCCCCCACCGCCGAGCAGGTGGCGACCGGGCTCGAGCGACTGGCGGCGCTGAGCGACGCCGACCTCCTCCTGCCCGGCCCCGTCGCGCGCTGCCTCGGCCTTCCCGCGGAGCCCGAGGACCTGGACGAGCACGTCACCGCGCGTGGGCACCGGATGCTCGCCCACATCCCCAGGCTCCGGCCCGTGCAGATCTCGGCCCTGGTGGAACGTTTCGGCTCGGTGTCGGCACTGCTCGCCGCCGAACAGACCGACTTCGCGGATGTGGAGGGCGTCGGAGCCCTCTGGGCCAGGCACCTTCGTCAGTGGCTCACCGGCCTGGTGTCCTAGGGCTGGTGTCGTTCCAGGGCCGGTGTCGTCGCAGGGTCAGAGGGGCCCGCAGCCCGGGGTCAGTCCCCCTCGACCACGTTGAACGTGGCCGCCGGGCTGAAGACGTTCCCGACCAGGGCGTACACCTGGTAGGCCCCGACCTCGACGGGGGTCCGGTCCGCCTCCGTGCAGGCGCCCTCCGCGGAACGGCGGCCGGTCCAGTCGATCTGGCGGGGCTCGGGCTCACCGGGGCGGAGCTCCACCTCGTCGTCCTCACGAGGGGTGGTGCAGTCGATGCTCGACCACACCTTGACGTTGGTGTCCAGACGGTAGACCTCGAAGGACAGCGGCGCCTCCGAGAGGTCGCGGTCGCACGTGGTGTCCGAGGTGTTGAGGATATTGACGAAGAACCGGACATCCTGCCCCACCGGGACGTTGGGCTCGGCGGACCAGACCTCCAGGCTCAGATCCTCGTCCGCGCACCGGCCCCGCGAGGCTCCGCCGTCGTCCCGGGTGGTCGTCTGCGTGGTCGTGGTCTCCGAGGTGGTGGCCGCCTCGGCCGAGTCGACGTCGCCGCCAGCCGCGGAGTCCTGGGTGTCCGTCCCGCTGTCCCTGGAGGCGAGGAAGAGCGCCAGAACCACGGCCAGGACCGCGACGACCGCGATGGCGACCGCGGCGACGCGGCGACGCACATAGACTTCGCGCGGGAGGGAGCCCTGGGGTTCGTGCACGCGACCAACTCTAGAGCCGGGGTGGCGTCGCACCCGATCCCCCCCGCGGCGTGTCCCTAGACCGCGATCATCTCCTCACCCGGGCCGTGGGGGGTGTCGTCGACATCCCCCAACACGCTGCGCAGGTACGCGTGGCCGTCGGAGAGCTTGTAGGTGACGCCGACGATGGCCAACCTCCCCTCGTCGATCCGGTCGCTGATGATCTTGGACCGCTGCTTGAGCAGTTCGCCGGTCTCGAGGACGTGGCGGGCCTCGAAATCGTCGATCGCGGTGAGTCCCTCGCGGCGCCCGTTGAGGATCGAGGGCGAGACCTTCTCGACCACGTCCCGCAGGAAACCGGGCGGGATCTCCCCGGTGTTGAGCGCGTCGACCGTGGCCTTGACGGCGCCGCAGCTGTCGTGGCCGAGCACCACGATCAACGGGGTCTCGAGAACGTGGACCGCGTACTCGATCGACCCGAGCACCGCCGAGTCGCTGATGTGGCCCGCGGTGCGGATCACGAAGAGGTCCCCGAGCCCCTGATCGAAGATGATCTCCGCGGCGACCCGGGAGTCCGAGCACCCGAAGAGCACGGCCTTGGGGTGCTGCGCCGCGACGAGGGTCTGGCGGTGCTCGGTATTCTGACCGGGATGACGCATCTCGCCCTCGACGAATCGATGGTTACCGTCACGGAGGGAGGCCCAGGCCTTGATGGGATCGGTATGAGGCATGACTCATATTGTGCACACCGGTACCTGACGGGTGCGCGGTGACTGCCGTCGACACCCCTGCCCTGCTGTCCTGGTTCGACCGCGCCGGGCGCCCCCTGCCCTGGCGCGGGCCGGACGTGAGTGCGTGGGAGATCCTGCTCTGCGAGATCATGAGCCAGCAGACCCCTGTGGCCCGCGTGGAGCCCGTCTGGCGGGCGTGGCTCGAGAAGTGGCCCGGCCCGGCCGAGCTCGCCGCGGCGCCGACCGCCGAGGTCATCCGGATGTGGGGCAAACTCGGCTACCCACGCCGCGCACTCCGTCTGCGGGAGTGCGCACTCGTCGTCGTCGAACAGCACGGAGGTGAGGTCCCCACCGACGTCGACGAGCTGCTCGGCCTCCCCGGGGTCGGTGACTACACCGCCCGCGCGGTGGCGTGCTTCGCCCACGGCCAACGCGTCCCGGTGGTCGACACCAACGTGCGACGGGTCGTCGCCCGGGCGGTGGGAGGGGCGGCCGAGGCGGGGCCGCCGTCCACCCGTCGGGACCTCTCGGCGGTCGACGCCCTGCTGCCGGCGGGCCGTGAACGGGCGGTGGCCTTCTCCGTGGCCCTGATGGAGCTCGGCGCGTTGGTCTGCACGGCCCGGTCGCCGCGGTGCGAGGACTGCCCGCTCGCCCCGTCGTGCGCATGGCTGGCCGCCGGCAGACCCGAATGGGACGGTCCACGGCGCCGGACCCAGACCTTCGCCGGAACCGATCGCCAGGTTCGCGGACTGCTCCTCGACGTCCTGCGCGACGGCGACGGCACGGCGGGACGGGACCGCCTCGACGCGGTGTGGCCCGATCCTGCCCAGCGCGGACGCGCCCTCGACTCGCTCGTGGCCGACGGGTTGATGGTGAGGACCGGAGATGTGTACTCGCTGCCGGGCTGACCAACCGTCGACGCCGCGACGAAGCGTAGGCTCACCTACATGGCCGTCGTCAAGATCAATGCCCTGTCCGTACCGAGCCAGGCCGGTCCCGAACTGGAGCGTCGCTTCGCCGAGCGCGCCCACACCGTGGAGAACTCCCCCGGCTTCCTCGGATTCCAACTGCTGCGGCCCACCGCCGGCGAGGACCGCTACTTCGTGGTGACCACCTGGGAGGACGAGGCGTCCTTCGCCGCCTGGCGCGACGGCGACGCCCGGACCGCCCACGCCGGCCAGCACGGCAAGCCCGTCGCCGAGGGAGCCACCCTCCTCGAGTTCGACGTCGTGCTGGACGTCGCACCGTCCGCCTGACCCCCGGCACCTCAACCGGCGCACCCACTCATCTCACGTGGACCGGATCTCGGAACAGCCGTTTGCGATCGCCTTATGCCTGCTCTTCGTCATCGTGATGCTGCGCGCCAACGCCACCTACTGGCTGGGCCGGGGCGCGCTGAGCGGAGGCAGGCTGAGCGACCGGGCCGCGCGTCACCTGGAGGGTCGACACATGCAGCGTGCGCAGCGGCTGTCCGCACGCTACGGCGTGATCGCGGTGCCCCTGTCATTCCTCACCGTGGGTGTGCAGACGGCGATCAACTTCTCCGCCGGGTTCACCCGCATGCCGCTGACCCGGTACCTTCCCGCCGTGGCCGTCGGCTGTGTGCTGTGGGCACTGCTCTACTCCACCGTGGGCATGGTGGGGTGGAACGCGATCACCACGCTCTGGTCCGGGGTCACCTCCTGACCTGACGAGACAAGTCGACCGTCCGAACCGACCCGATCATCCGAACGGGCCACTACCGCCCGGGGACGGGCCCGACCACCGGCCCGAGCACGTCCGCGTACCTGTCGTCGACAAGGCCCTCGATGTCCACGGGGTCGATCTGTCCGTCCTCGGTGAACACGTCGGCGAGCTGCTGCTCGCGCTCCACCGTGTCCGCGAGAGACACAGGCCTGCGGGTACTGCGACCCTGCGAGAGGTCGGCGGCCTCCGGGGTCAGTCCCACGGCCTCCCCGTAGAACGCGGCCCACTGCGCCGGGTTCTCGACCGTCCAGGTCCCCGCCTGGGCGAGCCGGACAAGGAGATCCGCGATCGCGGTCTGACGCCGCGCGTCCGCGAGTGCGTCGTGGGAGGCGAGCCCGAACCAGAAACCGTTGGACGCCTCCGCCGCCGTCGCGATGGTCCGGGCGTCGGTGGTGGTCTGCGTGATGGCCGTGTACGGATCCCAGATGGCCCACGCGTCGGCGTCACCGCGCGCGAAGGCGGACCCCGCCTCGGCCGGCTGGAGAAAGACCATCTCGACGGAGTCCGGCGAGAGCCCTGCCCCGCGGAGTTGCAGCAGGAGATGCCCGTGCGCCGAGGTGCCCTTGGCCACCAGCACCTTGCGTCCCGCGAGGTCCGCCACGGACCGCACGGGAGAGTCACCGGGGACGAGGATCCGGTCCCCCTCACCCCTGTTGGCGTAGGCCGAGACGATGGACGCCCGCGCCCCCGCGGCCGCCCCGAAGACCGGCGGGGTGTTACCCGTGACGGCCAGGTCGATCTGCCCCGCGTTGAGCGCCTCCACCTGGGGCGGCCCGGAGGTGAACGTGGAGAACTCGATCTCGTAGGGGAGATCATCGAGCTCTCCCGCCGCGGTGAGCAAGGCCTGCGTGCCGCCCTTCTGGTCCCCCACGCGCAGAACGAGATCGGACAGGTCCTCGAGATCGACACGATCGGGCACCGGGACCGAGGCCTCGGAATCCCTCGTGGCGCACCCGGCTCCGACGAGGAGCACGATCAACGACAGCGCCAGCAGAACGGCCGGGAACGCGGATCGGCGGTGGATCGGCGAGAGGGTGGTGGTCATATCGAATAGTCCTCGTCTGTGTGGTCGACGCCCAGCGCGTCGAGGAGAAGCCGTCGGTGGTGGCCCGTCTCGCCCCCACCGCGGGGCAGGTCGATGGTCTCGGTGTGGCCGACGACGCCGTCGTCCAGGACGTGCACCCGGTCGGCCAATGACACCGCCTCGTCGACGTCGTGCGTCACCAGCAGGACCCCGAGGCCGTGGTGGGCCCACAGTCTCAGCAGGAGTCGGTGCATGGTCCGCCGGGTGAGGGCGTCGAGCGCGCCGAAGGGCTCGTCGAGGAGCAGCAACGCGGGCTCCGCGACGAGCGCCCGGGCGAGCGAGGTCCGCTGCGCCTGGCCGCCGGAGAGTTCTCCGGGGTAGGCACCCTCCCGGCCCTCCAGGCCCACCTCGGCGAGGATCTCGGTGACCCGGTCCGACTTCTCGGCGCGCCCGACCTCGACCCTGTTGAGGCCGTGCCGGACGTTCTGGGCCACGGTCCGCCAGGGCAGCAGCCGGGAATCCTGGAACACGACCGCCGGAGGGCCGTCGATATGGACGTCGCCTGACTCGAGATCCCGGTCCAGTCCGGCCAGTATGCGTAGCGCGGTCGACTTCCCGCTGCCACTCCGACCGAGCAGGGCGACGATCTCGCCGCGGGGGATGGTGAGGTCGAGATTCCGGAGAACGGCGGTGTCCCCGAAGCTGCGGGTGACACCGCGGAGCGCGCCCGCGGGGGCGAGGGTGGTGGACATTGCTGGGGCTCCTGATCGCTGGCTGGTTCTCATGTGCGCTGGGTGGTTCCCATGTGCGCTGCGCGGTGGTCATCGGTAGTGGCGCAGTGCGCGGGCCTCGGCGACGCGCACGAGAGCGTCGGTGAGGATCCCCAGCAGCGCGTACACGACCAGGCCGACGATGATCACGTCGATCCGGAAGTAGTCGCGGGCGTTCATGATCAGGTAGCCGATGCCGTTGGTCGCGTTGAGCTGCTCGGCCACGATGAGGGTCAACCAGGCGATCGCGAGCGACTGCCGCACACCTACCAGGACCTGGGGCGCGATCGACGGCAGGATCACCTCCGTCAGTCGCTGGCGTCGGCTGAATCCGAAGACCGTCGCCATGTCCTGCAGCCTGGGATCCACCTGCCGCAACCCCGAGGCGGTGTTGAGGTAGATGGGGAAGACCACCCCGAGTGCGATGAGGAGCACCTTGGGCGTCTCGCCGATGCCGAACCACAGGATGAACAGCGGGATCAGCCCGAGGTGGGGAAGCGCGCGAAGCATCTGCAGCGGGGGGTCGACGAGGGCGTCCGCGACCCGCGAGGTCCCGACGATCACCCCGAGGACCAGTCCGGCCACGGCCCCCAGGACGAACCCCTGGGCCACGCGGACGCCCGAGACCGCCAGCGCCTCTGCGAGTTCGCCGGAGGCGATGAGCTCCAGCGCCGACGAGGCGATCAGCTGCGGGGCGGGAAGAATACGCTCCGGCAGGACGCCGGTGGCGCCGGCGACCTGCCAGATCAGGATCAGCACGATGGGACTGAGCCACCGCAGCCAGGTGGTGGCTCGACGCGGTCGGCTGCGCCTCGCGACGCGGCGGCGGCGGCCTCGGCCCGGGGTCGGTTCGTGCCGGGTCGGGCCCGCCGGCGCGGCCGGGGTCCCGGCGGACGACGCGGTGAGAACGGTGGTCATGGTGGTCTCTCCTCCTGCACTCACCCGCGGGCGACCGCGGGTTCGGCCGTGGCGAACGGGACCGACACCGTCTCCCGGCGGCGCTCACCGGTGGACCACAGCCCGCGTCGGGCCAGGACGGGCAGCACTCCCTCTCCGAAGTGGTACGACTCCTCGAGATGCGGGTATCCGGACAGGACGAAGTGGCTGAGCCCGAGCGCCGCGTACTCGGCGATCCGGTCGGCGACCTCCTCGTGGGAGCCGACGAGCGCGGTCCCCGCGCCCCCGCGGACCAGTCCGACACCGGCCCACAGGTTGGGTGAGATCTCCAGGGAGTCGGTCCGGCCGCCGTGGAGATCGAGCATGCGGCGTTGCCCCTCGGACTCACTGGCGGCCAGAGAGGCCTGGACGCGCGCGACATCCGCGGGGTCGATCCCCGCCAGGAGTCGATCCGCCTCCGCCCACGCCTGCTCCGAGGTGTCCCGGGAGATCACGTGCAGCCGGATCCCGAACGACGGGCTCCGCCCGTGAGCGGCCGCGGCGCCCCGGACCCGGTCGAGCTTCTCGGCGACCGCGGCTGGCGGTTCTCCCCAGGTCAGGTACGTGTCGGCGTGGCGCGCCGCGACACGGATCCCGGCCGCGGAGGAACCGCCGAAGAAGATCGGCGGCGCGGGGTCGGGCCGCCGGGCCAGGACGGAGTCGACGACGGCGAGGTGGTCGCCCCTGTAGGTCAGCGCCTCCCCGGAGCGCCACAGTCCCCGCACGATGTCGAGGAATTCGTCGGCTCGGGCGTATCTCGCCTCCTTGTCCAGAAAGTCCCCGTAGGCGCGTTGCTCCCGCGACTCGCCTCCGGTGACCACGTTGAGGAGCAGTCGTCCTCCGGTATGCCACTGGAAGGTGGCCGCCATCTGCGCGGCGAGTGTGGGGCTCATGAGGCCCGGGCGCAGCGCGACGAGGAACTTGATGCGGTCGCTCGACTCGGCGAGCAGAGCGCTGGTGATGAGGGCGTCCTCGCACCATGCGCCGGTCGGCGTGAGAAGCGACTCGAACCCGTTGTGCTCGGCCGCCGCGACGATCTGCCGCAGGTATGACAGCGTCGCCGGACGGTCCCCCGACATGAACGTTCCGTGCCCCCCGGCGACGAGGTTGCGCGAGTCCCCGTAGGTGGGCAGGAACCAGTGGAAGTGGGTCCTGGCCTGGTCGGTCTGGTCGGCCTGGTCGGCCTGGTCGGCCCGGTCGGCACGGGGACGAGTGGGGTCGGTGGCCACTGACGGCTCCTGGGGAGTCTGGGATCGGACTTCGGACCGACTCATCGTGGGACCGGGCGGTGGCGTGGAGCCACAATTCACATCACGAGGATCGATTCCTATAACCGCAGTAGACAGATCGGTCTATATCCTGTGTTACCCTGCTCGTCATGACCACCCGATCAGTCGCCCCTGTCCTGCGCGTGTCCGACGTGAGCGCGGCCCGGGTGATGCGCACGATCCGGTTCCGGGGGCCCGTCACCCGCCCGGAGGTGGCGGCGTCCACGGGCTTGTCGGTGGCGACGGTCGGCCGCGCCACGGCGGCGCTGCTGTCCGCAGGAGTCATCCGGGAGCGGCCGGAACTCATGCACGACGGTTCCGTGGGTCGACCGAGCATCCCTGTCGAGATAGATCCGGGCGGGCCGGTGGTGGTGGCTGTCCACATCGGCCTCAGCCGCTGCGTCGTGGCGATCAGTGACCTCGCCTGCCGGATCCTGTCCGAGTTCGCGATCCCCACCCCGGGCCGGGATCCGGAGCAGATCGCGGACGAGCTGTCCGCGATCGCGTTCCGTCTTCTCGACGGCCACCGTGGACGTCGGCTCGTCTGGGGTGGTGTGGCCACGGCGGCGAGGATCACCTCCCCGGGCAGGATCGACCACGACTTGCTGGGGTGGCGGGACGTCCCGGTGACCGAGCTGTTCGCAGATCGGCTCGGGGTGCCGTTCTCCGTGGCCCCGCACGTCGAGGCCATGGCCGCGGCGGAACTCCTCGTGGGGCATGAGACACACACCGGGACGACGCTCGTCGTCTACGCCCGCGAGCATCTCGGCTCCGCCCTGGTGATCGACGGCGCCGTGCACCTGCCGCGCGCCGGCTCGGCCGAACTGGCGCACCTGCCCGTGGGCCCCACGACGTATCTCGACGACCGCGGAGGCGGCCTCACGGACGTGGTGGGCGATTCCGGACTGGTCCGCGCCGCGGCCGCCCGCGGCATCGTCGTCGGGTCGGTGGCGGAACTCGCCGCACGCGCACACGGCGATCCGATGGCCGAGGCGATCCTCGTCGAGCGGGCCACGGCACTCGGCCGCCTGGTGGGGCTGCTCTCGACCATCACCCGCCCTGATTCGGTGGTGCTCTGCGGCCAGGCCTTCACCGACCATCCGAGATACCTGGGCCCCGTACTGAGAGCCTCACGGGAGACCCCCTTGCCGGGAGAAGCACCCGAACTGAGGGTGTCGACGGCGGGAGGGCGGATCCAGCAGTTGGCGGCCATGGCGGTGGCTCTCGACGCCATCTCCGCGGACCCCACGAGCGCGCTGCCTGCCAGGTTGTTGTCGGTGTCCTGACGTGGTGCCTGTGGCATCAGCACTTCGCGTCACCGCGACCAGAACGTTCGACATCCGTAGCACGAGCCTCCAGACTTCAGACATGACCGAACGAAGCCTGTCCTCCGACCGCCAGAGCGTCTCGGCGGAGACCCACCGCCGGGCGATGCGTCTGCATCCCGCCGGAGTCACGATCATCACCCTCGACGGCGCCGACGGCCCGGTGGGGTTCACCGCGTCGTCGCCGTCCAGTCTGTCGTCCGAACCGGCCCTGGTGAGCTTCAACGTCGGGATCTCCTCGTCCAGCCTGGCCGCGGTGCTCGACGCCCGCACCGCGGTGATCCACCTGCTGGGGGAATCCGACCGGCACCTGGCGCTGAGGTTCTCGGGGCCCGCGACACAGAGGTTCGCCGACCACTCTCTGTGGACCCGGGCCGAGACCGGCGAACCTCTCCTCCACGGCGGGCGGGCGCGACTGCGGGTCGCACTGGACCGTCTCGTGCCTGCGGGCGACCACGTCCTGGTGATCGCGCGTTTGCTGGACGCATGGTTCGACGACGACGAGCCGAGTGATCCACTCGTGGTGGTCGACGGTGGCCTGTGGGCCGTGCCGACGGCCCGCGACTGACGGCGGGATGCCCCCCCCCGGGGCCTACAGCACGATAGACGACGAGGCGGCCCCCGCTCATCTGAGCGGGGGCCGCCTTGTTGGTACGGCGGCTTCGGCCTAGGTGGTGGCGGGGGCCGCCCCACCACTACCCGACGAGCCACCGGGGGCACCGGAGGCACCACCACCGAAGCCTCCCGAGCTCGGCGGAAGCGAGTCCCCCGGTCCGGCCTCGCCGGTCGGAGCGACACTCGCGGTGATCTCCTCACCCTCGCGGGACTCGGCGGCGTCCGGCCGCGGGACCCCGGTGAAGGTGAACCTGGCGTTCTCCGTCTGATCGGACTCGCCGTCCCAGCCCTCGACGTCGACCGTGATCAGCTCGCCGGCCGCGACCTCGCCGAACAGGATCTTCTCCGAGAGCGTGTCCTCGATCTCGCGCTGGATGGTGCGACGCAGCGGCCGCGCACCCAGAACCGGGTCGAAGCCCCGCTTGGCCAGGAGCTCCTTGGCCCGGTCCGTGACCTCGATGGTCATGTCCTTGGCCTTGAGCGCCACGCCCACACGGCCGACCATCAGGTCGACCATCTCGACGATCTGGTCCTTGGTGAGCTGGTGGAACACCACGATCTCGTCGATACGGTTGAGGAACTCGGGCCGGAAGTGCTTCTTGAGCTCGTCGTTGACCTTCTGCTTCATCCGGTCGTAGGCGTCCTCGGTGTTGTCGGCGGACTGGAAGCCCATCCCGACAGCCTTGGAGATGTCCCTCGTGCCGAGGTTGGAGGTGAAGATCAGCACGGTGTTCTTGAAGTCCACCATGCGACCCTGCCCATCAGTGAGACGGCCGTCCTCCAACACCTGCAGGAGCGTGTTGTAGATCTCGGAGTGGGCCTTCTCGATCTCGTCGAACAGGACCACCGAGAACGGCTTGCGCCGAACCTTCTCCGTCAGCTGGCCACCCTCCTCGTATCCGACGTACCCGGGAGGTGCGCCGAACAGGCGGGAGGCGGTGAAGCGGTCGTGGAACTCCCCCATGTCGATCTGGATGAGCGCGTCGTCCTCGCCGAACAGGAAGTTGGCCAGCGCCTTGGAGAGCTCGGTCTTACCGACACCGGACGGGCCGGCGAAGATGAACGACCCCGACGGGCGCTTGGGGTCCTTGAGACCGGCTCGCGTGCGGCGGATGGCCCGGGAGACCGCCTTGATGGCGTCCTCCTGACCGATGATCCGCTTGTGCAGCTCGTCCTCCATGCGGAGCAGACGCGTGGTCTCCTCCTCGGTGAGCTTGAACACGGGGATCCCGGTCCAGTTGCCCAGCACCTCGGCGATCTGCTCCTCGTCGACCACCGCGGCCACGTCCATGTCGCCCGCACGCCACTGCTTCTCACGCTCCGAGCGCTCGGCGATGAGCTTCTTCTCCGTGTCGCGCAGACCAGCTGCCTTCTCGAAGTCCTGCGCGTCGATCGCGGACTCCTTCTCGCGCCGGGCCTCGGCGATCTTCTCGTCGAACTCCCGGAGGTCCGGCGGAGCGGTCATCCGCTTGATCCGCATGCGGGCGCCGGCCTCGTCGATGAGGTCGATCGCCTTGTCCGGCAGGAAGCGGTCGTTGATGTACCTGTCCGCCAGCTGGGCCGCCGCGGCCAGGGCGGCGTCCGTGATGGTGACGCGGTGGTGCGCCTCGTAACGGTCCCGCAGACCCTTGAGGATCTCGATGGACAACTCGACGCTGGGCTCGGGGACCTGCACCGGTTGGAAACGACGCTCGAGCGCCGCGTCCTTCTCGATGTGCTTGCGGTACTCCTCGAGCGTGGTGGCGCCGATGGTCTGCAGCTCACCGCGGGCCAGCTTGGGCTTGAGGATCGACGCCGCGTCGATCGCGCCCTCGGCGGCACCCGCGCCGACGAGCGTGTGGATCTCGTCGATGAACAGGATGATGTCGCCCCGCTGGTTGATCTCCTTGAGCACCTTCTTCAGGCGCTCCTCGAAATCACCGCGGTAGCGGGAACCGGCCACCAGCGACCCCAGATCGAGCGAGTAGACCTGCTTGTCCTTGAGGGTCTCGGGGACCTCGTTGTTGACGATGGCCTGCGCCAGGCCCTCGACGACCGCGGTCTTGCCCACGCCGGGCTCCCCGATGAGCACCGGGTTGTTCTTGGTGCGCCGGGAGAGCACCTGCATGATGCGCTCGACCTCCTTGGCGCGGCCGACCACCGGGTCCAGCTTGCCCTCCATGGCGGCCTGCGTGAGGTTGCGACCGAACTGGTCCAGGACCGTCGAGGACGACGGCGTCCCGGACTCGCGACCGCCGGTCCCCGCCGGCGCGCCCGTGGCCTCTGCCTCCTTGCCCTGGTAGCCGGAGAGCAGCTGGATGACCTGCTGACGGACCCGGGTGAGGTCCGCTCCGAGCTTGACCAGCACCTGCGCGGCCACTCCCTCACCCTCGCGGATGAGGCCGAGCAGGATGTGCTCGGTCCCGATGTAGTTGTGGCCGAGCTGCAGCGCCTCGCGCAGGCTCAACTCGAGGACCTTCTTGGCCCGCGGCGTGAACGGGATGTGCCCGCTGGGCGCCTGCTGGCCCTGGCCGATGATCTCCTCGACCTGACTCCGCACCGCTTCCAGCGAGATCCCCAGGGACTCGAGCGCCTTGGCGGCCACTCCCTCGCCCTCGTGGATGAGACCAAGCAGAATGTGCTCGGTGCCGATGTAATTGTGGTTGAGCATCCGGGCCTCTTCCTGGGCCAGGACGACGACGCGACGCGCGCGGTCGGTAAACCGTTCGAACATCGTGCTACCTCACATTCCTCGGGTGTTCACCACTGTAGTGGCCCGGTCTGACGCCCGGAGCCACAGGAGTGGCAGTCGGCCCGTCACCAGGGTTCAACGCGGCAGGTCGGGGAATCATTGCGGATACGTGTACGCCGTCAGCGAACGCCGCCGAATCCGTGCGGGACGCAGCGGACATCTACCCTCGGGGACATGGTGGCGTCGGGCGGGACCGGGTGATGAGCCCGTTCGATCTGGACCGGATCGGCCGCGGCCTGCCCTTCACCGACGCGCTCCCGGCCCTGCGGGACGCGCTCGCCTCGGCGGGTACCGCGGTGGTCCAGGCTCCACCCGGGACGGGAAAGACCACGCTCGCACCACCGGCGGTCGCCTCGGCGGACGGGATCGCGGGACGGGTCGTCGTCACCCAGCCCCGGCGGGTGGCCGCCCGCTCGGCGGCGCGGCGACTGGCGGCGCTGTCCGGAACGCCGGTCGGCAGCCTGGTGGGGTACTCCGTCCGGGGGGACACGCGGGTCGGCCGGGACACCATCGTGGAGTTCGTGACCCCGGGCGTGCTGGTGAGGAGGCTGATCGCCGACCCGGACCTGTCCGGGACGGGAGCGGTGGTGCTCGACGAGATCCACGAGCGGGACGTCGAGTCCGACCTCGCGCTGGCCCTGTTGTGCGAGGTACGCCAGCTCCGCGACGACCTGCCGGTGGTGGCGATGTCCGCGACCCTCGACTCCGGCCGCATCACCCGCCTGCTGGAGGACACGGGAGCGGGCGCCACCGGGGCGGCGCCGGTGATCGACCTCCCCGCCGTCCTGCATCCCCTCGACATCCACTACCGTCCGTCGCCCGTTCCCCGCCTCGACGCCCGGGGCGTGACCGACGGCTTCCTCGAACACGTCGCGGGCATCACGGCCGAGGAGGTGGCCGCGAGCGGCTCGGACACCCTCGTCTTCCTCCCCGGGGTGCGGGAGATCGAGCGGGTGGTGCGGTCGCTCACCGCGCGACTGGGCGGGCGCGCCGAGATCCTGCCGCTGCACGGTGGTCTCGACGCCGCCGAGCAGGACCGGGTGGTCTCGGGATCCGGCCGCGGTGGTCCGCATAGTCAGGGCGGGGCCGCCCCACAGCCCCGGATCGTGGTCGCGACCGACCTGGCGGAGTCCTCGCTCACCGTTCCCGGGGTGCGGGTGGTGGTGGACGCGTGCCTGAACCGCGAACCCCGCAGGGACACCGCCCGCGACATGACCGGCCTCGTCACCGTCTCGGCTTCCCGCGACTCCTGCGTGCAGCGCTCGGGTCGCGCGGCCCGTCTCGGCCCGGGGATCGCGGTGCGCTGCCTGTCCGAGGACGACTTCGCACGGTTGGCCCCGCACCGCACCCCGGCGATCGCCACCTCCGACCTGACGTCCTTCGCCCTGGACGTCGCCTGCTGGGGCGCCCCCCGCGGCGAGGGCCTGGCACTGACCGACCCCCCGCCGTCGGGGGAGATCCGTCGCGCGCAGGCGGTGCTGCAGGGACTGGGCGCGCTCGATGCGCTGGGCCGGGCCACCGGCCGCGGGCGGGACCTGGCCCGGATCCCCGCGGACCCGCGTCACGCCCGCGCGCTACTCGACGGCGCCCCTGTGGTGGGCCGCGCGACGGCCGCGGAGGTGGTGGCGCTGCTGGCGTCGGGCCGCCGCTCGCCGACGGGTGACCTGGTGGCGGACCTGCGGGCGCTGCGCGGCGGCCGAACCGCGGACAACCGGACCTGGGAGCTCGAGGCCCGCCGCCTGGAACGACTCGTCCATACCGGTGCCGGGCGGGACACCGGTGACGGTGAGGACGGGGTCCCGCTCGAGGAGGCGGTCGGCCTGGTCGTGGCCCTCGCACACCCCGATCGGGTCGCGCGCCGCCAGGGCAAGCAGTACACGTTCGCGTCGGGCACCGGGGCCGTCCTCCCACCGGGGTCCGCCCTCGCCGGCCACGAGTGGCTCGCGGTGGCCGAGGTCGCCCGCGCCTCGGGGCGGGCCGCGGGGGAGGCGGGAGCCGTGATCCGTTCGGCGGCCCCACTGAGCCGGGCGGGAGCCGAGAGCGCGGCGTCGGGGCTACTCGACGACGACGAGACGGCCCGCTTCTCGGGCGGTGCGCTGACGGGCCGACGGATCCGCCGGCTCGGGGCGATCGAACTCTCGGCCACCGCCGTGCGTCCGGGCCACGACGCCGCCGTGACGGCGGTCGCGGACGCCATCCGGTCGGGTGGCCTCGACGCGCTCGGACCCGACGACGACACACGACGGCTGTGGCACCGGCTCGCGCTCGCCCGGCGGGAACTCGGGCCCCCCTGGCCCGACGTGGCCACCGAGGCACTCGCTGACCGCCTCTCGGAGTGGCTCGGGCCGGAGATCGAGGCCCTGACGCGAGGTGGCACGCTGGCGGGGCGCGATGTCGGCGCCGCGCTCCGGCGACAGCTCCCGTGGCCGGAGGCCTCCCGCTTCGACGAACTGGTGCCCGATCGACTGCAGGTGCCCAGTTCGTCCTCCTACCGCGTCGACTACCCGGAACCCGGATCCGACGCGTCCCCCGTACTGGCGGTCAAGCTGCAGGAGTGCTTCGGGTGGGCCTCCTCACCCCGGATCTGCGACGGACGGGTACCCGTGACGGTCCACCTGCTCTCCCCCGCCGGCCGGCCACTCGGGGTGTCCCGCGACCTGGAGTTCTTCTGGCGCGAGGCCTATCCCGGAGTGCGGGCGGAGATGCGGGGCCGCTATCCCCGGCATCCCTGGCCGGAGGATCCGATGGTCGCGGAGCCCACTCGCCGGACCAACCGCCGGCGCTGACGATTCCGGTCCCGTAACGGGGTGCGGTTCGGCACGGTCCCGGTCCGGGCCGGCCTCTACCATGGGACGGGACGCACCTGCGCCATCCGACTCCGCCCGGAGGGTGATCGCCATGCCGTACACACCACCCTCACCCCACCGCGCGCCCCTCCCGACCAGGACACCCGCACGCACCAAGAGGATCCCGCGCGTCCGGAACCGGATCGGGGCCCTGACGGCGTTCGCCGGCCTGGCCGTGTCGCTGCTCAGCCTCTTTCTGCCGTGGTTGTCCGCTGGTGGCGAGCGGATCTCCGGCCTGGGCATCACCGAGATCATCGACGTCCGCAGTGTCGCCCCGGTGCTGTTCCTCGGGTTGATCGTCCTTGCCCTGCTCGTGACGGTGACCGCGCTCACCCGACTCGGGGCGTTCGCCGTGGCGGCGGCGGTGATGGCGGTAGGAGTGCTCGCGGGCCACCTCGCCTTTGTCTGGACCCTCATCCTGTCCACGGGATCGACGACGCGGGCACTGTCGGGACTGCCCGCCAACGCCACGGTGACCTTCGGGCCCTACGTCGCGGCGTCCGGGTTCGTGGTGGTCGCCGCCGCCTCGGCGTGGGCTGCCCGGTCGGCGAGGTACGCCAGCGATCCCCTCTCGCGTCGAGAGTGACAGACGCCCACCGGCGGACGCGCACCGGTGTGGCACGAGCGGACAAACCCACCTATTATGTGACCTATCTCACTTTGGAGACTCCGGTCCGACTAAGGGGCACGCCATGGCCGCACAGACAACGCCCACCTCCCACACGCCGCCCACCTCCCAGACAGCGCCCCCGGCGGCGACCACGCGGGGCGGCAAGATCGTCCCTCTACTGCGCAGCCGCGTCGGCGGGCTCATCGCGGTCGCGGGTCTGGCACTCGCCCTTCTCAGCCTGTACCTGCCCTGGTTGTCCACCGCGACCGGCGGGGGCATCACCGCGCTCGAGCTCACCGAGGTCCTGGACCTCCGTGCGATGGCGCCCCTGAACTTCCTGGGCCTGCTCGTGTTGTTGGTCCTGGTGGCCGTCACCGTGTTCACCCGGCTGGGATTCTTCGCGGCCGCCAACGCGGTTCTCGCGTCGCTGGTGCTGATCGCCCATCTGATCTTCGTCTGGGTGCTGTTCAATTCGACCGACACCGCCGATCCGATGCTGGCGGGACTTCCCGACGGCACCTCCGTCACCTACGGGCCGTTCGTCGCCGCCGTCGGCTTCATCCTGGTCATTGCCGGATCGGTACTGGCGGCCAAGTCCGCCGAGTACCTCCTCCCGGACCGGGCCGAAGCCCGCATGTTCAAGGACCCCCAGGGCTCCTGAGACGGATTTCGCGGTCGTCAGAACACCACGACCGTGTCCCCGACCTGCAGCCTCTCGAAGTAGGTCTCGGCTGCGGGCCGGTCCATCCGGATGCACCCGTGCGACAGGTGGGCCGGGTCCCCCTCGTGGAACGCGATCCCGCCCACGAAGTACACCGCGAACGGCATCGGGGCGTTGTCGAACAGACGACTGACCTCGTGGCGGACCTTGCGGGTGACCTGGTACGTCCCCCGAGGGGTCTCCCATCCGGCCCGTCCATGGGACATCCGTACCGGCCCGTAGCTCAGCCGCTCCCCGGACTGCAGCCAGGTCCGGTTCCCGTCGAGGTCCACGCACGCGGCGGCCGTGCGCGGGCACGGACTCTGCGGGGTGGGGTCCGGCGGCGGCGGTGGTGCCGGTGGCGGGGGCACGAATCCGGGCGGCGGGGTGATCCCCGCCGACTCCAACAGGCCGCCGGCGGCGGTGCGCAGGTCCGCGTCGGCCTGCGCTGAGCTGGCCGCGGCCTGATCGACCACCTGTTGGACCTCGACCGGGAGCGCCGGCTGGGCCGACGCGGCGGGCGTCGCGGTCCCCACCGCGACGAGCCCCGCCACCAGACCGATCGCCAGCCGTGACAGTGTGCTTCTCATGCGGTGATTATCTCCGGGGGCGGCCACCTCGACAGGCGTCTGGAGTCACGTTCGGGTCTCGACCCGCACCGGTGCCCACCGCAGGACCCGGGCCCGCGCCACCTCAGTCGCGCGGCAGCGGCTTGACCATCGGGAACAGGATCGTCTCCCTGATCCCCAGCCCGGTGAGCGCCATGAGCAGGCGGTCGATACCCATTCCCAGCCCGGTGGTGGGCGGCATCCCCTGCTCCATGGCCGCCAGGAAATCCTCGTCCAGGACCATCGCCTCGTCGTCACCGGCCGCGGCGAGCCGTGCCTGGTCCTCGAACCGGCGACGCTGGATCACCGGATCGACGAGCTCCGAATACCCGGTCGCCAGCTCGAATCCACGGACGTAAAGGTCCCACTTCTCCGTGACCCCGCGATCGGTGCGGTGGTCGCGGGTCAGGGGCGAGGTCTCCACCGGGAAATCGCGGACGAACACCGGCCCCTCGAGCTGGTCACCGCACAGGTGCTCCCACAGCTCCTCGACGAGTTTGCCGTGCAGCCACCCCCTGCCACTGGGGACCTCGAGCCCGACCCGGCCGGCCAACTCGGTCAGTTCGGCGACCGTCGAGTCGACCGTGACGATGTCCTCGTCGTCGTCACCGGACACCAGCTCGGGGTGCGTGGCGCGCAGCGCCTCGTTGAGCGAGGGGTACATCCGCATCTCGCGCCACTGCCCGCCGAGGTCGTATTCGGTGCCGTCGGCCAGGGTCACGGTCGTGGAACCGAAGACTTCGAGCGCCACCTCCTGGATGACCTCACGGATCATGGTGGCGGAGGTGTCGTAGTCCCCGTAGGCCTGGTAGGTCTCGAGCATCGCGAACTCGGGACTGTGCGAGGAGTCCACGCCCTCGTTCCGGAAGTTCCGGTTGATCTCGAAGACCCGCTCGATCCCGCCCACCACGCACCGCTTGAGGTAGAGCTCGGGGGCGATCCGCAGGTACAGCTCGAGGTCCAGGGCGTTGGAGTGGGTGACGAAGGGCCGGGCGGCGGCGCCGCCGTGCAGCGTCTGCAGCATGGGCGTCTCCACCTCGAGGAACCCCCGCCGGTCGAGGGCGGCGCGCAGTGCCCGGACGACCTTGATACGGGTGACCGCGTTGCGCCGCGCCGTGTCTCGCATGATGAGGTCGGTGTAGCGCTGACGGACCCGCGTGTCCTCGCTCAGCTCCTTGTGCGCCACCGGAAGCGGCCGGAGCGACTTGGCCGCCAGCACCCACGAGTCCGCCATGACGGACAGCTCGCCCCGCTTGGAGCGCACCACGCGGCCGGTCACCGAGACGTGATCACCCAGGTCCACGTCCTGCTTCCACGCCTCGAGCCGTTCCTCGCCCACGTTGGCGAGCGAGAGCATCGCCTGCAACTGCGGGGCGAACGGATCGGGCTCGCCCTCGGCCGCCGGGACGGACAGGTCCGCCTCGGGGCTCACACCGTCCTGGAGCCGGACGAAGCAGAGCTTGCCGGTGTTTCGGACGAACAGGACCCGGCCGGCCACCGAGACCACGACGTCGGTCTCCTCCCCCGGCTCGAGCGCGACGAAGCGCGGATCCGAGGCGATCTCGACGAGCCCGTGCGTGCGGGGGACCCCGACCGGATAGGCGTCGACGCCGGAGTCGAGGATGCGCTGCCGCTTGTCGCGACGGATACGCACCTGCTCGGGGGTGTCGTCGGCGGGCTCGGTCCAGGCGGCCCCGGGCGCGGCGGGAGTCGTGTCGGTCACGACTGTCGAGGATAGTCGCCGCTAGCCCCGGTAGTTCACGGGGATCTGAGGA
>NZ_NTGA01000028.1 GCF_002289575.1 Dietzia natronolimnaea
CTCACCAACCCACCCGGCGCCCACCGCCCCCACCCCGCCTGACAGGGTCCTGATCGGGTTCAGCGTTGCCACGTCGTGGATCGTCTGGCGACCTCGTGGATCGCGTCGATCTCGCGCAATCCCAGTCGCTGCGGCTGCGATGTGAGATATCGCCTGATGCCGCGCCTGGTCACCACCGTCACAGCGCCATCTCTCGGCTGGTTCTTCACGGTGAATCCCCGGCGTGCTCCCACCACCGCAATCACTCCGGTGACCGGCACCGGAAAGCCGACATGCTCCGCCAGCAGACGGGATGCGCGCCTTGCCTCATGCCGACTGTTGCGGATGTACGGAACCCGACTGCCATTGACCATGAAGGTGTCGCCGCCCACCCAGATCGAGGCTTTGGGGTGATTCTTGGAGTTCACGGTGAACACGCCACCCGGTCCGATCACCACGTGGTCGATATCGGCACCCCGCTCCCCCACGCGCACGGCGTGCAGGATTCTCCACCGAGCATCCAGTGCGGCCAGCTGGTCACCGACCGCCTGCTCACCATCAGCACCTATGCGCCACGCGCGCTCGTCCGTCTTCGCATCGAAGACCCGGGCGAACATGTGGCGCACCATTCCCTGCGCCTCCCGTTCGGCGAGAGCCCGCTCGCGGGCGGCCGCCCCCGCGCGAGTGCCCGAGAGATCGTGCCACCTCAGCCCGGATCCGGTTGACGGCGCTGTGGTCAGAGGCGGCGCTGTGGTCAGAGGCGGAACCGGGGCGGTCGCCGCGACCGGCCCCGGCGACAGTGACAGCGGCGTCGGGGATGGCGGTGTCGGGAGCGTCGGTGGCGCCGCTGGGGTCCCGGCTGAAGACGCCGTCGGTGCACCGTTCCCCTGAGGTCGCCGGTCCAACTCTCGCACTGACCTCCCGTCCGGCCGGGCGTCCATGTGGTCCTCGATCGCCTTGCGCAACAGCGGCAGGTTGCTGAGGTCGTCGGAGTGGTAGCGGCCGGTGGCGAGATCGAGGTATCCCAGGTCGGTTCCGCCCGGGGTCGCGGCGTAGAGCCTGTCGTGGCCGAAACGGACCCACCTTCGGACGATCCACTCGGTCACGGCGCCTCCTGTTGCCAGTCGCAGAATCCTCACACCCCGACGCCCCGGTTCGTGGCGGAACGTGCGATTCGTCAAGCCCCCCGAGTGATGTCAAGCCCCCCGAGTGATACGGAATACTCCGCACCCCCCTGCTGTTTGACATGTCAGCAAGTTAGGATGGAACGCACCAACAAGATGGAACGCACCAACAGACTGAAAGGCTCGCCGTCATGCAGTTCGGGATCTTCTCCATCGCAGACATCACCCCCGACCCCCACACCGGGCAGGTGTCCACCGAGCACGAGCGCCTCGAAGCGGTAGTCGAGTACGCGATTCAGGCTGAGCAGGTGGGCCTGGACGTCTTCGCGCTGGGCGAGCACCACAACCCGCCCTTCGTGACGTCCTCCCCCACCACCACCCTCGGCTACATCGCGGGGAAGACCTCGGACATCATCCTGTCCACCGCCACGACGCTCATCACCACCAATGACCCGGTGAAGATCGCCGAGGATTACGCCATGCTCCAACACCTGGCCAGGGGCCGGGTCGACCTGACGATGGGGCGCGGCAACACCGGACCGGTCTACCCGTGGTTCGGTCAGGACATCCGGCAGGGACTGCCGCTGGCGATCGAGAACTACGAGTTGCTCCACCGCCTGTGGCACGAGGACGTGGTGGAGTGGGAGGGCAAGTTCCGGACCGCCCTCCAGCAGTTCACCTCCACCCCGCGCCCGCTCGACGGGGTCGCACCCTTCGTCTGGCACGGGTCGATCCGCTCGCCGCAGATCGCGGAGCAGGCCGCCTACTACGGTGACGGGTTCTTCCACAACAACATCTTCTGGCCGATCCACCACACCAAGCAGATGGTCGAGCTCTACCGCCGCCGCTATGAGCACTATGGCCACGGCGCGGCCGATCAGGCGATCGTGGGCCTGGGCGGTCAATTCTTCGCGCGCCCCAACAGCCAGGACGCCGTGGACGAGTTCCGCCCCTACTTCGACAACGCACCGGTGTACGGCCACGGCCCGTCGCTCGAGGACTTCACCGCCCAGACCCCGCTGACCGTGGGCTCCCCACAGCAGGTCATCGACCGCTACCTGACCATGCGCGAGCACGTGGGCGACTACCAACGCCAGATGTTCCTCATCGATCACGCCGGGCTGCCCCGCAAGACCGTCCTGGAGCAGATCGAGATCCTCGGCACCGAGATCGTGCCGGTCCTGCGCCGGGAACTCGACGCGAAGCGGCCGGCCCACGTGCCGGACGGACCGACCCACGCAGCCCGGGTCGCCGCACGCGACGCCGCACTGGCTGCCGAGGGCGAGCCCGCCTACTCGGACGCCTACCGGTTCGGCACCGGGGACAACTGGACCGGCCTGACGGTCGAGGGCGGACAGCGCGCGCAGGAGCAGTCGCTGGCGCGCGCCCGCCGCACCGAGTCCCGTCTCGCGCAGGCACCGGCCGGAAGGAGCAACAAGTGACCCCCACCCACTCGCCCGACGCCCGCCCGCTGCGGCTGGTCGTGGTCTCGGCCGGCACCTCGGTGCCGTCGAGCACCAGGATGCTGGCCGACCGGCTGACCTCGGCCACCCGTGAGGCCCTGAAGCGTCACGGTCAGGACGTCGACGTGACGGTCCTCGAGGTCCGGGGGCTCGCCCACGAGGTCGTCGACGCCACGCTCACCAGGTTCCCCGGTGACACCCTGCGCGCGGCTCTCGAGGAGATCGGCCGCGCGGACGGGGTGATCGCGGTGACGCCGACCTACAACCAGTCGTTCTCGGGCCTCTTCAAGTCATTCTTCGACGTCATCGACCCCGGAACGCTGGCGGGCGTCCCGGTCGCGCTGGGGGCGACCGGCGGCACCGTCCGGCACTCGCTGGCGATCGACTTCGCGCTGCGCCCGATGTTCGCATACCTGAAGGCCGACGTGGTGCCGACCACGGTGTTCGCGGCGTCCGAGGACTTCGGGGCGGTCGCCCCGGGTGGCGAGGGCGAGTCGCTGTCCACCCGCGCGCAGCGCGTCGGCACGGAACTGGCCGACTACATGCTGCGGTTCGCCGGGGTGGCCCCCGGTGCGGTGGCGCCGACCCGGTCGGATGCGGGCCGGGGCAGGAGGAACGACGACGACGAGTTCGGCGACTTCGTCCCGATGGGCGATCTGCTCGGTGGGGCGAACTGATCCCGTGAGGCTGCCCTGTCTCGCCGGTGCACCCGGCCCCGTGGCGCGCGAGACCTAGTTCCGCGCGATCTGGGGCAGCGCCCGGATGGGGTCATCCGGGCCGATGTCGTAGGTGCACTCGTTCGGCCTGGGGTCGGGCACGAACGCCCACAGCATGGCTCCCGCGGCGCCCATCGCCTCGTAGTCGTCGATGCGGTCGCCGATCAAGTCCGCGCGGTCCTCGAGCGACAGGCAGGAGCCCGCGGCGATCCCGAGTTCGGTCACCACGAGCGGCTTGTCGGTCTGCGCGAGGCGCAATGGCAGGAATCCCGCGTTGTCGTAGTCGTGATACTGGAGCACGTCGACGTACGGGGATTCGGCGATGAGCCTGTACCCGTCGGCCACCAGGCCGCACTGATCCCCACCCAGGAGGCCGGCGGTGATGAGTCGGCCGGGGTCGCGCTGCCTGATCAGCTGCCCCACCTCGTCGGTCCACTCACGCAGAACCTCCGCCGAGTCAGCCGGGCAGGTCCGGTACTGCCAGTGGCAGTCGGCCGTTCCGCAGACCGCGGTCTCGGGCTCGCCGATCGGCTCCCACGCCGCGATCGCCGGCGAGCCCGACCACCGTTCGACCGCGGTCGTGACCCAGTCGCGGTAGCTCAGTGGCATCGCCGTGGGTTGTTCCCAGCCGCCCAGGTACCAGTCGCGGTCCTTGTACTGCTCGTCCTCGCAGGCGCCGTCCTGGCCCACGAGAACCGGGATCACCATCTGATCGTGGCGCTCCGCGGCGGCGAAGACCGCGTCGATCGGGGCGAAGTCCAGGGCCCCGGTGAACTTGTTCACGGCGAGCTGTTGGAAGACGTTGAATCGCGTGGCGGCACCGTCCGGAAGTGAACCGAAGTACGCGTCGAGGTCGACCATCGCGCCGCATCCCCGGTTGACGCTCCAGTCCGTGGCCAGCTGGTAGGCGTTGAGCCCGGTGGGCCACCAGGGTTGGCCGTCGAGGTGGAGTTCTCCTCCGGAGACCGTGGCGCGATGCAGCTGCACCTGAGATCGCGAATCCGGTGGCGCCGCGCAGGCCAGCGTCATGACGAGCACCAGTAGTCCCACGAACGGAGCGGTCTTCATGAGGCGACGATAGACGACCTCTGTTCGAGAATTAATGAATTTTTCTGTGCATTCATACCCGCCGTTCAGACTCGCCGCCGACCTAGTCGAACACCCGCCACAGTCTCCAGGTCGGGCGGTCACTACCGGAGTTGACCACCTCGAACTCCAGGCTGCCGAGCTGGGCCCCGTTCTCGTGGACGGTCGGGTAGCGGAGGTTGAGCGCGTCGGAGGTTCCACGCCCCTCGGCGGGCACCGTCAGCAGGAACTGGACACCGTTGGCCGCCGGGTCGTTGAGGATTTCGACGAAGTCGCGATCCGAGGGGATGACGAACTGTTCGGGCCTGGTGGTGGAGGCGATGATCGGGAATCCGTGGACCGTGTCCATGATGACGGCCCCGTCGGGGAGTCCGAGGGAGTCCAGATAGTCGGCGAGCCGGCGTTCGGTGTCGAACGACGCGACGATGGCCTCCTGTTGCAACCTGAGTTCCGGAGACCTGTCACCCGACTCGGGCAGGATCACGGCGTGCAGGGCGTGCTGCTCCTGGGACAGCGACGGGGACACCATGGCCACCGCGCTGAACGGGACTCCCGCCGCGAGCAGGAGGAGCATTCCCACCGGGACGAGGCGTCCGCCGGCGAGCCGGTCCTGCGTTCTCGCGGTGGCCCGGGGCCCGGGTCGTCGGGTGGTCATGACGCCACCGCGGGGGACGCAGAACACCGCCAGGACCACGAGCAGCGGTATGGCGCTGATATAGAACCTCAGGAACGGGAAGGTCATACCGCGGAGATAGGTGAACACCGCGAAGCCCAGCACCGCCACCAGGACCACCGCGGCCAGCGGTTCGGGGTCCCGACGGCGTACCGCCAGGACCACGCACACCAGCAGGACCACACCGAGCGCCGGGGCGAGCACCACGATCTCGGCCGCCGAGAACTCGAGGGCCGACAGCCCCCCGGTGGAACCCCCTCCGGACTGTTCGAGGATAGCCGCGTTGCCGTAGCGCGAGGAGAACTGCGCGAGTGCGCTGCCGGTCACCAGCCAGCTGGTCGCCGCCCACACGAGGAACGCCAGTGCGGTGGGCGCGGCGAGGATCACGCCGTCGAGAATCGCCGTCTCGGTCCTGCGGCTGCGACGGTACGACACCACCACGACGACGAGGGTCGCGGCGCCCGAGGCGGCCAGCGCATCGTAGCGGGCGAGGTAGGACATCCCCAGCGCGAACCCGGCCACCATCAGATCGTGGACGTCATCCGTGGTCATCCACCGCACCAGGCGGCGCACGGCCCACACCACGAAGAAGACGAACAGGGCCTCGCTCATGCCGTTCGCGCCGTAGTAGACGATCATCGGGTGCAACCCGAAGACCAGGGTGACCCCCCAGGTGAACCAGGCCGGGCACCGGCGTTCGGTCGCGAGAGCGTGGATCTGGGTGACCGCGGCCGCCATCGCCGGCGCGCTCACCGCCACCGCGGTCAGGCTCCACCTGGTGAGGCCCGGGAACCACCCGGACAGACTGACCAGCGGGAGCTGGGCGAGCGCGGTGAGCGGGGTGAAGATGAATCCGATGGCCGCCAGGTGCGGGTCTCTGGACAGCAGCGCCGCCCGGGTGTCGGCCACGCGGCTCAACGCATCGCCCTGCAGGTAGTTGGCACCGAGGGACAGGTAGAGCCCCACCGCCAGGTACAGCAGCGTGAACGCGCAGAAGACGGCGACGGGACGGGATCTCACGAGGCCAACCCGTGTCATGACGCCAACCCGTGCACGGTCTTCTCCCAGTAGGAGGGGTTGGCGAACAGCTGGTAGGTCCCCTTGATCGCGGCGATCGACATGAGCACCCAGTACAGCGGGACGGTCAGGCACGCCCACCACAGCGCCGCGTTGCCGGTCTCCCGGCACGCGATGAAGTTCGAGTAGAGGATCGTCGAGTTGCCCAGGACGAGGCAGATCAACGCGGGGAAGTACACGTAGGCGGGGAAGACCTGCGCGATGATCGCCGGCTGACCGAGGATCCAGGACAGGGTGATGAGCCAGAACACCATGTTGAGGCAGGCGATCACGGGGGTTCCCGCCAGCAGGGTGGTGAAGCGGAACATGCTCACCGTGCCGAGGGTGCGCCACAGCCTGATCGGCTGACGCATGTGCACCAGCCAGGTCTGCAGGTACCCCTTGTACCAACGCGAGCGCTGCCTGATCCAGTTGATGGGGTCGGGATTGGCCTCCTCCAGGGTGGTGGAGTCCAGCACTGCCGTCCGGTGTCCGCGCGCGGCGATTCGCACCCCCAGGTCGGCGTCCTCGGTGACGTTGTACGGGTCCCACGCGCCGATCTCGGTCAGCACGTCCGCCTTGATGTGGTTCGACGTGCCGCCCAGCGGGATGGGTGAGCTGGACTTCATCAGCCCGGGCAGGAGGAAGTTGAACCACAGGGCGTAGTCCGCGGTGAACCACGCGGTGAGCATGTTCTGCGACCCGTTGTGGAACGCCAACTTGGCCTGGACGCACACCACGTCGTCGTCGAGCTCGGCGAAGGCCACCGCCACGCGCCGGAGTTGGAGGGGATCGGGGCGGTCCTCGGCATCGAAGATCGTGATGATCTCCCCGGTGGCGTAGTGCAGGGCGTAGTTGCAGGCCTTGGGCTTGGTGCGGGGATCGGCCGGGGGGATCCGGAGGATCCGGCACACCTCCCCCAGGCCGGCCGCTTCCGCGGCGTCGATCGTCACGTCGTCGTCGGCCTCGAGCAGTAACAACACCTCCAGCTTGTCCGCCGGGTAGTCGATCGAGCTGACGGCGTCGATGAGGTCGCCGATCACCTCCGGTTCGTTGTAGGCGGGTACCAGGACCGTGTAGGTGGGCAGGTCGGAGTCCGTCACGGCGAGGGCGCGATCGTCCTCGACGTGGAGGATCGACTCCCGCGCCAGGCCACGGCTGAGCAGGAGCAGGCGATCGCCGAGCGTAATGAGGTAGACCGCCGTGCTCACCGCCGTCAGTGCGATGAGGGTCGGGGTGGTGGCCAGGACCAGGGCGAGGATCAGCACGGCGATCCCGGCGAGCCCGGCCCACTTCTGCCACGGCACGAACGGCACCGCCGCCGAGGCCAACGGGTCGCGTTCGAACAACCCGTGCACGGCGTCGTGGAGCGCGGCCTCGCTACGGCTCGCGTCCGGATCGGCGGACTCGGAGGTCGCCGCCGCGGGATCTACTCGTCCGTCCACTGCGCCTCCACGAGATCGGTCGCGAGCTCGGTCAGCATATCGAGGTCCTTCTCCTGGGGGTCTGTGTCGATGACCGCGCCGGCGCCGCGCAGCAAGAGGTTGAGCAGGCGGGAGAACGACCGGGTGCCCGGGACGGCCGGGGGGAACTCGGCGTCGAACTCGTGGTTGTCCACGGTGATGAGCGTGACGCGTTGGATCCTGTCCCCCGCCCGTGTCCAGATGAACGACATCACGCTCCAGGTGAGTAGGTTCTCGTCGTCGATCACCGTCCGGTACCGCGCGGTGACCCCTCGATTGAGTGGCAGCTCCCGGGGCGGGCTGACCCGTGCCGAACTGAGATCGAACATCATCTCCAATGGGAACACCTCCAGCACCCCGGGATCCTTGACGGTCAGCGTCTGCACCGCGGCGACCCTGGGGCGCAGGAGTTCGTCCCAGTCCGCCCGGACACGCGTCGCCCTGATCATCTGGCGCTCCAGCGTGGCGGACGGCCCGAACATCCGCTCGGCCCACGGGTAGTCGATCGTCTCGAGCTCCTGCCAGCCCGGGGGGAGTATCTGCCCCGACCCGCTCGAGGCGTCGGGCCCCAGGGACAGTCGTTCATCGATCCCCGCCGGCAGCGGCGCAAGGGCGAGGAGCACGGCCACGACGGTCACCAGAGGTGCGCTGCGCCACGCCTCACGCGGAGAGACCACCAGCGAGGGCAGGGGTGGACCACCCGACCGTTGACCATTTCCTGAGCCGGCCCCGCGGAGGCGGCGCAGTGCCGGTGGACCGAGGATCGCCAACGGCCCCACAGACACCACCAGCACCATCACCAGCACCTGAGCCCACCGGTCCCCACCCAGGGCGAAGACGAAGAGTCGTAACGCACCCGGAGTCGCGACGGTGAGCAGCAACCAGGAGGGCCAGTACCGGAAGGTACGGCGTGTCCCGAAGAAGAACACCGACCCGCCCAGGAGGAAGAGCCAGGCGGCAACGAGATCCAGATGCAACAGGACGTAGCTGTCCGCGTACCTGGGCAGCACGAGCCACTCGATCATCAGCGCGATCGCCAGGATGATCGTCCCCGCGATCTTGTCGCTCTGCCGGTCGTGGATGGGCAACTCCGGCCGGCGCCGCAGGTGGAACGCCACCGCGGTCAGCACGGCGCCGACGGGGGCGGCGAGAACGACCTCGCTACCGGAGCCCGCCATCACCTCCCCGGCGATCCGCGCCCACGTCTGCCAGAACCCGGCGGCGGCGAGCACCACGAGCAGCGCCCATCTCGCGACGTGGTCCGCTCCCTCGCCCAGGACGACGCGGCGAACAGGGGCGGACATCAGCGCCGCGGGCTGACCCGACGGCGCCGGGTGACAGCCCAGACGATCCCGGCGATCGCGGCCCCCGCCAGCGTGACCGCCAGACCGATGATCAGCGCGGTACGGACACCGCCGGTGTCCTCGTCCTGGCTGACGTCCACATCGACCGCCTCGGCCGTGGACAGTTCGACCGGCTCCCGGTCCGGCGCGGTGAACAGGACATTGCCGGCCAACATCGACCACCGACCCGGTTCGGCGTCCAACCATTCCAGGGTGCGGTCGAGCTCGGCCGACCCCGAGTTCGTCGAGGCCACCAGGAGCGCTCGGTCGCCGTCCTGGACCACCTGCATCGACGCGAAGTCCACGTCCTCGTAGAACCGCAGGGTGGCCGGCTGGCCCTCCCGCGCTCCCATCACCTCCAGCGTGCGGCCCCCGGTCAGGGTCAGGGGCAGTTCGAGATCGGACGGGACGGACTCGGACGTCACGAGAAGTCCCGGAACGTCCCCTTCCACCAGGGTGTCGGTACTGACCCACTCGGGCAGCAGAGGAGTGGCGGACAGCGTCTGCAGTTCGGCGAGGATCGCCACCGCCCGTGCGGTGTCCTCCAGCGAACCGCTGCCGGTGGCCACCTGCAGGCGGGGCAGGAGCGCCTGGGGCAGGGAGCCGAACCCGGCGGGAGCGGGGGTAGCCGGGTCGGAGAGGCGGATCCGGGAGGATCCGTCGATGATCATGGTCAACGGCTGGAGGATTCCGCACGCCGCGCCCGCGCCCGAGGTCTGCAGAGAGACGGTGATGTCGGTGTACCGGTTCAGCGCGCCGGCGGGCACGGTCACGGTGCGGTCGAAGGACCCGGTCGGGTCGGCGGTCCAGGAGTCCAGCACCGTCTGACCGGCCGAGGCCACGAGCAGGCCGCTGCGATCGGCCGGGGGCGGCGAGTACGACCCCACCAGATCGACCGCCACGTCCCCGGTGACCTGGCCCAGGCTGGTTTGGTCCAATCCGAAGCCGGCGGTGACGGAACCGACCGACCGCGCCGAGCGCGATCCCAGTCCGAGTTCGTCGAGGGTCGCCTCGGTCACCAGCGCGCGGGGCGCCGGGGTCGACGAGTCCAGGGTGGCCGAGCCCGCGACCGCGAGTGACCACAGATCGCTCGTCACCGACCGCATCTGGCGACCGAGGCTGGCGGAATCGCCCGTGATCTCCACGGTGGGGACGGCGTCGTCGGTCAGGTCGATCCGGGACTCGTCGGCTTCACGGATCTCCGCTCGGCGGGTGAAGGGCGAGGCCTCCGGAGCCCTGGACCCCGACGCAGGGAGCACCTCGATCTCCAGACCCGTCCGCCCGAACCTCGACGAGGCAAGGAGGGCCAACGCGGCAGCGGCCTCCGACTCGGCGAAGGTCGGCTCGTCCGGGAGGTAGATCTCCAGTCGCTCCAGGACCGGAGGGACGAAGTCGGCCAACACAGTGGGGGCCTCGGGCTCGCCGGCGAAGTCGACCTCGGTGTCGCGCAGCTCCAGGGGCCGGTCATCCCAGTCCGGGCAGGCCTCCCCGCGGGAGTGCAGGACGGTCCGCAGGGTGAGGTCCAGCACGCCGTTGAGCACCCGCCCGCGATCGAGCGGGATGGTGACGCGCTGCGACTCGACATCGGGACGCAGGTCCTCCCGGGCCAGTAACAGATCTCCCGACCACGCCTCGAGCTGCCCTCGATCGAGGTCCACGGGGAGCTGCACCGTCGTGCTCATCGTCCGGGGACTCAGACCCTCGGGGACGGGGATCGGGACCGCCACCTCGGCGCTCCGGTCAGGGAACTCGAGCACCTCCGCGACCCCGAGTGTGGGCCCGTCGACGACGGTCTGGGCACCGGCCGGGGTCGGGGCGGCGAGGGCGACGGCGAGCAGGAGGCAGGCGGGAACACGGACTGCGGGGGGCGCGGACACGGGTCATGACACTACCGGGCGTCCGGGCTCGTGACCTGGGATCCGGCCGCGCCGTACACCCACTCTCACCTGTCAGAGGCGGTAGGCCGCAGCGACGGTCAGCGGGGGTCGGCGGGGGCGCCCCCCTCGACCCCCGCACGGTCAGTGCCCTCGTCGGCCAGCTGGTCCGGCTCGGGATGATCGGTGTCGAAGGTCTCGGGCAGGTTCTTGATGTGCTTGTTCATGTTGCGGATCAGCAGCACGGTGGCCACCAGCAGCAGCAGGACCACCGGGATCCCGATCGGCGAGGCCTTGCCGAACTCCGGCCCCATCGGATGGTCGTTGTACCCCGGGGTGCCCGGCGACTGGTTCTGTGCGAAGACCATTGCCGCCTGGTGCGCCAGGATCTGGACGTCCGGTCCCAGAGTGATCATCGCGGGTCCTTCGCTGTGCTCGGTCCGACCGGCAGCGGGACGTACGGGTCGACGCCCTCGAACAGGTCTGACTCGTATTCTCCCTCAGCTCGCGCCGGTACGGCCACCCGGCTTGCCGCGAGTTCGAACTCCTCGGTGGGCCACACCCGCTGCTGCATCTCGACCGGGGCGGCGAAGAACCAGCCGTTGGGGTCGATCTGCGTGGCGTGGGCCAGCAGCGCCGAATTGCGTTGCTCGAAGTAGTCGGCGCACTCCACCCGGGTGGTCACCCGCTCCATGATGTCGGGACGGTCGCCCCAGCGAGAGAGGAACTCGGCGAAGTGCCGGACTCCGTCGCGCGCGAACAACTCCTCGTCGAGAAGTTCCAGACGGCTCTTGGGGAAACCGTGCGTGTAGTAGACCTTGGCCACCGCCCACGGCTCGCCGGTCCCGGGGTAGCGGGCGGGGTCCGCTGCGGCCTCGTAGGCGGCCATCGACGCCGAGTGCACCTTCAGGTGATCCGGGTGCGGGTACCCGCCGTTCTCGTCATAGGTGATGATCACGTGCGGGCGGAACTCCCGGATCCGGGCGACCAGGGAGCAGGTGACCTCGTCGTCGTCGGCAAGCGCGAAACATCCGGGAGGCAACGGCGGCAACGGGTCACCCTCGGGCAGACCCGAGTCCTCGAAGCCCAGCCAGTGGTGCTCGACGCCCAGGATGTCGGCCGCGCGGGCCATCTCCCGGCGTCGCACACCGACGAGGTCGGCCACGACGTCGGGGCGGTCCATCGCGGGGTTGAGGATGCTCCCCCGTTCCCCGCCGGTGCACGTCTCCACCAGCACGGTCACACCCTGGGCCACGTACTTGGCCATGGTCGCGGAGCCCTTGGACGCCTCGTCGTCGGGGTGGGCGTGCACCGCCATCAGCCGGAGACCGGCCATCGTCGCACCTGCCGTTCTTCAGAGCTCGGGGATCGGGATGACTCATTCTATGGACACACCGGGCACCGGTGCCCCCGGGGAGGCCCGTCCACCGCCCCCGGATACCCTGGGGACCATGAGTGAGGCGAGGTCGGACGTGGCGCCGCAGGCGGCGGGGACCCCGCCGGCCGGGCGGTACGACGACTCCGGATCCGGCGTGACGGGCAAAGTGGTCGCGGGATTCCTCGTCCTCCTGGTGGGCGCCCTCGTGGTGGCCGGCGCCGTCGCCGGCTACCGGCTCAGCTCGACCCCCACGATCTCCGCCGAGGTGATCGGCGTGACGGTCGTCGACGACTCCCGGACCGACGTGGTGATGACCGTCACCCGAGACGACCCCGGGACAGCCGCGTACTGCATCGTCCGCGCCCAGGACCAGACCAAGGGCGAGGTCGGCCGGCGGGAGGTCTACGTGCCCCCGTCCGCGAACAGCGCCATCCAGGTCGACATGTCCATCGCGACCTCCGCCCGCGCGTTCGTGGCCGACGCCTACGGCTGCGGTGACGACATCCCGGACTACCTGCGCAGGTAGGGCTTCTGCGGTCCCGCAGCAGGTCACCGCTGTGTTAGCATCGTCCCATCAGCACGGCTCCTTTCGCGGGGCCGTGTTTTTCGTACAGCAGCACACACACGAACAGATTGGAGTGCGCTCTCATGGCGAACGACACCCAGGGCTACTGGTTGACCCAGGATTCGTACGACCGCCTCATGGCCGAGAAGGAGGCGCTGATCGCCAACCGTCCGGTCATCGCCGCCGAGATCAACGAGCGACGCGAGGAGGGCGACCTCAAGGAGAACGCCGGGTACCACGCCGCCCGCGAGCAGCAGGGCCAGGAGGAGGCCAGGATCCGGCAGCTCGACGACCTGCTGGCCACCGCCCAGGTCGGCGAGACGCCCACCGAGACCGGCGTCGCCCTGGTGGGCTCCGTCGTCCGCGCGTACTACAACGGGGACGAGGACACCAAGGAGACGTTCCTCGTGGGCACCCGCGGTGAGGGCTCGGGCAAGGACGACCTCGAGATCTACTCCCCCGATTCCCCCCTGGGTCGCGCGATCCTGGGCGCGAAGGTCGGCGAGAGCCGCGAGTACACCACCCCCAACGGCAAGTCCGTCTCCGTGACGATCGTGACCGCGGAGCCGTACCAGAGCTGACCGGCCACGACGGGCCCGGTGGTAGGTTTTCCACGTCCATCGGGCCCGGGTCGACCAGCCCGATCCCGCGCCGGCGTAGCAGGAGTCCACGTGACAGACGGTTCCCATGACAGGCCACCTGGCCCCGCACCGAAGATCGAGGCGGCGGCCGAGCAGGTCCTGGGACCGGCCCTGCGCACCGGGCAGTCACCGTTCGACGACGAGCTCTACACCTGGACCCCCGAGGTCGCCGAAGAGCTGGTCCGACGCCTCGACGGAGACGCCGAGGAGCACACCGGCGCGGACGCCGCGGGCTCCACTCGCTCCCCGGTCATGCAGGCGCTCCACGACCAGCTGGAGGGCGCCCCGCGGCCGGTGGTGCTCCTGGCGGCCGAGTTGCTCTACATCCAGCAGCTGCCCCTGTCCACGGTCACCGCGCGCCTCAAGCGGGGGCGGATCCGGGACGTCCTGTCCTGGGTGGACGACGCGCCGAAGATCCCCGACGCGCTCGACGAGGCGCTCGGCGAGAAGGGCCCGCTCACCGGTGGCCTGGGGTTCAACGTCCAGATGCGCGAACACCTGCGGTGGTTGTGCACGTTCATCATCCACTGGGCCGAGTTGGAGTCGGCCGAGCGGGACGCGGCGCTCACGGACCCGTGGGAGTTCCAGCGCGCCGCCCGCTCGACGCCCGGGGACTGGCGGGCCATCCGCTACAGCCTGCAGTATCTCGCCTGGCCCGGGTACTTCCAGCCGGTCGTCAAGCACGAACACAAGACCCGGATCCGCGACGCCTTCGCCGAGCTGATCGGCGGGCCGTCCGGGATCGACGAGCTCGACATCGACCAGGACCTGCACCGCATCGCCGAGACCCTCACCGCCCAACTCGGGCAGCCCGTCGACTGGTACCGCGGAGCGATCGCCAACCAGTGGCAGCGCCACCGCGACGACCACTCCCGCCGCGCCTGGCTGGTCCGGCCCGGTCGCGGCGGCGTCGGCCAGGCCGGGCAGTGGGTCGCGCAGAACCGGATCGCGCTGCCCGCCTCGCACCTGCCCCGCATCCCCGCCCACGCCAGTCGGCTCGAGGTGTCCCAGGCCGTCGAGCAGGGCTATCCGCACCTGGACTACCAGGCACGGTTCCAGCTCACGGCCGAGCTGCACACCTTCCTTTCCCGGATGAGCCCCCAGGACGTGGTGGCCACGGTCGCCGACGCCAAACTGCACCTGGGCACCCTCACCGACGACCTCGGATACGTGGAGGACGGCGGCCAGCAACTCGAGCGCTCGGTGCGGTGGCACTCGGTCACGCTCGACCTGGACACCCTCCCCAGCCCGCTCTCGGAGCTGATCGGCGAGCCCGGCACGGTCGTGGATCTCACCGACGGTCTCGACGCGCTTCTCGCGGCCATGCACCCCGGCCGGCACTCCGCCGAGTCCCAGGTGGCAGAGGCCCCGGGCGCCGGAACCGTGCCCACCCTCCCCGACATCACCGACGAGCTCGCCGACAGCCTGCACATGCCGCGCAGGGAACTGCAGGAGATCGTCGACACCCTGCAGGAGCGGCAGCAGATCGTCTTCTACGGGCCCCCCGGCACCGGCAAGACCTACCTGGCGCAGGAGCTCGCCCGCTTCCTCGCCGGCGCCGACGACCCGAGCCGCGTCCAGCTCGTCCAGTTCCACCCCAGCTACGCCTACGAGGACTTCTTCGAGGGCTACCGGCCCACCCTGACCGAGTCGGGCCAGCCTGGTTTCGCCCTGCAGGCCGGGCCGCTGCGCCGCCAGGCCGCGCGCGCCACGTCGGACTCCGGCCGGGAGCATCCGAGCTTCCTCATCATCGACGAGATGAACCGGGCCGACCTGGCCCGCGTCTTCGGCGAGATGTACTTCCTGCTCGAGTACCGCGACCGCACGGTCCTGCCGCAGTACAGCCCCGACACCTCGTTCCGGCTGCCGCGCAACCTGTTCATCATCGGCACCATGAACACCGCCGACCGGTCGATCGCCATGGTCGACGCGGCCATCCGCCGACGGTTCGCGTTCATGGAACTCCACCCGGACACCCCGCCCGTCGCGGGCGTGCTGCGGCGGCACCTCGAGGCCCGCGGCGAGACCACCGAGCCCGCCGACCTGCTGGAGGCGCTCAACTCGGAGATCGACGACTCGGACCGCGACCTGCGCATCGGGCCGTCGTACTTCATGAAGGACCGGGCCACCGAACCCGGTGGGCTCGAGGCGATCTGGCGGTACGACCTGCTCCCACTGCTCGAGGAGCACTACTACGGGCGCCTGTCGCGAGCCGAGGTCCACGAGCGCTTCGGGCTCGCGACACTGCGTCGGAAGATCGGCCGGGCGTGAACTCCTCCTCGGCGGGCTCCGCGGCGTCGGAGACCATCGAGTTCGACGAGTTCGACAGACGCGGCCGGCTCGTCACCCTGAGTTGGGAGGGCGCCCAGCACCTGTCCCAGACCCGGCTGGTCGAGGTATTGCCCGCCGGCCGCGACACCTGGCGGCTGATCCCGTGCGGCAGCGTCGGCTCGGTCCGCGTCGAAGGGCTGGCCGTCAGGGTCCTCCCGGCGGCCAACCTCGGCCTGACGCAGTTGTTCTTCCTGCTCGACCACGCGGCCGAGTCGGCGTTCCTCCCGTCCGCCGTCGCGGCGAGAGACGACGACGAGCTGTGGGTCTCCGTGGCCGAGTCCATGGCCGCGTTGGCGCACCAGGCCCTGTCGTCCGGGCTGCTGCGCGGGTACCGCAGGGTCGACGAGGCACTGACCACCGTGCGCGGCAGGATCCGCCTGGGCGACCAGATCCGCCGCCACCCGGGCATGACCATCCCCCTCGAGGTCACCTACTCGGAGTTCACCCCGGACATCGCCGAGAACCGCATCCTGCGCACCGCCGCGCACCGTCTGCAGTTCCTGCCCGACCTCCCGGACGCCACCCGGCGACGGTTGGCGATGGTGGACGCGCGGCTCGCGGACGCCACGCTCATCGGCCAGGGCGCCCCTGTGCCCGCCTGGACACGCACCCGCCTCAACGCCCGGTTCCAGAACGCGCTCGCCCTGGCCGACCGGATCGTGCGCCGAATCTCGGTGGAGGTGGAGGACGGCCACGCGGCGTCGGCGGCCTTCGTCACCGAGATGCCGGCGCTGTTCGAGCGCTTCGTGGAGGCCGAACTGACCGCCGCCCTCGACGGCTGTGGTGGACGGGTGCTGCAGAACCCCGTCGTCCATCTGGACACGGGTATCGAGCAGGGAGACGCCGGGGACGCCGGGTCGACCGGTGCCGCCGGCGGCAGGGCCGGTCGCCACAGCGCGCCCGCCCCTGAGGGCGATCACATCTCCGTCCCCACCGGGCTCGTGTACGAGGTCGACGGCCGCCCCGTCACCACGTTTGTCCCCATGTATCCCACCGACCGCCGGGCCCGCGCCGCCGAGCACTACCGCCTGCTCGCTGCCTGCACCGCACTCGGGGTGGACCGGGCATTCCTGGTCTATCCGGCCCAACGCCGCAACGACGCACCGCAGCCGCGGCGGATCGTGCACACCGACATCTCGATCGTCGAGTATCCCGTCGACCTCTCGATGGGGCCCGACGAGGCACGCAGGACTATCGTCGAACTGTCAGAGGAGGCCCGCGAGCTCGCGGCGCCCGGCCCCGCACGCCACGGCACCGGAGGGAGACGCCACGCCAGATGACTGACGCAGATGATCCGGTACGCAAGATCGTCGTCAACCTCGCCCTGGTGGCCGTGGGTTCGGTCGGCGCCTACCGTGGCGCGTACGAGCTCCTGGCCCAGCAGGCCAGGACCGCCCGGCGGGTGATCCCCAAACCCACCTCCCGGCCCTTCGACGGCGACGGCCTCTACCGGCCCGGGGCCGTCACCGCCGAGCCGTGGCGGCCCGGCATGACGTGCGATGTCCACATGGTGATCTTCGGCGACTCGCTCGCCGCCGGCCTGGGCGCGGACTCCCCCGGCGAGCTTCCCGGCGTGCTCCTCGCTCGCGGCCTGGCGGAGGAGGCCGGGTGGAACGTGCGGTTGAGCATCAAGGCGATCGTCGGCGCCACCTCCAAAGGGCTCGCGGGCCAGGTCGAGGCCATGCAGATCGCGCACGGCGATCCCGACATCTCGGTGATCCTCATCGGCGGCAACGACGTCACCGCACGCAATGCGATCGGCCCCTCGGCGCGACGGGTGGGCGAGGCCGTCGAGGCGCTGCGCGAGGGTGGTTCGCACGTGGTGGTGGGCACCTGTCCTGACCTCGGGACCATCAAGCCCGTCCCCCAGCCGCTGCGATCGGTCATGGCCACCCTCAGTCGACGCCTGGCCGCGGCCCAGGCAGTCCAGGTCCGCCGGGCGGGCGGGGTGCCCGTCTCGCTGGCCGAGGCCCTGGCCCCGGAGTTCCACAAACGCGGGGAGAGCCTCTTCTCACCCGACCGCTTCCACCCCAACTCCGCCGGATACGAACTCGCCGCCGGACTGCTGCTGCCCGCCGTGTGCGTGGCGCTCGGGGTGTGGGACGAGGTGCCGGAAGAGCAGCTGCCCCACAGCGCCGACGAGGCCGCCGAGTCGCTGGAGGCCGCGGAGAGCGCCGCCGACGATGCGGAGACCGCCGCCGCGTCGGACGCACACGACCCGGACGACACGCAGCGCGAGTCGGTCGTGGCCAGGCTGACCAAGCGCCTGACCGACTTCGTCCGGACCCACGAGGACGCGGACGACGCCGACGAGAACACGTACCTGCATAATGAGGACGTGGACGGCGACCCAGAGAGCACTGGAGATGCCCGCGAGGCTGCGGACACCCTCCGCCGCCGGAGCCGGATCCTGCGGCTGGCCCGCCTCCCGCGGGACCAGTCGGACTCCGGTCACCCGATCGACCACACCTAGCACTCAACTGCAACGAAGGAGCTTTCCATGCCGGAAGCCGTGATCGTCTCGTACGCCCGCTCCCCCATCGGGCGCGCCAACAAGGGGTCCCTCGTGGGCATCCGCTCCGATGACCTCACCGCCCAGATGGTCAAGGCCGCGCTGGACAAGGTCCCGTCGCTCGATCCCACCCAGATCGACGACCTCATGCTGGGCTGTGGCCTGCCGGGCGGCGAGCAGGGCTTCAACATGGGTCGCGTCGTCTCCGTGCTCGCCGGCCTGGACACCGTCCCCGGTACCACGGTCAACCGCTACTGCTCCTCCTCGCTGCAGACCACCCGCATGGCGCTGCACGCGATCAAGGCCGGCGAGGGCGACGTGTTCATCTCCGCCGGTGTGGAGACCGTGACCAACTTCGCCAAGGGCACCTCCGACCACTGGCCGGACACCCACAACCCGATCTTCGCCGACGCCGAGGCCCTCACCGGCACCCGCGCCGAGGGCGGCGCCCCCACCTGGACCGATCCGCGTGAGAACAACGCCCTGCCGGACGTCTACATCCCCATGGGCCAGACGGCGGAGAACGTCGCGCAGATCACCGGCATCACCCGCGAGGAGCAGGACCACTGGGGCGTGCGGTCGCAGAACCGCGCGGTCGCCGCCGTCGAGAACGGCCACTTCGCCAACGAGATCACCCCGGTCACCATGCCCGACGGGACCGTGGTCTCGACCGACGACGGCCCGCGGCCCGGCACCACCTACGAGAAGATCTCGCAGCTCAAGCCGGTCTTCCGGCCCGACGGCACCATCGCCGCCGGTAACTGCTGCCCGCTCAACGACGGCGCCGCCGCGCTCGTCATCATGAGCGACACCAAGGCCAAGGAGCTCGGCCTCACCCCGCTCGCGCGCGTGGTGTCCACCGGCGTCTCGGGCCTGTCCCCCGAGATCATGGGCCTCGGTCCGGTCGAGGCCGTCAAGAACGCGCTGCGGATCGCCGGCAAGTCGATCTCCGACATCGACCTGTTCGAGATCAACGAGGCGTTCGCCGTCCAGGTGCTCGGCTCCGCCCGCGAGCTCGGCATCGACGAGGACAAGCTCAACATCAACGGTGGCGCGATCGCGCTGGGCCACCCGTTCGGCATGACCGGCGCCCGCATCACCGCCTCGCTCATCAACAACCTGCAGGCGGCGGACAAGCAGTTCGGCGTGGAGACCATGTGCGTCGGCGGCGGCCAGGGTATGGCGATGGTGCTCGAGCGCCTCAGCTGATCCCGGCCCGCGCGGCCTGCTCTCGCGCGCCCCGGCGGCCGCGCCCCGGCGGCCGCGCCCCGGCGTCGAGAAGAGCGTTCCGGACACGTTTCCCGAGAGGAAGTGTCCGGAACGCTCTTTTCGTTGGGTATGCCCCACTCGCGTCGCTGGGTGGACGCGCCTCGCTCGCCGGCGCGACCGAGCGACCTTCATGAGAGACGTCGACGACGCCCGGGCGTGCCACTCCCGCCCCAGGGGTGATCAGGGAGTGCTCCGGCCGGACCGGTCGGCGCTGAACTGTCTCATAGGCGCCTTGCCGCCCCGGCGGCGACCGTCCCGACGTGCCCGCCTGTCGGCAATTCACGGCGGCCCCTCGGGTTCCGCGTTCTCTATGCCCGCCTCGGACCCACATGCGAGTCGTGATTGGTCCATTCCGGACGCGCAACCCGGACTACGGGGGCCGCCTCCCGCCCCGCTCCGCGCTGTTCGCCAGCGCCTCATCACCTCAGCGCCTCATCACCTCACCGCCGCCTCGCTCCAGCACCCCGCGCCCGAAGCGCCGACGCCACCCGGATACCCGCACCCCCGAAATGCCGGCGGCCCCGGCTCCCCTGTCGGGGGCCGGGGCCGCGGGCGCTACCGCTCGCGCTGATCAGTCGCGGAAGTAGCTCATCAGGCGCAGGATCTCGATGTACAGCCAGACCAGGGTGACGGTCAGGCCGAGCGCGACGCCCCACGCCATCTTGTTGGGGGCGCCGGCGCGCACGAGGCGGTCGGCGTTGTCGAAGTCGAGCAGGAAGCTGAACGCGGCGAGGCCGATGCACAGGAGGCAGAAGCCGATCGCGATCGGGCCGCCGTTGTACAGCGGGTTCGAGCCGCCGGTGAAGAAGCTGAGCAGGATGCTGCCGAGCGCCGCGAACAGCACGCCCACGATGGCGGCGGTGAGGAAGCGCGTGAACTTGGGGGTCACGCGGACGGCGCCGGTCTTGTAGACGAACAGCATGCCCACGAACACACCGATGGTGCCGAGGATCGCGGCGCCGACCGCACCGAGGACGCCACCACCCTGGATGTCGGCGGTGAACAGGTACGTCGCCGCGCCGACGAACAGGCCCTCGAGCGCGCCGTAGGTCAGCGTGATCGGCGCGGAGTCCATCTTCCGGCCGAAGGTGGCGATGAGCACCACGACGAGGCCACCGATGCCGCCGACGAGCAGCAGCGGGAAGAGCAGACCGGGGTTGACGCTGATCATGTAGAACGCGATCACGCCCACGATGCTGAGCAGTCCCAGCGTCATGGCGGTCTTGGTGACGACGTCGTCGATCGTCATGGGCCGCGTGTCCGCCTCGAATTGCGGATGGGCCTGGGGGGCACCGTACCCGGCCTGGGCACCGAAGCCCTGCTGGCCGTACTGGCCTTGCTGGAAGGTGGCACGGCCCGCGCCACCGAGCTGGGTGGCGCCACGCGCGCTGTCCTGGGACAGAGAGCTGAAGACCGGATTGCTACTGCTGCGCATCGAGGTCCCTTCGGATTGTCGGGGAAGGTCGTGTAGCGAGAGTCCCCGCCGGGTCACCGACGAATCACTCGTACTGGGTCAACGCGTGGGCACACCTGAGTGTTCCCCGCATTGATTCTTATCTTGCCTGACAGGTGGACCGCTCCACGCAAACGGCACTTAGCGATATGTCGTTGACATTCTTACGCCTGTCGCGGATACTTCTAGACAGACGGGAGCCGACCAGGCGCCCAGATCGGAAGGAGTCGCGATGAACATCGACGACGCATACGGGCCGGACGACTTCGGCCCATCGGCAACACCGGGCGGGGGCGGACATCCCCGGCAAGGCCGCCGACCCGGCCGTCAGCACGGACACCACAGGGGCCGTCGTCACGAACACGGTGGCGGCGCGGCGCCGTTCGGCCCGGGAGGGCCCGGCACGCCGTTCGGGCCGGGCGGACCGTTCGGGCCCGGCGGACCCTTCGGCCCGGGAGGGGCCTTCGGGACGTTCGATGACGGTCCCGGGATGCGGCGCGGCCACCAGCGGCGACGACGGCGAGGTGACGTCCGGCACGGCGTGCTCCTGCTCCTGGCAGAGGGGCCACAGAACGGATACGGGATCATCCGCGAACTGGCCGAGCGAAGCGGGGGCACCTGGCGTCCCAGTTCGGGCGCGGTCTACCCGGCGCTCTCGCTGTTGGAGGACGAGGGTCTCATCGGTCCCGCTGACGACGCCGGGCCCAAGCACTACCAGCTCACCGACGCCGGGCGGGCGGAGGTCGACCAGCTCGCAGATCGCCCGGCCCCGTGGGTCGACGCCACCGAGGAGGCCACCTCCCGACTGGGCGGCGACGCCGACCTCTGGAAGGCCTTCGGGGAGGCCGCCATGGCCGTGCGGGCGGTCGTCCAGACCGGCGACCCGGCCGCCGGCGAGGCGGCCACCCGCGAACTGGTCGGCTTGCGCAAACGCCTCTACGGGCTCCTGGCTGAGGCCGGGGACTGACGCGGGTGGCGGGCCCCGGGCGTCTGTGCCCGGGGCCCGACTCGTATCAGGCCCCCGATCCTTATCAGACCCCCACCCCTGTCAGACCAGGGCGACCTTGTAATTCCACGAGCGCGCGGTGCGCCACAGGCAGTACGCCACCAGCACTGCCGACGCGGCCACAAAGCCGACGGGCATGACGTCGTTGCTCGCGGCCGCACCCGCGGCCACCTCGCCGAGAATGTCGAAGCGCACGAACTCGAGCGAACCGCCGGCGTCCATCGCGACACCGAACGGCAGCGCGAGCATCGCCAGTAGCGACAGCACCTGGGTGGCCACGTAGACCACGACGAACACCACGACCGGCCCGCCGGCTCCCAGCGCTGCCAGGCGCCGCTCGTGCCCCACCGAGACAGCGAAGTAGTAGTAGACGGGCCAGATCAGGAACGAGGAGAGGCCAGCGATCAATCCGGCGGCGATCATCCACGGCGGCGCGGCCGTGGTCACCGCGGCCCAGGTGTCGGACAGGAGAGAGAGCGACGGCGAGGTGAGCCCCGAATGCAGGGCCGCCGCCCACCAGGCCACCAGCGCGAGCCCGGCGGTGAGGACGAGCGCGGCCAGCGAGGCAATGATCGCCCACACCAGCCTGACCCAGAAGATCGCCGACCCGCGGACGGGGATCGAGTGCGTGAAGTACCCGGTGCGGCCGTATCCGGTACGCCAGTAGTCGGCGGCGAGGACCAGCTGGACGGCCGGGACCGCCACGACCGCGGCCAACACCCCCAGGGCCATCCCGAGCTGGGAGAGAAGGGGCCACCCGGCGGACCCGAGCAGGCTGCCCAGGACCCCGATCAGGGCGATCATGCCGAGAGCTGTCCCGAGCGCCCCACGAGTGCGCAGCCACTCGTGCTTGAGCAGTGTCGTCGTCATCGGTAGGTCTCCTTGAAGATCTGATCGAGGCTGGCGGAGTGCTGGCCGCGGAGGTCGTCGGCGTCGCCCTGTAGCAGGACACGGCCGTGCCGCATCATCACCGCCGCGTCGAGGATGGGCTCCAGGTCGTGCACCAGGTGCGTGGATATCAGGAGCAGGGAGTCCTCGGAGAGGTTGCGGAGGATCCCGTCGAGGATCAGCTGCCGCGCAGCCGGGTCGACGCCCGAGATGGGCTCGTCCAGCAGGAACACCTTCGCATCGCGGGACATGGCCAGCGCGATCTGGACCTTCTCGCGCATGCCCTTGCTCATCTCCTTGAGCCGGGCGGATTCGCTCAGACCGAAGAACCCGATCAGGTCCCGGGCCTTCTCGGTGCGGAAATCGGAGAAGAAGTCGGCGTAGAGCTCGAGGCAGTAGCTCACCCGGGCGGAGTCCGGGAGGAAGCTGGTGTCGGGCAGAAAGGAGACGATCGCCTTGGACTCGGGGCCGGGCGCGTGGCCGTCGATCCGCACGCTGCCGGAGTACCCCGAGAGCACGCCGGCGAGGATCTTGAGCAGGGTGGTCTTACCGCAGCCGTTCTCGCCGAGCAGTCCCACGATCTGGCCCGGAGTCAGGCGGAGGTCGAGCGCGTCCAACGCGGTGGTGGAGCCGTAACTCATGGTCAGCCCCGAGGCCTCGACGAGTGTAGTAGCGGCGTTCTCGACGATGCTCACGTCAGACACCTCCGTCGTGCGCATGGGCAGTGGTGTGGTCATGGTCGTCCCATCTCTTGTCCAGTAGTTCTCGAGCCTTGTCCTGCGTCATCCCCAGTCCGCGGACCCGGCGGATGAACTCGTGGGCGGCACCGGAGGCGAGGTCGGCGCGGACCTCGTCGATGCGGGCGTCGTCGGAGGTGACGTAGCGCCCGCTGGCCCGTTCGGACCGGCACAGCTCGAGCCGTTCCAACTCGGCCAGCGCCCGCTGTGCGGTGTTGGGGTTGACGCCCAGGTCGGACGCCAGTTCGCGGACCCCGGGCATCCTCGCGCCCGCCGCCCACTCCCCGATCACGATGCGTCGCGAGAACTCCTCGACGAGCTGCACCCAGATCGGAGATGAGGTGTCGAACTGCATCGCGCCCCCATCCGTGTTGCTGTATTAGGTGCTTAATACAGTGACACTCATCGGCAGGGGAGTCAAGACTCGGCCGGTCGCGCGCCCGTTGTGGATACCCCTAGTGGTATGTATCCTCGATCTCGAGGTCCAGGCGATCCGACCGTTCGCCTCGAAACCTCGCGATGACCCCGCGGCCACTCGCGCCGCACCCTGTGACCACTAGGAGTACGACCATGTGCCGACCGGCCACCTGTAAGACCTGTGGAAAGACGACGTGGGCCGGGTGCGGCATGCACGTCGACCAGGTGATGTCACGCGTTCCCGCGGCCCAGCGGTGTCCCGGGCACGCCCAGGCTCCCAAGGAGGGGTTCGTGGCGAAGCTGTTCGGGAGGTGACCGGTCGGCCGGTACGGCCGGCGCCGATGACCGAACGGTGACGCCGGCTCAGTGCGTCAACGCGACCTTCACCGCCACGACGGTCGCGGCGACGACCGTGAGTGCGGCAGCACTGAGGAGCCACGTCCGGCTGGGTCGCTCACCGTTGAGTCGGCCGATCACAAAGACGACGCCACCGATCCGAACGAGCACGGTGATCTCCGCGAGCAGAATCGCGGTGCCGTGCTCGAGCACCCCGATCCAGCCGACCGCGAGGATGAGCGACGGCAGGACCGCCGAGCTCAGGATCGGCACCGAGTTCCGCAGTTCGGCGAGCCTCTCGGCGCGGCTCAGCGGTTCGCCCTCACGCACACCGTGGCCCACCGCCTCGGCGAAGACGTGCGCGATGAACGTCGACAGCGCGGTGCCCAGCACGATCGCGATCCCCACGTACTTCTCGGTGTGGACGATCGGTACGAGCGCCGCGAGCACCAGGATGTTGCCGTAGATGTAGGCGCTGATCCGGCTGGCCGCGTCGCCACGATCGAGCGGCTCGCCCCGGGAGAGCCACGAGTTGCGCGGCAGGGAACGCCTGTCCGTATCCATGCCGACAAGGGTGGCAGACGGTGGGAGTCCGTCGCATCGAGTTCGCCGTCCTGCCCCGGGCCACCGGGTGCGCGGAATACTGTGGGCGTGCCTGGGATTCGAGGGCGTGGAGAGGCTCGGTATGGACTCAGCGGTAGACGTGGTGGTCGTGGGTGCGGGGATCGCCGGCCTGGTCACCGCGCGTGAGCTGACCCGGGTGGGCCACGACGTGGTGGTACTGGAGGCCCGGGACCGTGTGGGCGGCAGGCTGCTGGGCGCCACGCTCGCCGGAGGGCAGTCCATCGAGGTCGGGGGGCAGTGGGTCGGCCCCACCCAGCACCACGTCCTCGCGCTGATCCGCGAGCTGGGACTGCAGACCTTCCCCACCCACGTCGAGGGTCGGAACATCGCCGAACTCGGCGGTACCAGGGCGGAGTACACCGGCCGAATCCCAAGGTTCGACCCCGTCACCCTGGCCGATATCGCCCAGACCCAGTGGCGGCTCGACCGGATGGCCGCCCGCATCCCGCTCGCCGAGCCGTGGTCCGCGCCCGGCGCCGAGCGCCTTGACTCGCAGACGTTCGACACCTGGCTCCGACGCGCCGCCCGCACCCCGCGGGCCCGCGGGTTCTACCGGCTGCTTACCGAGGCCGTGTTCTCGACCGGCCCCGAGGACCTGTCCGCGCTGTGGGCGGCGTTCTACATCGGCTCGGCCGGCGGTTTCGACGCGATGATCGACACCGCCGGTGGAGCGCAGCAGGACCGCGTGGTGGGCGGGGCGCAGACGATCGCGATCGAGATGGCGCGCCGGCTCGGTGACCGCGTGGTACTGGACAGCCCGGTCACCGCGGTCGAGTGGGACGCCGGTTCCGTCCGCGTGCGAACCGGCCACCACACCGTGAGCGCGCGCCACGTGGTCATCGCGGTGCCGCCGCCGCTCGCGTCGAGGATCCGCTACTCCCCCGGCCTGCCGGGCGACCGCGACCAGCTGGTCCAGCGGTTGCCCATGGGGCGGGTGATCAAGGTCAACGTGGCCTACTCCGAGCCCTTCTGGCGCGCCGACGGGTGGAGCGGTCAGGCGAACAGCGACACCCGCGCGCTGGGCACCGTCTTCGACAACACCCCCCACAGCTCGGAGGGCGGCGGTCCCGGGGTGCTGGTCGGGTTCCTCGAGGGCCGACACGCGGACCGTTGCTCGCGCATGATGCCCGCCGACCGTCGGACGCAGGTGCTGGAGGATCTCGCCGGGTACTTCGGCCCCCGGGCCCGCGACCCCGTCGACTACATCGAGCGCGACTGGGCCGAGGAGGAGTACAGCCGCGGGTGCTACGGCGCGTTCGCCGCGCCCGGGACCCTGACCCGCTTCGGCCCCCACCTGCGCCGCGCGGTCGGCCCGATCCACTGGGCGGGCACGGAGACCGCCACCCGCTGGGCCGGGTACATGGACGGGGCCGTCGAATCGGGCCGTCGGGTGGCCGGGGAGATCGGTGTGCCCGGGTGAACAGCCCGGAGCCCGTGGTCACCTCGCAGAACGGCCGCACCCGGGTGTCGGCGTGCAGCCGCTGATCCGCACCGCCAGCCTGCGCGGCTTCGCCCCGCTGGTCAGCGAGCTCGGCGGGGATCCCGAACAGCTGCTCCACCGGTACGGCATCTCGACCGAGGCCCTCGCCGGCGACGACGGGCTCATCTCTATCACCGCGCACGACCAGATGCTCGACGCCGCCGCTGCCGAGCTCGGGTGCCCGGATCTCGGGCTGCGGCTGGCCGACCGACAGGACATCTCCATCCTCGGCCCGGTGGCCCGGGCGGTCCGCCCCAGCGCCACCGCCACCGAGGCGCTCGAGTGCGCGGCGCGTTTCCTCTTCGTCCACAGCCCCGCGCTGACGATCGGCGTCGACGACGACCCGTGGAACCGGCGCGGAGTGATCGCCCTGACCTACCGAAAGCAGCTGTCCGAGTCGCCGTACTCCCCTCAGGCCATCGAACTGGGGCTGGGCCTGTTCCACCGGATGGCGGTGCAGTTGCTCGGGCGCAGTCCCGGTCTCCGATCCGTCGAGCTGACCCACGGGCCGCTCTCGCCCGTGGACCGCTACCTGGACTTCTTCGGCGCCGACGTCAAGTTCGACCGCCCCGTGGCCGCGCTGTGCGTCGAGCGCAGGATTCTGGACGCCTCGTTCGCCACCGCCGACGAGGAGGTCCGACTGGCCGCCCTCGATCACCTGGCGGGCACCTACTCGGACCCCGCCCACTCGATGGCCGGTCGGGTGCGCCGGGCTGTGGGCGAGCGCCTTCCCGGGCGGGTCCCGCCCCTCGCCGAGGTGGCGGCCTCGCTCGCGATCCATCCGCGGACCCTGCAGCGTCACCTCGTCGTCGAACACACCACCTACGGCCAGGTCGTCGACGACCTGCGGCGGGACCGGTCACACCGTTTCATCACCACCACCGACCTGTCCTTCACGCAGATCGCCGACCTGGTCGGTTTCTCCGAACAGTCCACGCTCAGCCACGCCGTGCGTCGGTGGTTCGGCGTCTCACCCGGCGAGCTCAGGCGCCGGTCGAGAGTGTCGCGCTGACACAAGTGTCGCGGCGCCGGGCACCGGATCCTGGAAGTACCCGTCAGAGGCATGGCGCCGGGAGATTCACGGCGCCCGGAGGAGTACAGGAGCGGTGATGCTGCGCGAACACGAGTGGGGCGACCGAGAACTGCAGGAGCCGGACCTGCGAGGCCGAGACCTGGGAGACCATGACCTCCGGGACCGGGCGCCGCAGGAACAGTCCTCCGAGCAGATGCTCGAGCGGATCGGCGCGCGCTCGATCCCCGAGTTCGACGGCGTCCACGACGTGTGGCCCCGGGGTGAGCGCCTGCGGGCCGTGCGTGCGGCGGCCGCCGAGTACAAGACGCGGTTCGTGCAGCAGGGGCAGGTGCGGGCCGTGCAGTCCGTGGACGTGGCGGCGGCGCCGTACCCGGTCAAATACGCGTTCAACAACGCGGTCTCGGTCCCCAGCCTGCCGCTGATCACCATGATCAACAGGATGATCGTGGTGCAGTACGACGACTGGAACGGCCGCCCCCGCACCCTGGTGTTCGAGCCGACCGTCCCCGCCGGGTCCGCCGAGGCACCCTTCTACGACAACCTCCAGGCGCTCGTCGACAAGGTCCCCGGTGGCAACCTCGCCGTCAAGCTGATCCTCAAGTACTTCAACGAGCCGGACCAGGCGCTCGCCAAGGTCGGGCTCACGCCGCAGGACGTGGACTTCTGCACGTTCGACCACCTACACGTGCAGGACCCCCGCATGATCCTCGGCTCGACCGAGGTGATCCCCGGGGACACCGCGCCCCGCGCGCCGCTGTTCGGCGACGCCAGGCTGCTGGTCCACCGGCGCGAACTGGCCACGCTCGAGGACCTGCACCCCATGCAGTGGGCCTGGTACGTCGCCGGCGGGCTCGGCGGGGTCGACCGGTCCCGGTTCGCGGTGTTCGACGGGGACATCGAGCTCGGCGCCGGTATCGCCCTGATGTGGACCCCCGGACACACCGACGGCAATCACTCGCTGGTCGTCAACACCCCCGACGGCGTGTGGGTGTCCTCGGAGAACGGCATCTCGCTGGACAACTGGCAGCCGGAACTGTCCCGGATCCCGGGCGTGCGGCGGTACCAAGAGAAGTTCGGTCGGGAGATCTGCCCCAACGCCAACACCCTCGAGGACTCCCTGGACCAGTACGACTCCATGATCAAGGAGAAGACCATGGCGGACGCCTGCCCCGGCGACCCGCGCTGGCTGCAGATCCTGCCCTCCACCGAGCTCGTGTCGTGGAAGCGCTTCTGGCCCGTCGTGCCCACGTACTGCCACGGCGGCATCTCCTACGGCCGGATCCGCTCCGGACTGGGAAGCGAGAAGTGACGACGACGAGGTCGCGCAGCGCCCTCGTGACCGGGGCCGGTCGCGGGTTGGGCAGGGAGATCGCCGAGATGCTCGCCGATCGCGGATACCGGGTGATGGTCACCGACGTCGACGCCGACACCGCCGCCGCGGCCGCCGCCGAGATCGGAGGGGACGCCACCTGGGCGGCCGTCGACGTCCGCGATCACTCGCAGGTCGAGGCGGCCCGGGATGCGCTCGTCGAACAGACGGGGGGCGTGGACGTATGGGTCAACAACGCCGGGGTGCTCCTCACGGGTCCGGCGTGGGAGCAGAGCGAGGAGCAGCGGCGACTGCTCATGGAGGTCAACACCCTCGGGGCGATCAACGGCACCGTTGCCGCGATCGACGCGATGCGGGGCCGGGGTTCCCGCAGCGGTTCCGGCGGCGGGCGCAGCGGCGGCCAGATCATCACGATCGCCTCGCTCGCCGGGATCTCCGCCGTGCCGGGTGAGGCCGTCTACGCCGCCTCTAAGCACGCCGTCATGGGGTTCAGCACCAGCACCGCCATCGACCTGCGGCTCGAGGGGATCCACGACATCGCGATCTCCTGCATCTGCCCGGATGGGATCTGGACCCCGATGCTCTACGACAAACTCACCGACCCGCAGGCCGCCCTGTCCTTCTCCGGGTCACTGCTCCAGCCCGGCGACGTGGTGCGCGCCGTGGGCAGGGTGCTGGACTCCCCCCGCCTGGTGAGGTCCGTGCCGGCGTGGCGCGGAGGACTCGCGCACCTGGGGGCGAGCTTTCCGCGACTGGCCGTGGCGGGCCTGCCCCTCATGGCGGCCCTGGGACGCCGGGCGCAGCGCCGACTCCTGGCGAACCCAGAGCGTCAGGACCCCGCGCCGAACCGGGCTGCGAGGTAGGGAATGAGCCCCATGCACTCGGGTGTCAGCGCCAGACAGGACGCCTCACCAGGACCAGGGCCGAAGAGATAGCGCAGCGGATTCTCGATCGAGCCGATGGGAAACACGATGTCGCTCCTTTATGAACTCGAGAGCGGTGCCTTACTTGCGAAATCGGACCTTACCGGGCACCCGTTACCGCTCGGGACCGTACGCGGCCCGGGGCGATACGGCTCACCATCAGAAAGTGGTCCGGTTGCGGGGGCGTTGGGGGAACACCAACGATCGAAGAACTCTTCCCTCAGGCGCCTCCCGCGGGATCACACTCTCTGACCTGCGGTGCCCTGAACGGCCCGCGCAGGGCACCCCAGGTCAGCGACACTACGCCCGTCGCGCCCCCGCCCATCCCGGCCCGCGCACCAGGTACCCGACCCGGTCCGTCCACGTCTCGGAGCGGAACACGTCTCGAGCGATCGCGACCCACTCGTGCGTGGCGATCCGCAGCGGGTTGAACGTGTCGATGTTGGTGGTCAGCCCGTAGACCACCTCCTCCCCCTCGAGTTCGTGGGTGCCGAACAGTCGGTCCCACACGATGAGGATGCTGCCGTGGTTCCGGTCCAGGTACTCGCGGTTGCTGCCGTGGTGCACGCGGTGGTGCGAGGGCGAGTTGAACACCTTCTCCAGCGGCCCGATGGACCGGATCACCGCGGTGTGGATCCAGAACTGGTAGATCAGGTTGATCGCGCGCGCGTCCTGCACCAGCGCCGGCCGCACGCCCAGCAGCGAGAGCAGCCCGTACGGCACATAGATCGTCAACGCCTCGGCCACCGGCTGGCGCAGGGCGGTGGAGAGGTTGTAGCGCTCGCTGGAGTGAGGCACCACGTGCATTGCCCACAACCAGCGGCTCTCGTGGTCGAAGCGGTGGTTCCAGTAGTAGATGAAGTCCCACCCCAGGATCGCCACCGCGTAGGCGAGCGGTCCCGTGCCGAGGTCGAGCGGGGAGAACCGGAAGAGCTTGGATCCGGCCGTCTCCGCGCTCCACAACGTCGAGACCGTGACGACCGCCGAGGCCACCGCCGTAACCGCCGACCCGCCGGTGATGCGTCGTAGCGCGGGCGGCACCTGGACAGCCTCACTCGTGGGCACCTGCACTCTTCCCACGGCGGGCACGTGCGCGGACCCCGCAACGGTCGACGGGTGAGAGGCGGGGACCTCGTCGTCGTCGTTGCCCGGTCTCGCGCCCACACCTGACGCCACCCGCGACGGCACCGCGCCCGCCTCGAGCAACCCCGTGGTCCAGGTGCGCCGCCACACGTCCCCCGCCGTGGCCACCGCCGCCGCCGCGAGCGACAGACCCATCAGCGCCTTGGCGTACCGGCCGGTCCGGGGGGTGACCGGGGCGAGCAGCCTGCCCGCGACGTACGGGGCCACGAGGCTGCCCACGCCCATCGAGAGGCTGGCCATGGTGTCGGCGAACTCGTAGTCGCCGGCCCGCTCACCCTCTGCCGGATTGCGGGACTGCCACGCGTACTCGGCTGCCATCGCCGCGATGAAGCCGGGGATCGCCAGGACCGTCAAATCGATCTTCACGAGCCTAAGGATATGACGTGGGTCACTCCTAGGCGAGACCGGGATGGCGCTGCCGCCGAGGAGGCGCCCCGCCGGCTACGGCGAGACGGACTCCTCGGCGTCGGCCGCTACCGCCGGCCCCTCGGTCTGCGCGGTGTTGCGGACGAACCACGCGCCCACCACGGTGATGAGCGAGATGATCGCGCCCACCACCAGCGCGTTGTGGACGCCGGTCATCTGTGCGGCCACGTCGCCCTGTCCGGACTCGGCGCCGGCCACGATGCCCAGCGTCATGACGGTGATGAACAGCGCCGTGCCGGCCGCGGCGGCGACCTGCTGGAGCGTGTTGAGCAGCGCGGAGCCGTGCGGGTAGAGATGCGGCGGCAGGGATCCCAGCGCCGAGGTGAGCAGCGGCGAGAACAGCAGCGCCAGGCCCACGCTGAGGATCATGTGCCACACCACGACGATCGCCAGCGACGACTCGGCGGAGAAGAACAGGTACATGCCCCACAGGCCGGCGGCCGCCAGGATCGACCCCGGGATGATCAGCGGGCGCGGTCCGATGCGGTCGAAGAGCCGTCCGACAAACCAGCCGAGCACACCCATGAGCAGACCGCCGGGCAGCAGCGCGAGGCCGGACTCGAGGGTGGTGGTCCCCAGGATCTGCTGCATGTACAGCGGAAGCAGGATGAGGGTGCCGAACAGCGCCATCATGGACAACAGCATGAGCGTGAGGCTGACGGTGAAGGTGCGGTACGTGAAGGCGCGCACGTCGAGGAGCGCGTAGTCCTTGAGCGAGAGCTGCCGCCAGACGAACACCGCCAGTGCGGCCACGCCCACGAGCACGGGCACCCACGGGGACACCAGCGCGTTGTCGTTGGCGGCCTCGCCGAAGGAGCTCAAACCGAAGATCAGGCCCGCGAAGCCGACCGCCGAGAGGATGCCGGAGAGGATGTCGAGCGGGATCGGGCGGGTGGCGGTGACGTTGCGGATCAGCGCGGCGCCGGCCACCAACGCGAGGAGGCCGATGGGCAGGACGAACCAGAACATCCAGCGCCAGCTCAGCACGTCGAGCACCAGACCACCGACAGTGGGGCCGATGGCCGGGGCCACGGCGATCACGATGGAGATCACGCCCATGGTGCGGCCGCGACGGTCCGCGGGCACCACGTTGAGCACGGTGGTCATGAGCAGCGGGATCATGATCGCGGTGCCCACGGCCTGCACCACCCGGCCGGCGACCAGGACCACGAACACCGGGGCCAGCGACGCCAGGAGGGTGCCGAGGGTGAAGGTCGTCATGGCGATGATGAACACCGTCCGCAGCGGCAGCCGCATGAGCATCCACCCGGTGAACGGGATGACCACAGCCATGGTGAGCATGAACGCGGTGGTGAGCCACTGCGCGGTGGCCGCGGCGACGGCGAACTCCCCCATCAGCTCGGGGATCGCGACCGACATGATGGTCTCGTTGAGGATCACCACGAACGTCGCGGCCACGAGCAGCGCGATCAGCCGCGTGGTGGCGGCGGGCAGCGGCGGCGAGCCCAATGCCGGGCCGGGCTGGGTGGGGCCGGGCTGGGTGGGGTCGGGCTGGGTGGGATCGGGATGGGCGGTAGACGATGCAGCAGAGGATGACTCAGTGGTCACGGGAATCCTTAGACATTACGGGTCGAGACAAAAGGTAAACCCGGCGAGGCGTCAGCGCCTGCACGGGAACTCCAGCACTGTACGCCAGTATCCCCGACAGGCTTGCTGATGTGACCACCATTACGGGGCGGCCGGATCAGCGGTCCGGCGAGCCGGTGGGGCAGAATCGATTCATGACCGGGACCAGCACCGCGCGACGGGGCGACGTGGAGACGCGCACCCTGCCGATCTACGCGGCGGGCGACGCGGTGATGCCGTTCGCTATCACCGGCATGGACGAGCTGGTGGCCCGCGACATCGAATGGGAACCGCACTCCCACCCCACCCACGAACTGCTGTGGAACAGGTCGGGGGCGTCCACCGTCACCATCGGGGCGCGCACGTGGTCCATCACCCCCTCTGTCGGGCTGTGGATCCCGGCGGGCGTGCTCCACTCCGCGGCCACCCCGGCGGGCACCTGGTACCGGACCGCGCACGTCGACGTCCGCACCGACTCGCCACTGCCGACCGAGCCCGTCGCGGTGGAGGTGACCCCGCTGCTCACCCTCCTGCTCGAGCGCCTGGTGGACCAGACTCTGGGGACACGGTCACGGGAGCTCACCGAGCAGATGGTGTTCGACCTCCTCGAACCCTCACCCCACGCGCTGCTGGTGCAGCGGCCGGACTCCGAGCTGCTGCGCCCGATCGTCACGGCCCTCGAGTCCCACCCCGGTGACGACCGGTCGCTCACCGAGTGGGCGGCGCGGCTCGGGGTGAGCGAACGGACCGTGACCCGGGCGTTCCGGGCCGAGACGGGACTGAGCTTCGGCGCGTGGCAGGCGGCCTTCCGCGCCCAGCACGCATCGGTCCTGTTGGGCAGTGGCGTACCGGTCGACGAGGTGGCCGAGCGCGTGGGCTACCGCTCGGCGAGTGCGTTCGGGGCGGCCTTCCGGCGGACCACCGGGCTCACCCCGGGGCAATTCCGCCCGGCCCCCATCTCCGCCCCCGGCCACGCCACCCTCTCCGCCCTCGCCTCGGGCCGCACTCGGTTGGCGGACCAATCCCCCCAGTAGGCGGACAGGATTCGCGAGAGGAATGGGCGACAGCGCGCGATATGTCCGCCAGACGGGTCCGCATGTCCGCCAAGCGGCTGGGAGCGCAGCACCGGTAGGCACCCCGGCCGGAGAGGCCCCGGCGACCGCGAGCCTGTCCGATTCGCTACACCCGGCGTCCTGATCGAGCGATTGCGCCGCACCGCCGTGCGGTCGTAAGGTCTTAGGCCAGCCTCACCTAATGGTCAGCCCGCGTCGGGTACGTCGATGCGGCTCCCGGGTGGGTCCTGCCCTGTTCGTCCTGCCCTGTTCATCTTCTCCAGAATGAGAGAGCCGCCCTGATGCGTTCTCGCGGTGTTGTCCCCTTCCTGATCGCCACCACGGCCGCCCTCGTGCTGTCCGCGTGTGGCTCGACCGCCGATTCCGACGAGTCGACGGGCGCCGCCGCGTCCGGCGGGTCCGGGTCGTTCCCCGTGGTGATCGAGCACGCGCTCGGCACCACGACCATCGAGGAGGCGCCCGAGCGGGTGGCCACCGTCGCGTGGGCCAACCACGAGGTGCCGCTCGCCCTGGGTGTCGTCCCGGTGGGGATGGCCGCGGCGACCTTCGGTGACGACGACGGCAACGGCATGCTCCCGTGGGTCGAGGAGCGACTCGAGGAACTCGACGCGGAGCCCCCCGTGCTGTTCGACGAGACCGACGGGATCGACTTCGAGGCCGTCGCCGACACCGACCCGGACGTCATCCTGGCCGCCTACTCGGGGCTCACGCAGGAGGACTACGACACCCTGAGCGAGATCGCCCCCGTCGTGGCGTACCCCGAGGAGGCGTGGGCCACCTCGTGGCGCGACACCATCCGCTTCAACTCCATGGGGATGGGCATGGAGGCCGAGGGCGACGCGCTGGTCGAGGAGCTCGACGCCGAGATCGCCGAGGCCACGGCCGCGCACCCGGAGCTCGAGGGCACGCGGACCATGTTCCTCACCCACCTCGACCCGACCGACCTGAGCACGGTGAACTTCTACACCGCCGCCGACACCCGGGCCGCGTTCTTCGAGGACCTGGGCCTGGCCACGCCGGCCGCCGTGACCGAGGCCTCGGCGAGCGGCAAGTACTCCGGCAGCATCAGCGCCGAGCAACTGGACCAGTTCGACGATGTCGAGCTGATCGTCACCTACGGCGACCAGAGCCTCGTCGACACGCTGAAGTCCGATCCGCTGCTCTCGCAGATGCCGGCGGTCAAGAACGACGCGATCGTGTTCCTCGACGGCAGCGGCCCGATGGGCACCGCCGCCAACCCCACCCCGCTGGCCATCTCGTGGGTGCTCGACGACTACGTGGCGCAGCTGGCGGAGGCCGTCGGCACCCGCGAGTGAGTCCCCACACCACCGCCCCGTCCGCGCCGGGTGCCGCCACGTCCGCAGTCAGGACGCTGCGGCGCCCGGCGCGGGTCCGGGTGGCGTGGCTCCTGGTGACGATCGCGGTCCTCGTCGTCGTCATCGTCGCCTCGGTGTCCATCGGCTCCCGCACGGTCTCCCTCGATGAGATCCTCGCCGCCCTGGGCGGCTCCGCCGACGGCCTCGGTGAGGCGTCGGTGGTCAAGCGCATCTCCCGCACCATCATGGCGATGCTCGTCGGCGCCGCGCTCGGACTGGCCGGCGCGGTGATGCAGGGCGTGACGCGCAACCCGCTCGCGGACCCGAGCATCCTGGGCGTGACCATGGGCGCCTCGCTGGCCGTCGTGGTGGGGATCGCGTACTTCGGGCTGTGGACCTACACCGGGTACATCTGGGCCGCAATCATCGGCGCCGGGATCGCTGCGGTGTTCGTCTACGCGGTCGGGTCCCTCGGCCGCGGCGGGGCCACGCCGCTCAAGCTCGTCCTGGCCGGCGCGGCCACCTCGGCGGCGGCCACGTCGTTCATCAGCGCGGTGGTGCTGCCGCGCGGGGATATCGCCGGAGGGGTGCGCTCGTGGCAGGTCGGCGGCGTGGGCGGCGCCAGCTCCGAGGCCATCGAGCAGGTGCTGCCGTTCCTCGTGGTGGGCGCGCTGATCTGCTTCCTCGCCGCCCGTCCGCTCAACTCGCTGGCCCTGGGCGACGACCTGGCCGCGGGACTCGGCGAACGCGTGGTCCTCACCAGGGCGGTCGGCGCGCTCGGCTCGGTCCTGCTGTGTGGCGCCGCGACCGCCGTGGCCGGGCCCATCGCCTTCGTGGGACTCATCGTCCCCCACACCTGCCGCCTGCTCGTGGGCGTGGACCACCGCTGGCTGCTGCCGTTCTCCGCGCTCGTCGGGGCCATCCTCGTCACCGCCTCCGACGTCCTCGGCCGCGTGGTGGCCCGGCCGGCGGAGATCGACGTGGGGATCATCACCGCGCTCCTGGGCGCCCCGATCTTCATCGCGATCGTCCGCCGCCAGAAGATCCGGGAGGTGTGATGACGACGACGAGCACCGCCGCGACCTCGGATTCTCCGGCCACGGGCTCCCCGACCACCGGCGCTTTGACCACCGCCCGCCCGGCGTCCGTCGAGCTGATCGCCCGCGGTCGCCGCACCCGCAGGCGCCGGCGGCTGCTCGTCATGGCCTCGCTCGCCCTGGTCGCCGCGGCACTGTTCACCGCCAGCCTCATGGTGGGCAGGATGTTCTATCCCCCGGCCGACGTGCTGGGCGTGATCCTCGGCCACGACGTGGCGGGCGCCTCGTTCACCGTCGGGCGGCTGCGCCTGCCCCGCGCGGTGCTGGCGGTGCTCACCGGCGTCTGCTTCGGCATCGGCGGCGTGACCTTCCAGACCATGCTGCGCAACCCGCTGGCCTCCCCGGACATCATCGGCATCAGCTCCGGCGCCAGCGCGGCGACGGCGTTCGCGATCGTCGTCCTGGGCCTGGGCGGCGCGCAGGTCTCGGTGTTCGCGATCGTCACCGGCATCGCCGTGGCCCTGGCCATCTACCTGCTGGCCTACCGCGGCGGGGTGGTGGGCACGCGGCTCGTGCTGATCGGGATCGGCACCGCCGCCATGCTCAACGCGGCCACCAACTACATCCTCAAAACAGCGCCGCAGTGGGAACTGCAGGAGGCCATGCGCTGGATCACCGGCAGCCTCAACGGTGCCTCGTGGTCCCAGGTGCAGCCGGTGCTGGTGGCGTGCCTGGTTTTCGCCCCGGTGCTGCTGCTCAAGTCGCGCGACCTGTCGATGCTGCGGCTGGGTGATGACACCGCCTCCGCTCTCGGGGTGCGCACCGAACTCACCCGGATCATGCTGATCGTGGCCGCCGTCGGGCTGATCGCCTTTGCCACCGCGGCCGCCGGACCCATCGCCTTTGTCGCCTTCCTGTCCGGGCCCATCGCCGCCCGCCTGGTGGGTCCGCACGGCTCGCCGCTCGTCCCGGCGGCGCTGGTGGGCGTGATCCTCGTGCTCGGCGCCGACCTGGTGGGCCAGTACGCCTTCGGGTCCCGCTACCCGGTGGGCGTGATCACCGGGGTGCTCGGCGCGCCGTACCTCATCTACCTGATCGCCCGCACCAACCGCACCGGAGGCTCACTGTGACCACCGACCACACCCTCCACGCGACCGGCCTCGACCTGGGCTACCGCGACCGCACCGTCATCCACGACCTGGACCTGCAGGTTCCACCGGGGCGGATCACCGCGATCGTCGGGGCCAACGCATGCGGCAAGTCCACGCTGCTGCGGTCGATGTCCCGGCTGCTCAAGCCCCGCGGCGGTCAGGTGCTCCTGGACGGCGAACAGGTGCACCACATCCCCGCCAAGAAGCTCGCCCGCACGCTCGGACTACTCCCCCAGTCCCCGCTCGCGCCGGAGGGGATCACCGTCTCCGACCTGGTGGGCCGCGGGCGCAACCCCCATCAGGGGATGCTCTCGAGGTGGAGCAGGGACGACGACGAGGCCGTGGCCGCAGCACTCGAGGCGACCGGCACGCTCGAGCTGGCCGACCGGGCCGTGGACGAACTGTCCGGCGGTCAGCGACAGCGCGTCTGGATAGCCATGGCCCTGGCCCAGCACACCGACCTGCTGCTGCTAGACGAGCCCACCACGTTCCTCGACGTGGCGCACCAGGTGGAGGTGCTGGACCTGCTGGTGGACCTCAACCGCGACCGCGGCACGACCATCGTCATGGTGCTGCACGACCTCAACCTGGCCGCCCGCTACGCCGATCACCTCGTGGCGCTGGCCGACGGGCGCGTGCACTGCGCGGGCGCTCCCCAGGAGGTGTTCACCACCGAGATGGTGAGCGCGGTCTTCGGGCTCGATTCCGTGGTGATCCCCGACCCCACCTCCGGCCGGCCGCTCATGTTGCCGCTGGGGCGACACGGGGTTCGCGGTGAGCACGGGGTGATGAGCGGGCAGGGCACGAGCGGCCACGCATGAGCGCGGGCCTGCGCGCCCGCTTGGGCTTCCGCGCCCGCTTTGCACGCCCACCCCGCGGGGGTTGCGCGCCCGCTTCGGCTTACGTGCCCTCTCCGCACGGCCCAACACCACTTATGCGCCCGGAATGGTCCATTCCGGACACGCAAGTCCGAGGGCACGCCGCCGGGGCGTACAGCCCAGGAGTCGGGCGGCCGGCCCGGGGAGCTCGACGGCTCACACCAGCACCGTGAGCCGCAGGAGCCTCAGATCTCGGGCAACCGGTCCGCGCCCCAGCTCCCGTGGATCAGGTCGGTCACCCGGGCGATCTCCTCGGCGGAGACGGTCTCGGTCTCGCCGGGCTCCAGGGCGTCGAAGTGGAAGATGTACAGCCGGGAGGCGAACTCCTCGAACGGCAGCGACGACTCGCCGAACCGCTCCCCGTTCCCGGCGGTGCTCACCACCACGCCGTTGCCCCAGTCCTGGCCACTGTCGTTGTTGGGGTTGAAGAAGTAGACGCGCATGGTCTCGTCCGGGTCCAGCGCGGCCCGCAGGATGGTGATGGCGTGCCAGCCCACGAACCGGCCCGAGCTGTCGGTGACGGCGACGCCGGCGGGCTGCGGGTGGATCAGCGGCTGGTTCCCGTTGTGGAACGGGTGGTAGCTGCCGTAGAAGTGCCGCAGGAAGTCCTCGAGACCGGTGAGCCGGCCGGACTCGACGTCCACGTTGATGCGGAACCCGCGCGCGGCCCACCATCCGTGGAACTCGGGGTTGACCCAGCGGTGCGGGTCGCCCTCGCGCTCACTGCACAGTCGGCCCATCTCTGCGTAGATGCGGTCCAGGTGCGGCACCACGAGAAGCGACACCGGGTCCAGGTCCACGGGCAGCGTCTCCGCCAGACCGGCCTCGAGCTCGCGGGAGGACAGCGGGCGGCCCTCGAAGTGCATGACCACCTCGTTGTCCCGCGCCGCCCAGGCGATGGTCTGCAGCAGGTAGTCGGGGTCGTTGTACGCCCACATGGACAGCGCGCGGGCGGACTGGCAGGTGGGGTTGTCGCCCTGCCCCACGCCCAGCGGCTGGCCCAGCATGGACAGCGTCCCGGACAGCAGCCAGATCCTCCCCGGGTGGGCCGGGCCGTAGGCCAGCGCGAGGCGCTCGTTCGCGTAGTCCGACAGGGGCAGGGCCAACAGCCGCCACAGTGCGGGCGCGACGGCCGGCTGGAACAGGATCCCCCGCTCGAGCAATAACGCCAGTCCGTAGACCGACTGCGCGGTCTCGGGGTGAACAGCCGCGTCGATCAGCGCATCGACGAGGCCGTGGAAGCACAGCAGGCTCTCCCGGCCGGTGCTCGACAGGCCGAGCGCCTCGCTGAGCAGGAAGCTGCCTTTCTCAAGCAGGAACCGCAGCAGGACGGGGTGGTAGGCGGAGACGAGGCCGGTGTCGTGCATGGATCGCGCAAACCCGGCGGCCTCGTACTGCAGGGCCCCCTCGTCCATCGACTCCAGGCGGGAGCGGTAGACCTCCACCCCGGGGTCCTCCCGGCTCGCCTCTGTGGTGCCGTAGATACTGCTGATCAGCCGGTCGACGCCGAACCCGCCGGTGCTGGTGTCCACCTCGGGGTCATGGCGTGCCACCGCGATCTGCGTGATGGTCTCCTTGATGTGGTCGACCTGGATCGGGCGTTGGCGCAGGATCCTCCAGATCTCCTCGACCAGCTGGTCGAGGACGGTGTCATAGCCGATCGACTCGGCGATGTGCGTCAGCGACGTGCGGGTCACCTTGGCCATCCGGCCCTGCTGTACCCGTTCGGCCTCGGTGGCCGCGGTGAACAGCAACGCGGCGTTGGTGGCCAGGACTTCCTTGAGGTGCTGGAGGGCCTGTTCGGCGGTCACGTCGGGGTGCGCGTACTCCCCCTTGGCCACGGCGACCAGACGGAGGTCGCTGACGATCTCCATCACCGCCGTGTCCGCGTTGGGGCTGCGGAGCGAGCCCGTGCTCAGCGCCGGGACCAGTGAACTCGGCGAGGCCCAGTCCGTGCCTTCGAACAGGCCTGCGGCCTCAAGGTCCCGGGCCATCGACTGCACGGCCGCGGCGCCGCCGTCCTGGAGCAGGACCAGGCGCAGTCCGTCGAGCACGCGCCGCCGGGGCGTCGTCTTTCCGACGTCTCCTGCCTCGGCGAGGGCCCTGGTCGCGTCGACGAGCGAGGCCACCCGCTTGTCGAGCACTCTCGTCGCGGCGGGCACATCGTCGGCCACTGGCTCATGGTCGGCCACTTGCTGTCACTCCAGATCCACGGGCGACGGTGCCCGTCCTCGGTACCGTACCCACGTCGTCGGACCGGTGGCCGTCAGACGTAGAAGTCGAGTTCCTCCTGGCGCGCCAGGAGGGTCCGCATCTCGTAGGCGTCGTCGCCGAAGAAGTAGACCAGCCCCCAGTGGGTGCCGAAGGCGGTCCGCTTGGTGACCGTCTCCTCGAGCGGTGCGGTGAGCTCGTGGGACTCGAAGTACTCGTGGTCCTCGGTCTCCTCCGGGATCTCGAGAGTGGAGACCACACGCCGCCGGGGGTACACGCCGAAGCAGCCGGCGTGCCCGGTGGCGTCGACGACCTCGCGCGGGAAGAACGAGGTGATCTCCTCCTCGGTGGTCTTGGGGTCGAACGCGAGGACCAGGCCCTGGTAGGCGTTGAAGCCGTAGGCACGCTCGAGCAGCTCGAAGACCTTGAACCCCGGCGGGCGGTAGGCCACCTCGCCGAAGTACATCTCGCCGTCGCTGGTGACGAAGTACTCGGGGTGCACGAACCCGAACTTGATGTCGAAGGTCTTGATCAGCTTCTCGATCTGCCGCGTGATCTCCGGGCGGTAGCGCTCCAGTTCAGGGGAGGCCGGCACGAACACCGAGTAGCCGAGGGTCACGTACTCGGAAATGTTGAGAAAGACGATCTTCCCGATGTGGATCCAGGCCTCGACCGCGAACTCCCAGCCGTCGAGGTGGGACTCCATGAGGACCGGGAACTCCTCGTCGGGGATCGTGTCGACCTCGTCCGGGGTGCGGATGACGCGGTGCCCCAGGCAGCCGGCCTTGTCGAAGGCCTTGAGGTGGATGGGGTCGTTGGGGTCGCCGTCGAGCTTGAGCAGGGTCTGGTTGACGCGCTTGAGAAAGCGGATCACGTCGTCGCGCTCGTGGGCCTCCTCGAAGATCCCCACGCGGATCCCGCCGAGCTGGGCGCGGCGCTTCATCAGCGCCTTGTCGCGCAGCAGCAGCGACTGGCCGTACAGGGTGGGGTTGTCCATGAGCATGGAGTTGATGGCGCCCGCCCACTCCACGGTCTCCTCGAACAGCGGGATCGCCACGTCGACGCCCATGTCCTTGAGGGTCTCGGCGATCTCCATGGACCGGTCGTTGAGCCGCTCGAAGTTCCACGGGACGAACGGGATGTTGTGCTGCCGGCAGTAGTCCTCGGCCCAGTCCGGGGCCACCACGACGTAGCGTCGGTCGAACCGGTCCACCGCGTCGACCGCGTTGGGCGCCCAGCCGAGCAGCGCCACATACCCCTTGGAGGGGTCGCGGCGGGACTCGTTGCCGTCCTGGGTCGCCAGCGAACTCCTGTCCGCCGCAGTGGTGGTCGTGTCTGCTGTGGATATCTGCACGCTGGAACTGCCTCCTGGGTTGGGGCGCGGGCTGGTCGGGCCACCAACCTACCCAAGTGGGCGCTTCGCGTGCCCCGCGAAGCCAGACACCCGGGCTAGAACGCGGGTGTCCCACGTGTTCCCATCCGCCCGGCACTGTGTCGCGAATCACTTCCGGCACCGTCCTCAGCAGCTGTTCAACCGCTCGGGGCCTTTGGGTCGAAAGGACGCATATCTGCACGATGACCAGAAGAACTCTGCCGGTCCTGGCAGCCACCGCACTCGTCGGCTCGCTCGGGGTCGCCCCCGCGACGGCGGGGAGCCTCGGTGCAGGAAGCTCCGGCGGCGACACCACCACCCTCACGGCCCACATCACGGAGCTGAACGATTCCGGCGTCGAGAGCACCGCCTGGCTCTCATTGGAGGGCAACGAGCTCAGCGTCCGCATCGAGAGTCAGGGCCTGCTCGCCGGCGCCCCGCACGCGCAGCACATCCACATCGGTGGGACCAACCAATGCCCCAGTCCCGACCAGGTGGGCACAGGTTTCGAGGGCACGCTCCGCACCACGGACGCCATCGACTCCTACGGCGCAGTCCAGGTGTCGCTGACCACCGAGGGCGACACCAGCCCGGCCAGCGCGCTCGCGGTCGATCGCTATCCCGTCGGCGATGAGGCGTACTCGCGTACGTTCACCGTCACCGACGAGGTGGCCGCCAACCTCCGCAACGGCGAGGGGTCCGTGATCCCGCACGGGGTCGACCACAACGGCAGTGGCGAGTACGACGGCGAGCAGATGTCGGACCTCGATCCGACGTTGCCGTCCGAGGCCACCGACCCCGCCGCGTGTGGTGAGCTGAACGTCCATTCGATGGGCAGCCTGTCCATGGGCAGCCTCGGGGGTTCGCTCGGGTCGATGGGCTCGTCCGGATCCACGGGGTCGCTCGGGCCCTTGGGCTCGTCGGGTTCCTGATCCCTTCAGACTCACCCCGCCGGTCACCGCGGAACCGTAGGGACTCGGTGTCACCGTGCTGAACGGGTGATCGACGGTCGGTGGCGCTGCGAGGGCGCCGCCGACCGCACAGCCCCGCATCCCAACCGAGTCGCGTGGTCCAGGCCCAGCGCCGCACCGATTGATGACGACGAGGCCAGGTGCCGGCCCCTTGTGAGGTGACGACGACGACGTCGCAATCCGCGTGAGCCTCCGCTCGCTGCGATATGAACACCAGCACTTCGGCGGAATGCTTGCTCAGGTCTGAGGCGCGACGAGTTGCCACGGACCGATCTGCTGCGATGGGCATGAATGCATCACATCCGGAGCGTGTTCGGAAGTCCAGCATCGTTACGGGGCATAACCGGTGGCCCTGGGCTCATGCCTCGTCTGGTCGGTATGGCAATCGCTCCAGGACCCAGGCCCAGTCGATCCGCTCCTGTTCCAGCCGGACGCGCTCGCCGTAGCGATCGGAGACCAGGTCGTCGTAGACCGCCGCCTCCGCCGCCGTCAGTCGATCGAGTGTAGCGCTGGTGGGTGAGGACTCCTGTCCCCATCGTCGAGGGTGCGCGTGGAGGGTCTCGAGATCCATGAGGAAGGACCGCACCCTCGGCAGGTGCGTGCGCAGGCGATGGAGGATGGCGAAGCCGTGTGTGTCGAGGTCGCCCCAGTAGTGCACGTCGGCCTCCCGCAGGGCGTCCCAGCGGCCGAGGCGGGCCACGTCGAACCCCTTCCCCCAGATCAACACGCCGTCGTCCGGGAGGGGCAGCGTGAGGTAGGTGACCTCGTTCTCCACGATCACGGCCGTGGTGAAGGACATGCCGAGACCGTCGAGTTCCTCCGGCCGAAGAGACAGTTCGGTGACCGACACCGGTGCGACGGTGCCGGCCATGCGGAACCGGACGTACTCGGGCTTGGTGCGCAGGCCCAGGTCGTGGAGGAACGAGGTGGCGTTGCGTGAGACTCCGAGAAGTCCTGCGAGCACCGTCCGGTGACTCTCGACGACCTTGGTGTCCACCCCAGGGACATCGATCTGCCGCAGGTACCTGCCCGACCCGCGGGAGTCATCGAGCCAGCGGTACGCCGCGAGGATCTGCGGCCACACCTGCGCATGGTCGAGCGCCGCGACGGGTCTGGCGAGCACCCAGTCCCGCACCGGAGCATCCGGGGCCGCTGCCAGCATCTGTTCGAAGATGGTGACCTGTGCCCGGACTCCGAGCAGTGCCCATGCCTGGTCGAACCGGGTCACCAGAGCGTGCGTGGGAATCTGATTGCGTCCGAATTTCCGGCCGCCTACCGCCGTGTACCGCAGCGTGTATCGGCTGCCGTCGCGACTGCCGGCCTCGAGGGCGGCCATCCACTCCTGCACCTCGCCGAAGCGCTCACCGAGCTCAGACGTTCTCGGACCTCCCAGTGGGACCTCGAGTGGAATGAGCGCCTCCCCGCGGGCGAAAGCACGGAGAAGGGTGCCGTCGACCCACCGCCTGTGCACTTTCTCGCGGACCGTCTCCGGTGTGGCCCATTTCCGCGCGCCGGCGACCATCACGCTCCGCCACGCTGGCGGTGGTACTCCTCTGTGGACATCATGACGAGCCTCGAGTATCTGCCCTCCACATTGTCCACGTACCCGATGGAGCGCACATACGGTGCGATCACGTGCACCTTCTGCAGGGGCGTGACGATCAGCAGCTGGATCCCGAGCTTGGCGAACAGCTCGAGGGCGTACCGGGTGGAGGCGTCGGAGCCGCGACCGAACGCCTCGTCGATCACCGCGAAGCGGAAGTCGCGGGCCTTCTCCGCGCCCCACTCCAGGCCGAACTGGTACGCCAGCGACGCGGCGAGGATGGTGTAGGCGAGCTTCTCCTTCTGCCCGCCCGATTTCCCGTCCGAGTCGCGGTAGTGTTCCCACTCCTCGTCGGTCTCGCGGTCGCGCTCCGAGGCGGAGAAGGTGTACCAGTTGCGCACGTCCGTGACTCGCGCCCGCCACGTCTTGTCGGTATCGCTGTGGCCCTCACGGCCGCGTAGTCGCTCGAGGATAGCCCGCACCTCCTGGTACCGCTGCTCGGAGTAGCGGTCGTCGCCACCGAGGGTGTCGTCGGTGACCGCTCGCAGGTCGGCTCGGAACTCCCGCACATCCTGGTTGACCGTGTTCTCCCGATCCAGGCGCACGAAGCGTCCGGGATTGAAGTCGATCGCTCCGAGTGCCTCGTTGATCTTCTCGATCTTCTGCTGGATGTCATCGGCCTGGCGCTGCAGCCAGTTGTGGAAGCCTGCGAGTTCGCGAATGGCGTTCTTCTTGAGCTGCTCCTCGAACTCCGCCATGAAGCGGGGCAGATCGTCCTGGGCCACCTGCGCGTGGAATCGGACGTACTCGCCACGCGCGTCGACCGAGGCGTCCATCTCGGTGGTCTGCTCCGGCCAGCGCCGCCGGATATCCGCCATGGCCTGCTGGAGACTGGTGGTGTAGCCGTTGAGTTCCCGCTGGGTGTGGCCGGTCTCCTTGTCGATCTCGTCGGACATCTGTCGCTCGTCGAGCTCGGCCTGATCTGCGGTCGTCGAACCCGTGCCGCCCTGGCGTGACCGGAGTCGGGGGTAGACGTCCGCGGCCGCCGCGCGGATCTCCGCCGTCAGCTCGTCGAGGCTGCGCCGGTCGCGGTCCACCTGACGGCTCTCGTGGGCGATGCGGCTCTCCCCGCTGCCCTTCGCCTCGCCGAGAATGTCCTTGGTCTGGTCGAGCTCGCCCATCCGGGTGTCGATCTGGGCTACGCGCAGGTCGATCTCGGCCAGCTCGCTACTGCCCTGGAGCAGTCGACGACGCTCGGCATCGGCGGCGTCCGCCCGCGCCCGGGAGTCCTCCCAGTCGAGATCCCGCCACGAGGCATGGTCCGCGACCCGCGAGAGCGCGGTGCGCCGCTCCCCCACCTGGTTCTGCTCCCGCGACACCGACTCGAGTCGGGCCGCGAGCCGCTCGACTGTACGGGTGAGGTCGCCGCGCCGCTCCTGCAGTGCGGCGATCTTCTGCGCGTTGCGCCAGCCCAGCACCCAGCCGCGGGGATCGCTCGCGGACCGCCGGTCGTCCTTGACGTGACGGTTCCTGGACCGCACCTGGCCCTCGCGCGTCACGGCGCGCTCGGCGTACCGGAACTCCTCCACTGTGTCGGCGCAGAGATGGTCGGCCCGGGCGAACAACTCCTTGCTCAGGTACCCACGCAGCGGGGTGTCGGCGATCTCCACCGTGTCGGCGAGCAGCAGTCCGTCGGAATGGGGGCGCTGCAAGGGCAGGTGCCGCTCCGGGACCCGCTCGTAGGTCAGGCGGACCCCCATCTCGCGACCGTCGGAGCGCCGGGCGGTCAGCCGGCGGGCGTTGACCCATTCGGCGACGTCCGCGTAGTACCGCTGCGGCACCAACAATGACACCGCGAATCCGCGCAGCACGCGCTCGGCGGCTCCCCGCCACTGCGCGTGTTCTTCGGACACGTCCAAAAGCTCGCCGGCGAACGGGAGCTCCTCTTCCGACACTCCGAGTTCCGCGCAGAGGGCGGACCGCACCTGGAGTTGTTCGGTCGGCAGGTTGCTGCGGCGGGTCGCGAGGCTGTCCAGCTCTTCCTGCACCTCGCGGAGCTGCGCTTTCTCCTCACCGTGACCGAGGACCAGCGCGTCGTACCGCTCCTTGAGCTCGGCGATCTGCGTCTCGATCTCTGCCTGCGCCCGACCGACCTGGACGGCGAGGTCCGCGAATCCGGCGGCGTCGCCGACCGGGTCGAGGCCGGCCCTCGCGACGGCGTCCTCGAACCGCTCTCGCCTTGTTCTCCGCTCCTCGGCCTGCGCGCCCGCGTCGCGGGCTGCGCGTTCCAGCTCGCCGATGCGGCTACCGCCCGCCTCGGCCCGGGCCGCGAGGAGCTGGTCCCGCTCCGCCCCGAGGGCCTGCGACTCGGAGCGCACCTGCTCCAACTGGGCGGCGATGGTGGTGACCTCGGCGCGGACCCGCTCGATCTCCGCCTGGCGCAGCTCGATCCGCAGTTCGGCGAAGTAGGGGCGGACCGCCACGCGTTCCTCGCGGAGACCGTCCAAGCGCTCGACCGCGTTCTCGTAGCGGGTGATCGACGCGACCAGTGGTTCCAAGGCCTCGAGTTGGGCGCGGGCCCGCTGGACCGCTTCGTAGGACCGGGTGAGGTCCTCGAAGTGCCGGATGATCCCCTCGATCCGTTCGGAGGCGTCCGCGGGTTCGAGCATGTGCGTGCGGACGAACTCGTTGAGATCGCCCACGGCTTTCATCGAGATGGTCTGGTGGAACAGTTCCATGGCCTGTTCGGACCGGATGCCCAGCAGGCGCCGCATGGCACGACCATAGGGCGGGAAGTCCTTCTCCACCGTGGCGCCGTCGCGTCGGAGGCGCTTGAGCAGGTCGCCCAGATCAGAGCCGAAGTCGGTGAAGTGGGACTCGATCGACATCGCCCGGTCGGCGGTGACGAAGCGTCGCCAGGGTTGTCCTGTGGCGTCCAGCTGCTGAAAGACCTGGGCGAGGGTCACCTCGTCGTCGTACCCCTCGTTGACAAAGACGCCGAGTATCACCGAATACGACCGTCGGTCCCGCAGCCCCACCGGTCGCACGCTGCCGGTGGACTCGTTGCGCTCGGTCCTGTGGTGGCCTTCCACGTAGGAGCGCAGAGTGCGTTCCTTGCGCGCGGCGCCCGCAGCCTTGTTGTAGTCGATCCGGTGCGAGGGGAGCATGAGGGTGCTTACCGCGTCGACGAGCGTGGACTTGCCGCTGCCGATGTCGCCGGTGAGCAACAATGTCTCCCCATCCGGTTCCAGTTGCCAGACGCGTTTGTCGAAGGTCCCCCAGTTGAGCACCTCGAGCCGGACCAACCGGAACCCGGGACGTCCCTGTGGAGCGAGGTCGACGGAGGAGAACAGGCCCTCACTCATCGTCTGCACCCCCGTCGGCGTACTCGGCCAGTTTGGCGGAGAAGTCGGACAGTGTCTGACCGTCCACGTAGGCCTTGAGGATCCGGCGCACCTCCCAGGTGTCCCGCCGGCCTCGGAGCTGGCGCAGGAATCCCATCGAGACCAGGCGGTTGATTGACGTGTCGACCTGCTTGAGCACTCGGGCCTCGTCGGTGCTGTGAGCCAGGAAGAGCCGGATCATCTCGATGATCTCGTCCTGGGTGAGCACCAGTTGGCCCTGGTCGCCGGCGGATTCGAACTCCACCATCCGTTTGCGCAGCAGCACCAGCACAAGGCTGTCGGCGTAGGTGAGCGCGCGGCGTCTGATCACACGCGGGAGCGGTTCGTCACCGTCCTGCGGCTCGGTGGTGCGCAGATAGGCGTAGCCCTCGTCGTCGTCTATCACCACGTCGAGCCCGATCACCGCGAAGTGGTCGCGAACGGCGCCACGATGGCGGAGAAGGTCCTCCCATGCGTCCGATTCCTGGTAGACGACGCCCTGCATGAGGCGGATGGCGCTGGTCGCGACCGCCCTCTCGTCCGGGTTCACCGGCGTCTCACCACGACGCGCGGCATCCGGGCCCGCATCGACCGGCCGGCCTCGTCGTACTCGATCACCGTCTCCTCCTGCTCGTCGGTGGTCACCTCGATGTCGTCGGTGTCCAGAGCGAGGTAGCCGACGAGTTCCGCGGCGCCGTGCTCGACGGGGTACATGGTGACGACGTCCTCGAGCAATGCCGTACCGCGTTCGGGGACGAGGTTGCGCAACCTGGCTGCGAGGCGGGCGGGGTCGACGATCACCTGGTCGGCCAACACGGAGGTGTCGACGTCCTCCTGCTCGGCCGGCGGCAGGAGACTGTCCACTTCGGACGCGGGCCGCACACTGTGCAACGGTCGTTCGGTGGGTAGCGACACGTCCACGCCGGCCTGCTCCAACTCGAGACCGAATTCCGGGGGTGCGCCTGTGCGCAGCGCCAACGCGGTCCCTTCGATCTCGCGGACCAGGTCGAGGACGCGACGGTTCTCCAGCCAGATCTGATCGTCGGTGAACCGGCGGAGCTGCTCGGAGATCTGGCGGACGGTCAGCTGGGTGCGCTCGGCGGCCTCGGCCCACCCGTGGTGCACGGTGCGGATGCTGCGGTCCGCCTTCAGCTCATCGATCGTGGTGAGCCGCTCGAGCAGGGCGGAGAGTTCCTCCTGCCCGGACGAGGACAGGAGCATGTCGTAGAACGCCTGGAAGCTGCGTCCCTGATCGGAGGAGTCGATGCGACTACGCCCGCTGACGAGCTCCTCCAGCAGATCGCCCTTGCTGCCCTCCCACGTAGCTATGCGTTCGCGGGCCGAGCGGTCCAGTGCGCGGAAGTTCTCCTCCACCTCGCGGAAGTCGGCGAGGAGTTCGCGGGCGGTGGAGGAGAACTGCTGGTAGCGGTCGCGCACGGCGGTGATGTCGAGCAATCCGGCTTCAGGGTCGGCCTCGATCTGCTCGATCTCCCGCTCGATCTCCTGCTTTCGCCGCTGCAGCTCGGCGAGACGGATCTCCGGGTCGACTTCGGTGCCCTGGGCGATCTGGCGGAGCAGTTCGATCGCGGTCTGCAGTCGCGACTCGGTGCCGACGAAAGGCCGCGCGTGAAGACTCTGGACCCACGAGTACGCCTTCTCCAGCGCGGGTGTGGCGTCATAGTGGATCTCGTCGGTGCCGAGCGGATAGAAGCGACGGAGAAATCCTGAGTCGGTGGACGCCCATTCGGCCAGATAGTCGGCTGCGTCCCGCTTGAACCGCGGGTTCTCGGGATCCTCGCCGTTGCGCAAGTAGAGCTCGTCGTCGAGGGCGTCGATGATCTCCCCCTCCGGGCTGGCACCGTGTCCCTCCTCCACGAAGAACCGGCCGAGAAACGACAGCAGCAGCGGCGCGTGGGTGGCGCGGAGCATCCGCCACGCGGGATGTCGTTCACGCAACGCGTCGATCGCCGCGTAGTCCACACGGTCTCCTCGGGTCAGCGGTCGGCAGGGGTCGTGCAGCCAGTCTAGGAGGGCGGCCGGACACAACTGTCTGGGCGGTCGGTGCGGGCAGCACCCCGCGAGAGGCGTTCCGTCACACCGTGGAGTTCGATTCAGGACCACGCTGGTGTTGACTCAGCGCTTCGGCAAGAGGCGGTAGGTGTGTCTTCACGACGTCTCGCACAATGTCAGCCTCGACACCGAAATACTGGTGAACGAGGATGTTGCGGAACCCTCGGATCTGCGGCCAGGCGATCTCTGGGTGTGCGTCTCTGATCTCGGCCGAGAGATGGTTCGCAGCCTCACCGATGACCTGCAAGTTCCGTTCGATTGCGTCCTCGGCCATGAGGACGAGGTCGATATCATCGTTGTCCGGGCTGTGTACGTACCGCTGGCATCGATAGATAGCCCGCAGGATGTCGTCAATACGCTGATCGGACTCGCGACTCATAACGCGACGCTGTCCTGGAGCGCCGACTCTGAGATCGCTCGCTTAAGTAGTTGCGAGGGGAAGATGTCGATATCGTCGCGGCCGAATAGCGCACGGACTTCCTCCAGCAGACCGGAGGCGCGCATCAGGAGATTGCCGTCGGCCGGGTCCATGTCCACCAGGATGTCGATGTCGCTTCCCGCCTGCGCGGTGCCACGCGCGACCGAACCGAACAGCCTTGGTCTAGTAGCCGCGTACTTCGCCAGGAGCGCACGGAACTCGTCATCACGCGCCTCGATCAGCTCGCGCATTGCGAGCGATTCGGGAGTCGGGGCGGTGCGCGTCATAGCTTCAGGTTACCGGCCGGCCCCGGGAACTGAAGGCCCCCGACCGCAGGAAGCAAGCGAGTCGTGTGAGACCACATTGCGTAGACAGATCAGGTGGTTCCAACTCTCGGATTACAGATCGCACCATGACGAGGACGGCCCGCTCTTCCGGCAGGTCGTACGTGACCAGGACGCTTCCGGCAGACCACCGGTCCTACCGTCCGATCACCGTGTCGAGCCAGTCGAACGCGCGTTGGGAGAACAGCACCGCCGCCCCGGCTTCGTCGTGTTCGCCGGCACCCTCGGCGTTGGTGAACTCGATCATCGTCTTGGGTGCGGTGAGTGCGTCGAAGAAGCTCTGCGCGTCGACGACGCGCGGGTCGTTCTGGCCGACGGTCAGCAACACGGGACAGTCGATGCGGTCCGCGATGCCCACCAGGGTGAACTGCGTCAGATCCCGCAGGTACTCGACCGGGGTCGCGCATCCGTGCGTGAGCATCCCCCGCCCGACCGAGAAGGCCAGGCCCGGGGACTGCTCCATCCCGGCGCGGACCGCCGCGTTGAGGTCGTCGTCGGCCTCCCCGGTGTCCAGGTCGTCGCGGTGATCCTCGGGGAGCAACAGCGCGGCGTTGGCTCCCGGGGCGTACTGCGGGGCGTCGGCGATCACGGCGGCCAGGCGATGCTCGGCGGTGGCGGCGCGGGGCGCGAGATGACCTCCCCAGCTACGGCCCAGCGCCGCGATCCGGGTGGCGTCGACCTCGGGACGGGCGACCAGCCAGTCGACCTGAGCGGTGACGACCGCCTCCCAGTCGTGTCGGAAGTGCAGGTCGCGCTCGACCAGCGCCGCGCCCTGACCGGGGCCGTCCATCATGAGGACGGCGTAGCCACGCCGCAGTGCCGCGACGCCGCCGGCGACGTACGTCTCCTCCATCGTGCCGTCGTACCCGCCCACAAGGATCACCGTGGGGAACGGTCCCGGGCCGGACGGGGTCGCGAGGTAGCCGTCGAGCTCGGTTCCCTCGTACGGGATCGCGACCTGCTGGAAGGGATGGTCCATCAGCTCGGCCGCCCGGCGGAAGGCGTCCCGTTGACGCGCGTTCGCCGTGACGAACCGGGGATCCAGCGGAGGGGCGTACATGAAGACCCCGGAGATCCGGAAGTACGTGGCCGCACGGAGGAAGCCTTCACGAGCGCTCACCCTATGGCCGGCGGTCAGGCTCTCCTCCGCCTCCGCGAGGATCCGTTCCCCGAGCGCGTTCCACTCGAGGTTCCAGGCGTCCCTGTCACCCTCGGGGATTCTGCGGGCGGTGATGAACGCCTCCCCGACGTCGGCTCCGCCCGACGGGATGGTGTCCAGCACGCGCAGGAACTGGCCGTCGAATCCACTGTCCGCGAAGGCAAGCCCGGTGAGGGTTGGGTCCCCGGGACCGTGAGGCCCGTTCCCGGCGCCGGTAGTCGCGGTCGATGCAGTGTTCGTGGCCATGTCCACACCTCGTCGTCACTGGTGGTCATCCCTGGTCAGATCGCCGCCACCATCATCGCTCACCCGATCTCTGTCACGTGCGCGAATCCTTCGTGATGCTGTCGCCCCCGGCTCACCGACGCCGGACGGTGATCCGCCCTCCTCTGTGGGGCGCGAACGCGACGCCGCGGGAGTGCCACTTCTCGTCCCGCTCGGCCGTCGGGATGATCTCGTACATGCTCAGCAGGGTGCGCAACACGACGTCCATCTCCATCGTCGCGAACGCCGCACCGATGCATCGCCGGGTCCCGCCGCCGAACGGCAGCCAGGCCGGCGGTGGCGTGGTGTCGAGGAAGCGGGTCGGGTCGAAGCGCTCGGGCTGGGCGAAGTGCGCGCTGTCGTCGTGCAGCAGCGAGATCGCGACCAACACGTTGTACCCGCGCGGAATCCGCCACGGGCCCAGGTCGAGGTGCGGAGCCTGCACGTGGCGTCCGACGAGATCGATGACAGGCCGGCTGCGCTGCACCTCCAGGATCGTCGCGTGCCTGTAGTCGGTCCCCCCGGCGTCGACCTCGGCGACCAACTCGTCCAGCACCGCGGGGTTCCGGCTCAGCCGCTCCAGCGCCCAGGCGAGCGTCGTCGCGGTGGTTTCGTGTCCCGCCACGAGCAGTGCGGTGAGCTCGTCGCGGATCTCCTCGTCCGTCATGGACGAGCCGTCGTCGTAGGTGCTCTGCAGCATCATGGCCAGGATGTCGTCGCGCTCGTCGAGTCGGTCATCGCGGCGACCCCGGTCGATGAGTGCGTTGATCGCGTCGTCGTACACCTTCTTGTAGCGGGCGAACCGACCGCGCGGGCCCAACGACCCCGCGCCCACCGTTCCCACGCCCACCGTGCCCACGCGCGCCGGCAGTTCCGGGGTGATGACCACCGCCGAGCCGGCCTCGACCATGGGCGGGATGACGCGGCGCAGCGTGACGAGCTCGTCGTCCCGGGCGCCGAACACCGTCCGGATGATGATGTCCAGCGTGATGCGGGTCATCGACGGCATGGAGGCGAACGGCCGGTCGACCACCCACGAGTCGAGCTCGCGCCGGGTCTTCTCCTCCACGACCGCCTCGTAGCCCTTGATGCGCCTGCCGTGCAGAGGCGGGGTGAGCAGCTTGCGGCGCCGACGGTGGTCGGTGCCCTCGAGCGCGAACATCGACTGCTCCCCCAGGACCCGTCCCAGATTGGGGTCGACGTTGGTCAGCGACTCCTGCGGGGCGGTGAACAGCGCCTTGGCCAGCGCGGGGTCGGAGATCACCACCGCGCGCCCGTAGATGGGCAGGTGCACGGTGACGGCGTTGCCGTATCTCGCCTGGAGCCGTTGGAGCACTCTGCGCCGGGCGATGCCGAAGCCCACGCCCTGGATCGACCTGGGCAGCGCGGGTCCGGGCGGGAGCAGGGGTGCGGGATCGTCGCCGGTCAGGCTCGCCTCGGACGCGGCGGGAGCCGTCCTGTCCGTCGTGCTGTCCATGGCGTCGCATCCTCGGCGTCAGGTGGAGGGCGGGGCGCCGTTCAGCCTACGTGCCGGAAATGCGGTGGTGGCCGCAGTTGGTGCGACGACGACGAGGACGTCCCCTACCGCCCGACACCGCACCCAATCCGCCACGACTCCGGCATCGAATCCCGGATATGCACTCCGCTTCACAGTCCCCCCGCCCCACCGACTTCCACGTCGCGGCGGACGGTGCGGACGTGGCAGAGCTCTTCGCCGATCACGATTCGCCAGAGCCGGCGGAGTCCGAACAGTCCGATTCCGAGCGCGGGGACTTCCTCGGTGCCATGCGCGCATCGTGGGACGACTGGATGCCCGTCGCCACCACGGGCTGGGGCGCGGTGGTGCTCATCGTCCCGCTGCTCGCGGTGCATGCCCTCGTCTGGGCATGGGGTGGGCGCCGGCCCCGCTAGTTGCGCTGGCCTCGCTAGGTGCTCAGCCTCGCCCCAGCCGCCACAGGATGGTGCGCTCCTTCGACCGAGCGGCGTGCAGCGGATCGGCACTGTCGGCGGCGCGCGAATGACGTGGCGTGGTCTCGCGGGTCTCGAGCACGGTCAGCCCGGCAGCGTCGATGCGGTCGAGCAGCTGGTCGCGAGTGCGCAGGCCCAGGTGTTCGGCGAGGTCGGACAGGATCAGCCATCCCTCGCCCTGCGGCGTGAGGTGATCGGCGAGCCCGCTGAGGAAGCGGTGCAGCACCTCGGAATCCTGGTCGTAGATCCCCTGTTCCAGGGCCGAGGTCGGGCGGCCGGGAATCCATGGCGGATTGCACACCACCACGTCGGCCCGCGCGGAGACACCCGCGTCGGTGTCTCCCGCCTCGGTGTCGCGCGCCTCGTCGGCCCGCCCGGCGTGGCCCGCCTCGTCGTCATTGGGCCACAGGTCGGCCCGCACCACCGCAACGCGGTCCGCCAGCCCCAGCCGAGTCACGTTGTCCCGGGCGCGCTGCACTGCGCGGGGATTGATGTCGGTCGCGACCACCGCCCGGGCCCCGCGTCGGGCCAGGACCGCCGCGAGCACTCCGGTCCCGGTGCCGATGTCCCACACGACGGGGTGGTCGATGCCCTGCGGCCAGGGGGAATCGGCGACCAGGTCGATGTACTCGTCGCGGGTGGGCGCGAAGACGCCGTGGGCGGGATGGATCCTGGCGCCCAGCGCGGCGACCTCGAGGCCCTTGCTGTGCCACTGGTAGGCGCTGATCACGCCGAGGAGCTCGGGCAGCGAGACGAGGGTCTCCACGCCGACGGAATCGCCCGACTCGTCGGGCCGGTCGACCGGCTGCCCGTACGCGTGGGCGCAGGCCTCGCGCGCGTCGGGCGAGCGGCGCAAGCGGATCGTGTAGTCGGACTCCAGCGGGACGAGGATCTTCCCCAGGATCGCCGCACGCTGGGCACGCGCTTTGCGGTTGGCGAGGAAGACCTCTCCGGGGTCGGTGGACTGCGGTGACCGGGACGCCCGCTTCTCGAGGCGACGGTCGAGGGCGCGCATGAGCTGCCGAGCGTTCTGGAAGTCTCCGCGCCACAGCAGGCTTGAGCCTCTCTGGGCGATTCGGAGAGCCTTGTCTGCGGAGATGTCGTCGGTGATCACGACGATCCCGGTCGGCGCCGGTGCGGCGTTCTCGGAGCGCCAGAAGGCGGTCCGGGGTATGCCGTTCTCCTTCCAGGCGACCGTGCTCATGCTGGGACCAGCGACCGAGCGGGAGAGAGCACAGTGCATCCTTCGAGCAGGCGCACCCTCGCCTCGACAACCGACACGTGAGTGCGCGAAAACCGGAGACCCGTGGGGTCGACTCAAGTGTCTCAGCTCGCCAACGCTGCATCTTAAAAGGCGAGGTCAGGAGAGGATGGCGGCGGCGATGAACGCCGTGCCGCCGCCGACGATGAGCACGGCGAAGTACGTCGCGGCGATGACGACAGGGCCGGCGATCATCGCGATGCCCTCGCGGCGCAACGTGCTCCACGGCGTGATGAGCGCACCCACAACCGCCGGAGTCAGCACCCACCGGATCCACTCGTTGCCCGGGTGCGGAACGTGCCAGATAAACATCAGCCCACTCCACAGAATCGACGCGCACAGTGCCGCGTACGCCGTCCATGGAGCGGTCCTCATCTCGCGGATCACAGTTCGTCCTCGATCGCCAGGAGAAGCACGCCGACCAGAACGAGTGCGCCCGCCAGGCCCGCACATCTCCCGCTGGATATCGCGCGCTCGCTCGTGCGCCACGCAGCCACCGCGCAGACGAGCCCGAGTGCGAGTGAGACGGCGACCCCACGCCGAGGAGCCTCGTCCCCCGACACTCCCAGAACGGGGCCTCCGACTGCCGCTTGAAGCCCGATCATCGCCAGAGGCCATAGCGGCACCGCGACCGCACACGTGACGATAGCGATCCACCACCGAGTGGGATCCGTGTCCGGTTCACCTCCGCCACACAGCCGCCGTCACGGCTGACCAGACGGCTGATCGCCACCGCTGGAGTTCGGGGAGGGGCTCTCGCGAGTCAGGTGCTGCCATGGCCGACTACTTCCCTCGCGTCGTGGGTTCGACCACGGGCACCGTTCTTCGACACGTCGGCTGACACCCGGCCGCCTGAGTCTCGCCGTAGTTCTGGGCATACCCGAGAGCGAACAGGGACGTCATCTGACCTCCTCGTGTGGGTGGCCCTCACCCCTCTACGTGGTCGACGCCGCAACCTTGCCGATCGGTTCCCCGGACCCCGAAGGCGTCGCTTTCAAACCGCTCCGCCGAAGCGACGGCTTATGCGATCGGATAGACGGAGTGGGAGGCGTCGGGCGGCCCGGCGACAGCCGCGGGGAGCCGCGGGTCGCGGGACTATCCGCCGGAGCGGCCCGAAGCCCGTGCGGCACCCTCTACTCTCTTATCCACCATGCCTCCCACCCCTGATGCCGTCTCGGCCGCTCTGAAGACCGCGACATCGTACGTTCTCAACGCGGTCGAGGTCCTGCGCTTCGGCGGCCTGCAGACCGACGAGGATCCCTCGCCGTTCGAAATCGTGGCGCGGCGCCCGATGTTCCGGCTGCGTCGCTACTACCCGCCGTCGGCGGCGAACGCCGAGCTCGACGGTGCCGGAGAGGGAGCGGACGCCCAGCCGCGCCCGCCGATCGTGCTCGTTCCGCCGATGATGATCTCGGCTGACGTCTGGGACGTCTCCCCCTCCACCAGCGCGGTCGCCGCACTGCACGAGGCGGGAATGGACCCGTGGGTGATCGACTTCGGGGCCCCGGACATCGAGGCCGGCGGCCTCGAACGCACCCTCACCGACCACGTGATAGCCGTGAGCGACGCCGTCGACCTGGTCACGACCGCCACGGGCCGGGCGGTGCACCTCGGTGGATACAGCCAGGGCGGCATGTTCTGCTATCAGGCCGCGGCCTACCGACGCTCGCGCGACCTCGAGAGCCTCGTGACGTTCGGCTCCCCCGTCGACTGGCGCGGTCACGCCCCGCTCGGCATACCCGAGGAGGTGGTCGTCACCATCGCGCGCATCGTCGCCGACTACGTCTTTGCTGACCGCCCGCTGCCCGGGTGGTTGGCGTCGACGGCGTTCCGCCTGCTCGATCCGATCAAGACCGCCCGTTCGCAGGTGGATTTCCTGCGCCAACTCCATGACCGCGACGCGCTGCTCGGACACGAACGACAGCGCCGCTTCATCGGTGGCGAGGGATTCGTCGCCTGGTCCGGCCCTGCGATCGTCGACATGATGCGGCAGGTGATCATCCAGAACCGGATGATGGTGGGCGGCTTCGTCGTCGGCGAACACGTGGTCTCCCTCGCCGACATCACCTGTCCCGTCCTCGCCGTGCTCGGTGAGGTCGACGAGATCGGCGTCCCGGCCGGCGTCCGCAAGATCGCCTCCGTCGCCCCGGGGGCCGAGGTGTACGAGTTCTCCGTCCGCGCCGGGCACTTCGGGCTCGTGGTCGGCTCGACCGCCGCCTCACAGACGTGGCCCACCGTCGCCGCGTGGATGGGGTGGCGGGAAGGCACCGGGCCTCGACCTGACGGGATCGCCGAGGTCGAACCCGGCGCCGTGGTCGACTCCTCCCCCACCAAGGCGATCATGCTCGCGGCAGATGGGGCGGTCCAGGTCGCCGGCCTCGGGATCGGCGCCGTGCGCGGAGTCGGCAAACTCGCCGTCGGCACCCTGAAGGCGACCCGGGCCGTCGGACACCAGGCGCTGCACGCGGCGCCTCGCCTCATCCGGCTGGGACAGATCCAGCCGAGGACCCGCATCTCCTTTGCCAGGATCATGACCGAGCGCGCGCGCAACCAGCCGGACGACGCGTGCTTTCTGTTCTCCGATCGCGTCCACACGTTCTCCGCCGTCGACACCCGGATCACGAACGTGGTCAAAGGACTCATCGCCGTCGGGGTCCGCCAGGGCGACCACATCGGCGTCCTCATGGAGACGAGGCCCTCGGCGCTGGTCGCCATGGCCGCGCTGTCGCGCCTCGGCGCCGTGGCCGTGCTGCTCCCCCCGTCCCAGTCCCTCCCCGAACTCCTCCGGCTCAGTTCGGTGACCGACGTGGTCACCGACCCGGAGCACGCGTCCAAGGTCTCCGAGGCCGGGGCGCGGGCGCTCGTGCTCGGCGGTGGCTCCGAGCGAGATCTCCCCGCCGACCTGGACGCGGGCGTCGTCGACCTCGAACAGATCGACCCCGAGACGGTCGAGCTGCCCCGGTGGTACCGACCGGACCCCGGGCGGGCGGGCGACCTCGCCTTTGTCTTCTTCTCCCGCTCCACGGGCATCTGGCAGACCAAGCTCGTGACCAACCACCGGTGGGCGCTGTCCGCATTCGGCACCGCCAGCGCCGCGCGCCTCTCTTCCGAATCCACCGTGTACTGCCTCAGTCCTCTGCACCACCCGTCGGGTCTGCTCACCGCGGTCGGCGGCGCGGTGGCCGGCGGGTCACGGATCGCGCTGTCCCGGGGTTTCGACCCGGCGACCTTTGACGAGGAGGTCCGCCGCTACGGGGTGACGGTGGTGACCTACACCTGGGCGATGATGCGCGAGCTTGTCCGCCAGCCGGCGCCTCCGCGCCGGTCGCACCAGACGATCACGCTCTTCATGGGCTCGGGGATGCCCCGAGGGTTGTGGCGGCGGGTCCTGGACCGCTACCCCGGCACGCGGGTCCTGGAGTTCTACGCCGGAACCGAGGCCGACGTCGTCCTGGCGAACCTCTCGAACTCTAAACCGGGCGCCCGCGGCCGTCCGCTGCCCGGCACGTCCGAGGTCCGGCTCGTCGACGTGGATCCTGACTCCGGCGCGATCACCGCCGGCCCCGACGGCTTCGCCATACCCAGTGAGGTCGATGCGCCCGGAGTGCTCCTCACCCGACCCCGCCTCGGGGTGGACGCCTCCGTGCGCCAGCTCCGCGGGGTGTTCCGTCCGGGCGACACCTGGGTGTCGACCAGCGACCTCTTCGAACGCGACCGGGACGGCGACTTCTGGATACTCGGGGCGGCGAGCGCGGTTGTCCACACCGCGCACGGGCCCGTGTATCCGGTCCAGGTCGCCGACGCCCTCGGGGACCTGCCCGAGGTGGATCTGGCGGTGCTGTACGAGGTGCCCGGAGCCGACGGCCCCGTCGCGGTGCTCGCGGCGACCCTGTGGGGCTCGGATCCCATCAGCGCCGCCGATATCGGTGGCGCACTGGCCTCGGTCCCGCCCGCCGCACGGCCGGACCTCGTACACGTCGTCAGCGACATCCCGGTCACCAACTGGTACCGGCCCGACGCCGGCGGGTTCGCCTCCCGGGGCCTACCGAAGGCCGGCACGCGGACCTGGGTCCTCGACGCCGACACAGGCGGGTACGTACGTCTGACCAAGGCGGTGCGGGAAGGGCTGGTTCCACCGACTTCCTAAACCAGTATCGCGGTCTCCTCGTGCTCGTTGGTGGTAGCCTCGAGGTCGTCGTCCTTGAGCGCCAGGTA
>NZ_NTGA01000029.1 GCF_002289575.1 Dietzia natronolimnaea
GGATCACAGCTTGTTCAGCAGTCTCCTAGAGTGGTCGCCATGTCGCACACCGGTCAGTCCCTGCGCCGCGATCCGGTCGAGCCGGAGATCCGCCGACTCGGGACCGTCGAGTACACCCCCACCTGGGAGCTGCAGCGGACCTTGGCCGAGGAGAGGGCCGAGGGCTCCCGCGGGGACACCATCCTGCTCCTGGAGCACCCGGCCACGTACACCGCCGGCAAGCGCACGGAGCCGGCGGATCGCCCGGTCGACGGGACCCCCGTCGTCGACGTGGACCGGGGTGGCCGGATCACCTGGCACGGGCCCGGGCAGTTGGTCGGGTACCCGATCATCGCGTTGTCGGACCCCATCGACGTGGTCGAGTACGTACGCCGGGTGGAGCAGGCCCTCATCGCCACCTGCGCCCGGATGGGGGTGGAGGTCGACCGCGTGGACGGCCGGTCCGGCGTGTGGTGCCCGGCCGGGGACGGTCGGCCGGCGCGCAAGATCGCCGCCATCGGGATCCGTGTCCAACGCGGTGTGACGATGCACGGATTCGCCCTCAACTGCGACTGTGATCTCGACGCCTACTCGCGGATCGTCCCCTGCGGGATCATCGACGCCGGGGTCACCTCCCTCTCGGCAGAGCTCGGCCGGGTGGTGCCGGTGTCAGAGGTACTGGACCAGGTCACCTCCGACGTGGTGGAGGCGCTCGACGGCCGACTGCCCGTGCGGTGAATCGGGAGTAGGCTTGCGGCCGTGACTGTGACTCCTGAAGGCCGAAAGCTGCTCCGCATCGAGGCCCGTAACGCCGAGACGCCGATCGAGCGCAAGCCGTCGTGGATCCGGACCCGGGCCACCATGGGTCCGGAGTACAAGGAACTCAAGAGCCTCGTCAAGACCGGTGGTCTGCACACGGTGTGTGAGGAGGCCGGGTGTCCCAACATCTACGAATGTTGGGAGGACCGCGAGGCCACGTTCCTCATCGGCGGCGAGCAGTGCACGCGCCGGTGCGATTTCTGCCAGATCGACACCGGTAAGCCGAGCGCCCTCGATCGCGACGAGCCGCGGCGGGTGGCGGAGTCGGTGCGCGAAATGGGTCTGCGCTACTCCACCATCACCGGTGTCGCCCGTGACGACCTGCCGGACGGTGGCGCGTGGCTGTACGCGGAGACGGTCCGCAAGATCCACGAACTCAACCCCAACACCGGGGTGGAGAACCTGATCCCCGACTTCAACGGGGACCCGGACCAACTCGCGGAGGTCTTCGAGTCACGGCCCGAGGTGCTCGCACACAACCTGGAGACGGTTCCCCGGATCTTCAAGCGCATCCGGCCGGCGTTCCGTTTCGACCGGTCGCTCGGAGTGATCCGCGCCGCCCGAGACTTCGGGTTGGTCACCAAGTCCAACCTCATCCTGGGGATGGGCGAGACCACGGAGGAGATCATCGACGCGATGGTCGACCTGCACTCCGCGGGATGCGACATCCTCACCATCACGCAGTACCTCCGGCCGAGCCCGCTGCACCACCCGATCGACCGCTGGGTCAAGCCCGAGGAGTTCGTGGAGTTGTCCGACCAGGCGCGCGAGATCGGCTTCGCCGGGGTCATGGCCGGCCCACTGGTCCGGTCCTCCTACCGGGCCGGCCGCCTCTACGTCCAGGCGCTCGAGCACCGCGGCCAGGAGGTTCCGGAGCACCTCGCGCATCTGACCTCCGGCGGTGCCGCCTCGCAGGAGGCCTCCTCCGTGCTGGCACGCAGCCTGGCCTGAGCCCCGCACGGGCGACCGCGACTCCGCCCCCGGCCGCCCGGCGCGTCTCCCTCGGCGCACCCCTGCGGTGAACCGCGGTTCTCGGATGGTGGTGCCCGCCACGTATCCTGAACGGTATGGCGAAGAGCGAGGTCAGCAAGGCGGACAAGAAGGCGGCCCGGGCTGCACGGCGGCAGGCGAGCAAGGCACAGCGCGACCAGATGTGGCAGGCACTGAAGATCCAGTCCAAGCAGGACAAACTGCTGTGGCCGCTGATGATCGGCGCGTTGGTCCTGTCCGCCGTCGCGTTCTTCCTCCTGGGTTCGCTCTGGGGTGGCCAGTGGTGGATGCTCCCACTGGGTGTGCTCACCGGTCTGATGCTGGCGATGGTGATCTTCTCCCGCCGCGTCCAGAACACGGTGTTCGCCAAGGCCGAAGGCCAGCCCGGTGCGGCGGCATGGGCACTGGACCAGCTCCGTTCCGGGTGGCGGGTCAACCAGGCCGTCGCCGCGACCACCAGCTTCGACGCGGTCCACCGCGTGGTCGGACGCTGTGGGATCGTCCTCGTGGGCGAGGGGCAGCCCCACCGGCTCAAGCCGCTCATGACGCAGGAGAAGAAGAAGGTCGCCCGCGTCGTCGGCGACACCCCGATCTACGAATTGATCGTGGGCGACGAGGAGGGGACGACCCCCGAGCAGGTCCCCCTACGCAAGCTCAATCGCCGCCTGACCAGGTACCCGATGAACATCAACCGCGCGAAGGTCGACGCCCTGGACACCAGGCTGCGTGCGCTGGGCACCAAGACCGGAATCCAGAACCAGATGCCCAAGGGCCCGCTCCCCCAGGGCGCGAAGGTCCGCAACATGCAGCGCAGCGCCCGCCGTCGGGGCTGATCCCGGCGAGGCCGGACGCCGGTAGCCCCCGGCGACCACGGGCACGTCGCACGGACCCGCCGGTCGGATCAGCGCGTCCGGATCAGCGCCGTGCCCGTGGCCCTGTCGTGCAGTCCGCGACCGTCCTCGTCCTGAACGAGCGGCGGGATCAGGAAGAACACGAAGAAGACGCGGACGATGGCGCGGATGAGCCCGACCCGGTCCTCGGCGTCGATCCGGGCGGTTCCTATCCCGAAGAGCGCCTGCCCGGGAGTCTGCGCGAAGAGCCAGACGCACACCACCCCGGAGACCCCCCAGAGCAGCGGGGTCGCCCAGCTGGCGACAGCGGAGAACGTCTCCCCGCCGAGAAGTCCCGCCCCTCCGAGTGAGACCACGAGTCCGACGAACCCGTAGGCGAGGAACCAGTCGACCAGGAGCGCACCGAGTCGTACCCCCAGCGGCGCGAGGGACCCCTCGCCGTGCTCGGGCAACCCGAGACGCTCACCCTTGTACGCCTGCTCCGGCTCGGTGCCGGACGACGTGGGGCCTGACAGCCATGATCCCGCAATTTCCCGCATGCTCCCAGGGTAACCGGGGACCGGACGAGCCCAGTATCGGTATTCCCTCACCATGGTTGACTAGGCTGACCCCAGTGGGAGGGACCGTCACCCGGCAGGCCTCTGTAACACCGCCGAAACATTCGGTTGACGGCCGGGCAACACCCCGCCCATATCGTGAGGTCACCGCACGACGGGCGGCACCGGTTGCCTGTCGCACAGAGAGACGAGGAGCGACATCGTGGCATTCTCCACTCCGGACGAGGTCATCAAGTTCATCAAGGACGAGGGCGTCGAGTACGTCGACATCCGGTTCACCGACTTGCCGGGCAACGAGCAGCACTTCACGATCGCCGCCGCGGCGTTCGACGAGGATCTGTTCGAGGACGGCCTGGCGTTCGACGGCTCCTCGATCCGGGGGTTCCAGTCGATCCACGAGTCCGACATGATGCTCCTCCCGGACGTCGCCACGGCGCGGCTCGATCCCTTCCGCAGGGCCAAGACGCTCAACATCAGCTGCTTCGTCCACGATCCGTTCACCCGTGAGGCCTACAGCCGCGATCCCCGCAACGTCGCCCGCAAGGCCGAGGAGTACCTGGTCTCCACGGGTATCGCGGACACCTGTTTCTTCGGCGCCGAGGCCGAGTTCTTCGTCTTCGACTCCGTCCGGTACGGCTCGGGCACCAACCACGGCTTCTACGAGGTCGACTCCAGCGCCGGCAACTGGAACACCGGCTCCGGCCAGGAGGCCGACGGGTCGCCCAACCTCGGTTACAAGGTCCGCGAGAAGGGCGGGTACTTCCCCGTCGCCCCGTACGACCACTTCGTCGACCTCCGCGACGAGATGTCGACCAACCTCACCAACGCCGGGTTCGAGCTCGAGCGCTTCCACCACGAGGTGGCCGGTGCGCAGCAGGAGATCAACTACAAGTTCAACACCCTGCTCCGCGCCGCCGACGACGTCCAGCTCTTCAAGTACATCGTCAAGAACACCGCGTGGAAGAACGGCAAGTCCGCCACCTTCATGCCGAAGCCGCTCTTCGGTGACAACGGCTCGGGAATGCACGCCCACCAGTCGCTGTGGAAGGACGGCAAGCCGCTGTTCCACGACGAGTCCGGGTACGCCGGCCTGTCCGATATCGCCCGCTACTACATCGGTGGCATCCTGCACCACGCTCCGTCCCTGCTGGCGTTCACCAACCCCACGATCAACTCGTACCACCGCCTGGTGCCGGGTTACGAGGCGCCGATCAACCTCGTGTACTCGCAGCGCAACCGGTCCGCCTGCGTGCGCATCCCGATCACGGGCAACAACCCCAAGGCCAAGCGCATCGAGTTCCGCTGCCCCGACTCCTCCGGCAACCCGTACTTCGCGTTCGCCGCGATGATGATGGCCGGTATCGACGGGGTCAAGAACAAGATCGAGCCGATGGCGCCGGTCGACAAGGATCTCTACGAGCTCCCGCCGGAGGAGGCCGCCGACATCCCCCAGGCGCCGACCTCGCTGCCCGCGGTCATCGACCGTCTCGAGCAGGATCACGAGTACCTCACCGAGGGCGGTGTGTTCACCGAGGACCTCATCGAGAACTGGATCACGTACAAGCGTGAGAAGGAGATCGCCCCGGTCAACCTCCGCCCGCACCCGCACGAGTTCGAGCTCTACTACGACTGCTGATCCGAGGGCGTCCACCCACGATCTCTGATCACCGAAGCGGCGGCTGTGCTGCGGAGACGGTGTCCACCGTCTTCCGGCATCAGCCGCCGTTCGTCGTTCACACCTGGTGATCCGGGGTGTCGGCGAGACGGATCAGCGTCTGGCGGCCGGTCGCGACATGAACTCGCCTGCCGGCCTCGAGGGTGAAGGCCTCCAGTCGGCACACCGTGAGAGTGCGGCCACTTCTGATCACCGTGGCTTCGGCGATGAGCGACTCGCCCACGGCCGGCGCCAGCAGATTCACCGTGAAATCAACTGTCAGGATTGAATCCGCGCGTGTGTACGTCGACAGGCCCGCATAGCCGCCCGCGGTGTCGGAGAGCGAGCTGGTGACTCCGGCGTGAAAGTAACCGTGCTGCTGTGTGAGGTCGGGACTGAAGGGTGCGCGGAGCTGGCAGAATCCGCGGCGCAGCTCGGTGATACGGGCGCCGAGATGGCGCATCAGTCCCTGACGCGAGAAGCTGGCCGCGACGTGGTCGGCGAGTTCAGCGGGGATGTTCTCGGAGGCGTCCATCGTCTTCCTTAGGTCAGCGCTAGAGCATCGGGTGCGGCGGGGTCTGCGTCCCCGGTGTGGGCACAGGGTCAAGGGATTCCCACGCCTCGCGAAGAATGCGGACTCCGCGTTCGAGGTGGTCGGCCCCCGCGGTGAAGGGCACACGGATGAATCGCTCGCGCGCGCCATCGATTCCGAACCGGGGCCCGGCGGTGATGCGGACTCCCCGGGGTTGGCAGGCAGATGCCAGCGCTGAGCTGAGGGGTGCGCCGAGCTCGACCCACAACGCCAGTCCGCCGTGCACGTCGGGGATGCGCCAGTCGGGGAGACTGGTCCGCAGTAGTGAGACCAGGAGGTCCCGGCCAGCTCTCAGTTGGTCAGCGCGGCGGGTCAGCAGCAGGTCGTAGCATTCCAGTACCCGGGTGGCGATGAGCTGTTCGATGACGGGTGTGCCGAGGTCGTCCGCGGGCCTCCGGGTGATCAGGCGGCTGATCATGGCGGGCTCCGCGCGAATCCAGCCGACTCGCAGGCCACCCCAGATGGTCTTGCTCAGCGACCCCACGCTCACCAGCGTGTCGGCGTCTCGCGTGGTGGTCAGCGAGGGGAACGTCGGCGGGCTGTCGGGTCTGTCGATGTCGAGGTCGGCCGTTGTCTCGTCGATCAACACCAGGGCACCGTTGCGCCGGGCGCTCGCGATGACCCGCTCGCGTTGCTCGGCGTTCATCGACGAGCCGGTGGGATTGTGGAAGTCGGGGATGAGGTAGATCAGTTCGGGACGCACTCGCTCGATGGCGCTGACCAGGTGGTCGATTTCCCACCCGGTCGTCGTCACCGGGGTACTGACGAGCCGCCCGCCGGCGTTGCGGAGCGCCTCGTAGGCGTGCGGGTACGTCGGGGTCTCGATCAGGACCCGATCGCCGTGCCGCAGCACTGTCCTCGCGGTCAGGGCGATGGCGTTCTGGGCGCCGAGGGTGATCAGAATCTGATCGGGTCCGGTCCGGGCACCGTGCTCGGTGTAGCGGGCGGCGATCGATTCACGCAGGCGTTGCTGGCCGACGAGGTCGAACCCCGAGTGCTCGAGCACGGTGGGCGCCCGGTCGGCCACCGCGCGGACGATCTCGTCGAGGCCGGCCACCGGGGCCGGGACTGATCGCGCGAAGTCGACCTCGAGGGCGCTCCGGCCGGGCAGCGCCCGCGGAAGGACCAGGACACTTCCCGACCCTCTCATGCTGATGAGGTGTCCGCTCTCGCGCAGCGCCCGGTAGGCCGCGACGATGGTGGTGCGACTGCGGCCCAGCTCCTCGGCCAGTTCACGCTCGGCGGGCAGCCGAGTGTGAGTGGCGAGTCGACCGTCGCTCAGCAGCAATCTGATTCGGTCACTGAGGGCCGCGTAGACCGGTTCGGCAGAGTCCCACTCACCCAGTAGCGTCGCGAGTTGTCTGGCGCCGATGCGGGAGCGGGCCAGCGGTCGTCTCGGCGCCTGCCGGCGACGGGGTGTCGACGTCATCGGGCTCGAGCGCCATTCATCCGAGCACCCCGCTGGGATGTCCGGCTGGCCCAGGCTGCAGCGTCGCCGCCCCACCGGCTGGCAGCCGCGGAGTATCGCCCCGGGGCGTCCGGGACACTGATCGCGGGCGCAGCGAAGGTCACCCTCCCCGCATCGGAGGTCACGGTCTGGGTGGTCGGCGGCGCCACCGGTTCCGCAGTACCGGCGTCACGTGGCCCGGGGACGGTGGTCCCGGTGGTCTCGAGCAGCTCGTGGGCCAGCCGGCAGAGCGACACCGAGACGTGCACTGTCGCGCCGTCGGAAGCCTGCTCGACGAGACTCCGGGCGATCGCGGCAGCGAGGAAGTGCCCCGCGCTGTGGTCGAGGGCCTGCGCCGGTAACGCTCCCGGGCGTGCCCCATCGGGGCTCTCGACCATCGCGATGCCGGTCGCGGCCTGGACGATGCTGTCGAACCCGCGCCGGGAACGCCACGGCCCCTCGCGTCCCCACGCGCTGACCGAACCGATCACCAGGCCCGGGTAGTCCTCGGCGAGTTGATCGGGAGACAGCCCATAGCGGTCCAACGCGCCCGGACGGTATCCGGTGACCACCACGTCAGCGGTCGCGAGCAGGTCGGTGAGCACCCGCCGATCGACCCGCGACGCCAGGTCGAGGGTGGTCGAACGTTTGCCCTGGCCCGTGTCGAGGTGTTGCCAGTCGATCTCGGGAAGACGCGGTGAATCGACTCGGAGCACGTCGGCACCCGCATAGGCGAGATCGCGGGTGGCCACGGGCCCGGCGATCACCCGGGTCATGTCGAGAACCCGCAACCCCGACAAGGGCAGCGAGCACCCGCCGGGCCAGCGCCGCGCTCGGGCCGCTCCCACTGTCTCACGACGGATCAGCGGCGTATCGGCCACGGCGGCCGCGTGCGGATGACACGCCCACGTCTGACGATCACGGACCGCAACCACGATCGCGCCCTTCTCGGCTGCGATGTCCTCGAGTTCGACAGCACCGCGTTCGGCGACGGCCGCCGCGAACGTCTCGACGCCGGCTGCGTCATCGAGCCCGAGCAGGAGGCGCAGCCGCTGTTCATGGTGTGGATAGTTCGCATGTGTGCGAACCCAGCCGTCGCGGGCCGGCCAGAACCCGGACAACGGTGCCCACGCCCGCGGGAGCTGGTCGTCGAGTCGGAAGTGCCTCTCGCTGGTCACCGACGTGGTGATGAGATCGCCCCGAAGACGCAGCGGACGTGGCTCTCGCCGACCCCGCAGGGCAGCGACCTGTTCGATCACCGCAGAAGCCATGCCGATGCTGTCGGTGACCAGCTCGGCGACATCGAGCCGGGAATCAAGCCTCACCGGTGGGTTCTCGCACCCGATGCCCCCCGGGTCCCCTGCGGACGCACCGAGATCGTTCCACGCCCGTTCCGCGAAACGACCCACCGTCATGAGTCGGCCCGCCCGAGGTCGGACATCCACTCGTGGCGGTCGTGTCGATCGCCGTGGTGGAGCGACGACAGCTCAGCGCGCATGAGTGATGCGACAGACCGGGAGCCAGGAGGAGGGGTCTCGATCAGTAGATCCTCGCCGACCAGCCCGGCGACGGGAGTGATGACCGCGGCGGTGCCGACGGCGAAGACCTCTCTCAGTTCACCACTGGCGGCGGCGGCGCGCCATTCCTCTACGCTGATCGGCCGCTCGATCGCGCGGTATCCCATGTCCCGCGCGAGGCACAGGACGCTGTCGCGGGTCACACCCGCGAGAATCGCTCCGCTCAGAGGAGGCGTCACAAGTGTCCGATCGGCAAAGACGAAGAAGATGTTCATGTTACCGGCTTCCTCAACCCACGTCCGGGTGCTCGCATCGGTGAAGAGAACCTGAGCGCATCCGTTGGCCCGCGCCTGGTGCAGCGCGGGCAGTGATGCCGCGTAGTTGCCGCCGCACTTGGCCTCTCCCGTTCCGCCGGGTCCAGCCCGTGAGTAGTCACGCGACAGCCACAACCTGATGCCGTTGTCCGCGTCGGCGAAGTAGGGACCGGCCGGGGAGGCGATCACTCCGTACGTCGCCTCGCGCGACGGACGAACTCCGAGAAAGGCCTCGGTGGCGATGAGGAACGGCCGCACATACAAGCTCGCGCCCCTCTGGTGCGGGACCCATCCGGCGTCGGCTCGCGCCAGTTGCCGAATCGACTCGATGAACAGGCTCTCCGGCAGTTCCGGCATCGCGAGGCGAGCTGCCGACGACGCGAATCGGCGCGCATGAGCATGTGCGCGGAACGCCCGCAGGTGACCGTCGGCGTGGCGATACACTTTGAGCCCTTCGAAAACACCCTGGCCATAGTGGAGGACCGCTGATCCCGGATTCAGCGACAGCGGACCGAACGGCACCACGCGCGCGTCGCGCCATCCGCCTGTCTCGCAGTAGTCGATGAGGACCATGTGGTCGGTGAAGTGGCGCCCGAACTCCGGATCGCCCAGGGCGCGTGAGAGTCGTCCGTCCCCCGGTGGTCTGGTGCTCTGTCGGACGATGAAGGCGTCACCGGCTCTCTCGGCGTGGCCCAGCGGGGCGTCTGTGGTCATCAGCGAGCTCCTTCTTCACGACCCGACGCTCTTGAGTGAACCCCGTGCGCCGTACGGCGTCGCCATCCAATCCGGCACGGCTGGACTGGTCCACGCTCCTCACGACCACCCGGGGAGTCCACCCGGTGCGAGGTGGCAGTGGCCAGATGCCCCGCGATCAGGACAGCATGGCGTCATGTCCCCCACCGACAGGGTCCACAGCGGCGAACAACGACTGTGGCGTGCCTACGAGCCCATCCACGCGATCTGCTACTTCCACCCGCAGTTCGCTTCGACCATGAGCGAAACCGGGTTGACAGGGTGGTGGAACGGCTACTTCGCGGGACGCGCCGCCCCTCTGGGGCCGACGCCACCGCAGGTCGTGACCTCCCTGTTCTACGGGTTCTCACCCGCGATGGTCGCCCGCGCGGTCCCCAAGATCTGGACCCGGATCACTCCCGAGGCCGCCATCGAGGCACGGCTCGATGCCGCTGAGAGGGTTCTGGCCGAGCACGCCGACGCCGGTTCACGCGACGAGTTGCGCCGCGTGACGGACGACCTCGAACGCGTCATCGACACCCTGTCCTTCGACGGGCGGGCCCTCGCGAGCGCCTGGTACTCGGTCCCGCGACCGACGTCGGTGCTACAGCGCCTCTGGTTGGCCGCCACGGTCCTGCGCGAGCACCGCGGCGACGGCCACGTCATCGCCGCCACCGCCACCGGCTTCACGGGGCTGGAGGCGGCCATGACCCACATCGCCACGGGGCAGGTGAGCCGCCGCGTCATCCAGGAGAACCGCGGCTGGACCGACGCGCAGTGGGAGTCGGCGCGGCGCGCGCTCCTCGACCGCGGAATCCTCTCGGACGAGCAGACGCTCACCCCTCGAGGCACTGCGCTGCGCGACCGGATCGAAGACCTCACCGACCAGCTCGCCGCATCGTCGGTGCTGCTGTCGGACACCTCCGGCGGAGCCATCGACGTCCTGACCTCACTGGCCCGGGCGCTGGTCGATCGCGGGGCGGTCCCCGCCTCCAACCCCATCGGCGTTCCCCGCCCGTGACAGTCGACGCCACCGCGGCGTTTTTGCACTTCAGGGCATGTGAAGCACGTCCTTTTCGGGCGTCGGATCCAGCAGGTCGGAAATCGTCCAAACGACCCGGCCCCCGAGGCCGCGGCGTTTACGGTTGACCTGAGGACGGTGGAACGCCGTGCGGCGGGGACGAGAAGGGGGCGGGAGCTCGTGGACGCAGACGACGTGGACTTCCGGAGTGCGTCCCCGAGGGCCAGGCCGCTCAAAGTGGTCGCGGCCGCCCTCGACCCGGACCACGAGCCGGGGGCCGACCCGGAGGGCGAGAGTTACCCGGTCCTTCTCAAACTGTCGCGCGTGCTGGACCCCGAGGAGGCGAGGTTGCTCCTCGAACGCAATCCCTTCCTCCACGCCAGCGCGGGTTCGCGCAAGCTCGTGGCCATGGACACCTCGGTGGAGACGCTGCGGGAGCAGAAAGACCGCCTCCAACTCCTCCTCGCCGAGGTCGAGGCGGACGCTCTCGCCGAGCAGGCGCGGCGCCGCTCGGAAGAACACCGCGCCGCCGAACAGCGGGTGGCCGAGCTCCGGCGCCGCAACGACGTGCTCGGCGAGATCGAGTGGTGAGCCGCTGAGGTCGTGGTGTGCCCGCTCTCGTGGGAGAGTGCTGGAATGAAGACCCCCCGCCCGCCCCGCTCCGTGGGAGGCGCCGCCCGATCGGCCGTCGACCATCCCGCGCTCGAGTGGCTGGCCCGTGCCGGCTTCGTCATGAACGGGATCCTCCACCTGCTCGTCGGGTGGATCGCCATCCGGATCGCGACGGGATCGGGCGGCGAGGAGGCGTCCCACTCGGGCGCCCTCGCCGAGATCGCGTCGGCGCCGGGTGGCCAGGCGCTGCTCTGGGCCGGCGCGGTCGGCTTCCTCGCCCTGGGCCTGTGGCAGGTGATCGAGATGATACTGGGGTCCGAGGAGGCGTCGGACAGGGCCAAAGCGGGGGCCAAGGCCGCGGTCTACCTGGCCCTCGGGGTCACGACGGCCCGATTCGCCTCGGGAGAGTCCGATTCGGACTCCGAGTCCGCGTCCGGCACCACCGCCGGACTGCTGGGCTCCGGGGCGGGCAAGGTCGCGCTCGTCGTGGTGGGCCTCGTGATCATCGGTGTCGGCGTGCATCACGTCTACACGGGTGTCACCAAGAAGTTCGTCGAGGAGCTCGAACGCACGGGCGGCGGCACCGTGGGGCGGGCCGTCGTCGTCTCCGGACAACTCGGTTACATCGCCAAGGGTGCCGCCCTGGCCATCCTCGGCGGCCTGGTCATCGCGGCGGTCGCGACAGCGGATCCCGAGAAGGCGGGTGGCCTGGACGCCGCGCTGCGGACGGTCGGCGCACAGCCGTTCGGGCAGATCCTGCTCATCGCGACCGGAGTGGGGATCGCGCTCTACGGTGTCTACTCGATCGCACGGGCCAGGTACTCCCGGATGTGAGACGCCGCCGGGCCGTCAGCCGAGCTTGGGGAAATTCTGGGGGCAGTAGGTCCCCACGGCGGCGCCTAGGAAGAAGCCCTGCTGCTCCGGCCCGAGTCGCCCGTACTCACCCAACCACGCCGACACCTCGTCCATCTGCTGACCCCCGTCGAAGCGGCCGCATGCCTCCGCCGCGGTGGCCACCGGATCCACGCCCTCGGGCAACACCACGTCCTGCCTCTGCAGCAACGCGGCGAAGTCGCCGCCACCGGGCGCGACGGGCGCGGGCTGGGCCGCCGGGGGTTCGTCCGGTCGGGGCTCCGGTTCGGGTTCACCCGGCAGCGGCTCCGGCCGCGGCTCGGGCGGCGGCGGAGGTGTCACCGGCCCGGTGGGCCTCTCCGGTCGCTCCTCGGCGAACGGGGTACTCGAGGCGGGCGTCGTGGTGGTCTCCGTGGCCACCTCCGGAGCCTCTCCTTCCACGGTCGCCCCGCCACACCCCGCCAATGCCACGGCGAGCACGACGGCACCGACACCGGACGCTGCTGTCAGGATGCGTGAACTCATGGTGCGCATGGTAGGTCAACGAACCCGGTCCGCGGGAAGTCGCACCGTCGCCAGCACGCCCAGGTGATCGCTCGCGCGCACCCGCACGGCGCTGGTCTCCCCCACCGCCTGGGCTCCCCGGGCGAGAACGTGGTCGATGCCGATGAGGGGTGGGACACTCCTGTCGGCGGGCCAGGTGCGCACCCACCCGTCGCCGCCGCCGGAGACCGAATCGGTGTACCCGAGCCCGCGGAGTCCGCGGAACCGGGCGTGGTCCCAGGTGGCGTTGAAATCGCCGCCCACCACCACGGGGGCCGGACCGGGCAGCCCGCCGAGGAACCAGCGAAGTCTATCCGCCTCCTCGACCGCGGCCGGGCCGTCGAACACCGGCGCGACGGGATGGGCGACCACCACCGTCACAGGGCCCCCGGGGCCGGCCATGCCGGTGCGAAGGACCCCCAGACTGAAACCGGGCACCCGCTCGGGTGGCGACAGCGGATACCGGGACCAGGCCGCGACCCCGGCCGCGTGCGGCGCGGCGTCAGAGGCCTCGTACGCGAGCACCTCCTCGAGGCCCGCGGCACGGAGTCGCTCGAGCGCCTCCGGGGTGACCTCCACCGCCAGCAGGAGGTCGACCCCGCCGTCGCGGACGGCGCGGACCACGTCGACGGGATCGGCTCCTCCGAACTGCAGGTTCTGCACCAGCACCCTGAGGTCGATCCCGTCGTCGTCGTACCCGCGGGCGGGTGACACCAGCGGACCGTACTGGACCACACCCACGCCGACCAGCGCCACGGCCATGACCGTCAGCACCACCGAACGGGCACGGAGGGCCGCGAGCACGGCGACCAGGGAGAACGCCCACGCCCCCAGGGCGAACGTCGCGAGAACCAGGACCGCGGGGATCTCGGAGGTCGAGTGATGCAGAGCGATCCCCGCCACGGCCACGAGCCCGGCCAGCACGGCCGTCGCGCGGGCGACCGGGCGGGGCCGGTTCACCGCAGGAACTTGCGCAGGTCCCCCAGTGCCGCGATCACCCGGTCGAGGTCGTCACCGTTGCGGACCATCGACCGGACGGTCTCCGCCACCGACGCGATCGACGGCGAGGACGACGGCCCGGAGTCGGGCGCGACAGGCCCGCCGACCAGCGCGCCCGAGGCCGCGCGGGCCGCCCCCGACCGACGCAGATCCGGACCGAGCTCCACCTCGAAGCGGTCGCCCATGTCATCGGACCCCAGACAGCGCACGCGCTCGTCGGCGGGGACCCCGGCCGCCCGGACCGCGTCGACGAACTCGTACAGCTCGCCGTAGGTGACCCCGTCGAGGGTGAGGGTGAGGTTCATCTTCACAGCCATGGCCCCAGGGTATCGGCGCGTCACCGGCCGGCGCATCGGTGACAACCCTGGTTCGATCCCTCGGACGCCTCAGTTCTCACCCCAGAAGACGCGGTCCACCGCCTTGCGGCCGTGGCGGGTGACCCGGCGGTACTGGTTGAGGAACTCCGCGCCGTCGGACGACCCCGAACAGATGCTGGCGACGGCGGCGAGAACCTTGCCCTGACCGGGGAGTTGGTCGACGGCCTTGCCGCGCGCCAGCACCAGCGCGTTACGGGCACGGGCGGCCATGAGCCACGACTGGACCAGGGCCTCGCGCTCGCTCTCCGAGACCAGCCCGGCGGCGGCCGCGGCCTCGAGCGCCTCCAGGGTCGAGGTGGTGTGCAGGCCGGGCACCCGAGCCGCGTGTTGCATGGTCAGTAGCTGGGCCGACCACTCGACGTCCGCCAGTCCACCGCGTCCGAGTTTGGTGTGGGTGGCCGGGTCGGCACCGCGGGGCAGCCGCTCGGTGTCTATCCGCGCCTTCATCCGCCGGATCTCCTGCACCACCTTCGGCGGCACTCCGTCCGCCGGGTAGCGGAACTCGTCGATCATGTGCAGGAAGTCAAGACCCAGGTCGCGGTCCCCCGCCGCGAACGCCGCCCTGAGCAGGGCCTGCAGCTCCCACGTCTCAGCCCACTTGGAGTAGTAGGCGCGGTAGGACGCGAGGGTCCGGACCAGTGGCCCGTTGCGGCCCTCCGGGCGCAGGTCGGCGTCGAGGTCGAGCGGGGGATCCGACGACGGCGACGAGAGCAACCGTCCCACCTGCTCGGCCACCTGCACCGCCCACCGGACGGCCTCGTCCTCCTCCACGCCCTCCACCGGGTCGCACACGATCATCACGTCCGCGTCGGACCCGTAGGACAGTTCGTCCCCGCCGAGGCGTCCCATCCCGATGTACGCGAGCCGGGCCGGCGGTGCCTGTCCCTCGGGGGACAGGTCCCTGATCACCGATGCCAGCGAGGCCTCGAGCACCGCCCGCCACACCGCGGACAGACGCTTGCCCACCTCCGGCACGGAGATCAATCCCAGGACGTCGGCGGCCCCGATCCGGGCCAACTCGGCTCGGCGCAGCGACCTCGCCGCGGCGATGACCTTCTCCGGGGTGCGGTGGCGGGACGCCGAGGCGGACAGCGCGGAGGCGATGTCGGAGACCTTGGACGCCACGAGCACGGGCCCCTCGGCCCCGTCGGTCAGGTCGGGGATGACCTCGGGGTTCCGCAGGAGGAGCTCGGAGACGAAGACCGAGGTGCCCAGCACCGTCACCAAACGGCGCGCCACGATGCTGTCGTCCCGCAGGACGCGCAGGAACCAGGTGATGTTCTGGTGCTCCTCGCACAGCTTCCGGTAGGCCAGGAGCCCGGCGTCCGGGTCCGGGGTGTCGGCGAGCCACTCCATGAACGCGGGCAGCAGCAGCGCCTGGATCCGGCCCCGCCGGTTGTTCTGACCGGCGAGGGCCCGGAGGTGTCCGAGCGCGTGACGGGGTGCGCCGAACCCGAGTGCCGCCAGCTGCCGCTCCATCGCCTCGGAGCTCAGGGACAGTGCCTCGGCGTCGTAGGCGGCGATCGAGTCCAGCAGAGGGCGGTAGAAGAGCTTGGAGTGCAATCTGCGCACCCGGCTCCGGACCTGGCGCAGCTGCTCGAGCAACACCTCGGAGGCATCGTGCCTGCTGCTCGGCCGGATGTGGGCGGCCCTGGCGAGCCAGCGGTAGGCCTCCCGGTCGCCGTCCTCGGGGAGCAGGTGGGTGCGCTTGTAGCGCTGGAGCTGGAGCCGGTGTTCGAGCAGGCGCAGGAACTCGTAGGCGGCCACGAGGTTGGAGCCGTCCTCGCGGGCGATGTACCCGCCCGCCCGGAGCGCGCCGAGTGCGTCCACCGTGCTGGCGACGCGGAGTTCCTCGTCGGTACGACCGTGCACCAGCTGGAGGAGCTGGACGGCGAACTCGACGTCCCGCAGACCTCCCCGGCCGAGCTTGAGTTCGCGTTCGCGGAGCGCCTCGGGGACGTTCTCCTCCACGCGTCGACGCATGGCCTGGACGTCCTGGACGAAATCGTCCCGTTCGGAGGCCGTCCACACCAGCGGGTGCACGGTCTCGAAGTACTCGGTGGCCAGGGCCAGGTCGCCGGTCATCGGGCGGGCCTTGAGCTGCGCCTGGAACTCCCACGTCTTGGCCCACCGCTTGTAGTAGGCCGCGTGGGACTCCAGGGTCCGCACCAGCTCGCCGGACTTGCCCTCCGGCCGCAGGGCGGCGTCCACCTCGAAGAAGGCCATCGAACCGATACGCATCATCTCCCCGGCCACCCGTCCGGTCTTGGCGTCCGCGGGTTCGGAGACGAAGATGATGTCGACGTCGGAGATGTAGTTGAGCTCGCGGGCCCCTCCCTTGCCCATGGCCACCACCCCGAGCCGACCGGGCATGGGCGAGTCCGGGTACACCGTGGCGACGGCCACGGCGAGGGCGGCGGTCAGCGCCGAGTCCGCGAGATCGGCCAGACGGCGGCCCACCTCGGCGAACGGCAACACCGGCTCGTCCTCGACCGTGGACGCCACGTCGTGGGCGGCCAGCAGCGCCACATGGTCCCGGTAGGCCGACCGGAGCACGTTCACGGCCGCGCCACCGGTGACCCCCGCGCGGTAGGTTCCCACGCTGCGGAGGTCAGCGGACTGGGACGGCGTCGGGGCGCCGTCGACGGGCTCCTCGGGGAGCGCGTCGACCGCTCCCAGCATGTCCGCCAGGACGTCCTCCCGGGACGGCAGTGGCGAACGGAGTAATGCCCAGCGGGTGGGCTCCGCGACCAGATGGTCCCCCAGTGCGCTGGACGATCCGAGCAGTCCCAGCAGGCGTCCGCGCAACGGGAGGTCTGACCGCAGCGCCGAGTCCAGCCCCGCCACGCCGGTGTCGCCGCCCCCGCCCGGAGCGGGTCCCCCACCCGACGATTCGGCGGCCAGGGCTTCCCGCAGCCGGACGAGCGTCCCCAGGGCGAGGTCCGGGTCGGGAGCGCGCGAGAGTGCCCACATCAGCGGTGTCGCGTCCTCGTCGGTCCACCCCAGGTAGGTCAACCAGTCCCCGGCGCGCGGGTCGAGCAGTCCGAGCCTGCCCGGGCTGGGCACCCTGGATCGCGCGGAATCCATGGTCACCGAGACCGTCCGATCACAGCGCGGAGTGGTTTCACAGCGCGAGGTAGTTGCGGAGCTCGTACGGGGTCACCTCGTTGCGGTACTCCCGCCATTCCCGACGCTTGTTGCGCAGGAAGAACTCGAACACGTGCTCACCGAGTGCCTCGGCGACGAGCTCGGACTCCTCCATCGCGTCGAGGGCCTGCTCGAGGCTCCCCGGGAGATCGGTGTAGCCCATCGCCCGTCGTTCACGCCGGCTCATGGTCCACACGTCGTCCTCGGATTCCGGTGGCAACTCGTATCCGTCCTGGACGCCCTTGATCCCGGCGGCGATCATCACGGCGTACGCGAGGTACGGGTTGCACGCCGAGTCCGGGCTGCGCACCTCGATCCGGCGGGAGGACGCCTTGTTGGGCGTGTACATCGGAACGCGCACGAGCGCCGAGCGGTTGGCACGACCCCAGGTGGCGGCGGTGGGGGCCTCGCCGCCTCCGATGAGCCGCTTGTACGAGTTGACCCACTGGTTGGTGACGGCCGAGAACTCCGGTGCGTGACGCAGGATCCCGGCGACGAACGACTTCGCGGTGGTGGAGAGCTGGTACTCGTCGTCCGCGTCGTGGAACGCGTTGGAGTCACCCTCGAACAGGCTCATGTGCGTGTGCATGGCCGACCCCGGGTGGTCGCGGAGGGGCTTGGGCATGAACGACGCCCACACCCCGTTGTTCATGGCCACCTCCTTGACGATGTAGCGGAAGGTCATGATGTTGTCGGCCATGCTCAGCGCATCCGCATATCGCAGGTCGATCTCCTGCTGCCCCGGGGCGCCCTCGTGATGGGAGAACTCCACGGAGATGCCCATCGCCTCCAGCGCCTCGATCGCGTTCCGCCGGAAGTGCGGAGCCGAATCGTGCACCGCCTGGTCGAAGTAGCCGCCGTTGTCCGACGGGACGGGCTCGGCCCCGTTGGTGTCGAGACTCTTGAACAGGAAGAACTCGATCTCGGGATGCACGTAACAGGAGAATCCGAGATCGGCCGCCTTGTTGAGCTGCCTGCGCAGGACGTGGCGCGGATCCGCCCAACTGGGGCTGCCGTCGGGGTTGAAGACGTCGCAGAAGATGCGCGCCGAGTGCTGGGCGCCGTCGGCATGTGCCCACGGCAGGACCTGGAACGTCGACGGATCCGGCTTGGCGATGGTGTCCGCCTCCGAGACCCGCGAGAACCCCTCGATGGCGGAGCCGTCGAAGCCGATCCCCTCCCCGAACGCCCCCTCGAGCTCCGCGGGTGCGACGGCCACTGACTTCAAGGTTCCGAGAACGTCGGTGAACCAGAGCCGGACGAACCGGATGTCGCGCTCTTCCAAGGTCCTGAGAACGTACTCCTGCTGGCGGTTCATGATGTCCAACCTAGTGCCTGTCGTGTTACGGGCGTGTGACATCGGGTCCGCGACACGCCCCCCGTCCCCTCCCCGCGCCGTGCGGCCCCGGCCCCGGGACCCACGCCACCGGGGCCGTGGCAGACTCATCGGCGACGGCCGCGGCCGTCACCGCCCCCTGTCCACCCGGGGACCGGCCCTCCTGCCGGCCTCGAGGTCACTGTAGGAAGGCCACACCGCCATGAGCGACAACCCAGACACCCCGGTCTACGGCTCCGGTGGTGCACCGGACGCGGGACCCCGGGGTCTGACGCGGGTGACGAGGATCCACCACCTGGCCGAACTCAAGGCCGCGGGGGAACCCTGGCCCATGCTCACCGCCTACGACTACGTCTCCGCGCGTCTGTTCCAGGAGGCCGGTATCCCGGTCCTGTTGGTCGGGGATTCGGCGGCCAACGTGGTGTACGGGTACGACACCACCGTCCCCGTGACCGAGGACGAGATGATCCCTCTGGTCCGCGCTGTGACCCGGGGAGCTCCGAAGGCGCTCGTCGTGGCCGATCTCGTGTTCGGCAGCTACGAGACCTCCCCGGCTCAGGCGGTGTCCGCCGCCACGCGGATGATGAAGGAGGGCGGCGCCCAGGCCGTCAAACTGGAGGGCGGCGTCCGGATGGCCCCGCAGATCCGGGCGATCGTGGACGCCGGAATCCCCGTGATGGCCCACATCGGCTTCACCCCCCAATCGGTCAACGGTCTCGGCGGCTTCCGCGTCCAGGGGCGCGGGGACGCCGCCGACGCACTCCGGGCCGACGCCCGCGCCGTGCAGGAGGCCGGCGCCTTCTCCGTCGTCATGGAGATGGTCCCCGCCGACCTCGCCCGGGAGGTCACCGCCGAGTTGGACATCGCCACGGTCGGCATCGGCGCCGGGAACGGCTGCGACGCCCAGGTGCTGGTGTGGCAGGACATGGCCGGACACGGCACCGGGCGGACGGCGAAGTTCGTCAAGCGTTACGCGCAGCTCGCCGACACGCTGCGCGACGCCGCCCGGGAGTACGGCGAGGAGGTTCGCGCCCGCGCGTTCCCCGGACCCGAGCACTCCTTCTGACCACGGCAGTTCCCCGAGCACTGCACTCATCCGAGCACTGCACTCATCCGCACACGGCACTCTTCCGAACATCAGGGCGGCCCCGATGACCCCACAGACCACGCTCCGCACCCCGTACCCGCGGATCGCGCCGTACGAGACCGGCATGCTCGACGCGGGCGACGGCCAGCGCCTGTACTGGGAGTGCTCGGGTAATCCCGACGGTGCCCCGGTGCTGTTCGTCCACGGCGGCCCCGGAGGCGGGACCACACCGGAGCATCGCCGGATGTTCGATCCGGAGTCCTACCGGATCATCCTGGTGGACCAGCGCGGCTGCGGACGGAGTACTCCGCACGTCGCGGACGGGGCGGACCTCGCCGTCAACACCACGTGGCATCTCACGGCCGACCTCGAGCGCCTGCGTGAGTCGCTGGGGATCGACCGCTGGCTGGTGTTCGGCGGGTCGTGGGGGACGACGCTGGCTCTGGCCTACGCCCAGCAGCATCCCGATCGCGTCCGCGGCCTGGTGCTCCGCGGCATCTTCCTGTGCCGCCCGTCGGAGATCGACTGGTTCTACCGGGGCGGCGCCGCCCACCTGTTCCCCGACGCCTGGGAGGGCTACCTTGCACCGCTCGTGGCCGCCGAGGGCGCCGAGACGGTCCATCGGGACGGCTTCGACCACGTGGCCGCCTACCACCGCCTCCTGCACTGCGGTGATCCGGCCGTCGAGATCGCCGCCGCACGCGCGTGGACGACGTGGGAGACCACCACCTCCACCCTGCTCCCCCGGCCTCCCGCCGCGGACGGCGACGAGGCGGACCGGTTCGCCCTGGCCTTCGCCCGCATCGAGAATCACTACTTCGTCAACGACGCGTTCCTCGGCGGACGGGCCATCCTGGACCGGATGGACCGGGTCGCGCAGCTGCCGGCCGTGATCGTCCACGGCCGCTACGACGTCGTCTGCCCGGTCACGAGCGCGTGGGAACTGCATGCGGCCTGGCCGGGCTCCGAGCTGCACATCGTCGCCGACGCCGGGCACGCGATGGCCGAGCCCGGCACCACCCACCACCTGCTCGAGGCGACCGACCGCTTCCGTCCCTGACCACGGCTTCCCGCGCAGGCCCGCTCTGCCGCACGCCCCCTGGGCCGGGTCAGACGACCCCAAAGCGGCGCGAGGCGGCGACCGTCGCCTTCTGGTAGCCCGACGGGAAGAGCCGGACCATCGCGTCGATCACGTACGCGTCCGGACCCACCAGCACCCTCGCGCGTCGTCGCTCGACCCCGTCGAGGATCACCCGCGCGGCCGTCGACGCCTCCGTCCGTGCGAACTTGGAGTCGAAGATCGTAGCGAAGGTCGCACTGTCCAGGCCCTCGGCTGCGCCGGCACTCCTGGCCACCGCGGTCCTGATCCCCCCGGGATGCACACAGGTGACGTCGACGGGGTGGCCGCCGGCGAGCATCTCCATCCGCAGCGATTCGGTGAACTGCTGCACCGCGGCCTTGGCCGCGTTGTACGCGTTCTGTGTGGGCACCGAGAGGATCGCGAAGATGCTGGAGATGTTGACGAGATGCCCGTCCCCGGAGGCGATGAGATGCGGCAGGAACTCCTTGGTGCCGTGCACGACCCCCCAGTAGTCCACGTCCATCACCCGGGCGATGTCCTTGTAGCCGGACTGCGCGACCGACCCGGTGAACGCGATACCGGCGTTGTTGACGACGAGGTGGACCACGCCGAACTGCTCGATCACGCGGCTCGCGTACTCGGCGACGGCGGCCTGCTCCGTGACGTCGAGCCGGTCGGAGTGCACCTCCGCCGATGACTCCGCTCCCACCAGTCTCACCGTCTCGGCCAGACCGTCGACGTCCACGTCGCTCAGGGCCAGCCGGGCCCCCCGGCGAGCCGCCTCCCGCGCGAGCTCTCGGCCGATGCCGGAGCCGGCACCGGTGATAACGACGACCTTGCCGTCCATCTGCCATTGGGGACGGCGGGAGGTCAGGCCACCCAGGGCGCCGAGCACCTTGGTGATCGGCGCGCTCACCGGAGCGCCTCCTGCCCGGTGGGCACCTCGGCGGGTCGGTCCACCGTGGTCCTGCGATACGCGCTCACGTCGAACTCCCTCGTCTGGTTGCGGAAGGTGAAGGTGAAGTCGGGCCACACGGCCGGGGCGTTGCCCTTGGCGTCGAGGTACCAGCTCTTGCAGCCGGTCAGCCAGACCGTCTTGCCGGTGTTCTCGCGCAACTCACGGTTGTATGCGTTCTGGACCGCCTCGCGGACGTCGACCGTCTGCAGGCCGCGGTCGCGCATGGCGCGGATCGCGTCCACGAGGTAGTTCAGCTGGGACTCGATCATGTAGATGATCGAGGAGTGTCCGAGGCCCGTCGCGGGGCCCATGAGGACGAACAGGTTGGGATATCCGGCGACGGTGGTGCCCTTGTAGGCCTCCATTCCCTCGCTCGACCAGGTGTCCGCAAGGGTTCGTCCGGCCGAGTCGCGGACGCGCTCGAAGAACGGCGAGTCGGTGACGTGGAACCCGGTGGCCACCACCAGCACGTCCGCGGGGTGCTCTGCGCCGTCGGAGGTGACGATCCCGGTCTCTGTCACCCGGCTGATGGGAGTGGTCACCACGTCGACGTTCCGCCGGCTCAGCGCCCGGTACCAGGTGTTGGACAGCAGGATCCGCTTACATCCGATCTCGAAGTGCGGGGTGAGGGTGGCCCGTAGTTCGGGGTCGCGGACGGACATCGCGAGGTGCGCGCGCCCGAGCGCCTTGATCGGGGCCAGGGCCGCCCGGGTCCGGGTCAGGCCCACGACCTGGAACTCACGGCTGGCGTACTGCAGTCCCCGGACCGCGCGCTGCAGACCGGGAACCCTGCGGTAAAGGGCACGCTCGAACCCCGGGTACTTCCGGTCGATGCGGGGCAGGACCCAGGGCGCGGTGCGTTGGTAGACGTCGAGGTGCTCGACGACCGGGGCGATGGACGGCACCACCTGGATCGCGGAGGCTCCGGTGCCGATCACCGCCACGCGTCGACCCGCCAGGGGGACCGAATGGTCCCAGCGGGCGGTGTGGAAGACGGGGCCCGCGAACTCGTCGATGCCGTCGATCTCCGGGAGCTTGGGCTCGCACAGCGCGCCGACGCCCAAGACCAGCACTCTCGCGTCGTACTCCCCCGCCGTGGTGCTCACCGTCCACCGGCCTCGGTTCTCGTCGTACTGCGCCGAGGTGACCTCGACGCCGAACCGGATCTTGTCCCGGACCCCGTGATCATGCGTGACACGACGGATGTAGTCGTAGATCTCGCCCTGGGGGGAGAACGCCCGCGACCACTCCGGGTTGAGGGCGAAGGAGTACGAGTACAGGTGGGAGGGCACGTCGCACGCCGCCCCCGGATAGGAGTTGTCGCGCCAGGTGCCGCCCACGTCCGCGCCCCGCTCGACCACGATGAGGTCGTCGACCCCCTCCTCGGTGAGCCTGATGGCCGCCCCGAGTCCGGAGAAACCGGCCCCCACGACGAGGACGTCGACTCGTGTCGTCTGATCCACTTCTTCTCCCCACGGCGCGCATGTGATCCGAACCACCGCGATCTTACCCGCAAGTAAGTCCGAGGCGTCACGGGACGTCGACAGAGTGTGGGTGGCGGACCGGTCGCGGCGCACCGGACTCGGTGTTCACCCGGGCCTGATACAACCAGTCCATGACGATCAGCGAGACGATGGAGATCGAGAGCAAGTTCGAGGTCGACACCGACACCCCGATCCCCGCCGCGGACGCCTTCGCCCCTCTGCTCGCGGACGACCCCGTGGTGCACGAACTCTCGGCCACGTATTACGACACCGCCGACCTCAGCCTCACCCGCCACAAGGTCACCCTCAGACGCCGTACCGGCGGCGACGATTCCGGCTGGCACCTCAAACTCCCGTCCGAGGCCGGGCGGGTGGAGTTGCAGCTCCCGCTGGACCACGGCGACGACGTGCCGGCCGAGTTCGTGGCCGCGGTGGCGGGGCTGGTCCGCCGCCGACCGCTCGCGCCCGTGGCCCGCGTGGACAACCGGCGGCATGTCGTGCTCCTCCGCGACCCCGAGGGCACCGCCGTCGTGGAGTTCTGCGACGACCACGTCTCGACGCAGTCGTTCGTCACCGGGAACGCGAACGCGGAGTGGCGGGAGTGGGAGGTGGAACTGGTCGATCCGTCCCGGCCCGGAGCGCGGGGCCATCTCGACACCGTCGCCACCGCGTGTTCCTCCGCCGGGGCCACGACCTCGTCGTCGTCGTCCAAACTCGCCCGCGCCCTCGGCGCGCTCCCCTCACCGGACGACCCGGGCGCCTCCGCGGTGAGGGACGCCCTGCGGGAGGACCTCGGCAAGGTACTCGACCACGATCCCGCGGCCCGGCGCGTCACCATGGTGGGCGTTCACCAGATGCGGGTGGCGGTCCGCGGTCTGCGCAGCACCATCAGTTCGTTCGCCGAGGAACTCGAATCGGAAACCGAGGACACCGAGATCGATCTGGCCGACCTGCTGGAGGAGCTCAAGGTCCTCGCCGCGGTCCTGGGCAAGGTGCGCGACATCCAGGTGGTCGACCAGCGGCTCGAAGAACTGGCGGCCGAGTACCCGGAGGACGTGGTGAGCCCGCTGACCAGGAAGCGGCTGAGCGACGAGCTCGCTTCCGAGGAGCGACGCGCCGGCGCGCGGGTCGCGGAGGCACTGGGTTCCGAACGGTACCTCGACCTGCTCGACCGGCTGCACCTGCTGGTCGAGGTCGCCGGCACCGGTTCCGGATCGGGCCCCCGGTCCGGCGCGCCCGCGCAGAGCTCGAAGAAGCGCAGGCGCGAGGCCCAGGACATGGTCCTGCGAGGAGTGGACCGACAGTTCGCCAAGTTCACCAAGGCCCGCACCCGCACCGAGCGTGACCTCGACTCGCTCGAGCTGACCCTGGCCCAGCGCGAGGAACTGACCCACGTGGTCCGCAAGCGCGCCAAGGCACTGCGGCGCAACGTCGGCGCCCTCCGCGAGTCGGATGGCCTGACCGTCGCACCGCTGCGCACCGCGTGCCAGCGACTGCACACCGTGCTCGGCGACGTCCAGGACAGCGTGACCGCGCGGATGTGGCTCCGGCGGATCGCCAGGCGGGCCGAGTCCGCGGGCGAGCCGACCTTCGGTTTCGGTGTGCTCTTCGAGCACGAGCGCGGCTTCTCCGAGCGCGCGCTGGCAGGGTTCGAGAGCGACGCGGCCACCGTGACCGCCGCCTACCGCGAGTTGTCGGAATCCCGGCGCGCGGCGCGGAGACGGAAGACGAAGAGCAAGAAGAAGGGCAGCGGCACGTAGCGCAGCCCTGCTCAGTCCTTCTCGTCCTCCGCGTCCCACGCCTCGTTGCGGGCCTTCGCCTTGGCCAGTGCGGCCTCGGCCTCACCGCGGGTGGCGTAGGGGCCCATGCGGTTGTCCCAGTTGGTCACCTTGCCCTGCAACGCCTGGCCCGTGCCGATGTCGTAGTACCACTGCTCTTCCGACATGAGGGGCCTCCTGGGGTCGTCCGGTGATCTGCTGACCCGTCCGACCCTACTCGGGGTTGAGGCCGGGCTCGCCCCTTCCCACCGACTTGCGCGCCCTCTTCGGCTCGCGCGGCCGGATTGCCCGGGAATTCCGGCGATGCGCGGGCGGAATGGACCCGAGACGCCGCGCAAGCCCAGCACGCCGCGCAAGTCCAGCGGGCCGCGCAAGCCCAGCCAGGCGCGCACACGGCGGGATCGGGGCGAACGAGTCGGCCTGTAAGCCGGATCCTGTGCCCCTCCACGCGGAGGGGCGACGACCATCCATCTGGGCACACCGTCACCGGGTACCTCGAGCGGTCCACCCGCGGACTCGGGCGAGCAGCCCTTCCGTGCATCTCTGCACGCCATCCGCGCAGCCGCACCGCAGGCGGTGCGGCCTTCGACCTTGCTCCGGGTGGGGTTTACCTAGCCGCCCCGGTCGCCCGGGGCGCTGGTGCGCTCTTACCGCACCGTTTCACCCTTACCGCGCTCGCGGCGCGGCGGTCTGTTTTCTGTGGCACTGTCCCGCGGGTCACCCCGGGTTGCCGTTAACAACCACCCTGCTCTGTGGAGTCCGGACTTTCCTCGGACCGGGGCCTTGCCACCTGATGGCGCCGGTTCCCCCGCCCGCGGCCGTCCGGCCGACTCGTTCGCCCTGGGGAGTCTAGTCGAGGTGCGAGGTGTCGTTGACCAGGTGCACCGACGTGGGACCGTCGGGGTAGAACCGCACGTCGGACACCGAGGCCAGGTCCAGGTGGAGCCGGAAGAGCAGCTCGTCGCCGGCGTCGAGGGCCGCCCGGATCGCGAGTTTGATGGGGGTGACGTGACTGACCACGGCCACCACCCCGCCCGGGTTCTCGGCGACGATCCGGCGCAGTCCCCGCTCGACCCGGGCGCGGACCACGGCGAAGCTCTCGCCCCCGGGGGGCGGGACGGCGGTGTCCGACATCCAGCGTGAGTGCAGAGCGGGGTCCTGCTCCGCGGCCTCGGTGAAGGTCAGGCCCTCCCACTGCCCGAAATCGGTCTCGATGAGGTCGTCCTCGACCATCAGCGGGACACCCGTCGCCTCGGCGGCCCGCTCGGCCGTCCCCAGACACCGGCGCAGTGGGGAGGAGACGACCGCCGAGAGCCCGGGGAGGCGGGCCAGCCGCTCCGCGGTCCGCTCGGCCTGGAGCACCCCCAACTCGGTGAGGTCGGGATCGCCCTGGCCGGAGTACCGACGGTCCACCGAGAGCGGGGTCTGACCGTGACGGGCGAGCACGATCCGCGTGGGCCTGCCGGCCGCGCCCGTCCAGCCCGGGCCGCCGCTCACGAGTTGGCCGTGCGGACGACGATCACGCCGCACTCCGGGCAGGTCAGGACGTCGTCGGCGGGTGCCGTGCGGAACGCCGACACGGTGGTGCGGTCGAGATCGATCGCGCAGGCCGAGCATCGGCCACCACTGAGGATCGCCGCACCCACTCCCGCCTGCTGCGCACTACGGGTATAGAGGTCGAGCAGGTCGGCGGGGAGGTCCTCCGCCTGGCGGGCCCGCTCGGCGGTCGTGGCGGTGACAGAGTCCTCGAGGTCGGCGAGTGCGGTGTCGCGGACGGTGGTGGCCATCCCGAGGCGGGCGTCCAGGTCGGTGATGATCGCGCCGGAGTGGCGGACGTCGGCGTCAACCGCCTCGTGGCGCTCGGTCAGCTCGGAGAGTTCGGCCTCGAGGTTCTCCTGACGACGGTGGAGCGATCCCAGCTCGTACTCGAGCTCGGTGGCCTGCCTGTCGGACAGGCCTCCGGCGGCCAGCGCCGCGGAGTCGTTCGCGCGACGCCTCCGTACGGCGTCGAGATCCGAGTTCAGCTTGGCGATCGCGCGATCCAGGTCCTCCACGTGGATCCGCGCCCGCGCGGCGGACTCCACGGCCGCCCGGCGCTCGGCCTCCAACGTGTCCACGGTCGCCTGCTCCGGGAGGGATCGCCGACGGTGGTCGAGGGAGCCCAGGCGCAGGTCGAGCTCGGCGAGGTCGACGAGTCGACGCTGGAGGGTGGGATCGGCCTTCATGAGGGCCAAGACTACCGCCCGACGCCCGCCGTCCCCGACGCCGCCGTCCACGGATCGGTGCGCAGGTCGCAGACGGTCGCCACCACCCCGACCCCCTCCTCGAGCAACGCCGCGGCCTGCGCACACCAGGGGAACTCGAGTGCCCAGTGCGCCGCGTCCACCAGTGCCGGGCCGCCTTCCCTCAGGTGCTCGTCGACGACGTGGTGACGCAGGTCTCCGGTGAGGTACACGTCCGCCCCGGCCGCGCGGGCCGCCCCCAGCAGCGAGTCACCGGAGCCGCCGCACAGCGCGACCCTCCTGACCTCCGTCTCGGGATCACCGGCGGCCCGGACCCCCCACACGGTCCGGGGCAGTCTGGCGCCGACTAGCGCGGTGAACTCGGCGAGGGTCATGGGTCCGGGCAGGTCGCAGACGCGGCCGAGGCCCGTGTCCTCCGGACCCGGACCGGGGCCTGCGTGGTTGACCAGCACGTCCATCGCGGGCACCTCGTACGGGTGCGCGGCCGTCACCGCCCGGCGCACCTCGGCCCGCAGTTCGGGGGGCGCCACGAACTCCACCCGCGTCTCGGAGACCCGCTCCGGCTCGCCCACCTGACCCCTCGCGGGGGTGGTCCCGTCGCCGGGCCGGAAGCGACCGGTACCCCGCACGGAGAACGAGCACTCCGTGTACCCGCTCATCCGGCCGGCCCCGGCGGCGAAGACGGCGTGCAGGAGGTCCTCGACGTCGTCGTCGGGCACCGTCACCACCCACCTGTCGACGGTGCCGTCACCAGTCGGGACCAGCGGTCGCCCGGGATCCAGCCCCAGCGTCTCGGCGAGGGCGTCGTTGACTCCGGGCCGCGCGGAGTCGGCGTTGGTGTGCGCGGCGTACAGGGCGCATCCGCCCGCGACCAGGCGGTGCAGCAGCCGACCCTTGGGGGTGTCGGCGGCGATGGAGTGCACCCCGCGCAGCAGGGGCGGGTGATGGACCAGGAGCAGGTCGGCGCCCACGGCGAGCGCGTGGTCGACCACCTCGTCGGTCGCGTCGACGGCCACCACGACCGTCCCGACCTGCGCGGCGGGGTCGCCCGCGACCAGCCCGACACGGTCCCAGGACTCGGCCAACCGGGGCGGGTACGCGTGCTCCAGCAGGTCGATCACATCGGCCAGGGTGGGCCCACCGGTGGTCATCGTCGATCCCCTTCCCGCTCCGCCCGCCAGGCGCGGACGAGTGCGTCCACCATCCTGCCGTCGCGGACCGCCAGGCGCAGGTGGGTGGCGTCGAGCCCGGGGAACGTGTCACCGCGGCGGGTCGCGATCCCCCGTCGCGCCAGTCCCGCGCGGAACGCGGTGGGATCCGCGCCGTCCGGGGTGCGCACCAGGACGAACGGGGCCTCGGGGGGCACGACGACCGTGATCCCTGCGGACTCGAGCGCGGCCACCATCGCCCGACGTTGGGCCACCACCTGCTCGCGCGCGGCCTCCAGCTCGCCGTCCGCCTCCGGACCCAGGCACGCCCGGATCGCCTCGAGCTGCAGCGTGCCGAGGGGCCAGTGCGGCCGGTCAGCGGCGAGGTCAGCCAGGACCGCCGGATCGCCCACGGCGTAACCCACCCGCAGCCCCGCGAGCGCCCACGTCTTGGTCAACGACCGCAACACCACCAGGCCGGGAAGGCGGGCGCCGGCCAGCGTGTGCGCGGACTCGTCGTACACCACGTCGCAGAACGCCTCGTCCACCACCGTCACCCGGCCCGGGCGGCACAGCGCCGCGACGGTCGCCCTGGCGTGCAGGACCGAGGTGGGGTTTGTGGGATTACCGACGACGACGAGGTCCGCCTCCTCGGGAACGAGCGCCGGATCGAGGCCGTACGGCGGAGGCAGGATCACTCTGTGGACCGGCACCCCGGCCCGCCGCAACTCGACCTCGGGCTCCGTGAACGACGGGTGCACCACGGCAGCGCGCAGGCCCCTGCGGGCCGCGTGGTCGGCGAGGAGGTGGAACCCCTCCGAGGCGCCGCCGAGCAACAGCACCGCGTCGGGGTCGACCCCGTGACGGGCCGCGACCGCGGCGGCGGCGGCGTCGCGGTCCTCGGCGGTGGGGTACCGGCCCAGGTCGCCGAGTCGGTCGGCCAACCTCTCCCGCAGCCACGTGGGAGGGCCGTCACCCCGCACGTTGACGGCGAAGTTGACCCCGCCCGGCACCAGCTCGGCGTCGCCGTGGTGTCGCAGCGCCTCCCAGGACGGGCCGTCCGGTTGATGACCAGGCAGGTGTCCGGGCGCGGCGCTCATGCACGGCAGCCTAGGGGGGCTCGGGGCCGGCGGCGACGGGGCGGGTCGCGTGGCGGCGCGGGACGGGTTGCGGCGCGGGTCTGGGAGAATGACCGCATGCCCGACCGCCCTGTCCTGCTCGTCGATCTCGACGGCACCATCACCGACTCCCTGGACGGCATCGCCAAGTCGCTCCGCCACGCGCTGGACACCGTCGGCGCCAGCTGGGACGACTCCCGTGACATCCGCTCCATCGCCGGCCCGCCCATGCCCGACACCCTCGCCTCGCTGGGACTCGAGGGCTCGGAGTTGCAGCGGGCGATGAGCGCGTACCGCGAGCGCTACAGCGACGTGGGGTGGCTCGAGAACGCCGTCTACGAGGGGATGGACGGGCTGCTGACGGGCCTGGCCGGTCAGGGCTTCCGGATGGCCGTGGCGACGAGTAAGGACCAGCGGGCCGCGCGGCGGATCCTGGATCACTTCGGCCTCGACGAGCCCTTCGAGTTCATCGGCGGCGCGGACCTGCGGGTCGGCCGATCAGCCAAGGCCGACGTGATCGCGCATTCGCTGGCCTCGGTGGGGGTGGATCCGGTCCCCGAGGGCGACGGGGGTACCGACGGGGTCCTCATGATCGGCGACCGCGAGCACGACGTGGCCGGGGCCGCCCGCTACGGCATCCCCACCGCGATCGTGCGCTGGGGCTACGGCAGCCCCGAGGAGTGGGCCGATGCCCGCTGGTCCCCGGCGGACACGAGCGAACTGGAGCGGATCATCCATGCCTGGTGAGCACACCGCCCACGTGGTCTTCGTCTGTACCGGAAACATCTGCCGCTCCCCCATGGCCGAGGTCATGGCCCGCGACGCGTTCGCCGGGGCCGGGTTGGGCGACAGGGTCTCCGTTTCGAGCGTGGGGACCGGCGGGTGGCACGTCGGGGACCCGATGGACCCGCGCGCGGCGGCCGAACTGCGGTCCCACGGGTACGACGACTCCCACGTGGCGGCGCAACTGTCCCCCGCCGACCACACGGCCGACCTGGTGGTGGCGCTCGACCGCGGCCACCGCGACCACCTCCTCGATGCCGGGGTCGAGGAGCACCGCATCCGACTCCTGCGGGGTTTCGACCCCGCGGCGGACGGCGGGGACGTGGCCGACCCCTACTACGGGGACGACGACGGCTTCACCCGGACCCGTCTGCAGATCACCGAGGCGCTCCCCGGGTTGGTGGCCGAGGTGCGTGCCCTCCTGGCGTAGCGCTTACGGACCCGTCCAGGCCCGGTTAGGCCCGTACGGGCCCGTTCGGGCTCATTCATGCCGGTCTGGGCTCATTCATGCCGGCCTGGGCCCAGCGGATACCCTGGGGCCATGCGGAGTCTGCGGCGCTTTCTGAGTCCCGGCTGGCTGATCGGCCTGCTCGCCGTGTCGCTGTTCGCCTGGGCGTGCTTCGCGTTGCTCGCCCCGTGGCAACTGGGCAAGAGCGAGGATCTCGATGCCCGCAACGACCGCCTGGCGGAGTCCATCGAGGCCGCCCCGGCACCGTTCGGGCAGGTGGTCGACGGCCCCGAGGCGTTCGCGGACCGCGAATGGCGGTTGGTGACGCTGGACGGCCGGTGGCAGCCCGACGCCGAGGCGCTGTTGCGGCTCCGCGCGGTCGACGGCGAACCGGTCTTCCAGGTGCTGACGGTGTTCGAGCCGGCTGACGGGCCGGAGATCCTGGTCAACCGTGGCTACGTTCCCGTCGGCGAGAACAACACGGTCCCCGACTACGCCGCCGCGCCGGGCGGGCCCGTCGAGATCACCGCACGGATCCGGGCCGCGGAGAGCGGTCAGGCCGAGCCGGTCCTCGTGGACGGGCTCCCGGCCGTGCGTGTCCTGGACCCCGCGGTCCTGGGTGATGCCCTCGACCACACGCTCGTGCCCGCCGGGTATCTCCAGCTCACGGGGGACCAGCCCGGTTCGCTCAGCCCGGTGCCGATCCCGGGGATAGAGAACGGCCCGTACCTGTCCTACGGTCTGCAGTGGCTCGCCTTCGGCGTCCTGGCGCCGCTCGCCCTCGCCTACTTCGCCTGGGCCGAGATCCGGGCGCGTCGTCGCGACGCCGAATCGGACGGGGCGGACAGGGCGGATGGCGTCTCCTCCGCGCCCCCCACGCACGGGGGGGACGACCCCGACGCGGCGGCGTTCAACGCCCGAGAACGCGCCCTCAGAGACCGGTACGGTCACCGGGACGACGCCGAGCAACGACGGGCCCACCGGAGGGCGGACCGTCTCCGGACCTGACCGCGAGGACGACCTGAGCCGCGACGGCTCCGACCGCGGCCGCCACCTGGGTGGCCCGCATGAGCCGGATCGCCCTGCGGATGTCCTCCGGGCGCGGCGCGGGCCCCCGCCCCAGACCCGGGCGCATCTCGACGCCGTAGGGATACGGCGTCCTGCCGCCCAGTCGGACCCCGAGGGCTCCGGCGCACGCTGATTCGATCACCCCCGCATTGGGGCTGGGGTGTGCCCGGGCGTCCCGCCGCCACGTACCCAGGACGGCCCGGGGCGCGCCCCCGACCACAGGGGCGAGCCCCGCGGCGAGAACGGCCGCCAGGCGCGCGGCGGGCCAGCCCAGGACATCGTCGAGCCGCGCGGAGGCCCGACCGAAGTCCACATACCTGGTCGAGCGGTGTCCCACCATCGCGTCGAGGGTGTTTGCGGCCCGGTGCGCGGCGGCACCGGCGGGCCCGGCCACCGCGGCCCAGAACAAGGTCGCCACGGCCGCGTCGGAGGTGTTCTCCGCGACGGACTCGATGACGGCACGGGCCAGATCATCGGAGTCGAGCACGCTCGGATCACGGCCGCACAGCCACGGCAGGAGTTCGCGACTCGCCGGGACGTCCCCCCGCAACTGCAACTCCGCGTGCCGCTCCGCCACCCGGAGCAACGAGGTGCCGCCGAGGCAGGACCAGACGGTGACGGCCGTGACAGCCAGCTGCAGGACGGGCCTGCGGGCGGCGAGAGCCTCCGCCGCACCCACGATGGTCGCGGACCCGCCCACGAGCACCACCGTGTAGGCGAGACCCCGGCCGCGGGTGGCGGCGTCCGTTCCGGTCCCGGTGACGCCGGGGCCGTCTGTGGTCGGGTGGAGCACCTGCTCCAGTGCCGAGGCGCACCGCCCGAAGCCCGCCACGGGATGCCAGCGGCCGGGATCCGCGAATGCGGCGTCGGCGGCGAACCCCAGCGCGGTCCCCAGTGCCCGGAGCAGATGTCTGTTCATGAGTGCGCGCGGAGGGAATCGAACCCCCGACCGCTGGTGTGTAAGACCAGAGCTCTAACCGCTGAGCTACGCGCGCGGAAATCGCCGCCTGGATGGTCCCGGACGGTGTGCGACAGAGTATCCCACCCCCCGGGGCGGCGGCCCCGGGGGTGACCTGTCGGGAGACCTTCCCGGAGACCTTCCCGGAGGCCTCCCGGGAGAACCCGGCCCGGACCGACGGACCGGGCATCCTGGTCGTCGCGGACTCGGAGGAACCCTCTGGACAACTGTCCGCCGCCACCGCAGAATCCGATCATGGCACACCTCCGCAGGGCCGTTCGTTCGGCAGTCGCGCTCTCGCTGGCGCTCACCGGCGCGGCCGGGTGCAGCGCCGCCGATCGCGCGGTCATGTCCGCCCCGCCGTGTCCTGACTCGTCGGCGTCACCCACACCTGCCCCGCGGGTGCCGGGACAGGCGGTGTTCCTCGGCGGTCTCGCCGGGAGCACGCTCCCACCCGGCCCGATCCCGGGATGGGAACAGGTCGTCTCGGTGGCCGATGCCGGCCCCGCCCTCGCCGCGGTCCACCCGGATGGCACGGTCTCGGTGGTCGGGGAGGATCACCGGGGACTGCTGGCCGGCACAGTGGCCGGATACTCACGGACCCAGCGGCCCCGCACGGTGCCGGGCGTACAGGACGCGACGTCCGTCGCCGCCGTGGGCGGGGCGTTCCTGGCGACCCGCTCCGACGGATCCGTCGTCGCGTGGGGCGACGCGTTCATCGCGAGCGGGGGCCGCCGCGACGCCGAGCGGAACCAGGCCACCCCGGGCCCGGTCCCCGACGTCGAGAACGTGATCGAGGTGGCCGCCGGGCAACTCAACGCGCTGGCCCTCCGCTCCGACGGCACGCTCCAGGGGTGGGGAATCAATCTCACCCAGGTCATCGGCGAGCAGGACGGGACCCGGGTGCGCACGATTCGGGACGTCCCCGGCGCCGTCAGCGTGGCCAACCCGGGCGGGGCTGCGGTCATCGCCACCGGCACCGGGGAGGTCTGCGCGTGGGGCAACAACGTCCACGGACTTCTGGGCGTCGAGCCGCGGGGCGGCCAGAGCCCGCGGGCCGTCCGGGTCGACGGTCTGACCGACATCGTGCAGGTGGCCGCCGGCAGCGACTACGCGCTCGCGCGGGATACCGACGGGCGCGTCTGGGCGTGGGGTCGCACCGTCTCCGGAGTTCTCGGGGACGGCGCCGCGGAGGACGCGTCGATCGCGGAGCCCCGCCAGGTGCTGGGTGTACCCCCGATGGACTGGATCGGCGCCGGTGGCACCTCGTCCTTCGGGATCGACCGGAACGGGGGTCTGTGGGCCTGGGGCGGCGGCCACAGGGAGGCGCCGTACGCCGCCGAGGACCGACGTCCCTACCGCGTGCCGTTGCCGGGGCCCGCACAGGCGGTGTCCGGGGCTGTCGCCCTCCTCGGCCCGGACCGGTGACGGACGGCCGATCTACGACAGAACACCGGCGCCGCCGGCACCGGTGTTCCTCACATCGCCCCCGGGGCGCTCCCCCGCTGAACGGGTCGAGAACCCCCCCGGGGGTGGGATCACTTCCGCGGGATGCTGTTCTTCCGCAGCGCCAGACGACTTCCCGCCCAGTCCCCGAGGGCCGCGGTACGCGTCTGGAGCATCCCCGCGGTCTGAGCCGATTCGGCGATGACCGAGGGCTCCACGTGCCCGTCGTTCCCCGTCTTGGGGGTGAGGACCCACACCGAGCCGTCCTCGGCCAGCGGGGTCACGACGTCCATCAGCCTGTCCACCAGGTCACCGTCCCCGGAGCGCCACCAGAGCAGCACGGCGTCGACGATCTCGTCTGTGTCCTCCTCCAGCAGCTCCGACCCGACGGCGTCCTCGACGGCCTCACTGATCGACTCGTCGCAGTCGGAATCCCATCCGACCTCCTGAACGAGCATGTCCTTCGTCAGTTCGAGCTGACCAGCTATCTGATCCGCCCCGTCCTGTTGGTTCGCCGCGGCGACCACCGTGGTGTTCCTCCCTCGTATCCGAGTGTGTTCGTCTTGGTCTTTCGCTGACCAGGAACACTACCCGGGCACCCTCTCAGAGGAAACGACAACCGCCCATTTCGTCGCCCGGACCGCAGCCTCGTGTCCCGCATCACGCTTTGGGGCACAATCAGGGGGAGACAGGGGCCGACGACGGCCCGTGCCCGGCCGACCACGCGATCCAACCCACACCCGCGGTGCGCGCGGTCGACCGGAGACTGCACCCCGACATGTGTGGTGCCCCCACCGGGTCGCCGCTGTACGTATCGCAGAAGTGAGGACGAGACGCATGACCGAGACCGTAGGCACGAGAGATGGTTCCGCACCCACCAATGTGCCGGTCCTCCGCGAGGGGGTCGCGTCCTACCTCGCGGACTCGGACCCCGAGGAAACCCAGGAGTGGATGGACTCACTCGACGGCATGCTCGCGGAGGCAGGCCCCGAGCGGGCCCGCTACCTCATGCTGCGGCTCCTCGAACGCGCGTCCAAGCAGCGCGTACCCCTGCCCGCCCTGACCTCGACGGACTACGTCAACACGATCCCCACCAGTCTCGAACCCGAGTTCCCGGGGGACGAGTCCGTGGAGCGCACCTACCGGCGCTGGATCCGCTGGAACGCCGCGATCATGGTGCACCGGGCCCAGCGTCCCGGCATCGGCGTGGGCGGCCACATCTCCACCTACGCGGGGGCGGCACCGCTCTACGAGGTGGGGTACAACCACTTCTTCCGCGGCAAGGACCACCCCGGCGGCGGGGACCACATCTTCTTCCAGGGGCACGCCTCGCCCGGCATGTACGCACGCGCCTACCTCGAGGGGCGCCTCCGGGAGCACGACCTGGACGGTTTCCGACAGGAGAAGAGCCACCCGGGCCGGTCCCTGCCCTCCTACCCCCATCCACGCTCCCTTCCCGAGTTCTGGGAGTTCCCCACCGTGTCCATGGGGCTCGGCCCCCTGAACGCCATCTATCAGGCGCGGTTCAACCGCTACCTCGCCAACAGGGGAATCAAGGACACCTCGCAACAGCACGTCTGGGCGTTTCTCGGGGACGGGGAGATGGACGAGGTCGAGTCGCGCGGAGCCCTGCAGGTGGCCGCGAACGACGCACTGGACAACGTGACCTTCGTGATCAACTGCAACCTCCAGCGCCTCGACGGCCCGGTCCGCGGGAACGGGCAGATCATCCAGGAGCTGGAGTCGTACTTCAGCGGTGCCGGGTGGAACGTCATCAAGGTGGTGTGGGGACGCGAGTGGGACGCTCTGTTCGAGAAGGACACCGAGGGTGCCCTCGTCTCCCTGATGAACTCCGTCTCCGACGGCGACTACCAGACATTCCGGGCCAACGACGGCGCCTGGATCCGCGAGCACTTCTTCGGCCGCGACCCGCGTACGGCCAAGTTGGTGGAGGACCTGTCCGACGAGGACATCTGGGCCCTACGCCGCGGTGGCCACGACTACCGGAAGATCCACGCCGCGTACAAGGCGGCGCTCGAACACACCGGTCGACCCACGGTGATCCTCGCGCACACCATCAAGGGGTTCGGACTCGGCCAGAACTTCGAGGGCCGCAACGCCACGCACCAGATGAAGAAGCTGACGCTGGACGATCTCAAACAGTTCCGCGACAAGCAGCTCATCCCGATCACCGACGAGGAGCTCGAAGCCGACCCGACGTTGCCGCCCTACTACAACCCCGGGCCCAACTCCCCGGAGATCCGCTACATGCTGGAGCGGCGCAGCGCGTTGGGCGGGCACGTGCCGGAGCGGCGGCAGAGCTTCACCCCGCTCTCTGTGCCGAGCATCGAGTCCTTCGCGTCGTTGCGCAAGGGGTCGGGCAAGCAACCGGTGGCCACCACGATGGCCCTGGTCCGCACCTGCAAGGAGCTCCTGCGCGACGAGTCCCTGCGGGACCGGATCGTCCCCATCATCCCGGACGAGGCCCGGACCTTCGGCATGGACTCGTGGTTCCCGACCCTGAAGATCTACAACCCGCACGGGCAGAACTACACCTCGGTCGACCACGACCTGATGCTGAGTTACAAGGAGTCCACCAGCGGCCAGATCATGCACGAGGGCATCAGTGAGGCGGGGTCGGTCGCCGAGTTCACGGCGGCGGGTACCGCGTACGCGACCCACGGCGAACCCATGATCCCGCTGTACATCTTCTATTCGATGTTCGGCTTCCAGCGCACCGGCGACAGCATCTGGGCCGCCTCGGACCAACTCGCGCGCGGGTTCCTGCTCGGCGCGACCGCCGGCCGTACGACCCTCACCGGGGAGGGACTGCAGCACATGGACGGCCATTCGCCGTTGCTCGCCGCGACCAACCCGGGCATCCTCTCCTACGACCCGGCGTGGGCGTTCGAACTCGTCCACATCATGCGAGCGGGCATCGAGCGGATGTACGGTCCGGCCGCGGCGCACGAGACCGATACCGATGGTGTCGACCACAACGTCTCGTACTACATCACCCTGTACAACGAGCCCGTCCCCCAGCCGCCGGAGCCCGAGGGCCTGGACGTCGACGCACTGCTCCGCGGTCTCTACTGCTTCCGCAAGGCGGAGAAGGGAACGCACGCGGCGGCGATCCTCGCCTCGGGCGTCGCGATGTACGCCGCGGCCGAGGCCCAGAAGGAGCTTGCGGAGAAGTGGGACGTCGCGGCCGACCTCTGGTCGGCCACCTCGTGGAACGAGCTGGCCCGGGACGGTTTCGAGTGTGAGCGTCACGAGCTCCGTCACCCCGACCAGCAGCCCCGCATCCCGTTCGTCACCGCCTCACTCGACTCCAGCAAGGGACCGAAGGTGGCGGTGAGCGACTTCCAGAAGGCGGTGCCGGACCAGATCCGTGGGTGGGTCCCCGGGGATTACACCGTCCTGGGCACCGACGGATTCGGGTTCTCCGACACCCGGCCGGCCGCCCGTCGGTTCTTCAACACCGATGCCGAATCGATCATCGTCGCGGTTCTCGCCGGTCTGGTCCGGGAGGGCAGCATCGACAAGCGCACCCTTCTTGAGGCCGCTCGCCTCTACCGGATCGACGATGTCATGGCGGCGCCCGAGCCCACGACGGATCCCGGCGTGGCGTGACCGAGGTGACCGGGGCCGCGACCGGGGCCTCCGGGGGTGCCACGGAGGCGGCCCCCCCGGGCGCCGAGGCGGGGGCCGGGACAGGAGCGGTGGCCGGGGGCGGGCAGAAGGCCGCGACTCCGTCCCGGCGCCGGTCCTCGCGGGCCCCGGATCAGCGACCGGTCTCGGACGCGCTCCTCAAGCGCATCACCCGGTACTCGGGGACGCTCTCCACGGAAGCGGTCCGGTCCCTGGAGGAGGACCTGCCGTTCTTCGCGGGACTCTCGGCGGACCAGCGGGCGGAGATCCAGCTCATCATCCAGAGCGCGGTGCGTGACTTCGTCACCTGGATGCGCAACCCCGAGGCCCAGCACACCGACACGATCGCCGGGTTCAAGCTGCTGCCCAAGGGCCTCGGTCAGGGACTGTCGCTGCAGGAGACCGTGCAACTCGTCCGTTCCACCTGTGAGTACTTCGAGTTGGTGATGCCGCGGATCACCCACAACGAGCGGCAACGAGGGCTGATGATCGCCGCGGTGCTGAAGTTCGGGCGCGAACTCGGCTTCACGGCGGCCTCCGTCTACGCGGCCGCCGCGGAGAACCGGGGCGCCTGGGACACCCGCATGGAGGCGATGCTGGTGGACGCCGTGGTCCGTGGGGACCGCCACGCCGATCTCGCATCCGGCGCCTCTGCCCTCAACTGGGACCCGACCACCGCGGCGACCGTGATCGTGGGTCGCCCCAGAGCAGACCTGGGGCTGGCGGCGGTGCCCGCCACGCACAAGGCCGCCGTCGCGGCGGGCCGACACGCCCTGGCCGTGGTCCAGGGGGCACGCCTCGTCGTCATCCTGTCCGGGGAACTGGAGTCCGCCTCCGCCGTCCCTGCCTCGGTCCTCGACGCCTTCTCCCCCGACGCCCCCGTGGTCGTCGGACACACCGTCGGTTCACTCGCCGAGGCCCCGGACAGCGCCGCCGAGGCGATCGCCGGCGCCGCGGCCGCGACCGGGTGGCCCGGCGCGCCCCGTCCGGTGGCGGCGATCGACCTGCTGCCGGAACGGGTCCTCGGCGGGGACCGCGGGGCCGCGGTCATGCTCGTGGAGCGGATCGTGACCCCGCTGAGGGGCGCGGATCCGTCGCTGGAGGAGACCCTCCGGGCCTATCTGGACTCAGGCGGCCACGTCGAGGCGTGTGCCCGCGAGTTGTATGTCCATCCCAACACCGTGAGGTATCGACTCAAACGAGTGAGCCAGATCACGGAGTTCGACCCCTTGGACGCGAGAGAGGCATTTGTCCTCCGTATCGCCCTCGTGCTCGGCAAGTTCACCGATCGAAGCCCTCAGGAGAGCTAAACATTCACTCTCGTCACACCGTGTAACGAAACCGCTGCTGCGACAGATGTCAGCGCACTCAACACCGATTTTGTGGGAACCCCACAAAATCCCGCCGTGGTTTCTGGCTACGAGAACATCATCCGACAGAGGGCATCACGTGTTGTCTGATACTCGTGCTTTGCCTCACCGCCCCAGGACAAGGGTCCCAGAAGGCCGGAATGCTCGCGCCGTGGCTCGAGCTCCCCGGCGCGTCGGACCGTCTCGACGAGTGGTCCGCCTCGAGCGGACTCGATCTCGAGCGCCTCGGCACCACGGCGACCCTGCAGGAGATCACCGACACCGCGGTCACCCAACCATTGGTGGTCGCCTCCGCACTGCTCGGCGCCGCGGAGCTCCGTCGGCGGGGCCGGGTCCCTGCGGACACCATCATCTCCGGACACTCCATCGGCGAGGTCGCGGCGCTCGCGATCGCCGGGGTGGTCTCCGAGGCCGACGCCCTCCGCCTGGCTTCGGTCCGCGGCGCCGCGATGTCGAAGGCGTGCGCCGACCGCCCCACGGGGATGATCGCCGTGCTCGGTGGGGTGGAAGCCGACGTCCTGCTGGCCCTCGAGAACGCCGGTCTGGAACCGGCGAACCGGAACGGCGCCGGGCAGATCGTCGCCGCCGGCCCCCTCGAAGCGTGCGATGCTCTCGAACAGAACCCCCCGATCCGCGCCCGCCTGCGGCGCCTCGACGTCGCCGGGGCGTTCCACACCGGTCACATGGGGTCGGCCGTGGAGGAGTTCCGCGCACTCGCGGACACGATCGAGGTCCGCGACCCGAAGTTCACTCTGCTCTCCAACTCCGACGGCAGGGTCGTCACCTCGGGCAGGGACGCCCTGGACCGCGTGATCTCCCAGATCACCCATCCCGTCCGCTGGGACCTGTGCACGCAGACCATGCTCAAGCTCGGCGTCGACGCCTTCATCGAGCTCCCGCCGTCCGGTGCGCTCGTCGGCCTGGCCAAGCGGATGATGCGCGAAGTGCCCCGCCACGGCGTGACCACGCCCGAGGACCTCGAGGACGCGCTCGACGCCGTCCCGGCTCTCAGCGGCGCCTAGACCACCCCCACGAACCCGCGGTCACCGGCCTGGTCCGGTGGCCGTGTCACGACGACCACGTCGCACCCGGCCGGGTGCGACGACACCACCAGAAAGGACACCACATGGCACGCACCGAGGCCGAGATCATCTCCGGACTTGCGGAGATCGTCGAGGAGGTCACCGGGATCGAGCCCTCCGAGGTGACGCCGGAGAAGTCCTTCGTGGACGATCTGGACATCGATTCCCTGTCCATGGTGGAGATAGCCGTGCAGACGGAGGATCGCTACGGGGTGGAGATCCCGGACGAGGATCTCGCCAAGTTGCGTACTGTGCAGGATGCGGTCGACTACATCCAGAAGATCGACCAGAGCTGACACCACGTCCCGGAGCACGGGGCGGGGGCGCATTCAGGGCCGAAGGTGCGGTCGGTGCACCAGACGAGCTCGCGTCCCCTCCCCATATCCGGGACCCGACACACCAGAACACTCCGCGTCATGCGGGGTGACGGGCGGACGGCGCGATCAGGGACGGGGGTCCCCGATCGTTCGCCTCCCCCACACCAGCCAGTCCGGGGGTCCATCAGGAGCGCACCCTCCCAACCGGGAGATGCGCCACGGAAAGGACTGCATTCGATGACCATCACCAGCGCCGTGGACCAGACCACTCAGATTGACCCGCGCGACCCCGTCGCACGGCTCGAGACTCTCTTCGATCCTGCATCGCTCGAGTTCCTCACGGAGCCAGACGCCTCGGGCGCACTCGCCGCCCGGGGACTGATCGACGGCGAAGCCACGATCGCCTACGCCACCGATGCCACCGTCATGGGTGGGGCGATGGGCCTGGACGGCTGCCGCCACATCGTCCACGCGATCGACACCGCCATCGACGAGCACCTGCCCGTCGTGGGCGTGTGGCACTCGGGCGGAGCCCGTCTCGCCGAGGGCGTCGAGGCCCTCCACGCCGTGGGCCTCGTCTTCGAGGCCATGGTGCGCGCGTCGGGCCACGTGCCGCAGATCTCGGTCGTGCTCGGCCCCGCCGCGGGCGGTGCCGCATACGGCCCCGCGCTCACGGACGTCGTGATCATGGCGCCGGCGGGCAAGATCTTCGTCACCGGCCCCGACGTGGTCCGCTCCGTCACCGGGGAACAGGTCGACATGGAGGGACTCGGCGGCCAGGACGTCCACCACCGCAAGTCCGGTGTGTGCCACATCGCCGCCACGGACGAGAAGGACGCGCTTCACCGCGCACGTCGGCTGGTGACCCTGCTGTCCGCCCAGGGAGAGTTCGACCTGCGCGCACTCGAGGGCGACCACACGGACCTCGCGGGGCTCCTCCCGGACTCTCCCAAGCGGGCCTACGACGTCCGTCCCCTCGTCCACGGCATCCTCGACTCGTCCGAGCTGGACGGGAGCACGACCTTCGAGGAACTCCAGGCCAAGTGGGCACCCAGCATCGTGGTGGGCTTCGGCAGGATGTCGGGCCGCACGGTCGGGGTGATCGCCAACAACCCGCTCCGCCTGGGCGGCTGCCTCAACTCCGAGTCCGCCGAGAAGGCCTCGCGGTTCGTCCGCCTGTGCAACGCGTTCGGTGTCCCTCTGCTCGTCGTCGTCGATGTCCCGGGGTATCTCCCGGGGGTCTCACAGGAATGGGACGGCGTCGTCCGCCGCGGCGCCAAGCTGCTGCACGCCTTCGCAGAGGCATCCGTCGCCCGCGTCACGCTGGTCACCCGCAAGATCTACGGCGGTGCGTACATCGCCATGAACTCGCGCGCTCTCGGCGCCTCCGCCGTGTTCGCGTGGCCGGATGCGGAGGTCGCGGTCATGGGCGCCAAGGCGGCGGTGGGCATCCTCCACAAGCGCACACTCGCCGCGGCGCCCGAGGACGAGCGTGAAGCTCTGCACGAGCGACTGGCCGACGAGCACGCCGCGATCGCCGGCGGCGTGGGCAGGGCGGTCTCGATCGGCGTGGTCGACGAGGTCATCGAGCCCACGGACACCCGTCGCCGCCTCGCCGAGGCACTGGACGCCGCCTCTCACGTGCGGGGCCGGCACAAGAACATCCCGCTGTGACCTGATCCCACAGTGCCCTGGAGGCCCTCCGCCGGCACGACTGGGGGCACCGGACACGAGAACGCCCGCACCCCGAGAGGGTGCGGGCGCTCATGGTTCGGTCGGGAGTCGGCCCGGTACGGGCGGGAGCCGGCGCGGGCCGGGAGCGGAGGTCAGCCCACGCGGGAGAGCCAGGTGACCTCGGCAGCGGCGGGGTGCCCACGGAGTGGCTCGAGGGCGCGGTCCCACGCGGTCCCGAGTTCGGCGTCCACCGCGGAATGGAAGGCGGCGGGGCCGGCGGCCATGAGATGCCGGAGCCGGTTCTCGCCGATCACCACGTCACCGCTCGCGCCGGTCTGGCCGCGCCACATCCCGAGTTCGGGGGTGTGGGAGAAGCGTTCGCCGTCGACGAGGTCGCTCGGGTCCTCGGTGACCTCGAAGGCCAGCATCGACCACTTGGCCAACGAGTCGGCCAGGCGCGCACCGGTGCCTACCGGACCGATCCAGTCGACGATCGCCTTGCGGGCGCCCGGCTGGGCCGGCTGGTCCTCCCACCGCATAGCTGAGGACGCGTCGAGCGTGCTCGCGAGAGCCCACTCGACGTGAGGGCACAACGCGGTAGGCGCGGCGTGGATGAACACCACACCTGTCGTCGTATCCGCGAAATGGTTCAGATCAGACATCGCTTCACTCCCGACTCACTGAGGGACGTCTTCCCCAACGACCTCGCGAAATCGTGTGAACGATGATTCGTATGTGGTTGTAGTAGACAACTGTGCCTCAAGTGATGGAATTACACCAGCGACACTTCTGCATTCTCAGCAAAGTTACAGCACCGTAATCCCGCCGGTGTGAGTCCCCGGCGGCGTGTCGGGGCATCGGAGACGCCGGAGCGATCAGCCTCCGAGTGAATCCTCCGGACGACTGCGCCGGGTCGCGGCGTCCACCACGCGGTCCGACAGCTGCGGCCACAGCGGCTTGGCCCAGTCCCCGAAGTCTCGGTCGGTGAGCACGACCAGGGCCGTCTGGATCTCCGGCTGCACCCACAGCAGCGTGCCGGACTGCCCGAAGTGTCCGAAGGTCCCGGGAGAGTTGTGCTGGCCCGTCCAATGGGGGTACTTGGCGTCGCGGAGCTCGAACCCCAGGCCCCACGGGCACGGCTTGTGCATGCCGTACCCGGGCACGATGCCGTCGAGGCCGCGGAACTGCTCGGTCACCGCCTCCTCCAGGGTCTCGGGCGCGAGGAGCGTCGGGGCGACGAGTTCGGTCGCGAAGGAGATCAGGTCGGCGAGGCTGGCCGACGCTCCGTGCCCGGCCGATCCCTCGAGCGCCGTCGACCCCATCCCGAGCGGCTGGCACACGGCCTCGGTGAGGTAGTCGGTGAACGCGATCCCGGTGGCCTCCGCGATGTGGTCGGCGAGGACCTCGAAGCCCGCCGAGGAGTAGATGCGTCGCTCCCCCGGCCGGGCGCGGACCTTCTCGCGATCACTGAAGTCCAGTCCCGAGGCGTGGGCCAGCAGGTGGCGGACGGTCGCCCCCTCGGGACCGGCGGCCTCGTCGAGGGAGATCGCCTCCTCCTCGACCGCGAGCAGTGCCGCCACCGCCACGATCGGCTTGGTCACCGAGGCGAGCCGGTAGACGCGGGTGTCGTCGCCGCGCACGGCCAGGGCCCCCTCCGGGCCGACGACCGCCGCCGAGACGTGGTCCACCGGCCAGTCCTCGACCACGGCCAACGCCGCATCCAACCGGTCTCGATCGAACTCGTCCGACATGTGATCCTCCCGGGTGATGGCAGATCGGGCCGCCGCCGGCCGGATCGTCTACAGCTGCGGGGTCAGTGTGTCAGCTCCGCCGCCCCGTCCGCGGTCACGTCCGCGGCACGTCGCGCCGACGGAACCCGACCACCCCCGCGGCCACGAGGGCCACCGCCAGGACCACCAGCACCGTGACCCCCATCGTGTCGACCGGTCCGACGGGTGCCCGACCCACCGCCCCGAACGGTGACAGGCGCATCTGGGACTCGGTGAGCCGGAGGGTGGGACCCATGAACGTGACGACGGCCGAGACGGCGAACACCGCCCAGGCCAGCGCCTGAGCGCGCGGCAGCAGTCCGAACAGGGCGACCGACAGGCCGACGAACACCATCACGGCGGGCACCTGCCAGGATCCGGCCGCGACGATCCGACCCACCGAATCCGGGTCGTCGAGGGCGACGGCAGTGGCCAGGGCGAACGCCGCGGACCCCGCCACGACGACGACTGCGGCTCCCGCGGCCACGACCGCGGTGTGCAGGGCGAGCGCCGACCACCTCGAGCGCCCGGCCGCGAGTTCGAGCTCCAACCGCCCCGAGGTCTCCTCACCCCGCAGTCCGCCGAGGGTCTGCAGGGCGAATCCCGCGCCGAGGATGCCGACGAACACCACGAGCATCTGCACGAGTGAATCGACGAGTGCCGGGGACGCGACGAGGAAGTCCGCGAGGGCGGGGTTGGACATGATCGCCTCGACGACGACGTTCATCAGGGCGCCGTACATGGTCATGAGTGCCACGACCCCGAGAGTCCACCCGATGAGCGCGCCGAGGTGCTGGTGGACCGCCACGCCGAGCTCGGACGCCCGCCACCTCGACGCCGAGGCAGGCCCCGTGCGGGCGGGAACCAACCCCTCGCCGAGATCGCGGCGCCCGGAGAGCCACAGGGCGGTAGCGGACAGCAGCGCGGCCGCCACCACGGCCACGAACAGCGGGAGGGCAGAGGGATCACCGAACGGGCGGACCAGTCCGAGCCACCCCAGCGGCGATGTCCAGCTCACCCAGTTCTCGTAGGTGTCCCCGATGCCCCGCAGCACCAACGTGAGGCCGGCAAAGGTCAGGCTGGTCGCCCAGACGGTGCGGTTATGGGCCACCACCTGCGCGAGCACCGCCGTGGCCGCGGCGTACACCCACCCGGTGGCGACGATCGAGGCCGCGTAGAACGCGGCACCGGTCCGGTCGACCGGGATGGCCAGGGTCGACGCCCAGATCCCGGCGCCGAGGAGCAGGAAGACACCGGCGACGACGACGACGGTTGCCGTGACCGGGGCGAGCCGACCCGTCCTGGCGGACAGCAGGAGTTCCGTCCTGCCGGTCTCCTCCTCCCGGCGGGTGGACCGGGCGGTCAGGGCGATCGCCATGATCGGGATCGCGAACGAGGCGATGGACGCGTACTCGTTCATCATCACCCCGCCCAGGGTGTCGAGTCCGGCCACCCGGCCGTTGAGCATCACCATCGCCTCGCCGAGGGAGGCCGAGTAGGTGGCGAGCTTCTCCGGGGTGTCGTACAGCGCCGCGACCGAGACGCCGGTGACCAGGTACAGCGCGACCAACCCGAGGACCCACGCGGCCGCGGACCGCCACCCCGTCCGCAGGTCGATCCGCACCAGCAGGCCGGTGCCGGCCAGCGCGGAGCTCACCGTGGCCCGCCGGCGGTCGTGCCCGCATCCGCAGGCCCCTCGGCAGATCCCTCGGCTGCCCCCGCGCCCGAGTAGGCGCTGAGGAAGAGGTCGTCCAGGCTCGGCGGGGTGGCGGTGAGGGTGTGGATCCCGGCCGCGTGCAGGATCCCCGTCACCTCCCCGAGCCGCTGGGCCGGCACGTGGCAACGGACATCGAACCGCCCGTCCCCGGAGCGCTCGTACCGGAGACCGTCGACCCCGCCGACAGCCTCCAGTGCGCGGGGGTCGGTGTCGGTGACGGCGTGGACCTCCGTCGTGGTGTGGCGACGCAGGTCGCCCAGGGTGCCCGAGCTGATCGTGCGGCCGTCGCGGATGATGCTCACACGATCCGCCAGCGCTTCGACCTCGCCCATGATGTGGCTGGAGAGCAACACGGTGGAACCGCCGTCGACTGCGTCCCGGACACAATCCTGGAACGCCCTCTCCATCAGCGGGTCGAGACCGGAGGTGGGCTCGTCCAACACGAGCAGTTCGGCTCCGGACGCCAGGGCCGCGATGAGCGCGACCTTCTGCCGGTTGCCCTTGGAGTAGTCGCGGGTGCGTTTGGTCGGGTCCAGGCGAAAGCGGTCGATCAACTCCGCGCGGCGTGCCGGGTCCAGTCCCCCCAGCGCTCGACCCAGGATGTCGATGCACTGGCCCCCGGTCAGCCGCGGCCACAGCGTCACCTCCCCCGGGACGTACGCCAACCTGGAGTGCAGTTCGACCGCGTCCCGCCACGGATCGCGCCCGAACAGGGTCGCCCGACCCGAGTCGGACCGCATGAGGCCCAACAGGATCCTGATGGTGGTGGACTTTCCAGAGCCATTGGGGCCCAGGAAGCCGTGAACCTCGCCGCGCCGCACCTCCAGATCCAGGCCGTCGAGCGCCCGCGTGGCACCGAACGTCTTGACCAGGCCCTCGACGTGCACCACCGGGTCCGAATCTGAACGCATGACCAGTCCCTTCGTCGAATCCTCTCGATCATCCTCTCCATCCTCGGCACAATGTGGCAATGCGCTCACCGATGTCCGGACACAGGACCTTCCGCCCCTCGATCACCGACCGCCTCACCAAGGCCGTCATGACCGCCTCGGGCTCGGTGCCCGCTCCGGTGATCCAACTGGCCGGTGGCGCTCCCAGACGAATCGACGGCCAGGTCCTGGACCCGCACTTCCAGGCGGGGGTCCGCGTGATGTCCCTGCTGTCCGAGGGCGAGTACGAGGACATGCCGCTCGAGAAGGCGCGCGAGACCGTCGAGCGGTCGGCGTACACCGTCTCGGGTAACCGGATCGAGCTCGCCGTCGTCAAGGACCTCGTTCTGCCGCTCGCCGGTACCGACCGTCCCGACGACGAGACCGCCCGCGCCGACCTCCCCGCCCGGCTGTACTCCCCCGTCCACGGCGACGACCCTCTGCCGATGCTCGTGTACTTCCACGGCGGCGGGTGGGTGCTCGGGAGCATCGACTCGCACGATGCGACCTGCCGGTACATCGCCCGCATGGGTGGCCTCAAGGTGCTCAGCGTGGACTACCGATTGGCCCCCGAGTTCCTCTTTCCCACGGCAGCCGAGGACGCCGTGGCCTCGTTCCGCTACGTGCGGGACAACGCCGAGTCCCTCGGGGTGGACCCCACGCGCATCGCGGTGGGCGGGGACAGCGCGGGCGGCAACCTGGCGGCGGTGGTGTGTCAGCAGACCCGCGATGCGGGCGAGAAGACCCCCGACTTCCAACTGTTGTTCGTCCCCGCGACCAACATGTCGGCGCGGACCCGCTCGTTCGAGTTGTTCGGCGAGGGCTTCTTCCTCACCGGGAAGAACATGGACTTCTACGAGAACACCTACCTGCGCTCGGACGACGACCGTCTCGACCCGCGCGCGTCCCCCTTGCTGGCCGAGGACTTCTCGGGCCTACCCCCGGCACACGTCGCGACCGGCGGCTTCGATCCGCTGCGCGACGAGGGCGAGGCCTACGCACGGAAGATGGCCGACGCCGGGGTCACGGTCTCGCTGCGTCGCCACTCGACGATGGTCCACCCGTTCGTCAACGCCGTCGGTGCCACCCCACTCGCCCGCGCCGCGCTGTCGGAAGCGGTGGGTGCGCTGCGGATGGGTCTTGCGTACTGATCGGCGGTCACGGTGATACGCCGCTCGACCGGCGGCGTCGGTCCGCCCGGTAGCCCTCCGCCGCGAGCAGGGCCAGGGCGAGGCCGAGCAGGACGAAGGTGACGGTGTCGACCCCCCGGATCGTCTCCCCGAGCGCGAACGCCACGGCGACCAGCAGCACCGGTTCCAGGTATCCGAGGAGCCCGAACAGGGGAAGCGGGAGCAACCTCGACGCGGCGAGGTACGCCGCCATCGCCGCCGCACCGGCGAGGCCGACCGAGAGAAGGGCGACGGTCCCCGCGATCGACGACGGATGCTGGGTGCCGGACCAGATCAACCACCCGCTGAGAGGCGTGAGCGCGGCGACCTCCCACCCGAACGCCATCGGCGTGTCCATACCGACACGGCGGCGAACGACGAAGTAGGCCGGGTACCCCGTACAGATCACCAACGTCACCCAGGACACGCTGGGCGTCACCGCGATGTTGACGACGACGGCGACGGCGGCGATCCCCACAGCCACCCACTGCCAGGTGGACACCCGCGACCTGAGAACGACCCGGCTGCCGATCACCAGGGCCAGCGGCAGGAGCAGGAACCCGATCGACGCATCCAGGGCATGGCCGTGCAGCGGTGCCCAGGAGAACAGCCAGAGCTGAACCCCGACCAGCGCGCAGAGCAGCCCGAACACCAGTGGAGACCACCACGTCCGCGTGAGGGCCGACCACGAGTCACGGGCCATCGCTCGCCCCGAGGGGAAGAGCAACACGAGGCTGTAGCAGGCGAAGGTCACCACGATCCGCCACCCGAAGACCACCTCGGCGGAGGCGTCGATCACCCCGGAGAGGTAGAAGATCAGGCCGAACAGGCTTGACGCCACGACGACGGCACCGACCCCGCGCGCGGTATCGCCGATGGCCCCCGTCCGGTTCATGGGGAAGAACATATAGTCGACCGCCCCGGTGCGGGTGGAGGACCCTGCGCGATCGAACCGCGACGGTGGCCCACTCGGCCCTTCTGGTGGGGCCAGCGGGGCTCGAACCCGCGACCAGCGGATTATGAGTCCGCGGCTCTAACCAACTGAGCTATAGCCCCCCGCACGCGCCGGGAACGTCCACCGGCACGTGCGGCGCAATCGTAGCAAGACCTCTCACCGGGCCTCCGGCCACCAGACTGCGCGCACTGCCGAAAGACCGTCGGGGACCTGCGCGGGCGGGTCGTTCCACGCCATCACCACCCGATCGGGCGAGTCGTACGCGGGGTGGCCCGGGTCGCCGGTGGTGACAAAGGAGACCCACGAGTCGTGCATCGCCTCGACCAGGCTCGCCGGCGCCGGTGCACCGAGATAGCGTTCCACGTTCTCACTGTCCGGGACCGCCCAGAAAAACGGCAGATCGGCGCAGTGCCTGGGTCCGTTGCCCCCGGTCCAACAGAAGTCATACACCCAGGTCGGGTCTCCGGCGGCGACCCTCGTCTCGGCGGCCCGGGCCACCGTGGAGTGGATGGCGGCCGCGTCGATGACCGCGCCCACGCTACGTCGCAGAGACCGGCCGTTGGACTGCCGGGCCAACGCCCTGAGCCCCTGCCTCGGGAGCTGCTGCGACAACGCCATTAACGCGGCCCCCGGCACCAGCGCCGGGCCCGGGAGCTTGTCCGAGACGGCCTCGAACTCCGTCGCGGTGGAGCCGATGAGCAACGGAACTCCCGTGGATTGCCCTGCCGCGACGGCTTCCAGCGGAGGGACGGGGACCGTCTCACCTCCGACCACCGGCCGGAACGGGAGCGTGAACTGGTTCTCCCGTCGCAGTCGCCGGTGGAACTCGTCGACGGCGCCGCGCCCCCCGGCGGCCAGCCCCTCAGCGGTGACCCCCTTGGGCGGGTGTGTTGCCGGGGCCCGCAGGACCGCCGGTGACGCCGCGATCGCCCCGTGGAACAACCCTGCCGCCGGCGGCGAGCCCAGCAGGCACAGCACCGCTCCCCCGCCGGCGGACTGACCGGAGACAGTCACCCGGTCGGGGTCTCCGCCGAACGCGGCGATCTCGTCCCGGACCCACTCGAGTGCGGCGATCCAGTCGAGCAGTCCCCGGTTGTCCGGGGCGTCGGGAAACGGGGTGAAGCCCTCCACGCCGAGGCGGTAGCCGACCGAGACCACGACGATCCCGCGGCGAGCGAAGGTCGACCCGTCAAACCAGGGCTGGTGGGAGGACCCCGATTCCCAGCCGCCTCCGTGGATCCACACCAGCACCGGGTGGGAACCGTCCTCCGCCGGTGCCCACACGTCCACGTGCAGGATGTCGCTCCCCGCGACGATCGGCTCGGGGATCGCCGGGTCGGGGTCGAACCTCAGCCGCTGGGCGGTGGCGGCAGGCCGGGTCGCGTCTCGGACCCCGTCCCACGGTTCCCGGCGGGCCGGGGCAGCGAAGCGCAGGTCGCCGACCGGGTCCTCGGCGTAGGGGATCCCGTAGAAGCGGACAACGTCACCGAGGTCGGTGCCGCGGACGCGGCCGGTCGAGAGAGTGACCTCGGAGTGAGTCATGGGCGCCAGGTTAGCGACGACAGCTGAGATCACCCTGCAATGCCTGCTACGAAAGAGGGATGATGAGTGACAGGGATCGAATCATCGAACGGCTGGCCGACGTCGCCACCGCTCTGGACACCCGCGACTGGGCCGGGCTGCGAGAGATGTTTACCGAGACCGCGAACGGATACGGAGCCGCCGGTCGGGAGCAGGTCATCCAGACGGTGCGAGACCACTTGGGCGGGTGTGGCCCATCCCAGCATCTCCTGGGAAATCACCGGGTCCACCTCGCGCTCGAGGGGAACGAGGACCGGGCGAAGAGCCTCACGTACGCGCGGGTACTCCACCTAGGAGCGTGGGTCAGTAACACGCCAGTT
>NZ_NTGA01000003.1 GCF_002289575.1 Dietzia natronolimnaea
AGCGCCGGCGCGCCGACGCTTCTTGAGGATGTCCATCCGCTCCTTGAGCAAGTCCTCCAGATCGTCGAGCGACCGACGCTCGAGGAGCATGTCCCAGTGGGTGCGCGGCGGCTTACCCTTCTTGACCTCCACCGACGGGCCGTCGATGAGCTGGCCCTCCTGGCCGTTCTTGCACATCCAGGTGCCGGGGATCTCGGCGTCGTCGGCGAACGGGACCTCGTACACCTCGCCGTTCTCCGTCTGGTACTTGGCCATCCGCCGGGGCGCGAGATCGGTGTCCCGGTCGGTCTCGTAGCTCACCGCACCGAGGCGGCTGCCCCTGAGGACTCGATCTGCCATGCGAACTCCTTCTACCGTGTTCGTCCGTCTGTCCAGCTGACTGCCACATGACATCCTGTGACACGACGCTGTCGTGTTCCTGGTCATGTAACGCCAGGTGACCCCCCAAATGTTCCCACGGCACACGGCAGCAGGCCAGCCGGGGACCCTCTCGGTACCCTGACCACCGTGGACACCGACGCCCCCACCGAGCTCCCCCCGCCCCGGCGGGGTGAGGCCTCGTGCGCGTGGTGCGGGCGTCCGGTCGACGAGGGGAACACGGGTCGACGACGACGGTACTGCCGTCGCTCGTGCCGTCAGCGCGCCTATGAGCAGCGCCAGTCATTGCGGGTTCGAGAGCTGCCGGAGGGGACGGTGGTGCTCTCGGACGCCGAGTCGACGGATCTCATGGACCGCATGTTCCAGCTCAGGTGTGCGTGCGAGGACCTGCACACCGCGATCGTCGAGGGGGAGGACGCCGCCGAGTTGGCGCGGATGTCCGGAGATCTGGTGGCCGCTGCCCGGCGCGCCGAGCGATTGAGGTGACACGAGCGCCTGAGGTGAACCGGGCCACCGGATAACCCGCGGGCGGTGTCTTTCGGCACCTACGGTTGACCGCAGACCCGCAGCGAGGAGATGCCCCCGTGAGTGACCACATCGCCGATTCACACGACGTCATCCGTGTCCGGGGGGCGCGGGAGAACACCCTGAAGTCGGTCGACGTCGACCTGCCCAAACGCCGGCTCACCGCGTTCACCGGCGTCTCCGGTTCGGGCAAGAGCTCCCTGGTCTTCGGCACGATCGCCGCCGAATCCCAGCGGATGATCAACGAGACCTACAGTGCGTTCCTGCAGGGCTTCATGCCCACCCTCGCGCGCCCCGAGGTCGACCTCCTCGACGGTCTCACCGCGGCCATCGTGGTGGATCAGGAGCGCATGGGATCCGATCCCAGGTCGACGGTCGGTACGGCGACCGACACCGGAGCCCTGTTGCGCATCCTGTTCAGCCGGCTCGCGGAGCCGCACATCGGCGGACCCAAGGCGTACTCGTTCAACGTCGCCTCTGCCAGCGGGGTGGGCACCCTCAAGAAGGCGGACGGCACCCGGCAGAAGGCGGAGTTCTCCATCACCGGCGGGATGTGCGTGAGATGCGAAGGACGTGGGTCGGTGTCCGACTTCGACGTCGACGCACTCGTCGACAGGTCCAGGTCGCTCGCCGAGGGCGCCATCACGGTGCCCGGGTACTCGATGGACGGGTGGTACGGGCGCATCTACGCGGGCTCCGGGTTCTTCGACATGGACAAGCCCGTCCGGGACTTCTCCGAGCAGGAGATGCACGATCTGCTCCGGAGGGATCCGGTCAAGATCAAGGCCGACGGGATCAACGTGACCTTCGAGGGTCTGATCCCGAAGATCCAGAAGTCGATGCTGGCCAAGGATGTGGAGGCGATGCAGCCGCACATCCGGGCGTTCGTCGAGCGGGCGGTGGTGTTCACCACCTGCCCCGACTGCGACGGTACCCGCCTCAACGAGGGCGCGCGGTCCTCCCGTATCGGGGAGTTGAACATCGCCGACGCCTCGGCGATGCAGATCACCGATCTCGCCGAATGGCTGCGCGGGCTCTCCAAGCCGTCGGTCGCCCCGCTGCTCGCGGCTCTCCAGCACACCCTGGACTCCTTCGTAGAGATCGGGCTGGGTTACCTCTCGCTGGACCGGCCGGCCGGCACGCTCTCCGGCGGCGAGTCGCAGCGGGTCAAGATGATCCGGCATCTGGGATCAGCGCTGACGGACGTGACCTACGTCTTCGACGAACCCTCGATCGGGTTGCATCCACACGACATCCAGCGGATGAACGACCTGCTTCTACGGCTGCGTGACAAGGGGAACACCGTGCTCGTGGTGGAGCACAAGCCGGAGATCATCGCTATCGCCGATCACGTGGTGGACCTCGGGCCCGGCGCGGGGTCCGAGGGGGGCGAGATCTGTTACGAGGGGTCGGTCGCCGGGCTCCGGGAGAGCGGCACCGTCACCGGCCGGCACCTCGACGACCGGGCGTCGCTCAAGGTTGAGGTGCGCAAGGCGACCGGCCACCTCGAGGTGCGGGGCGCGACCGCCCACAATGTCCGGGACGTGGACGTCGACATCCCGCTGGGCGTGTTGTGCGTGGTGACCGGTGTGGCGGGCTCCGGGAAGAGCTCGCTCATCCACGGGGCGGTGTCCCCGCGGCCCGGTGTGGTCGCGATAGACCAGGCCGCGATCCGCGGGTCCCGCCGCAGTAACCCTGCCACCTACACCGGGTTGCTCGACCCCATCCGGAAAGCCTTTGCCAAGGCCAACGGAGTCAAACCCGCTATGTTCAGCCCCAACTCCGAGGGTGCGTGCCCCACCTGCAAGGGTGCGGGAGTGATCTACAGCGATCTAGGGCTGATGGCGGGGGTCGCCACGATGTGCGATGAGTGCGAGGGGCGGCGTTTCCAGGCCGAGGTGTTGGAGTACCGGCTGGGGGAGCGCACCATCGGTGAGGTCCTCGAGATGTCGGTGGCCACGGCCGAGGAGTTCTTCCGCGAGGGACCGGCCCGGATCCCGGCCGCGCACAAGATACTGCTCCGGCTCCGCGATGTGGGATTGGGCTATGTCCGTCTCGGACAGCCGTTGACCACGCTGTCCGGCGGGGAGCGGCAACGGCTCAAGCTGGCCGCGCAGATGGCGGACAACGCGGAGGTCTACGTGCTCGACGAACCGACCACCGGCCTGCATCTGGCCGACGTCCAAAACCTGCTGGGCATGCTCGACCAGCTGGTCGACGCGGGCAGGTCCGTCGTCGTCATCGAGCACCACCAGGCCGTCATGGCCCACGCCGACTGGATCATCGACCTCGGCCCCGGGGCCGGACACGGTGGTGGCCGCGTCGTGTTCGAGGGCACGCCCACCGAACTCGTGGCGGCCCGATCCACGCTCACCGGTGAGCACCTCGCGCAGTACGTGGGGCAGAGCGGCGAACCCGCCACCAGCTGAGGTCCGCCGTCACTCAGCCCGCTCGACCGAACCGTTTGTGCAGCGCCTGCTTGCTCACTCCTAGGACGACCCCGATCTCCGCCCAACTCAAGCCGTGCAGCCGGGCGTGCCGGACCGCCGCGGACTCCTCGCGCGCGAGGGCGGTCTTCGCCTCCGCGATCGCGGCCAGACGCGCGACCGGGTTCGGCGCGTCGCCGTCGTTGTTGTCGTCGTCGTCATCGAAGGTCGTCTCCACATCCCTCACCTCGGTCGTCAACCTACATTGACGACGGCCGGTCGTCAACCAGCGTTGACGCTGCGTGTGGGCGGAGTAGGGTTGGACCCGTGCCCGCCAACCGCTATCCGGAGATCGCGTTCGGCCCCGCCGCGCGTGCCCGGCAGGCGTCGGTCGGACTCACCCGGCCGCCGGAGGCCGGCGAGTTCAGCCTCGAGGGCACCGACTCCGCGCTGATCAGGCGCGCCGACCACTTCGTCCTCTCCAGCGTCACCGAAACCGGATGGCCCTATGCCCAGCACCGCGGCGGTCCCGCGGGTTTCGTCCACGTCCTGACGCCCACGTCACTTGCGTGGGCGGAGTTCCGCGGCAATCGTCAGTACGTCTCGGTGGGCAACGTGGACCACGACGGCCGCGTCTGCCTGCTCTTTGTCGATTACCCCACCCGGTCCCGGCTCAAGGTGTTCGGCCACGCCCGCATAGTCGAGCCGGACCGCGACCCCGAGCTGGTGGAGCGCCTGCGGGTGATGGGGGAGAGGACCTACACCGGGCATGTGGAGCGGGCGGTCGTCGTGGACCTGGTCGCCGCCGACGCCAATTGCAGCAAGCACATCACCCCCAGGTGGGATCGCGCGTACATCGACGACCTCACCGAGGTCTACCGCCGGCACATCGACGAGCTTCGCGAAGGGTGAACCGTGGACTCCTTCGACATCAAGCGCGATCGCAAGGATCTCTACAACGGTCGAGTCGGCTGGTTCGACGTGATTGAGGTGCCCTCGATGCGGTTCCTCATGGCCGACGGCCACGGCGATCCCAACACTTCCGGTGACTACGCCACAGTGATCGAGGCCCTGTACACGTGCTCCTATGCGGTGCGGGCTGCGGCGAAGGGCGAGCTCGGGCGCGTCCACACCGTCGCCCCACTCGAGGGACTCTGGTACGCCCGCGATCTCGAGGTGTTCACCGCGCGGAACAAGGACGCGTGGGAATGGACCATGATGATCTGGCAGCCGGACTGGGTTCCCGCAGACATGATCGTCGCCGCGCTCGAGACGGTGACCGAGAGGAAGCCCCACGTCGCGGTGGACCGGATCCGCGTGGAGGACTTCACCGAGGGCACCGCCCTGCAGACCCTGCACGTCGGGCCGTACGACGCAGAAGCGCCGGTGATCGCCCGGATGCACGAGGACGTCATCCCCGGCCGCGGATTCATCGCCTCAGGGCATCATCACGAGATCTATCTCTCCGACGCGCGCAGGACCGAACCGGCTCGACTGCGAACGATCCTGCGTCAACCCGTGGCGAGGGCCGCGGAGCAGTGATCGGGTGCGGGTAGAAAGGACTCATGACCGCCTCCGACGGGTTCCCCGATGCCTCTTCTGATGACGCGAGTACCTTCGTCCGGGCCTCCGGACTCGTCGTCGACGAGGTGACCTCGACGACCCTCAGAGGACACGCGGAACTCGGAACCGACCACCTCACCGCCTGGGGGACCGTCCACGGGGGTGTCTACGCGAGCATCGTCGAATCGGCGGGCGGCGCGGGCGCCGGCGCCGCCGTGACCGACTCCGGCCAGATCGCCGTGGGCATCCACAACGCCACCGACTTCCTGCGGGCATCGACCGGTGGACGCGTGGAGGTACTCGCGGAGGCCCTGTTCCAGGGGCGCAGCCAGCAGTTGTGGGACGTGGTGATCAACCAGTCCGAGAGCGGGAAAGTTCTGGCCAGGGGCCAGCTCAGGTTGCAGAACGTACCGCGGCCTGATCCTGCGCCGCACGCCTGACTGAATACGAGGCGTCGATCAGTCGGCGCCCGCACGCTCCAGAGCGGAGACGACGCTCCGCGCCAGTCGGCGTAGCTCGACCAGGTCTTCCGAAGGCATGTCCAGCTTCTCCAGCACTGCGCACTGGATGCGGCCGGCCTCCTCGCGCAGTGCGCGGCCCGCATCGGTGAGCACGACGGTCACGCTTCGGGCGTCCCTGCCCTCCCTGCTGCGAGAGACCAGCCCGGCGGTCTCCATTCTCGAGATCAGTGGGGACAGGGTGCCGGAGTCGAGGTACATCTGCTCGCCCAACTGTCGAAGCGTCAGACGGTCCTCCTCCCACAGGGCCAACAACACCAGATACTGGGGATAGGTGAGCCCCACTGCAGCCAGGGCCTCACGATACGCCGCGGTCGACGCCCTGGAAGCGGCATAGAGGGCAAAACAGACCTGTTGGTCGAGGCGGAGATCGGCGTTCATCCACCCAGTGTCTCTCGGAAGTCGATTGCGCACAATTGAATTGTGCGCAATACTTCTGCCATGAACCGAACTCCGGACAACCGACCGGCCGGCCCTACAGGCATCCAGGCGACTCGTCGTGGAGGCCGGGCCGGGGAGGCGGTCCGCTACGTCGGTCGCTGGGCTCTCGGCGCAGCGCTGGCGGGCGCCGGAGTGGGGCATCTGACCACTCTGCGCCAGGAGTTCCAGGCCCAGGTGCCCGGTTGGGTACCACTGGACCCGGACTTTGTGGTGCTGGCCTCCGGGGTGGTCGAGATCGGGCTGGGCGCCGCGCTCATCCTGGCCCCCTCGAGGGTCCGGCCCGCCGTGGGGTGGATCACCGCCGGCTTCTTCGTTGCGATCTTCCCCGGCAACATCTCGCAGTACGTCACCGGTACGGACGCCTTCGGACTGGACACCGACCGCGCCCGCCTGGTCCGACTGTTCTTCCAGCCCCTGTTGGTGGCGTGGGCCTTGTGGTCCACCGGGGCGTGGCGCGCGTGGCGGAACCGACGCCCCTGATCGCCGATCCCGCTGATGCCCGAGACCCCACAGTCGTCCGAGTGAATCCGATTCTCTCACTCAAGCTCGGAGAAGAACCTCCAGATCTCACCGGGGGCGTCATAGCGGGCCCCTCCGTCGCGGCCCCACCTGCCGGACAGGGTGGGGAAGGAGTGGCCGACGCGGTCCACCATCACCAGCCGGACCGGAGCGTGCCCCTCCCAGGTGAGGGTCTCGGCGTCGGCCTCCCGACTGGTCGACGGCGTCCCCGGGCCCTCTGCCACCCCGTTGTGTCGGGCGAACCACTCCGCACCCTCCACGGCGGACATGACCTCGCCCCGGGAAACCGCGGTGAGTCCCGATCCCACGCGGACCTCACCACCGTCGATCGGGTTGATCGGGTCCTGTCGCCCCTGCACGAACATGATGGGGACCGGGTCACCCTGCACCTCGCAACCGAGGTTGCCTGCGGTCGGGGGATTTGCGGCCACGGCCGCGACCCCATCGACCAGGTCTGGCGCCTCTAGGGCCAGGCGCATCGCCATGTGACCGCCGGAGGAGAAGCCCACCGCGTAGACGGGGCCGGTCGTCCCCACCGACTCGGCAGCCTGACGCATGAGACCCAGATCGTCGAGGTCCTCCACCTTGGCGGGCCAGTCACCCTCGACGCGGCACTCGTTCCAGTTGTTCTGGTGACCGTCGACGTAGACGACGGTGACCCCCTCCTCGTCGGCCAGTTGCTCGAGATCGGGTCCGATCCCGTTGCGGATCCCCGACGCGGTGTCCCCGGTCCCATGGATGACCAGGAGGACGGGTGCCGAGGGGTCGTCCACCGCGGCCGGCGGACGGTAGACCGTCCACGTCCGGGTCCGCTCGTCCAGCACGGTCGAGTGGCTGGTGAGGTTCTGCGACGAGTCCGCCGGGATCGAGGCGGACGGGTCGCGTTCGCCGGACGGCGATGCGCAGGCGGCAGTCGACACAGCGAGTGCGAGGCACGCCAGAGCCCGGGCCGGTCGGGGGAACATCGAGTGGGTCATCTCTCGAGTGTGCGTGATCTGTCGTTGGCCCGGCCCCCGGGGCGGCCCTGGGTAGACTCACACCCCATGCGTATCGATGAGTACCGTCGCCACGACGCCCTCGGCCTGGCCGCCCTGGTCCGGTCGGGGGAGGTGACGGCGAGCGAGTTGCTCGAGGTCGCGGTGCAGCAGGCGGACGCCGTCAACCCGCAGCTCAACGCCATCGTCCACCGGATGGACGCCCGGGCCCGCGAACGGGTGACGGAACCGCTCGACGGACCCTTCGTCGGCGTTCCCTTCCTCATCAAGGATCTGGGCCAGGACTACCGGGGAGTGCCGACCAGCGGCGGCTCACGGCCCCTGTCGCACGTCCCCGCGGTCGAGCATTCCACCGTGGTCCAGCGCTGGCTCGACGCGGGGCTCGTCATCTTCGGCAAGACCAACACCCCCGAGTTCGGCGCGAAGGGCATCACCGAACCGGACCTCTTCGGGCCCGCCCGCAACCCGTGGGACACCTCCAGGACGCCCGGCGGTTCCTCGGGAGGCTCGGCCGCCGCTGTGGCGGCCGGTGTCGTCCCGGTGGCCGGGGCCAGTGACGGCGGCGGCTCAATCCGCATCCCGGCCGCGTGCTGCGGCCTGGTGGGGCTCAAGCCGGGCCGGGGCCTGGTGCCGATGGGGCCGTCACTAGGGGAGGCGATGCACGGTGCGGCGACGCACGGCGTGATCTCGCGGTCCGTCCGCGACTCTGCGGCGATGCTGGATGTACTGGCCGGTGGCGAACCGAGCGGGCCCTACGTCCCCGGGATGCCCACCGAGGACTTCCTCTCGCAGGTCCGCAAGGAACCGGGGCGGCTGCGGATCGGCGTGTGCACCGCGTCCTCGATCAACTCCGACCCACACCCGGAGGCCTCGGCATCGGTCGAGGCGGCGGCACGCACGCTGTCCGACCTCGGTCATGACGTCGAGATGCTCGCCGAACAGCCGATCGACGACCTGGCGCTGGCGCGCGACTTCCTCACCACCTGGTTCGTGGTGCTGGCGTGGCAGGTCGACGACGTCAAGAGGCGCACCGGATGCCGGGACGGGGACTTCGAGCTGGACACGCAGATCATGGCGGCCCTCGGACGAGCGCACAGCAGCGTCGAGTACGTCGACACGGTGATGCGTCGACACGAGCACGTGCGGCGGCTGTCCGCGTTCTTCGAGAGTTACGACCTGCTGGTCACGCCCACGCTGGCCGACCTGCCGCCGCGTATCGGCGCGCTGGACACCCCGCGACTCGCTCACCGTGCGGCGAAGGGTTTGCTCAGGACCCGGACGGCCGGACTCTTGCGACACTCGGGGCTCGTGGAGTCGATGATCAACAACAACCTCAGCTGGATCCCGTACACCCAGCTGGCCAATCTCACCGGTCGACCGGCGCTCTCGCTACCTCTGCACCGGACCGCTGAGGGCGTGCCGATGGGGGTGCAGTTCATCTCACAGCTCGGGGGTGAAGCCATGCTCCTGCGCCTCGCCGGTCAGCTCGAGCAGGCGGTGCCGTGGGATCACCGGCGGCCGCCCGTACCCGCCGGCGCTGGGGGACCTCGATAACTCGGGGCTCGTCGCCCGGCCTCACGGGGAGCGCCCCTAGAAACGTCACAGTGACGTTTTGAGCGTAGTTAACCAGCCGCCCCGGTGTTGCCCCGAGGGGCCGGCGCTTAACCCGTCAGGTTGGATTCCACCCGTCTGACTGGTTCCGCCCGTCAAAGTCCGCGGCCAGCGGGTACCGGGGCCAGACCGCCCACAGGGCGTCTCCGCACGATGGAGTCGGCCCGCGCGAACGTCGGCTGAAACCGCGTCGACGGGGCGGCGACCTCAGTGGACGGGCGGGGCGACCGGGGACAGTGCGACAGAACAACACCGCGCCGGGGCCGGCACCCGGGCGGCACGATCGACAGCATCGCTGCAGGGCCCACCGCTATCGGCATTATCGCCAACTGGTAGGAGCGGGTGTTCGGGAGTCGGG
>NZ_NTGA01000030.1 GCF_002289575.1 Dietzia natronolimnaea
GTTCTCAAACAACACCACCACACCGCTCCCCAGACGGTCACCGACCACCCAGATCACGAGGGCATTTAATCCTCCGCCGCCCGTTTCGGGGCAACTTCTCCAGCCTAGCGCATTCGGCCCACCCAGTCAAACCAGGCACGCCCACCACCATCCGGAGCACACCGCCTCCACCAGCCCGAACCTCGCGGCCCGCACTCGCTCTCGGCGACCTCCAATAAGTTACGCAGACGTGAACCCAAACGCAAATCGCCAGGTCA